>NZ_CP029551.1:4752500-5460000 GCF_003173735.1 Methylobacterium radiodurans | reverse complement strand
AGCGCAAAGCCTCGACCAGCATGTCGAACGGGCTTGGGCGGGCCTCGGAATCGATGCTGACATGGAGGCCGCGCGTCTCGAAGATCGCCGCGTAATAGGCCGGCTCCTCCTCGGCGAAGGCGAGGTAGGCCTCGCCCATGCGGGTGAAGCGCTCCAGCGCCGTGCCGCGCGAGGTCAGCGCCCGGGCGAGGCGCTCGGCGAGGTCGGCGAAGCCGCGGCCGGCCAGTTCCTCCAGCAGCGCCTCGCGCCCGCGAAAATGGCGGTAGAGCGCGGCCGGCGTCACGCCGACGAGGCGCGCCGCATCGACCAGGGTGAAGCCCGCGATGCCCCGCTCGGCGATGAACCGGCGAGCGGCCTCGATCAGGGCCTCCTTCAGGTTGCCGTGGTGGTAGCCGCGCCGGTCGCCCGATCCCTCCCGCCAGGGTCGCACCGAGATCTCCTGTGCTCGCCCCGTCGCGCGGGGCGCCTACGGGCTCCCGGCAGGCTCTAGCAGGTTTAGGGCGTGTTTCGAGGCTTTTGTCGCTGATCCGCGGGCGGGGCGGTCGAAACTTGACAGGTCAGGCCCGACTTGCTGCAACACTGTTGCACCCTGCGCCGGTGCCTCGCGGGAGTTGGTTGCTTGCCGGCAAAGATCGCATGGCCTTCGTCAGTCTGAAAGCGTGGCGCGCCCGCTCGGCGGAGCGGGCCGAGATCGCCGCCCGGCTCAAGCAGGATCTGCGGGAGGCGCTCGCGCTCGGCCCCTGCGACGCGCTCACCGTCAACGAGATCGCCTGCGCGGATCCGGGCTGCCCCGACCTGGAGACGATCGTGCTGGTGATGCGCGAGGGCCAGCCGACGCGGGCCCTGCGCATCCGGCAGGTCATGGAGGCGGTCACGGCGGAGGATCGGGCCGCGCTGGTGGCCGAGGAGCGACGGCGGCGGGAGGCGGGCGAGCCTTGAGGCATGCGGGCGGTGTCCGCCAGGATCGGGACATCGCGCCGCCCGTAACCGATGGCGGCGGCGCGGCGAACGGGGAGCCGGATAGGGCCATGTGACAGAGCCCTGTGCCCGCGAGGAAACGCCATGCTGACCCGACGCCGTCTCGCCGCGCTCACCGCGCTCGCGCCCCTGCTCGCCATCCCGGCCCGGGCCGGCGAGATCGTTCCCTTCGAGGCCGAGGCCTTCGCGGCAGCCCAGCAGGCGGGCGCGCCGATCCTCGTGGCGGTCGCGGCACCCTGGTGCCCGATCTGCAAGGTCCAGAAGCCGATCCTGGCCAAGCTTGCGACCGAGCCGCGCTTTCGGGCGCTGCGCGTCTTCACCATCGATTTCGACACGCAGAAGGATCTGCTGCGCCGCTTCGACGCGCGGATGCAGAGCACCCTCATCGCGTTCAAGGGCACGAACGAGGCGGGCCGCTCCGTCGGCGAGACGCAGGCGGAATGGATCGAGGGGCTGCTGGAGAAGACGCTGTAGCGGAGCGTCCGCTGCGCGCGGGCGCCGAGAGGGCGGAGGCCGCTCGGTCAGCGCTGCCGGATCGTCACCTGCTGCCGGCCGACGGCCTGCCCCTTCAGGAAGGCCGCCATCTCGGCCAGCACCGGCGCCTTCGACCGGAAGGTGACGGAGAGCGCGAGCAGCGTGTCGCTGTGGTCGAGGCCCGGATAGATCCGCTCCTGCACCGGCACGTGGGCGTCGCGCAGCCGGTCGGCGAGGCTGTGGGTGTTGCGCGGGCGAACCACGGTGTCGGCCTCGCCGCTCGCCAGGAAGGCCGGGGGGGCGTTCGGCCCAGCGAAGGTGACGGGCTGGGTCGCCACCTTGTCGGGCGCGGCGCCGAAGACCCGGATCGCGGTCTCGTGGTCGAAGGGCAGGAAGTCGTAGGGCCCCGAGAGGCCAGCCACCGCCCGGATCGTGCGGGAATCGACCCCGGCGCGGCGCAGGTAACGTGGGTCGAGCGCCAGCATCACGGCGTTGTAGGCGCCGGCCGAGTGGCCCGCCAGCACGATGCGGCGCGGATCGCCCCCGTAGGCCGCGATGTTGTCCCGCACCCAGGCGACCGCCCGCGCGCCGTCTTCCAGGAAGGCTGGGAAGGGGGCCTCCGGGTAGAGCCGGTAATCGGGCACCACCGTCACGAACCCCTGCGCGGCGAGCGCCTGGCCGACGAAGGCGTAGTCGGCCTTCTGCCCGCTCTGCCAGGATCCGCCGTAGAAGAACACCAGCACCGGCGCGTGCTCGACGGGATCGACCGGCACGTAGACGTCGAGGCCGCCGCGCGGCCCCTCCGCGAAGACCAGGTCCTTCGCCGCCTGGCGGCCGCCGGGATCGCGCGGGCCGATCGCGTCGAACAGGGCGAGCGGCGAGCAGGCCGACAGCCCGAGCGCGCCGAGGGCGAGGCAGAGCAGGCTGACGAGTCCGGTGAGAACGCGAATCATGCGGTGATCGATGGCCCCTTTGGTCCCTCATGACCCGCGGCAGCGGGCGGTTTCATGGCCGGATCGCGGCCCTGGCGGACAGACGGTCCGACGCCGCGTCCCGTGTCGCGTCCGGTCCCCCGGCTCAGGTCTTCAGAACGAGGCAGGCACCGCCGACGGAGCGGATCTTCGCGCAGAGCCCGTCCGCCGCCTGCCGGCTCTCGGCCGGAATGCGGACCCGGTAGAAGGCGCGGGTGCCGCGGTTGCGGAAGCGCGTGCCGATGATCATCGGGCGCACGTCGCCGATCACCTTGGCGTAGGCCGAGCGCGCCCGCGAGAAGCTCGCCAGTGCCAGCGACTTCGAGAAGTTGCCAGCGAGTTGGATGCCCCAGGGCGCGACCGGCCCCTCGCTCGGGCCCGTGGCGAAGCGGTCGCCGCGGGACGGGATCCGCAGCGCCGCCGTCGTCTGCAGGCAGGTCTGCTGCGTCTCGATCACGGGTTCGGGCTTGGCCTCTTTGGCGTCCTTGGCGTCCTTCTTCCCGGGCGTCCCCTCGGGGAACTCGATGGCCCCCTGGCCCGCGCCGGTCCGAAAATCCTCCGCCGGGCTGCCGGTGATCCACAGCACGTAGGCCCGGGTCTCAGCCGGCAGGCCGCCCGTGCCCGCGAGCCAGTTCGTCACCCGCTGGGCGCCGCCGTTATAGGCCGCCGCCGCGAGGCCGAGATTGCCGAACTGGCGCTTGAGGTCGGCGAGCAGGTGCGCCGCGTGCGGGATCGCCTGCTCGGGATCGAACGGGTCGGTGAGCCCGCGCTCGCGCGCCGTGCCCGGCATGAACTGCGCCACCCCTTGCGCGCCGGCCGGGCTCACCACGCCCACCTTGAAGCTGCTCTCGCGCCAGATCAGCCGGGTCAGGAACGGCACCGGCAGGCCGCGGGCCCTGGCCGAGCCCTCGATGAGCCGGCAGAGCGCCTGCTCGACGGTCTCGGTCGCCCCCTCGGAGGGCGCGGCGGACGGGGCGGCGCGTGCCGCGCCCGCGAGCAGGAGCGCGGCGAGCGCGGCCAGGATCCAGTGCGGGAAGGATGTCACATGGCGGGTTCTAGCGCCGATCCCGGCGCGATCAATGCACCGCGCGGTTCCTCTCCCGCATAGGTGGGAGGAGCGCGGCTGGTCAGGGCGCGCGTTCGCCCTCCCGGACCCGCCGCGCTATAATCCGCCGACGCGCGGCGCTCCCCGCCGCGCCGCGAACACGCAGGCGCGATGCCGGACCCCTTGCTCTCCGTCGAGGATCTCTCGGTCACGTTCCCCGGCGGCACCCGGGCGGTCGACCGCGTCGGCTTCACCATCGCGCCGGGCGAGACCGTGGCGCTGGTGGGCGAGTCGGGCTCCGGCAAGTCGGTCACCGCGCTCTCGATCCTGCGCCTCGTCGACGGCGCGGCCGAGCTCTCGGGGACGATCCGCTTCAAGGGCCAGGACCTGCTGGCGCTGCCGGAGCGCCGGATGCGCGCGGTGCGCGGCGCCGACATCACCATGGTTTTCCAGGAGCCGATGACCTCGCTCAACCCGCTCCACACCATCGAGCGGCAGATCGGCGAGGTGCTGGCACTCCATCGCGGCCTGAGGGGGCGGAGGGCCCGCGCCCGCATCCTCGAACTGCTCGACCTCGTGGGCCTGCGCGACGCCGAGCGCCGCATGGGCGCCTACCCGCACGAGCTCTCCGGCGGCCAGCGTCAGCGGGTGATGATCGCCATGGCGCTGGCCTGCGAACCGGACCTCCTGGTCGCCGACGAGCCGACGACGGCGCTCGACGTCACCGTGCAGGCCCAGATCCTCGCGCTGCTGGCCGACCTGCAGAAACGGCTCGGGATGGCGATGCTGTTCATCACCCACGATCTCGGCATCGTCGAGCGGATCGCCGCGCGGGTCTGCGTGATGTTCAAGGGCCGGATCGTCGAGGCGGGCCCGACCGGGGAGGTGTTCGGGGCGCCGCAGCACGCGTACACCCGCCGGCTCATCGCCTCCGAGCCGAGGGGCCGGGCCAACCCGGTGCCGGCCGACGCAGCCGTCCTGTTGCAGGCCGGGCCGCTCAAGGTCTGGTTCCCTCTCAAGGAAGGCCTGCTGCGCCGCACGACCGGCTACGTGAAGGCCGTGGACGGCGTCTCGGTGATGGTTCGGGCCGGCGAGACCGTCGGCATCGTGGGCGAGTCCGGCTCGGGCAAGACGACGCTCGGCCTCGCGCTCCTGCGCCTGATCGGCTCGGAGGGGCCGATCGTGTTCATGGGCCGGCCGATCGACGGGCTCCCGGTGGCGGCGATGCGGCCGCTCCGCCGCGACATGCAGGTGGTGTTCCAGGATCCCTACGGCTCGCTCTCCCCGCGGATGTCGGTGGCCGACATCGTGGCCGAGGGTCTGGTCGTGCAGGGCGAGATCCGCTCGGGCGCGGAGCGCCGGGCCGTGGTGGCGCGGGCGCTGCACGATGTCGGGCTGGATCCTGCCGTGATGGACCGCTACCCGCACGAGTTCTCGGGCGGCCAGCGCCAGCGCATCGCCATCGCGCGGGCGATCGTGCTGAAGCCCCGCTTCATCGTGCTGGACGAGCCGACCTCGGCGCTCGACCGCTCGGTGCAGGCTCAGATCGTCGAGCTGCTGCGCGATCTCCAGCGGGAGCGCGGCCTCGCCTACCTGTTCATCAGCCACGACCTGAAGGTGGTGCGCGCGCTCGCCAACCATGTCCTCGTCATGCAGAACGGTCAGGTAGTCGAGGAGGGGCCCGCCGAGACGATCTTCGCCGCACCCCGGACGGCCTATACCCGCACCCTGTTCGCCGCCGCCTTCAACCTGAAGAGCGACGCGGTCGCCGAACTGGAGCCGGCCTGACATGGCTCGCGCGCTCCTTGTCGTGCTTGATTCCGTCGGCATCGGCGGCGCCCCCGACGCTGCCGCCTACGGCGATGCCGGCGCCGATACGCTGGGCCATATCGCGGAGGGCTGCGCCAGGGGCGCGGGCGACCGCGCGGGCTTGCGCGCCGGACCCTTGAGCCTGCCGCATCTCGCCGCCCTCGGCCTCGGGCTCGCTGCCGAGGGCGCGAGCGGCCGCCTGCCGCCGGGCCTCGAGACCGGGGGCCCGGCGCGCGGGGCCTGGGGCCACGCTGTCGAGACCGCCGCCGGCAAGGACACGCCCTCGGGCCACTGGGAGATCGCCGGCCTGCCGATGCGCGAGCCCTGGGGGCACTTTCCCGAGACGCGGCCCGCCTTCCCGGAGGCGCTGATCCGCGCGCTGACCGAGCGGGGCGGGATTCCCGGCATTCTCGGCGACTGCCACGCGGCGGGCGCGGCCATCGTCGCCGAGCTGGGGGCCGAGCACCTGCGGACGGGCCGACCCATCTGCTACACCTCCGCCGACAGCGTGTTCCAGATCGCGGCCCACGAGGAGGCCTTCGGGCTGGAGCGCCTGTACGCGCTCTGCCGCACCGCCCGCGCGCTCTGCGACGAGTACCGGATCGGCCGGGTCATCGCTCGGCCCTTCCTGGGCGATCCGGAGAGCGGCTTCCGCCGCACCGCCAACCGCCGGGATTTCGCCGTCGCGCCGCCCGGCGAGACGTTGCTCGACCGCGCGGCCGGGCGCGCCGTGGTCAGCGTCGGCAAGATCGGCGACATCTTCGCCCACCGCGCGACGGGCCGCGAGGTGAAGCCCGCCGGCAACCGCGCCTGCCTGGACGCGGCGCTCGCGGCCTTCCGCGATCTGCCCGAGGGCGGCCTCGTCTTCTTGAACCTCGTGGATTTCGACACCGAGTACGGCCATCCGCGCGACCTGCCGGGCTACGCCGCCGCGCTCGAGGATTTCGACAGGCGCGTGCCGGAGATCGACGCGCTCCTGCGGCCGGGCGACCTCTGCGTGATCACCGCCGACCACGGCAACGATCCGACCTGGACCGGCACCGACCACACCCGCGAGCAGGTGCCGGTGCTGGCTTTCGGCCCAGGTATCCCGGCGGGTCCGGTGGGGCGACGGGCGAGCTTTTCCGATATCGGCGCCACGGTCGCGCGGCATCTCGGCCTGCCCGACCTCGCGGCCGGCCGCGCGTGGTGGTGACGCTTTCAGTGCGAGGGAGGACGGCGTGCGGGAGGACGAGGACAGGGTGCGCCGAGCGCCCGCCCACGAGATCGGTCAGGCGCTCGACGCGCTCTCGGTCGAGGACCTCTCCGAGCGGATCGATCTCCTGCGGCAGGAGATCGCGCGCCTGGAGGCGGCGCGCACCGCCAAGGAGAGCGCCCGCGGCGCGGCGGACGCGTTCTTCAAGCGCTGAAGCGCAGCCCCGCTCACGCAGCATCCGCGGGCGACACGTCTTCCGGCGGCACCGGCCGCGGAAGGCGGTCGGGCCCGATCGCCACGAAGGTGAAGGTCCCCTCCGTCACCTTCCGGGTCGCCTCGCTCTCGCGCTCGCGCCGCCAGACCTCGACATGGATGCGGATCGACGTGCGGCCGACCTTGAGGATGCGCGCGTAGAGGCTGACCTCGTCGCCGACGAAGACGGGGCTGTGGAAGGTCATCGCCTCGACCGAGATCGTGGCGCAGCGGCCCCGCGCCCGCCGCGCCGCGACGTTGCCGGCGGCCAGATCCATCTGCGCCATCAGCCAGCCGCCGAAGATGTCGCCCGCCGGATTGGTGTCGGCCGGCATCGCGATGGTGCGGATCACCGGCGCGCCGCGGTCCCGCGGCTGGACGGCCTCGGCCGATACGGCGTCCGCCACCCTGTCTGTGCTCATGCTTGTCTCCCGGGCTCCCCTTACTCGGGCAGCGCGAAGACCAGAAGTGCATCCCCCGTGCCGAAGCCCGACGCCTTGGTGAAGGAGGCGCCGCCCGCCGCCACCGCCACGTATTGCCGTCCGTCGAGCGCGTAGGTCACCGCCGGCCCGCTGATCCCGGCTCCGCACTGGAAGCGCCAGAGGATCCTGCCGGTCTCGGCGTCGTGCGCGTCGAGGTGACCGTCCTCCTCGCCCGAGAAGACGAGGCCGCCCGCGGTCGCGAGCGTGCCGCCCGACAGGCGGCTGCCCGCCCGGACCGACCAGAGGATGCGCCCACTGCCCGCCAGATCGAGGGCGCTCAGCGTGCTGAAGCTCGGCTCGGCCCTGGCCTCACTCGTCTCGGTGTAGCGGATCTCCGGCCGGCCGGGGCCGCCCGGCACCGTCTTCACGGTGTAGGTCGCGGCCCCGTGCCGGACCTGGATGTAGGCCCGGCCGGAGCCCGGATCGTAGGCGGTCGGCGGCCAGGAGACGGCCCCGAGCGGGCCGGGGCTGACCACGGTGCCTTCCGGGCTCGGCGGGCGGTAGAGGTTCTTCTGGGCGATCAGCGGCTCGGAGCGCTGCAGCAGCGCGCCGCTCGCCCGGTCGTGGACGTAGACCCAGCCGGTCTTGCTCGCCGAGGCCACCGCCTTCACGGTCGTTCCGTCCGCCCCGCGCCAGTCGAGCAGCACCGGCGGGCTCGCCACGTCGTAGCCCCACTGCTCGTGCGGCACCTGCTGGTAGTGCCAGCGCAAGGTGCCGGTACGGATGTCGAGGGCCACGAGGCTCATCGTGTAGAGGTTGTCGCCCGGCCGCGAGAGGCCGAAATTCTGCGGGGCCGGGTTGCCGGTGCCCAGATAGATCAGGCCGAGATCCGCGTCGTAGGCCGGTGTCATCCAGAGCGACCCGCCCCCGACCCGCCACGCCTCCCGGTGGGAGGGCGCCGCCGCCCGCTCGGCGGCGATGTCGCGGTGGAGCGGCTCGCCGTCGGCGGTCCTCTCGACGAAATCGCCTTCCCAGCCATCCTCCTTCGTGACGTACCAGCGCCAGCGCTCGGCGCCGGTCCTGGCGTCGTAGGCCGCGAGCCAGCCGCGCCGCCCGTACCCGCCCTCGATGCCGACGACCGCGCCGCCGTCGAGCCCGCCGCGCTCGTCCTCGACGTGCAGGCCGTAGCCCGCGCCCGTGACGCCCACGATCACCAGCCCCTCGGCCACCAGCGGCGGCATCTTGAAGCCGAGCCGGCTCGACCCCTGCACCGGCTTGCCGCCCAGCGTCTCGGCGAGGCCCGACGCGGTCTCGGTCTCGCCCTCCTCGGGTCGCACCGCCTCGTGATCCCAGACCAGAGCGCCGGTCTTCTGGTCCAGCGCGATCACCCGGCCATCCATGGTGGCCTGGTAGACGAGCCCGTGGCCGACCGCGACGCCGCGGTTCGAGGGCGGCCCGAAGATCTTCTCGGTGCGCGCCCTGTGCGTGTAGGTCCAGAGGACGCGGCCCGTCCGCGCGTCGAGCGCCGCGACGTTGTTGCCGGTGGTCGAGACGTAGAGGGCGCCGTCGACCATCACCGGCTGGGCCTGGAAGTAGCCGGTCACCCCGGTCTGGAAGAGCCAGGCCGGGCGCAGCCGGGCGACGTTGCCGCGATCGATCAGGCCGAGGGGTGAGAAGTTCCGGTTGGTCGCGTCCCGCCCGAAGGCCGGCCAGTCCGCGTCGGCCGCGCGGGCGGGGAGGGCGCCGAGGGCGATGAGGCCGAGCGCGGTCAGTCGCGACAGCATGGGTCCTCCTGATGTCTTGTCGTTGGATCGAGCCGGCCGCCGCACGCCCTTCCCTTCTGCGGGGGAGGGGGAGCGAGGCGTCCTATTTGCGCGGCGCCTTCGCAAGCAGCCCCGGTGCGTTCTGCGCGCCCATCGCCTGGGCCATCTCGGCGGCGGTCTGGCCGCCCGCGTCGCGGCGCTGCGGGTCGGCGCCACGGGCGAGCAGCAGCTCGATGATCTCGGTGCGGTCGAACATCGCGGCGGTCATCAGCGCGGTGCGGCTGCCGTCGCCGGTGCCGTCCACCTGCGCGCCGTGGTCGAGCAGCATCCGGGCGATCTCGATCTCGCCTTTGAAGGCGGCTCCCGCGAGCGGGGTCTGGCCGCGATCGTTGGCGAGTTCCGGGTCGCCGCCGGCCTCCAGGATCACCCGTACGGTCTCGGGCTGCCCGTTATAGGCGGCGAGCATCAGGAGGCTGTCGCCCTTGTCGTTGCGCAGGTTCGCCGGAAGGCCCTGGCCGAACAGCTCGGCTAGCTCCGCGGCGTGGCCCATGCGGGCGTACTGGAAAACGCGTCCCGCGAAGGCGAGCGTGGCGTCGTCGAGGGGGGGCGGCGGCTGGTCGGCGGACATCGGGGCCCTCGCGGGTCTGATCGGATGCCCGCGGATCTGGCGTCCGACCCGTCCGCTGTCCAGGCGTTTCCGCCCCGCCTCAGGCCGCGGTCGCCACCTTCGGCGGATTCAGGCCGCCGTAGCGGCGGTCGCGCCGGGCGAACTCGGCGATCGCCTCGGCGAGGTCGGCCCCTCCGAAATCCGGCCACATCCGATCGGTGAAGTGCAGCTCCGCGTAAGCCGCCTCCCAGAGCAGGAAGTCCGAGAGCCGCTTCTCGCCGCCGGTGCGGATCAGCAGGTCCACTTCGACCGGCGAGCCGTGCATCTCGCCCGCGACCAAGCGCCCGAACGCCTCCCGGGAGGTCTCCGGGTCGGCGAGCCTTGCGGCGGCCGCGATGATCGCGTCGCGGGCCGAGTAGTCGACCGCGATGCGCAGGTGCAGCCGCGTGCCGGCGGCGGTTGCCGCCTCGGCCGCCGCGATCGCCTCCGGGATGCCCCCGGGCAGCCGGTCGCGCCGGCCGATCACGCTGAGCCGCGTGCCGGTGCGGGCAAGGTGCGCGGTCTCGTTGCGCAGGTAGGAGCGCAGCAGGCGCATGAGCGCGCCGACCTCGTCGGCCGGGCGCTGCCAGTTGTCGCTGGAGAAGGCGTAGAGGGTGAGCGTGCCGATGCCGAGATCGGGACAGGCTTCCGCCGTCGCCCGGATCGCCTCGACGCCGCGGCGATGGCCGGCGAAGCGCGGCAGGCCGCGCGCCGTCGCCCAGCGCCCGTTGCCGTCCATGATGATCGCCGCGTGCAGGCCAGGTCGCGGTTCGGCCGGGCTGGGCATCGTCGGGGTCTCTCCGGTCGTGAGGGGGCGGCGGGTTCGGTCTTGGGTTCAGGCGGTCCTGAGATCGGGGGCCGGCCCCGCGGCCTCGGCCGCGTCGCGCACCACCTGTTCCAGCACCGCGAGGTATTCGAGGAAGCGCGCGCGCCCGGCCGGCGTCAGCCGGCAGAGCGTCTGCGGCCGGTTGTGGGCGTGGCCCTTCTCCAGGCTCACCAGCCCGGCTTCCTGCAGCACCGCGAGGTGGCGGCTGAGATTGCCGTCGGTCAGGTTGCAGAGCCGCTTCAGGTCCGGGAAGGGCAGGCCCTTCGGATGCCCCACCAGCGAGGTCAGCACGCCGAGCCGCGCCTTCTCGTGGATCGTCCGGTCGAGGCCCTCGTAGGAGAACCGGCCGTCCTCGTCGTCAGAGAGCGGCATCGTCGCCCCGCGTCGCCCGATGGAGGATCACGGCGAGCCAGCCCTGGCCCACGAGGTAGGGCAGGCCCATCAGCCAGGGGGAGAGGGCGTGGCTGGTGCTGGCGAGCGCGAGCCCGCCGAGGCCGGCGAGCAGGTACCACGCCGCCACGCTCTGCACGCTGCGCGGCAGGATCCGGGCGGAGGCGAACAGGCCGAGCCCCGTGAGCACCTGCCAGAGGCCCGGCAGCATCCAGGCCGCCTCCGGCGCGAAGCGCCCGATCACCAAGCCCAGGCAGGCGCCGGCACCGGCAGTCGGCAGGAACACCTCGATGGCGTTCCAGATCATCGCGTCGGCGAGACCCGAATGGATCCGGCGCGAGCGCCGCACCGTCTCGATGCCGACGAGCGCGAAGGCGACGAGCGCCGCGCCGACCCAGATGGTGAAGAACATCAGAGGCCGGGCATCCGGATCGCCGAGCCAGAGAGCCTGGGCGCCCGCCACCAGCAGGGCGACGAACCCTGTCGCCGCCACGGTCGCGGCGCCGAGGCCGCGGAAGGCCTCCTCGCGCGCGAGCTGGCTGCGGATCGCCACGATGTCCGCCAGAGCCCTGTCGAGGTCGCGCATGAGCCATACCCCCGGTGCGGCCTGCTTTGCATCGCAAAGTATGTCGCTGGCCGCGCGCTGGCAAGTGTATGCCCGCATACGCCCGGACGGGTTGCGGGATGAAGCCCTCTTCCGGGTTACGCCGCCCGGCGCGGACCCCGCCCGTGCTCGCGTCCATATTTACCGCGGCGTCGGCGAGGCTATGTATTCACGCGCCGCCGACGTGCGAAAATGGTGAATAAGAACATAAGAAGATTGGAGGACGACTGATGAAGTGCCTGTTTCGCTCTGTTCTCGTCGCGGCCGCGATGCTCCCGGTCGCCGCTCAAGCGGCCGCCCGGCTCAAGCTCGACGACAAGGCCTCGCTCTGGCCACGGGCCGGCATGGAGGAGAAGATCGACTTCACCAACCGGATGGGCAAGTCGATGACGCAGCTCTCCCCCGACCTCAGCAACCACTACTTCATGCGCTGCCTGGAGGAGACGGCCAATGTCGGCGACACGAAGGGGCTGACTCGGGGCGACCTCGTGCGGACCTGCGTCTCACTGCACATGGGCCGCGACGGGCAGAACTAGCGGGCCGGCCTCCGAGCGTGCGGCCGGGGTCCTGCGGCCGCCGCACCCGTGCGGAGACGCTCGCAACGCGCCCGCGGAGCCCCTTGCAAGCCTGTGGATAACACCCCATAACGGTGAGAACAAAAGAGGAACATATGGCCACGCTTCCGCGGCGTGGCCGGCCCCGAGGTGAGAGCCCATGCGAACCGCCGACAAGCAGATCGCCGACACTCTGGTGCGCTACGGCGAGCCCTTCGCCGGCAACGTCTGGCGGGTGCAGGGCACGGCGGTGATCTACCACAAGACATTGGAGCGCATCGCCGCGCAGGCGGGCATCCGCTTCGACCCGCCGACGATCATTCGCGCCGAGCGCGACGAGGCGGTTGTGCTGGTCACCGGGCGCCTGCCGGGCGCCAAGGCCGGGACCGAGCGGGTCGAGTGGTCGATCGGCGAGGCGCTGGTGAACGTGAACTACCGCGTCTCGGGCAAGCAGGCCGCCTACGTCTACGCCATGGCCGAGAAGCGGGGGAAGGACCGCGTCATCCTCAAGCTGATCGAGCTGCACGGCCTCGTCTATTCCGAGGAGGAGGCCGACGAGTTCCGCGGCGGGCGGCTCGCCGAGGTGCAGGTGGTCGGCGACGATTTCGAGGCCCCTGCCTTCGACGAGGTGACGGAGGCCGAGGCCGACCTGAAGCGGGCGATCGACGCCACCGACACCATCAACGCCGTCACCGACCTGATGCTGGCCGGCGAGACGCAACAGATCCTCGCCGGCATGCCGCAGGGCACCCGCGACGAGGTGCGCGACTACGCCAAGGCCCGCCTCGTGGCGCTGGGCTGGCCCGGCACCAAGGGCCGCCGCGCCGCCTGATCCCGTCTTCCCGAAACCCGATTTCGCACAAGAGGAGCACCCGATGCGCCGCGCCGCCGACCGTCGTCAGGACCGCTACGCGATCGAGACCCTGAGCTACAGCCCGACCCGGCTGGTCAAGCTCGGCCGCCGCAAGGTGGCGATGCTGTTCCAGCCCGCGGAAGCGGGCGCGCCCTGGCAGCTCTACCCGAATCCCGATGCTTTCCCGGGCCTCGGCTTCGAGGGGCTGCCGGCGCCGCTGCGGCCCGAGTTCATGAGCTTTCCGGACCTCGCGGCGGTCGAGGATTTCCTCGGGATCAGAGGGAGTTCGAGTGGGGCGGCGATGCCGCTCGCCGCCTGAAGCCGCGCTTGCGCGGGGGCTCCGTGAGCCTTATTTAACCATTTGATATCACGGATCTTCCCGCGCCCCCGTCCGGGCGGGCGCGACGCGATCCCGAGGAGCCTCGTGCTCCGCGTTCTGGACAGGTAGCTCTTTGGCCGAGACCAACGATCCGGGGGCCGGCGCGCCGCCGCCCGCCACCGACATCCGCCCCGTCTCCATCACCGACGAGATGCGCCGCTCCTACCTCGATTACGCGATGAGCGTGATCGTGAGCCGCGCGCTCCCCGACGCGCGCGACGGGCTCAAGCCCGTGCACCGGCGCATCCTCTACTCGGCCTTCGAGTCGGGGCACCTGCCGGAGCGCAAATACGTCAAGTCGGCGCGCATCGTCGGCGACGTGATCGGTCTCTACCACCCGCACGGCGACCAATCGATCTACGACGCCCTCGTGCGGATGGCGCAGGACTTCTCCATGCGCCTGATGCTCATCGACGGGCAGGGCAATTTCGGCTCGGTCGACGGCGATCCGCCGGCGGCCATGCGCTACACCGAGTCGAGGCTGGCCAAGCCCGCGACCGCGCTGCTCACCGACATCGACAAGAACACCGTCGATTTCGGCCCGAACTACGACGAGTCGCGCGAAGAGCCGACCGTCCTGCCGGCGCGCTTCCCGAACCTGCTCGCCAACGGCGCGGGCGGCATCGCGGTCGGCATGGCGACCAACATCCCGCCGCACAATCTCGGCGAGCTGATCGACGCCTGCGTCGCGCTCATCGACGATCCGGGGCTGACGATCGAGCAACTCATCGAGATCGTGCCCGGTCCCGACTTCCCGACCGGCGGCCTGATCCTCGGTCGCGCCGGCACGCGCCAAGCCTACAACACCGGCCGCGGCTCCATCATCATGCGGGCGAAGTCCCACGTCGAGGAGCTGCGCAAGGAGCGCGAGGCCCTGATCTTCACCGAGATCCCGTTCCAGGTGAACAAGGCGACCTTGATCGAGAAGATCGCCGAGCTGGTGAAGGAGAAGCGCGTCGAGGGCATCTCGGACCTGCGCGACGAGTCCGACCGCTCCGGCATGCGGATCGTGGTCGAGATCAAGCGCGACGCGATGGCCGACGTCGTGCTGAACCAGCTCTACCGCTACACGCCGCTGCAATCCTCCTTCGGCTGCAACATGGTGGCGCTGAACGGCGGCCGCCCCGAGCTGATGAACCTGAAGGACCTGCTCCAGGCCTTCAACGATTTCCGCGAGGAGGTCGTCTCCCGGCGCACCAAGTTCCTGCTCGGCAAGGCTAGAGAGCGCGCCCACGTGTTGTGCGGCCTCGCCATCGCGGTCGCCAACATCGACGAGGTGATTCGCCTGATCCGCACCGCGCCGGATCCGAACGCCGCCCGCGAGGCGTTGATGGGCCGCGACTGGCCGGCCCACGACATCGCGCCGCTGATCGCGCTCGTGGACGACCCGCGCCACCGCGTCTCCGAGGACGGCACCTACCGGCTCTCCGAGACCCAGGCCCGCGCCATCCTGGATCTGCGCCTGCAGCGGCTCACCGCGCTCGGCCGCGACGAGGTCGGGGACGAGTTGAAGACGCTCGCCGACGAGATCGCCGACTACCTCGACATCCTGCGCTCGCGCGCCCGCATCCAGGGCATCGTGAAACAGGAACTCGCCGAGGTGCGCGCTCAGTTCGCCACGCCGCGCCGGACCGAGATCGTCGACTTCGACTCGAACGTCGAGGACGAGGATCTGATCGCCCGCGAGGACATGGTGGTGACCGTCAGCCACGCCGGCTACGTCAAGCGCGTGCCGCTCTCGACCTACCGGTCGCAGCGCCGCGGCGGCAAGGGCCGCTCGGGGATGAGCACCCGCGACGAGGATTTCGTCACCCGGCTGTTCGTCGCCAACACCCACACGCCGGTGCTGTTCTTCTCCGACCAGGGCCAGGCCTACAAGGAGAAGGTCTGGCGCCTGCCGGTCGCCGCCCCGAACGCCCGCGGCAAGGCGCTCGTCAACATCCTGCAACTGCAGCAGGAGGGCGAGCGCATCACAACGATCATGCCGCTCCCCGAGGACGAGGCCTCCTGGGAGACGCTCGACGTGATGTTCGCGACCGCCTCCGGCAACGTCCGGCGCAACAAGCTCTCGGACTTCGTGCAGGTGAACCGCAACGGCAAGATCGCGATGAAGCTCGATCCGGGCGACCACATCGTTCACGTCGAGATCTGCCGGCCGGACCAGAACGTGCTGCTGACGACGGCGGAAGGCCAGTGCATCCGCTTCCCCGTCGAGGACGTGCGCGTGTTCAAGGGCCGCGATTCGACGGGCGTGCGCGGCATCAACCTGGGCTCGGGTGACCGCGTGATCTCGATGGCGATCCTCAACCACTTCGAGGCGAGCCCCGAGGAGCGCGCCGGCTACCTGAAGATGCGCCGCGCCGTGATCGGTGATGGCGAGGATGCCGGAGACAACGGCGAGGCCGAGGAGGCGAGCGCCGCCGCGATCTCGACCGAGCGCTACTCCGAGATGGGCGGAGCGGAGCAGTTCGTGCTGACGCTCTCCGAGAACGGCTTCGGCAAGCGCTCGTCCTCCTTCGAGTACCGGACCTCGAACCGCGGCGGAAAGGGCATCACGGCGATGCGGGTCAACGCCCGCAACGGCAAGCTGGTCGCCTCCTTCCCCGTCGAGAGCACCGACCAGATCATGCTGGTGACGAATGCCGGCCAGCTCATCCGCGTGCCGGTGGACGACATCCGCATCGTCGGCCGCGCCTCGCAGGGCGTGACGGTGTTCAACACCGACAAGGCCGAGCGCGTGGTCTCGGTCGAGCACATCGTCGGCGAGGAGGGCGCCGAGGAGGACGAGGCCTGAGGGCCGGGGCCGCGCCACCCTGCGGGGCGGCGCGGCCGCTCGCGGCGGGTGGCTCTCGGCCCCGCGAAAACCTTCGCGGCGTACGCTTCGGGGCGCCCCGTCTCGCCGATCCGCCCGGGATGTTTCTCCTGCCCATCCTGTTTTGGCTGGTCCTGGCCCACGGTCGGAACGAACCGCCGGTCATGGTGTGCCCGCGGTAGAACTCCGTTGGATCGCGTGGCCCGACCCGCTTGGCGACGTGATCCGCGGATTCTCAGCTGCCGAACGACCTGTCGCTCGATCTCGATCAGCCTTTACTGACTCGCCTTGAGTAGATCCGCATGCGCCTTGTCGGCGAACGCTGTTGCAGCAGTGCCGGCTCTGTAGCCGATCCCTTGCACCACGTAGACGGTCTTGTCTCCCGCTGCGATGCAGTAGGCGATGATCGCGCCTTTGCCGTCCCGTGGGCCGCCCGAGATAACGACCGCCTCATCCCGAGGATCCGACACCGCGACAGGAATGCTGTTCTCCTGTGCTGTCCGTCGCAGAGTCTCCGTGCATCGGCCGACGCTCAACCTGCCGGCATCGATCCGCTCGATACGATACTCTAACTTGAAGTCGTCGTTCGCGCGGGCGCCGATTGTTGAAGCCGCGATGAGGGTGATCACTCCGCCGACGGTCGACATCATCTTCATTCGGGTTCTTCCTGTCTGCATCATCCGCGCCTGGACCTCTATAGGCCGAGGCTTGAAAAGCCCAGATCCTTCTCCGTCCGTCGTCGGCCCGGGCCGGCGTTGCGCGGCCTCGCACGGCTGACCACCGCGCCACACCGTCTCCCGTCGTGCATCGGATCCTGTGTTCGGCGCTGGTCCGGCCGCCGCGGTTCCGTTTCCCGAAAAAATGCTCTAGGGCGGTCGCGATGACTCGCACCGCCCTCTACGCCGGCTCCTTCGATCCGGTGACGAACGGCCACCTCGACGTCGTGCGCCAGGCCTGCCGGCTGGTGTCGCGCCTCGTGATCGCCATCGGCGTGCATCCGGGCAAGACGCCGCTGTTCACGGCCGAGGAGCGCGCCGCGTTGCTGCGCGAGACCTGCGGGCCGCTGGCGCGGGCCGAGGGCGCGGAGCTGGAGATCGCCAGCTTCGACGACCTCGCGGTCTCGGCGGCGCGGCGCTGCGGCGCCACCCTGTTCATCCGCGGTCTGCGCGACGGCACCGACCTCGACTACGAGATGCAGCTCGCCGGCATGAACGGCGCGATGGCCCCCGAGGTCCAGACCGTGTTCCTGCCGGCCTCCTCCCCCGTCCGGCCGATCACCGCGACCCTCGTCCGGCAGATCGCCCAGATGGGCGGCGACGTCGCCCCCTTCGTGCCCGGGCCCGTGGCGGCGCGCCTCGCCGCGCGCTTCGCCGAGAGGTCCTGATTTCCAAACTCCCGATTTCCCAAGACGAACCGGAGATGCCACGCATGAACCGTCGCACCGCCCTCGGCGCGCTCGCGCTCGCCGCCACCCTCGGCCTCGGCTCCGCCGCCCAGGCCGCCGGGCCGGACACCGTCTACCTCGACACCAAGGATGGGCGCGTCACCATCGAGCTGCGGCCGGATCTGGCGCCCAAGCACGTCAAGCAGATCAAGACGCTCGTTTCCCAGGGCTTCTACAACGGCCTGAAGTTCCACCGCGTCATCGACGGCTTCATGGCTCAGACGGGTGACCCGAACGGCAACGGCACCGGCGGCTCGAAGCTTCCGAACATCCCAGCCGAGTTCACGCAGACGCCCTTCCTGCGCGGCACGGTGGGCATGGCCCGCTCGCAGGACCCGAACTCCGCCAATTCCCAGTTCTTCATCTGCCTCGCGCCCGCGACCTTCCTGAACAACAACTACACGGTGGTCGGCGTGGTGACGGACGGGATGGACGTCGTCGACAAGATCAAGAAGGGCTCCAAGAGCGAGAACGGCTCGGTGAAGGACCCGGACAAGATCGTGAAGATGGAGCTGGCCACGAAGGCCCGGTAGGCCGATCGCCGGGCTCGATCCCAGGCGCACGGCCCTCGCGCTCGCGCTGCTGGCCGCGCTTCCGGGCACGGCCGCTGCCTCCTATTACGGAGCGCCGGGGCCGCCGCTCAGCCTGCCGCAGACGCTGCGCGGCACCGTCGCGGTGCCGCTCGCCGAGGCTCCGGCGGCGCCGGCCGGGACGCTGCCCCAGCTCTTTCCGGTGCTCGCCGCCTGCTGGCGGCCGCCCGCCGGGCTCGGCGACGGCGAGGTTCAGGTCACCGCACGCTTCGCCCTGCGGCGGGACGGCAGCCTGATCTCGGCGCCGCGCATCGTCTACGCGAGCGGGGTGACGGGCGAGGGCCGCGCCCGGCTCGCCCGGACGACGGTGCGGGCGCTCGAGGCCTGCACCCCGGCGCGGATCACGCCGGATCTCGGCCGCTCCATCGCGGGCCGGCCGATCGGCCTGCGCCTCGTTCGCCGGAGCGACCGATGACCCTCCCGATTTGCCGCGACCCCGCGGATCGGGTTAGGCCGTGGCAGGACACGGCCACACGATCGGGACTATTTTCCACTAGGAGAGCAACGACATGGCAGACAACGAGACGATCGTCCTCGAGACCACCAAGGGCCGCGTGGTGATCGCCCTGCGCCCCGACCTGGCGCCCAACCACGTCGAGCGCATCAAGACGCTCGCCGGCCAGGGCTTCTACGACGGCGTGCCGTTCCACCGGGTGATCGACGGCTTCATGGCCCAGACCGGCGACCCGACCGGCACGGGCTCCGGCGGCTCGGACCTCCCCGATCTCAACGCCGAGTTCAACGCCGAGCCGCACGTGCGCGGCACCTGCTCGATGGCCCGCACGAACTTCCCGCACTCGGCCAACTCGCAGTTCTTCATCTGCTTCGACGACGCCCGCTTCCTCGACCGTCAGTACACGGTCTGGGGCAAGGTCATCGAGGGCATGGACGTGGTCGACACGATCAACAAGGGCGAGCCCCCGCGCTCGCCGGACAAGATCGTGAAGGCGACGGTCGGGGCGGCGTAGGCCGCGTCCTTATCTGATGCCGTCTGTCATTGAGATGATCTGTTCGGATCCGCGGCTTCCCCTCTCCCTGCTTGCGGGGAGAGGGGCGGCCCCCCCTCGTCGGGGGCGAGCCGAGCGATCAATCCCGCAGGGATCGACGCGGGGGTGAGAGGGCGGTTCAGGTAGAATCTCTTTCGGACAAGCCCCCTCACCCTCGGGTCGATCCCTGCGGGATCGATGCGCCGCCTTGCCACGCTCCCCGCAAGCGGGGAGAGGGGATTCGGATCCGCTGTCGGTCGAGGGGGCCGTCTCATTTCGAACGCGGAGCGGACATGGCCAGCGCGGCTTCCGCCGCCGCCAGATCCTCCGGCGTGTTGATGTTGAGGAAGGGGTCCAGTGGCTCGACCGGCCAGGAGGCCGCCTCCGCCGGGTGGCGGGCGATGAAGCCGCCGACTCGGCGCTCGCCGCTTCCCAGATAGGACTGGAGGTTGTCCCGCAGCGCCGCCGGCCAGAGGGCGATCGTGTAGTGCCGCCGCTCGCCCGAAGCCGCCAGCGCGATGCCGACCTCCGGGCGCACCGCCATCAGCCGCGCCACCAGATCCTCCGGCAGGAGCGGTGCGTCGCCCGAGACGCTGACGACAGCCTCGATCCCCCGCGCGGCAGCGTGCTCCAATCCCGCCAGGATGCCGGCGAGCGGGCCCGGCTGGTCCGCTACCGTGTCCGGCAGGACCGGGCCCGGGAAGCCGGCGAAGCGCGCCGGGTCGCCATTGGCGCTGAGCGCCAGCCCGGCCCCGCACTGGTCCCCGAGCCGCTCGGCCACCCGCGCGAGCAGCGTGCGCCCGCCGAGTTCGAGCAGGGGCTTGTCGCCCCCACCCATCCGCCGCGCCCGGCCCCCGGCCAGGATCAGGCCGAGGACGGACGCGCTCACTCGATCACGATCTTCGGAGCCGCCCGGCCGGGGGCTGCGCCCGAGAGGTTCTGCCAGAGCTTGGCGGCGATCTCGCGGTAGACACGGGCCTGCGGCCCGTCCGGATCCGTCGCCACCACGGGGCGGCCGGAATCGGAGGTCTCGCGGATCGTCATGTTGAGCGGCACCTCGCCGAGGAACGGCACGCCGAGGCGCTCGGCCTCCTGGCGGGCGCCGCCATGGCCGAAGATGTGCGAGGCGTGGCCGCAATTCGGGCAGACGAAGGTCGCCATGTTCTCGATCACGCCGAGGATCGGCACCGCGACCTTCTTGAACATGGTGACGCCCCGGCGCGCGTCGATCAGCGCGAGGTCCTGGGGTGTCGAGACGATGACGGCGCCCGACAACGGCGTGGCCTGCGCCATGGTGAGCTGCGCGTCGCCGGTGCCGGGCGGCATGTCGACGAGCAGCACGTCGAGTTCACCCCAGAGCACGTCGCGCAGCATCTGGGTGATGGCCGACTGCACCATCGGCCCGCGCCAGATCATCGCCGTCTCGGGCTCGATCAGGAAGCCGATCGACATGACCTTGAGCCCGTAGCCCTCCATCGGCTCCATGGAGCGGTTGTCGACCACGTTCGGCTTGCCGGAGAGACCGAAGAGCTTCGGCACCGAGGGACCGTAGATGTCGGCATCAAGCAGGCCGACCTTCAGCCCCTGCGCCTTGAGCGCCAGCGCGAGGTTGCAGGCGGTGGTCGACTTGCCGACGCCGCCCTTGCCGGAGGCCACCGCCACGATGTGGCGAACGCCGGGTAGCTGCGGGCCCTGGTTCGGGGGCGCGCCGGGGCGCGGCGGCTGAACGGGCCGGGGCGCGGCGCCGCTCTGCGCCTGATGGTTCGGGCCGCGCTCCGAGGTGAGGCTCGCGAACACGCCCGAGACGCCGGGGATCGACAGGACCTTGCCCTCGGCGGCGCGGCGCACCGGCTCGAACCGCTCGGCCTCGCTCGGATCGATCAGGATCGAGAACATCACGCGGTTGTTCGCGTCGACCACCACCTGCGAGAGGCGGCCGGAGCCAGTGAGCGTGGTGCCGGCGGCGTCCACCGCCACGCCGGTCAGCGCCTTCATCACGTCGTCGCGGCTGATCGCCAAGGTCGTTCTCCCGATGGAGCGGGCAGGTATGCCACCTGCAAGGTCCCCTGCATGTAACCGAGCGCGCCCGGAACACCAGACCCCCCGGCGCCTTGGGGGCGGCGGGTTCAGCGCCGATGCGGCGGGATCGCCACGAGGTTGCAGCGCTCCATCGGCCCGCGCACCACGCTCCCGTCCCCGCGCCGGTAGAACCCGTTCCGGACGTGGCGGCAGCCGGGCGGCCCCGGCAGGCGCCGCACCCGCTCGATGTGGACGCTGCGGTAGCGGCGGTTCGAGACATCGTGCCCGCCGATGCGCACGCCGGGGCCGAAGCGCACCTCGGCGGCGGCCGGACCTGCTGCGAGGGACAGTGCGGCGAGGACGAGAACCTGGGCTGAGCGCCGCATGCGGATATCCTCTTCCCTTCTCGCGCCGGAGCTGAACCAAGCCGGCACTTGTCCGTTGTCGGGGCAGCCTTCAGGCGGGGGTGCCGCGGCGCGCAGACCGGCGCGTGCGATCCTTCCGCCCGGACCGACCGAAGCGACGTGTAGGAGACGGGATTCCATGCATCAGGGCAACCACCGCGACCACGAGGGCGCGAAGAAGCTCTTCGACCTGATCAAGGACGTGAAGATCGCGATGATGACCACCGTCGATTCCGACGGCACGCTCAACAGCCGGCCGATGTGGAACAACGACGCCGACGAGAACGGCGACCTGTGGTTCTTCACCAAGCTGCACTCGCCCAAGACGACCGAGATCAGCCGCGACAACCAGATCAACCTCGCCTACTCGGACCCATCGAGCCAGAACTACGTCTCGGTCGCCGGCAAGGCGGAGATCGTGCGCGACCGGGCCAAGATCGACGAGAAGTGGCAAGAGAGCCTGAAGACCTGGTTCCCCAACGGCAAGGACGACCCCGAGGTCGCGCTGATCCGCGTCCATCCGGAGAAGGGCGAGTACTGGGACAGCCCGAACAGCACGATGGTGCACCTCTACGGCTACCTGAAGGCCACGCTCACCGGCGAGAGCCCGAAGACAGAGGTGAAGAAGGTCGATCTGGCTTAAGTCCGATCGCGGGCCGGGCAAAGCCGTCGCGGTTCTGGCGAACCTGTACAGGTTCGCGCCCGCAGGCCCATTGACTCCTGTGCCGCCCGCGTGCGCCCTGCGCCCGCGGGCGTTCCCATGCCCGCGGACGGAGCCGATCCCGACCGATGTCCGATCTCGCGACGCGGGTCTACAACCACAATTTCCGCATCGACCCGATCGTCCGGTCGCTGCTCGATACGGATTTCTACAAGCTGCTGATGGCGCAGATGATCCTGCGCCGGCACGCCGACGTCTCCGTCACCTTCGGCATCCACAACCGCACGAGCCGGGTCCGCCTCGCGGAGGCGGTCGATGCGGGGGAACTGCGCGAGCAGCTCGACCACGCCCGCTCGCTCCGCCTCGGGCGCGGCGAGGCGACGTGGCTGCGCGGCAATGCCTTCTACGGCACGCGCCGCATCCTCTCGGCCGAGTTCATCGCCTGGTTCGAGGATTTCCGCCTCCCCGAATACGAACTCGCGGTCCGCGACGGGCAGTACGAGCTGAGCTTCCACGGCTCCTGGCTCGAGACCACGATGTGGGAGGTGCCGGCCCTCGCGATCCTCAACGAGCTGCGCTCGCGCGCGACGTTGCGCGGCATGGGCCGCTTCGACCTCCAGGTGCTCTACGCCCGCGCCATGTCCCGGGTCTGGGAGAAGATCGAGCGCCTGCGCCGCTTGCCCGATCTCTCGATCGCCGATTTCGGCACCCGGCGGCGCCACGGCTTCCTCTGGCAGGATTGGTGCGTGCAGGCGATGCAGGAGGGGCTCGGGCCCCACTTCACCGGCACCTCGAACTGCCTCATCGCCATGCGGCGCGAGCTGGAGGCGGTGGGCACCAACGCCCACGAGCTGCCGATGGTCTACGCGGCGCTGAGTCCCGACGACGCGTCTCTGGCCCAGGCGCCCTACGCGGTGCTGCGCGACTGGCAGCAGGATTACGAGGGCAACCTGCTGGTGGCGCTGCCCGACACTTACGGCACCACCGGCTTCCTGAAGGATGCGCCCGACTGGATCAGCGCCTGGACCGGCATCCGCATCGACTCGAAGGACCCGATCGAGGGCGGCGAGGAGGTCATCGCCTTCTGGCGCTCCCGCGGCTGCGACCCGCGCGAGAAGCTGGCGATCTTCTCCGACGGGCTCGACATCGGCACGATCGAGGCGATCCACGCCCATTTCCACGGGCGCATGCGCATCGGCTACGGCTGGGGCACGCTGCTGACGAACGATTTCCGCGGCCTCGTCCCGGACGGCCGCCTCGACCCGATCTCGATCGTCTGCAAGGTCTCGGAGGCGAACGGCTACCCAACCGTGAAGATCTCCGACAACCCGAGCAAGGCGCAGGGACCGGCGGCGCAGGTAGACCGTTACAAGCGCGTCTTCGGCGTGGCGGAGCAGGCCGAGCTGCCGGTGGTGGTCTGAGCGGGCTGGCGCACAGACCCGTCGCGGATCCGGTGCGGGCCCTGCGGTCTTGTTTACCGGCGCCGTTCGGCCGCGAGGATCCTCGATACGGAGCCCGGTGATGCACATCGACCTCAACGCGGATCTCGGGGAGGGATTCGGACCCTGGCGCATGGGCGACGACGCGGCGATTCTCGACGTCGTCACCTCGGCCAACGTCGCCTGCGGACTACATGCGGGCGATCCCGACATCATGGTGGCGACGGCGCGAGCGGCGCTGGCGCGCGGCGTCGCGCTCGGCGCCCATCCGGGCTTCGCCGACCTTCAGGGCTTCGGACGCCGGGTGGTGCGCCTCGGCGAGCGCGCGATCGAGAACCTCGTCGCCTATCAGGTCGGCGCGCTCCAGGCCTGCGCGGCACTCGGCGGGCACCGCGTCACCTATGTCAAGGCGCACGGAGCCCTGAACAACCTCCAGAACGCGGAAGACGAGGTCGCCGCCGCGGTGGCGCGCGGCGTGCATGGGGTCGATCCGCGCCTCGTCCTCGTGGTGATGCCGGGCCTGCCCTCGGAGCGGGCGGCACTGGATGTGGGGCTCGCCGTCGCCCGCGAGGTCTTCGCCGACCGCGCCTACGCCGATGATGGGCAGCTCGCGTCCCGGGCGCTCCCCGGCGCCGTGATCGAGGATCCGGAGGAAGCCGCCGACCGCGTCGCCGCGATGGTGGGGGAGGAGGCGGTCACCACGGTCTCGGGCAAGCGCCTGCCCGTCGCGATCGACACGGTCTGCGTCCACGGCGACACCCCGGGCGCGGTCGCCACGGCCCGCGCGGTCCGCCGCGCGCTGGAGGCGGCCGGACACGCCCTGAAACCCTTCGCTCCCTGACCCTCAGGCCTTTCGCACTCACGCCCGCGTGAGCTTTGCCGTCTCCGGAGGGATCGTTTCGGCGGCGTTCGGGGTTCCCCGTGCGGCGCGACCGGAGCCCGCGCCCAGGCGTCGCGTTTTCCGGGGCAGGCACACGGCATGGCGAGCATGACACGAGAGGGGCCGCTGATCCCGCCGCGGCCGACCCGCATCGCCGCGGCCGAGACCCCGCGCGCGGCGATGGCCTCGCCGGTGGTCATCGCCGCGGTGATCATCGCGGGACTGTATTTCGGCCGCGAGATCCTCATCCCGATCGCGATCGCACTGCTGCTTTCCTTCGTGCTCGGGCCCCTCGTCCACTTCCTGCGCCGGATCCGATTCCCCCGGCTCGTCGCCGTTGGGCTGACGGTGCTGCTGACGATGGGCGTCGTGGCCGCGCTCGCCACCCTGATCGGCGTGCAGGTCGCCGACCTCGCGGGCGACGTGCCGCGCTATCGCGCCACGATCGAGCGCAAGGTCGAGGGCCTGCGCGAGAGTCCGGTCGGCCGGATCACCGAGTACGTCGCCGGGATCGGGCGCGCGATCCACGAGGCGGGCGCGCCCGCTCACGGCGACAAGCAGGCGGACAACCCGGCCGCGGATCCGGGCGCCGAGCCCGCGCCGAAGCCCGTCGTGGTCGAGACGCGCCAGCCGATGCCGGGCCCGCTGGAGACCGCCGAGAAGCTCCTCTCGCCCGCCCTTCAGCCGCTGGCCACCGCCGGCATCGTCGTGGTGGTGCTGATCTTCGTGCTGATGCAGCGGGAGGATCTGCGCGACCGCATGATCCGGCTCGCCGGTTCCAGCGACCTGCACCGCACCACGGTGGCGATGGACGACGCCGCGCGCCGTTTGAGCCGCTACTTCGTCGCCCAGCTCGCGCTGAATGCCGGCTTCGGCATCGCGATCGGCGTCGGGCTCTACCTCATCGGCGTGCCGAGCCCCGTGCTCTGGGGCATCTTCGCCGCGCTGATGCGCTTCGTTCCCTATATCGGGGCGTTTCTCTGTGCCCTGTTCCCAATGGCGCTGGCGGCGGCGGTCGATCCCGGCTGGAACATGCTGATCGCCACGGGGCTGCTCTTCGTGGTGCTGGAGCCCCTGGTCGGCCAGCTCTTCGAGCCGATGCTCTACGGGCACTCGACCGGGCTCTCGCCGCTGGCCGTGCTGGTCTCGGCCCTGTTCTGGACCTGGCTCTGGGGGCCGATCGGCCTCCTGCTGTCGACGCCGCTCACCGTCTGCCTCGTCGTACTCGGCCGCCACGTCGACAAGCTCGAATTCCTCGACGTGCTGTTCGGCAACACCCCGGCTCTCACCCCGGTCGAGAACTTCTACCAGCGCATCCTCGCCGACGACCCGGAGGAGGCGCAGGAGCACGCCGACCTGATCCTCGCCGGGTGCTCGCTCTCGGCCTACTACGACAGCGTGGTGGTGAAGGGGCTGGAGCTCGCGGCCCGGGACGCCGCGCGCGGCGTGCTCACCGTCCAGCAGAAATCGGCCATCCGCGAGAGCGTGACCGAGCTGATCGACGAACTCGCCGACCGCGACGACGCGGCGCCGGAGGATGCGCCGAAGGGGAGCGGGGACGGCGTCTGTGATCGCCAGGACGGCGCCCCGTTCGCGCCGAAGCCCGCGACGCTGCCCGAGGCCTGGACCAGGCCCGGCGCGGTGCTGTGTGTGGCCGGCCGCGGCTTCCTCGACGAGGCCGCCGCCGCGATCCTGGCGCAGCTCCTGGCGAAGCGCGGGATGGGCACCCGCGTCGTGTCCTTCTCCGACCTGGCCCGCGCGAAGATCGACGCCTTCGAGCCGGGTCCGGCCTGCCTCGTCTGCATCGTCTCGCTGGCCATCGCGGGCGAGCCGACGCATCTGCGCCGTCTGGCGCGGCGGCTGCGGCAGCGCCTGCCGGACGTGCCGCTCCTCGTCGGCCTCTGGCAGACGGACGACGTCGCCACCGCGCCGACTGCGATTCCCGCCGAGATGCACGTCGCCACCCTGCGCGGTGCGGTCGAGGCGGTGGTCGGCATGGTGCGGGAGGACGGAGCGCCCGAGCGGCCCGAGCGGGATGCGCCGGCCCTCGCGACCGCGCAGGCCTGACTGGGCTCCGACGGGGACTTGACGGCGCGGGCCCGGACCGGCTTCGTCTAGTCCACGCGTGTGGCCGTCAGGCGGAGGAACCGATGAGCGTCGTCGAACTCGGCCGGTTCATGCACGACCTCGCCGACGCCTCGGGCCGGGCGATCCTGCCCTTCTTCCGGGCGCAGTTCGGGCTGGACGACAAGGCCCGCGGCGGCGCGCCCTTCGATCCCGTCACCGAGGCCGACCGCGCCGCCGAGGTGGTGATGCGCCGGATGATCCGCGACGCCTTCCCGGGCCACGGGATCCTCGGCGAGGAGTTCGGCTCGGAGCGGCTCGACGCCGAGTGTGTCTGGGTGCTCGACCCGATCGACGGGACCCGCGCCTTCATCAGCGGCCTGCCGACCTGGGGCACGCTGATCGGCCTCAAGAAGGGCGAGACGGCCGTGCGCGGCCTGATGCACCAGCCCTTCCTGGCTGAGCGCTTCACCGGCGACGGGCACAGCGCGAAGCTGCGCGGCCCGGCGGGCGAGCGCACCTTGCGCACACGCCGCTGCGCCGACCTCTCGGCGGCGCTGCTCGCCACTACGGATCCGCGCCTCTTCGCCGAGGGCGAGGAGGCCGAGCGCTTCCGCGCGGTGCAGGATCAGGTCCGCATGACCCGCTACGGCACCGATTGCTACGCCTACTGCATGCTCGCCGCCGGCCAGATCGACCTCGTGGTCGAGGCCGGGCTGAAACCCTACGACATCGTCGCGCTGATCCCGATCGTGGAGGGCGCGGGCGGGGTGGTCACGAACTGGGACGGCGGTCCGGCAACGGAGGGCGGCCGCATCGTCGCGGCCGGCGACCCGCGGCTGCACGAGGCGGCGCTGAGGCGGCTCGGAGCGTAGGGCGCGCCCATCTGAACCGTTGCGGCAACTCGGCCGTTTCCCCGCTACCCGCCGCCGAGATCCCGCCCGCCCGTGCTGCTCACCGCCCTCATGGTCCTGACCACGCTCGTGCCGCGGATCGAGGCCGGCGCCGAGCGGCTGACCACCGGGGCGGCGCTGCCGGCTCCCGTGACCGCCGAGGCCCCGCGCTACGAGGCCGCCGCCCGCGCGGTCACGAACTGGCGCAGCCAGACGGGCGAGTCGCTGTTGCCGGCCTCGCTCGCCCTGGTCGCCCGGCTCTCGGCGAGCGACCCCGCCTTCGTCGCCCGCTGCGTGAAGCTCAACAATTACTGGTGCATCAAGCGCGCCCGCTGGCCGGGCGAGATCGGCGGCGATGCCGAGGGCCATACGGGGTTCGCCAGCGCCGCCGACGGGGCGGACGCCGCCGCCAACCTCCTGCGGCGCTATTACCGGACCTACGACCGCCGCACCGCGCTCGCGATCGTGCGCCGCTGGGCGCCGGCCGAGTGCGGGCCGGCGCCGGTGGCCGCGCGCGCTCCGGCGGCCAGGTCGCCGGCCGCGACCGCGCCCGGCCTGACGACACGCGGGCTGGGACAGACGCTGCGCGCCCGCTATCTCGCCCGCCACCTGCGCGGCGGCGCCCCGCGAAAGGCGGTCGCCGCGCGCCGCCCCGTCGCCGCAGGCCGCATCGCCGCTCGCCCGGCCCTGCGGGTGCAGCCCTGGTCGCCGCTCGCCCGCATGGCCGGCCATCCGGGGCGCCGACCGGGCGCGGCACCCGGGCCGATCCGGGACGTGGCCGTCAGCCTGGCCGCCGCTCCGAAACCGACCCCGCCCCCGTTTCGCGGCGCCGACGACCCGGCCGCGCTGCTGGCTCGGCGCACGCCGCCGCCGACCCAGCTCGTCGCCGAATCCGCCACCCTGCCGCTGCTCGCGCCGGGCTTCGCCCTCTCCGATCTACGGGCGCCCGCCCCGATCTGTTCGGGCGACACCGCGCGCATCGGCAACTACGCGGCGGCCATCGCGGGCAGCGTCGGGCTCAAGGCCGACGACGACCTGAAGCTCTTCGACGCCGAGGGCCGTCCCGGCCCGAACCTCGAACCCGTCATGCTGGCGATGTCGAAGGTGGAGCTCGGCACGATGCGGGCCTCCGCCGAACTGGTGCGCTCGGCAATCGCCCGGCTCCCGCAGGCGCCCGCCACAGCGACTGCCGAGGCCGCGAACTGAGCGCAGGCCGCGCGGCCGGGCCTTGCGCCTACCCGGACGCCGCGCCACCTCAGCGCGTCCAAGGTCCCCACCCACACCGCTCGACCCGGGAGTCTCCGTGTCCCTGACCGACCTCGCCGCCCGTGCCGGATCCGCCATGCGGGCTTTCGCCGAGGCGTCGGGCGATCTCCTGGTCCAGCCGACGCTGCGGCTCGGCGTGACCGGGCTGGCGCGCTCGGGCAAGACGGTCTTCACGACCGCGCTGATCCACCACCTCACCGAGACCCACGCGCTGCCGGCCTTCGCGCCTGCGCAGGAGGGGCGGCTGCGCCGCGCCCGGCTCGTGCCCCAGCCCGACGACGACGTGCCGCGCTTCCCCTTCGAGGACCATTTCGCCGCCCTGACCGAACGCCGGCTCTGGCCGCGCTCGACCGACCGGATCAGCCAGTTCCGCCTCGCCATCGAGTACGAGCGGGCGGGAAGCTGGCGCTCGGGCCCCGGCACCCTGATGCTCGACGTGGTGGACTACCCGGGCGAGTGGCTGCTCGACCTCGCGCTGATCGAGCAGGACTACACCGCTTGGTCGCGCGCCACGATCAACGGCACCCGCCGGGCCGGCCGTGCCGAGATCGCCGCGCCCTGGCTCGCCCTGCTCGCGACCCTCGACCCGAACGCGCCGCTCGACGAGGTTCTGGCCGAGCGGGCGAGCGACGCGTTCAAGGCCTATCTGGCGGCGCTCCGCAACGGGCCGGAGGCGGTGGCCACCACGCCGCCGGGCCGATTCCTGATGCCGGGCGACCTCGCGGGCTCGCCCGCGCTTACCTTCGCGCCGATCGACAACCTGCCGGAGACGATCGCGCCCGACAGCCTCGCCGGGCTGATGCAGCGTCGCTTCGAGGCCTACAAGGCGAAGGTGGTGGTGCCGTTCTTCCGCGACCATTTCCAGCGGGTCGATCGGCAGATCGTGCTGGTCGACGTGCTGGCCGCGGTCGATGCCGGCCCGACCGCGGTCGCCGAGCTGGAGGAGGCGTTGGACGCAGTGCTGCTCAGCCTCAACATCGGGCGCAACACCCTGTTCTCCCGCCTCTTCGCGCCGCGGGCCGACCGGATCCTGTTCGCCGCCACCAAGGCCGACCATCTCCACCAGACGAGCCACGACCGGCTCGACGCGCTGCTGCGCCTGCTCGTCTCGCGCGCCATGCGCCGGACCGAGGCCGCGGGCGCGCGGGTCGGTACCGTGGCGCTCGCTTCCGTGCGGGCGACCCGGGAGACCACGGTCCACGACGGCTCTGAGAGCCTGCGCGCGGTCGCCGGCGTGCCAGAGGCCGGCGAGGTGGTGGACGGCGAGGTCTTCGACGGGACGAGCGAGGCCGCGGTCTTCCCGGGCGAGTTGCCGGCCCGGCCGGAGGCGGTGCTGGAGGGCGCGGTCGATCCGGGCTCGCTCCGCTTCCCCCGCTTCCGCCCGCCGCTCATCCGCCCGGACGCTCTCGGGCGACCGGGGCAGCTGCCGCAGATCCGGCTGGACCGGGCTATGCAGTTCCTGTTCGGCGACAGGCTGGCGTGACGGTTTTCGGGATCTGAACCATGTCGAACCCGCGGCGCCCGCGCGCCTTCCGCATCCCCTCCGACCAGCCGGCGCCGGAAGGCGTCGCGCCCGAACCGGTCGCGCCGTCCCAGGTCCGGATCGTCGAGGAGCCGTTCGAGATCGTGGACGCGGCCGACGGCACGCCCGTTCCGGTCGCGGTGAAGCGCCGGTCGCCCTGGGGGGCATTGCTGCTCTCCTCGGTCAGCGGCCTCGTGGCGATCGCGGTCGGGCTCTCGGTCGAGCGCCTGATCGCGGACCTGTTCGCGACCGCGCCCTGGCTCGGCTGGGTGGCGCTGGCGCTGCTCGGCCTCGCGCTGCTTGCCCTGCTGGCGATCGTCGCGCGGGAACTCTCCGGCCTCTGGCGCGAGCGCAAGATCGAGCATCTGCGCCAGGCTGCGATCGATGCCCTGGCGACGCGCGACCACACGGCGGCGCAGGGGGTGGTGCGCGATCTCTCGGCCTTCTACGCAGACCGCGCGGCCTTGGCGCCGGGCCGCGAGCGGCTGGCGACCTTGGGAGACGCGATCCTCGACGTGGACGACCGCATCGGCATCGCTGAGCACGAGTTGCTGGCGCCGCTCGACCGACAGGCCCGAAACGCCATCGCGACGGCGGCCAAGCAGGTCTCGGCGGTGACGGCGCTCAGTCCGCGGGCGATCGTGGACGTGGCCTTCGTGGTCTTTGCAGCGGTGCGGCTGCTGCGCCGGATCGCGGCGATCTACGGCGGGCGCCCGGGCTTTCTCGGCTTCATCCGGCTCGCCCGCGCGGCGGTCGCCCATCTCACGGTGACGGGCGGCATGGCGGTCGGCGAGAGCATGCTGCAGCAGGTGCTGGGGCTGGGGGTCGCCGCGCGCATCTCGGCCAAGCTCGGGGAAGGCGTGCTGAACGGCCTGATGACCGCCCGCTTCGGCCTCGCCGCGCTCGCGGTCTGCCGCCCGCTGCCCTTCACCCGCGAGGCCCCGCCGAAGCTCACCGACGTAGCGGGCGAACTCCTCAAGGCGACCCAGCCGGACCCCGACGCCTCCCGTTGAGGCGCGGGTCGTCATGGTTTCGAAAGGTCCGAGACCTTTGGCGGGTCCAGGGCGGAGCCCTGGAACACCCTACTTGGCGCCGGCCGCCCGGCGGTTGGCGATGCGCGAGAACATGTTGCCGGTGTAGTCGGCGACCTTCGGCTTCTCGGCCACGTTGATCTGAGCCTCGAAGGCCTCGATCCGCTTGAGGAGGGCGGCGTCGCCGAAGAGCGAGCTGTTGAAGTTCGTGGGCGCCCGCGGCCCGAGGGCTGCGATGGCCGTATCGAGGCGTTCCAGAAGCTCTCTGCGCGTCACATCCATCTCCCGCGGGCGGGCTGGCCCGGCTTTCCGGACCATCCAGACCCCCACAGGGTAAACAGGGCCTTAACGGCCGCGCTCGGACGTCAGAGTGTCTTCATGAAGCCGGCGAACCGCATCAGCCCCTCGGGCCAGGGCCCGTGCCCGCTCGCGACGTTGATGTGGCCGGAATCCCCCGCATCCACGATCGCGGCACCCCACGCATAGGCGAAGTCCTCGGCCCGGGCGTAGTCGCAGTGCGGGTCGGTCCGGCTCGCCACCACCAGCGACGGGAAGGGCAGGGGATCGCGCGGCAGCGGCGCGAAGGCGCGCACGCTGTCGGGCAGGTTCGGGGCGTTCTCGACGTCAGGCAGCGCCACGAAGACGGCGCCGCGCACGATGCCGGGTTTCAGATCCGGTACCGCCTCGACGCAGGCGACCACGCCGAGGCTGTGGGCGATGAGGATGACGGGCCGGGTCGCGGCGGCGACCGCCTCGACGATCCGGGCGCGCCAGGGGCTGGGCTCCGGATTGTGCCAGTCGTCCTGCTCGACGAGGCGGGCGGTCGGCAGGCGGCTAGCCCAGCGGGCCTGCCAGTGCTCCTCCTCCGAGCCCCTGAGCCCCGGCACGATGAGGATGTCGCAATCGGCGGTTTTCATGGCCGTTGCCTAGCCTCTGGCGGACAAGGCGTCGAGATTCATTCCGCTGCGATCAGCCCGCTCTTGGTCCCGGTCGGCCCGAGCCCGGCGCGGACCTGATCGGCGAGGCCGACCGAGGCGAGGTTCTTGGACTTCGCCTCCACCTCGAAATCCGCCCAGGCGAGATGGCGGGCCACCAGGGCGTTGACGGCGCGGTTCCACATCATGTCCGAGTGGGCGGCGAGTTCCCGCACCGGCACGCCGGCTGCGCGCAGGGCCGCGAAGTCCGGCAGCACGTCCGGATCGTGGTCGGGCAGCATGGCCTCGCGCGAGACGCTGATATGCGCGATCGGACGCACGCCGCGCCAGGATTGGCGGATGCGGGCGATGCGCGGATCGTCCGGCTCCATGTACTCGCCGCCGCTCAGGACCCAGTGGTGGTGCAGGTCGAGCACGATCGGCACCACGTCGGCGAGTTCGAGCAGCTCGTCGGTGCTGAAGCCGAAATCGTCGTTCTCGATGGTCAGGAGGTTGCGGGCGGTCTCGCTCGCCCGCGGTAGCGTCGCGCGGAAGCCCTCGAGGCCCGGGTCGCGGGCCCCGATATGGATGTTGATGTGCGCGCCGTGGGGGTGCCAGCCGGAGCCGTAGCCCATCATTTCGAAGATGCGGGCATGGTATTCCAGCTCGCCGAGCCCGTTGGCGATGGCGGCCGGGTTGCGGCTCGCCAGCAGGCAGAACGGCCCCGGATGGAAGCTGAGGCGCACGCCCAGCGCCCGCGCCCGCTCGCCGATCCGCGCGAGACCAGTCTCAATGACCTGCGCGAAGGCCGGATCCGCGTAGAGTGGCTCGGCGATCGGGTGGGTGTAGCCCGGCAGCACGTTGCTGGCGATGCGCAGCAGGCGTTCCAGGGGCGGGCGGGCGCCGACCCAGTCGATCTGCCGCTCCAACGCCGCGAGGTTGTGCGTGACGATACCGGAAAGCTTCGCGGCCCGTGGAGCGGGTTCGAGCTTCGTCAGATAGGCCATGGTCGCGCTGGTCAGGTTCATCACGAGCGCGGCGTCCTTCGCGGCCTTCAGGGTCGCGTGGGTGCCGGGCGGCGTGTCGGGGATGAACTTGCAGCAGAAGCCGAGACGGGGTGCCTCGGTGGGAGCGGGCTTGAGAGCGGGCTTGAGAGCGGGCTTGAGAGCGGGCTTGGGCATGCGGGGACAACGCGGGCGGGCCGGATTCGACGCATGCGGCAGAGCGGACCGGATCCGGCCTTCCCCAGGAACAAACGATAACGACAAAGGGCGGCGCTCGGCGCCGCCCTCCTCGAACGTCCGATCCTGCCTCGCTCAGAGCGTGTGGCGCACCGGGTCGTCCGGCGTCCGGCTCTGCGCGTCGTCGTGCCCGGCCGCCTTGCGGGCAGCCGCGTTGACGGTCTCCGGGTCCAGAGCGGTCTGCACGAATTCCCGTCCGCGATTGGTGAACTCGCGGGCGTAGCGTAGCCCCTGGTCGCGCACCTCGTCGGCGTAGGGGCCGAGATTGCGGTCCTCCTGGCGGGTGCGCGGCAGCAGCGCGCCGAGCAGCAGGCCCGCCGCGAGGCCGACCACGCCGACCAGCAGCGGGTTCTCGCCGACGAAGTCCTCCACCGCGTTGCGCCCGCGCTGCAGGCCCTCGCGCCCGCGGTCGGTCAGGTCGTCGATGCGGCGCAGATGGCCCTCGCTCGCCTCCGAGACGTAGGAGCGGGCGTCGCCGTAGGCCGATCGGATGCGGCTGCCGGCCTCGTCGGCCGCCTGGCCGATCCGGTCCTGGATCGCGCCCGCCTGCTCGCGGGCCTGGGCACCGACGCCCTCGACCTTGTCGCGCAGGTCACCGCCCGATCCAGCGCCGCCCGAGTTGGTGTTCGAGAAATCCGCCGTCCGGCCGTGCGGGTCGAGCCCCGCGCGCGGCAGGGGATCGTGTGCGCCGGTCGGGTCCGCCTGCAGGGTGTGGTCGGCGGAGCGGCCGTGGGGATCGTGGTCGGCGCGGCCGAGCGGGTCGCGCGTTCCCTCGGGATCCGGCTTCAGGGTGTAGTCGGCCGCGCGGGCATGCGGGTCGAGCTGGGACGCCTCGCCCGCGCTGCGGGCCGCGGCGTCGTTCGGCGCCTTCTGTCCAGCACCTTCACTCATCGGATACTCCTTCGAACTCGGGGCGCGCCGGCCGTGGCCGCGCTGCTGCGGTACTCAGACGTGCGTGGTGTCGACGATGTCGTTGGCGGGCACCGCCGTGGGCTTGGCCGTCGGGCGGTCGGGGTCGTAGGCGCGCGCGGCTCCGGTGTTGAGGACGGGCACGCGCGCGGCCTGCACCTCGGTCCGGCGGCGGTTGGCCTCCTGCGACATGCGGTGCATCAGCCAGCCAACGCCCGCCGCGATCATCAGAACCGGCACGGGGTTGCGCCGTACCGCCTCCAGCGCGCCGTCGTAGACGCTGTTCAGAGGCGTGCGCCTGGCACTGCCCAGCATCTCGTCCACGATGCTCGACGCATTGAGGCGGCCCTGGATGCGGTCGATCGTCTGGTCGAGCCGCGCGCGGCTCTCCTCGATATCGCGCTCCAACTCGTTCATGCCACTCATCCGGATACGCGCTCCGACAATGCACGGGCGTCCTGGCGGACCTGGCGGGTGGTGCGGGTCGGCGCGAGCGTCGACAGCGAGAGCGCGCTGCGCGCCCAGAGGGCGAGCCCGACCGCGACGAGGAGGAGGACGCCGCCCACGATCAGCGCCGAGAGCCACTCGGAGCCCACGATCGTGGCGAGCCACTTCACGAAGGCGCCGATCAGCACGATCAGCGCCACCACCGCAAAGACGGCCGAGGCCGCCATGCAGGCGAGCCCGATGATCAGCGAGCGCAGGTTCGACGCCATCTCGGCGCGGAACAGTGCGATCTCCTTGCGGGCGAGGTCGTTCGTCTCGCGCAGGGCCTCGCCGAGGAGACCCTGGATGCTCGACCCGTTCGGTGGGGGTGCGGAGCCCTGCGCCATCGCCTCAGCCCCGGAACGTGTCGCGGGCGTCGCCCTCGGGCGGCAGGCTCGACGACTTGATGAAGCGGGCGGCGAGCAGGCCCGCCACGAAGGTGCCGACAGCCACCGCGACCGGCGCGCGGCGGGCGAAGGACTCGGCCTCGGCGTAGAAGTCGCCGAAGCTGCGGTTCTCGATCGAGGAGCCGAGCTGCTCCAACCCGTCGGCGGCGCTGTCGAAGAAGGCCTTAATGTTGGGCTTGTCGTCGAAATCCTTGGACGACGAGCGAATGGTGCGGGCAAGGTCGTTGACCTGGCCCGCCGCGTCGTTCTTGCGCTGCTCGACGTAATCCTGCGCCTGGACGCGCACCGCGTCGAGAAGGCCGCGGCCCTGCTGGGCGGCCACGTCGGCGAGACCCTCGACGTCGCCTTTCAGGCCGCGCCAATCCGCCTGCTGCCGCGCCCCCGGGGAGACGTGGTCCGCCGAGGCGTCGCCCGGTGCCGGTTGTGGGAACTCGCTCGCGGCCATCGGTCACTCCTCACGCAGGGCGTCGCTGAACTCGGCTGAGTAACCGCTTCGGCCCCACGCGGTTCCGGAGCATCCGCGCCGACGGCAGAGCTCGCGAACCGGGCGCATCCAGCCGGGGAGGGGGCCCGGTAACCGGGCCGGACACGCATGGTGAATCGTCGGGATAGGCAACGGGCCGGCCCTTGACCCGGCGGGCGGTTCCGCGCTTGGTTCAGGCCATCGACGGGATCGCGCCTCGCTTCCGCGCGTTCTGGCTAGCAGGTGTTGGGCGGACGCCGCGTCTCTGGCGCCCGCACGCTTTGAGGGAACGGGAGCCGACTGCGTGGCACGCCTCGTCATCGTATCGAACCGCGTGGCGGTTCCCGAGGAAGGCAGCAAGGCGGTGGCCGCGGGCGGCCTCGCCGTCGCGGTGAAGGAAGCGTTCTCCTCCTACGAGGGCCTCTGGTTCGGCTGGAGCGGCACGATCAGCGAGACACCCTCGGAGGAGCCGACGCTGATCGACCGCGGCAGGGTGCAGTATGCCGTGGTCGACCTCTCGCCGCAGGACCACAAGGAGTACTACGCCGGCTTCGCCAACCGGGCGCTCTGGCCGATCATGCACTACCGGCTCGGGCTCGGCGCCTTCTCGCGCTCGGACTACGCGGGCTACAGCCGCGTCAATCGCACCTTCGCGCGTGCGCTCGCCAAGCTGGTCGAGCCCGACGACATCATCTGGGTGCACGACTATCACCTGCTGCCGCTGGCCTCGGAGCTGCGCGGCCTGGGCCTCGCCAACCCGATCGGCTACTTCCACCACATCCCGTGGCCGGCCGCAGACGTATTCAACTCGCTGCCCGCGAGTGGCGACCTGCTCCGCGCCATCGCCGACTACGACCTGATCGGCTTGCAGACCGATCCGGACGTCCAGAACCTCTCCCGCAATCTCATCGACAGCCTGCGGGCGATCCCGCTCGGCGGCGGCTCGCTGATGGTCGACGGGCGCCGCACGCGCATCCGCAGCTTCCCGATCGGCATCGACGTCGAGGGCTTCAAGGACGCGGCCGAGAAGGCCTCGTCCAACAAGGTGGTGCGCGAGACCATGGCGGGCCTGCGCACCCGCAAGCTCATCATCGGCGTCGACCGGCTCGACTACTCGAAGGGCGTGCCCGAGCGGATGGAGGCGGTGTCGAGCTTCCTCGCCTCAAATCCCGATCAGCGCGGCAACGTCACCTACATCCAGATCACGCCGAAATCCCGCAGCGAGGTGCCGGAATACGAGCAGCTCGCCCGCGAGGTGAACGAGACGGTGGGCGAGATCAACGGCTCGCTCGGCGACCCGGCCTGGACCCCGATCCAGTACGTCACCAAGGCCTATCCGCGCCCGGTTCTCGCCGGCCTCTACCGGGCGGCCCGCGTCGGCCTCGTCACGCCGATGCGCGACGGCATGAACCTCGTGGCCAAGGAATACGTGGTCGCGCAGAGCGAGGAGGACCCCGGCGTCCTCGTCCTGTCGAAGTTCGCGGGTGCGGCCCGGCAATTGCCGGAGGCGCTCCTCGTCAATCCCTACGACCGCTTCGAGGTGGCCGAGGCGATCCGCACGGCGCTCTACATGTCGCGCAGCGAGCGCCTGGAGCGCTGGAGGCCGATGGCCGAGCGGATGACCCGCGAGGACGTGGACTGGTGGGCGCGCAACTTCCTGACCGAGCTCGAGCACTTCCGCACGGTCGAGCGCGAGCCGCCGACCGCGGCCGAGGCCGCCGAGTAATCCCAGTCGCCCACTCGAACTCTCTGGACGGACTCCCGCATGATCGGCGTCGATGATGGCGTGCCGGCCCCGCTCGGCGCGCATTTCGACGGGCGCGGGGTCAATTTCGCCCTGTTCTCCGAGCACGCGACGGCGGTCGATCTCTGCCTGTTCGAGCCGGGCGAGCGCCACGAGACACACCGGATCCGGCTGCCGGCTCGCACCGACGATATCTGGCACGGGTATCTGCGCGGCGTGCTGCCGGGCCAGCTCTACGGCTACCGGGTGCACGGGCCCTGGGCGCCGGAGCGCGGCCACCGCTTCAACGCCTCGAAGCTCGTGCTCGACCCCTACGCCCGGGAGATCGCGGGGCGCATTCGCTGGCACGACGCGCTCTACGGCCACCGGCGCCTCGTCGGCCGCGACGACCGCATCGACCGGCGCGACAGCGCGGCCTACATGCCGAAGGCGGTCGTCACCGCGCCCGAGGTGCCCGACCTCGCCCTGAGACCGGTGCGCCGGCCGCTCCACGAGACGGTGATCTACGAGGCGCATGTCCGGGGTCTGACCATGACCCACCCGGCGATCCCCGAGGCCGAGCGCGGCACCTACGAGGCGCTGGCGCACCCCGCGATCATCGAGCATCTGTGGAAGCTCGGCATCACGGCCCTCGAACTGCTGCCGATCCAGGCATTCGCCGACGACCGCTTCCTCGTCGAGAAGGGCCTAGTGAACTACTGGGGCTACTCGCCGCTCGGCTATTTCGCGCCCGATCCCCGCTTCCTCGGGCATGGCGGGACCGGCGGGCTCAAAGCGGCGATCCGAGAACTGAATGCCGCCGGGATCGAGGTCTTCCTCGACGTCGTCTACAACCACACCTGCGAGGCGGGACAGGACGGCCCGACGCTATCGTTCCGGGGCATCGACAACGCGAGCTACTACAAGCACGACCCGGCCCAGCCGCAGCGCGGGATCGATTGCACCGGCTGCGGCAACACCCTCGACGTCGCCCATCCGCGGGTGATGCAGCTGGTGATGGATTCGCTGCGCCACTGGGTGACCGCCTACGGCATCGCGGGCTTCCGCTTCGATCTGGCCTCGTCGCTCGGCCGCGCGCCGATGGACTTCTCGCCCAAGGCCGCCTTCTTCCAGGCAGTCGCGCAGGACCCGGTGCTGGCCGGCGTGAAGATGATCGCCGAGCCCTGGGATATCGGGGCGGGCGGCTATCAGCTCGGCGGCTATCCGCGCGGCTGGAGCGAGTGGAACGACCAGTTCCGCGACGCTGCGCGCGGCTTCTGGCGCGGCGACCGCGGCACCCTGCCGAAGCTGACGCAGGGCCTCTCCGGCTCGCGCGAGGTCTTCGCGCCGTCCGGCCGCTCGCCGCTCGCCAGCATCAACTTCGCGGCGAGCCACGACGGCTACACGCTGGCCGACGTCGTGGCCTACGAGGAGAAGCACAACGAGGCCAACGGCGAGGGTAACCGGGATGGCCACGGCCACAACGTCTCGCGCAACTACGGCGTCGAGGGCGACACGGACAATTTCGAGATCCTGACGGTGCGGGCGCGCCAGAAGCGCAACCTGCTCGCCACCGTGATGCTGGCTCAGGGCGTGCCGATGCTGCTGATGGGCGACGAGCGCTCGCGCAGCCAGGGCGGCAACAACAACGCCTACTGCCAGGACAACGCGGTGAGCTGGATGGACTGGACCTCCGATCCGGATCCGACGCTGGCGACCTTCGTGGCCAACCTCCTGCGCCTGCGCCGCGAGGAGCCTGGGTTGCGCCGCCGCCGCTTCTTCGACGGAGTCGCGATCGACCCGGAGGAGCCCCTGCGCGACGTGCACTGGCTTGCGCCCGACGGCACCGAGATGGACGGCGACGATTGGGGCGACGACGGCCGGCAGGCCTTCGGCATGCAGATCGGCAACGATGGAGACGCGGGCCAGCGCCTGCTCATCCTGTTCAACGCGGCGGAAGCGCCTTGCCCGTTCCGCCTCGCGCCGGGCGTCGGCGGTCCCTGGCGCGTGGTGTTCGATACGACGCGCGAGACCGGCTCCGTGCTGTTCGGCCCCTCGGCGCTCGCGGAGGGCGGCAGCCTGAATCTGCCGGCCCGCTCGCTGCTCGTGCTCGCCGCGCGCACGGACGAGGCGGCCTGAGGCGTCTCGCGGGCCTGCCCGGAACGGCCCCGCATCGCCGTTCGGGCCCGAACTTTGAGGTTCGCCGATGTTCCAGCCGGATCCGCGGGAATCCGCCCCGTGACACCGTTGCCGGGCTGACCCGCCGCCTTAGTTGCAGCGCGGGAACAAGATGCTCCGCCCCGCCTTCTGATGAGGAAGCGGAGCCGGAAAACGCCCGCACGCTCCCGAGACGTCCATCGACGCGTCGCCGGCCGACGCCGCTGGGCGTGCCAGGACACGGTTTGACGGCCCGCCCGCTCCCCGGCGATCGGCCTTCGCGACGAGGATCAGGCCCGATGCGGCGCGCCCACAGCATGGATTTCGGTGCCGAGTTCGTCGACGGGGGCGTGCGCTTCGCGCTCTGGGCGCCCACAGCGCAGGACGTCACCCTGGTCGTCGACGGGCAGGACCATGCGCTGCCCGCTGCCGAGCACGGCTGGCGCCGAGCCGTGGTGCCGGGCGTCAAGGCCGGCGCCCGCTACGGCTTCCGCATCGACGGCGACCTCGTGGTGCCCGACCCCGCCTCGCGCTTCCAGCCGGAGGACGTCTCCGGCCCGAGCGAGGTGATCGACCCGAACGCCTTCGGGTGGACGGACGAGACCTGGACAGGCCGCCCCTTCGAGGAGGCGGTGATCTACGAGACCCATGTGGGCACCGCGACGCCCGAGGGCACCTATGCGGGGCTGGCGGGTAAGCTCGAATATCTCCGCGATCTCGGCGTCACCGCGATCGAGCTGCTGCCGCTCGCCGACTTCAAGGGTACGCGCAACTGGGGCTACGACGGCGTGCTGCCCTACGCGCCCGATTCCGCTTACGGCCGGCCCGACGACCTGAAGCGCCTGATCGACCGGGCGCACGCGCTGGGGCTGATGGTCTATATCGACGCCGTCTACAATCACTTCGGCCCGGCCGGAAACTATCTCCACGCCTACGCCAAGACCTTCTTCACCGAGCGGCACCAGACGCCCTGGGGCGCGGGGATCAATTTCGACGGCAAGGAGAGCGGCCACACGGTGCGTCAGTACTTCATCCAGAACGCGCTCTACTGGCTGGAGGAGTACCATTTCGACGGCATCCGCTTCGATGCCGTGCACGCGATCCTGGACGATTCCGAGAAGCACTTCCTGGCCGAGCTCGGCGAGACGGTCCGCCAGAAATTCCCGGCTCGCCAGATCCACCTGATGCTCGAGAACGAGGCGAACCAGGCCAAGTGGCTGAAACGCGATGCGGGCGGCAAGCCGAAGCAGCACGACGCGCAGTGGGCGGACGACCTGCACCATTGCTGGCACGTGCTGCTCACGGGTGAGGATGCCGGCTACTACGAGAGCTTCGCGGACAAGCCGGTCGAGCGCCTCGCCCGCTGCCTGTCGGAGGGCTTCGCCTATCAGGGCGAACCCTTCCGGACCCTCGACAACCACCCGCGCGGCGAGCCCTCGGCCCACCTGCCGCCCTCCGCCTTCGTTACCTTTCTGCAGAACCACGATCAGGTCGGCAACCGGGCGCTCGGCGAGCGGCTGAGCCACCTCTCCGACCCAAGGAAGCTCGACCTCGCCCGCGGCGGATTCCTGCTGGCGCCCCAGATCCCGATGCTCTGGATGGGCGAGGAGTGGTCGGCCTCGACGCCGTTCCTGTTCTTCGTCGATTTCGCGCCGGACGAGGAGCTGAACAAGGCCGTGCGCGAGGGCCGGCGGCGCGAGTTCAAGAGCTTCGCGGCCTTCGCCGACGACACCTCGAAGATCCCAGACCCAACCGAGAAGAAGACCTTCGACGATTCGAAGCTCGACTGGTCCGAGTTGGAGCGCGCCCCGCACAAGGACGTGCTCGCCGAGACCCGGCGCCTGCTTAAGATCCGCCGCGACGTCGTCGTACCGCTCGCCAAGTCCGGCTATCGCGGCGCCAACGCGACGCTCCCGCGTCCGGACGTGGTGGACTGCACCTGGCGCTTCGACGCCGGGACGCTGCGCTTCGTCGCCAACGTGGGCGACGCGGAGTTCAAGCCCGATGACCTCTCCGGCGAGGTGATCTGGACCAATGCGCCCGATGGTCGGGGTGCGAGCCTGGCCGGCTGGACCGGCGTTTTCGTGACGGAAAAGAACTCGTGAGCGGCACCCTCGAACGTCTCGCCGACCTCGTCGGCGTCGCCGGCGGCTACACGGACGCCTTCGGCAAACCCGTCGAGACGTCGCTGGAGGTCCGCAAGGGTCTGCTCGCCGCCCTCGGCTTCCGGGTCGGCTCGGAGGACGAGGCCGCCGAATCGCTCCGCGCGGTCGAGGCCCTGCGCCGCGGCCTGATCCCGCCGCTGCTGCCCGTCGAGGCCCGCCGCCACGCCCGCGTGCCGGTGCGCGCCGAGTCCGGCACCCTGGCCTGGCGCGTCGAGGACGAGCGCGGCAACGCCCGCGAGGGCCGGGCCGCAATCTCCGGCAGCGAGGCGGGCTTCGAGTTGCCGCCGCTGACGCCGGGCTACCACCACCTCACCGCGACGCTCGGCGACCGGAAGGCCGAGGCTTGGGTGATCGCGGCGCCGCAGCGCTGCTGGCGCCCGCGCGCCTACGCCGACGAGGGCGCGGCGGATTGGGGCCTCGCGGCCCAACTCTACGGCCTGCGCTCGGCCGACAATATCGGCATCGGCACCTACGCGGATGCGGGGCAGGCGGCGCACGATGCCGGCCTGCGCGGCGCCTCCTTCCTGGGGCTCAGCCCGGTCCACGCCCTGTTCGGCGCCGACCGCACAAAGATCTCGCCCTACTCGCCCTCGTCGCGCCTCTTCCTCGAGACGCTGTTCATCGCTCCCGAGGCGCTGCCGGGTTTCGCCGGCTCGCGGGCCGAGGCGCTGCTGCGTGAGAGCGGTCGTGCGGTCGAGGCGCTGCGTGCCGCATCGCTCGTCGATCACCAGGGCGTCTGGGACGTGCTGGCGCCCGTGCTGGACGCCCTGTGGCAGGATTCGCCCGCCCGAAGCGGCGAGGATCCCGCCTTCCAGACCTTCCGCCAGGAGGGCGGCGAGGATCTCCAGTCCCACGCCGTGTTCGAGGCGCTGTCGGCGCATTTCAAGCAGAAGGGCGCGCACTGGCTCGGGGACTGGCCGGAGGCGTATCGCCGCGCCGGGACGGAGGCCGTGCGCGCCTTCGAGGCCGAGCACGCCGAGGCCGTGAGCTTCCACGCCTGGCTCCAGTACCTCGCCGACATCCAGCTCGCGGCCGCCTCGACGCGCGCCCACGAGGCCGGCATGCGCATCGGCCTCTACCGCGACCTCGCGGTCGGCGCCGACCGCGGCGGCTCCGAGATCTGGTCGCATCCCGAGCGCTTCGCCAACGGCGTCTCGATCGGCGCGCCGCCGGACCTCCTCGCCCCGAAGGGCCAGGATTGGGGCCTGCCGGCCTTCGACCCGCTGGAGATGGAGCGCGACGGCCTCGCGGCCTTCCGGGCGCTCGTTCAGGCCAACATGCGCCATGCCGGCGCGATCCGCATCGACCACGCCTTCCAGCTCGCGCGGCTCTTCCTGATTCCCCTCGGCGGCTCGGCCCATGACGGCGCCTACGTGGCGATGCCGTTCGAGCCGATGCTGGCCGTGCTGCGGTTGGAGAGCCACCGCAATAAGTGCATCGTGATCGCCGAGGACCTCGGCACCGCGCCCGAAGGCTTCTCCGACGCGCTGATGCGCACCGGCATCCTGAGCTACCGCATCCTCGCCTTCGAGCGCGAGGGCGACGGCCGCTTCAAGGCGCCAGGCGCCTACCCGCGCGACGCGCTCACCGCCATCACCACCCACGACCTGCCGACCTTCGTCGGCTGGTGGCGCGGGGTCGATACCGATACGCGCCAAGCCCTCGGCCTCTACGATCAGGAGCGGGCCGAGGCCGAACGGGCTGAGCGCGTCACCGAGCGCCGCCGCCTCACCGAAGCCTTGGCGGGCGAGCAGCTCCTGCCGAGCTGGGATCCGCCGGAGGCCGCACCCTTCGAGGCCGCCGCGCGCTACCTCGCCCGCGCGCCCTCGATCCTCACGGCCGTCCAGTACGAGGACGTGATCTCGGAACTCTCCCAGGCCAACGTGCCGGGCTCGACCGAGGGCTACCCGAACTGGCGGCGCAAGCTCGACCGCGACCTCACCGCCATCGCCGAGCCCGGCGGCCCGCTGGCCAAGCTCGCGGCCTCCCTTTCGGCCGAGGAGCGCGGGCCGCATTCGGGCGCGGCGCGCCTCAACGCGCCGCCGCCGCGAGCGACTTACCGGCTGCAGTTCCACAAGGACTTCACCTTCGCGGACGCGGAGAGGATCGTCCCGTATCTGGCCAAGCTCGGCATCAGCCACGTCTACGCCTCGCCGCTCCAGAAGGCGCGGCCCGGCTCGACCCACGGCTACGACATCGTCGACCACGGCGCGATCAACTCGGAGCTCGGCGGCGAAGAGGGCTTCGTCCGGCTCTCCGACCGGCTGCGGGAGCACGGCCTGAAGCTCCTGCTCGACATCGTGCCGAACCACATGGGCGTCGGCGGAGCCGATAACCCCTGGTGGCTCTCGGTCCTCGAATGGGGTCCGCTGTCCCCGTTCGCGCACGCCTTCGACATCGACTGGGAGCGGATGGGGGCGAACCGCAACCTCGTCATCCCGTTCCTGGGCGACCGCTACGGCGAGGCCCTGGAGAAGGGCACGCTGGAGCTGAAGTTCGACCCGCAGGCCGGCGCCTTCAGCGTCTGGCACTACGAGCACCAGTTCCCGATCCGGCCGCTGAACTACCCGACCATCCTCAACCGGGTGCTGGCCGCCCTCGGCGAAGTCGGCGACGACGCATCGGCCGAGCTGATGGCGATCTCCGAGCGCCTGCGCACCATGGGCGAGGAGACCAACCCCGAGCGCCGCCGCGCCTTCCCGGAGGAGGCCGAGGGGCTGAAGCAGCGGCTCGCCGCCGTCTACGCCGCGGCGCCCGCGATCCGCGAGGCGATGGAGCGGGGCCTGAAGCTCCTCAACGGCTTCAAGGGCCACCCGGACAGCTTCGGCCCGCTCCACCGTCTGCTGGAGAGCCAGGCCTACCGCCTCGCCCACTGGCGCATCGCGTCGAGCGACATCAACTATCGCCGCTTCTTCGACGTGAACTCGCTGGCGGGCCTCAGGGTGGAGAAGACCGACATCTTCCACCGCTCGCACGAGACCGTGTTCCGCCACGTGCGCGACGGCCGCATCGACGGCCTGCGCATCGACCACATCGACGGGCTCGCCGATCCGCTGGGCTACGCCCGCGCACTCCAGGCCGCGGTGGGGCCGGGCTTCTACGTGGTGGTCGAGAAGATCCTGGAGCCCGGCGAGAAGCTGCGGCCCTGGCCGGTGGCCGGCACCACCGGCTACGACGTGCTGAACCAGCTCGACGGCATCCTGGTCGACAAGGAGAAGCGGGCCAAGGTCCGCCGGATCTACGAGTGGGCCTCCGGGATGGACGAGCCCTACGGCTTCCAGCTCCGCGCCGCGAAGGCCGAGATCCTCGAGATCAGCTTCGCGAGCGAGCTGGAGGTGCTGACCGCCGACCTGAAGGAGGTGGCCGACGCCGACCGGCGCACCCGCGACTTCTCGGTCAACGCCATCCGCCGGGCGCTGATCGAGATCATCGCGCGCTTCCCCACCTACCGCAGCTACCTGCCGCCGGAGTTGGAGGATGCAGAGATCGAGGTCGAGGACGTGCGGCTGATCGAGGGCGCGGTCGCCAAGGCCAAGCGCTGGTCGGGCCTGCCGGACCGCTCGGTGCACGACTTCGCGCAGGACGTGCTGCTCGGGCGCGTCGAGACTGCGGGGCCGGGCCGTCCGGACCCGCGCACCGTGCTGCGCTTCCGCCGCCGCTTCCAGCAGCTCACCGGCCCGGTCATGGCCAAGAGCCTGGAGGACACGCTGTTCTACCGCTACGCAATGCTGCTCGGCCTCAACGAGGTCGGGGGCGATCCGGGCGAGTACGGCATCGACGCGGAGCATTTCCACGCGCTCCAGGCGGCGCGCGCCCGCGACTGGCCGAACGCCATGATCACCACGGCGACGCACGACACCAAGCGCGGCGAGGACGCCCGCACGCGCCTGCTCGCGCTCTCCGAGATGCCGGACGCCTGGGCCCGCGCCTGGGATCTCTGGCGCTCGACCGCCGGCCCGCACCTCGCCACGATCGACGACGAGCCCGCGCCCGACGCGAACGACCAGTGGATGTTCTTCCAGGCGATCCTCGGCGCCTGGCCGCTCGAACTCCTCGAGACGGACGACCCGGCCGCGATCGAGGATTTCCGCGACCGCCTGATCGCCTACGGCGAGAAGGCGATGCGCGAGGGCAAGCGCCGTTCGAGCTGGGTCAACGTGGACGAGGCTTACGAGGGCGCGGTCAAGCGCCTGTTCGAGGCGATCGTCGCGCCGGGCTCGGACTTCCTGCGGGAGCTGCGCCCCTTCGCGCAGCGCCTCGCGCATCTCGGCATGCTGGCGGGCCTCGGCCGCACCGTCCTCAAGGCGACCCTGCCGGGCCTGCCCGACACCTATCAGGGCACGGAGTTCTGGGACTTCTCCTTCGTGGATCCCGACAACCGCCGCCCGGTCGACTACCCGGCTCTGGAGCGGTCGCTGGAGGAGGGACGCCCCGCGGCCGAGCTGATCGGCACGTGGTGGGACGGGCGGGTAAAGCAGGCGGTGCTAGCCAAGCTCCTGGCGGAGCGCGCCGAGCGGCCGGGCTTCTACGCCGATGCCGATTACCGGGCTCTCCCGGCCGAGGGGGCGCAGGCGGCCCACGTCCTCGCCTTCCAGCGGGCGGATGGCGCGGGCGGCGACGACGACCTCGTCGTGGCCGTGCCGCGGCTGGTCTCCAAGCTCGTGCCCGAGGGGCAGGTCTGGTCCGGCGAGGGCTTCGCCGGCACCGCGCTCGACCTCGGTGCGGGCACGCGCTGGCGCGACCTCGTCACCGGCGAGACCCGTGCGGGTGGCCGCACCGACTGCGCCGAGCTGTTCCGGCACCTGCCCTTCGCGGTGCTGCGACGGCAGGACTAACGTGAAGGCACTGACATGAAGGCCGCTTAAGCAGAGCGGCCCCGGAGCCTGCGAACGGCACATGCATTCGCGGGCGGCACGCCCGGAGCGGGCCGGACGCTCGGGCGTTACCCCACACGCGAGACGACGAAGAGGCCCGCATGAACGCACCGACCACCGCGACGAGGGCTGCCCCGGCGACCGGCGTCGAGGCCCTGCCGGCCGCCTTCGCGCCGCGGGCCGAGGGGCCGCGGATCTACAACCTGTTCCCGCTGCTGGTTGGCCGCGTCTCCGACTGGACGCGCGAGCTGCCGCGCATCGCGGATCTCGGCTTCGACTGGGTCTACCTCAACCCGTTCCATCAGACCGGTGGCTCGGGCAGCCTCTACGCGGTGGCCGACCCCGATCGGCTGGACGAGCGCTTCCGCGACCTGGACGGCCGCTCGGACGACGACCAGATCCGCGATTTCTGCGCGGCGGCCGAGGCCTCCGGCCTCAAGGTGATGACCGACCTCGTCATCAACCACACGGCCAACGACGGGACGCTCGCCCGCGAGCGGCCCGACCTCTTCCTGAAGGACGCGGACGGGACCATCGCGAGCCCCTTCGCGGTCGATCCGGACGATCCGACCAAGCGCACGGTCTGGGGGGATCTGGCCGAGCTCGACTACCACGCCGAGCACGCCCGGCACGAGCTGACCCGGATCTGGGGTGCCTACGTCGCCAAGCTCCAGGGCTTCGGCGTGCGCGGCTTCCGGTGCGACGCCGCCTACATGGTCCCGGCCGAGACGTGGCGCGCGCTGATCGGCGAGGCGAAGCGGCGCGATCCCGAGTGCCTGTTCGCCGCCGAGACGCTCGGCTGCACCTTCGAGCAGGCTCGCGAGACGGCCGGCGCAGGGTTCGACTACCTGTTCAACTCCTTCGCGTGGTGGGACCTGAAGAAGGGCTGGGCGCTGGAGCAGTACGAGCGCCTGCGGGTGCTCGCACCCTCCATCGCCTTCCCGGAGAACCACGACATGGGCCGCCTCGCGGCCGAGGTGGTGGGCGGCGCGGCCGAGATCGCCGCGCATCTGAGCGCCCGCTACGCGCTCGCCGCCTTCTTCTCGGCAGGCGTCCTGATGCCGGTGGGCTACGAGTGGGGCTACCGCCGCCGCCTGCACGTGGTCGAGACGACGCCGTCCTCGCGCGAGCACGACACCGGCATCGACATCTCGGCCTCGGTCGCGGCGATCAACCGGCTGCGCGCCGAGATCCCGGCCGCCAACGTCGAGGGCGCGCAACAGCGCATCTCGGCGCCCGATTCCGACCTTGTGGCGCTCGCCCGCTACGACACCGGCCACCACGCCTCGGCGCACAACGCCGTGATCGTGCTCTACAACCCGACCGAGCGCCCGCTGCCCGTCGATGCCGGCACGCTGATCGCCCGCACCGGCGGCATGCTCGGGCCCTGGACCGACCGCACGCCGGAGGCCGAGCCGATCGCCTTCCACCCGGGCAGCGCGATCGACCTCGCACCGGGGGAACTCCGCATCATCACGGCGGACGCCGCCAAGGTCGCGCGCTTGGCCCTGCACGACCGGCCGGAGGGCAGGGGCCGCGTCGTCATCGAGGCGGTGACGCCGGAACTCGACGGCGGCCGCTCGGCCGTCAAGCGCGTCGTCGGCGAGTCGCTCCACGTCGAGGCCGACATCTTCTCGGACGGCCACGAGATCATCGACGCGGCCGTGCTCTCCCGCGTCGCCGGCACCGAGACGTGGCGGCGCGACCCGATGGTCTTCATCGACAACGACCGCTGGGGCGGCAGCGTCCCGCTGGAGAAGAACGCCCGCTACGAGGTCACGATCGAGGCGTGGCGCGACGGATTCTCGTCCTGGATGCGCGACACCCTGAAGAAGCGCGACGCGGGCGTCGACGTGCGCCTGGAGACGATCGAGGGCGTGGCCCTGGTCCAGACCGCGGCCGATCTCGCCACGGGTCGCGACAAGGACCGGCTCGCCGCGCTCGTCGCGGCGCTCGGCGCCGAGGCGAGCGGTTCCGCCGCCCAGCTCGACCGCATCCTCCAGCCCGATTCGGTGAAGCTGGTGCGGGCGCATGCCGAGCGGGTCAACCTCTCGCGCTACCCCGTCGTGCTGCCAGTGATCGTGGATCGCCTCGCGGCCCGGTTCTCCGCCTGGTACGAGATCTTCCCGCGCTCGCAGTCGATGGACGTCAACCGCCACGGCACCTTCCAGGACGTGATCCGGCGGCTGCCCGAGATCCGCGAGCTCGGCTTCGACGTGCTCTACTTCACGCCGATCCACCCGGTCGGCCGCACCAATCGCAAGGGCAAGAACAACACCCTGAAGGCCCTGCCGGGCGATGTCGGCTCGGTCTACGCGGTCGGCGCGGAGGAGGGCGGCCACGAGGCCGTGCATCCGGATCTCGGCACGCTGGAGGATTTCGAGCAGCTGGTGGCGGCGAGCCACGCCTACGGCATGGAGATCGCGCTCGACTTCGCGATCCAGTGCTCGCCCGACCATCCCTGGATCAAGAACCACCCGGAATGGTTCGAGTGGCGGCCCGACGGCACGCTCAAGTTCGCCGAGAACCCGCCGAAGAAGTACGAGGACATCTCGAACGTCCACTTCTACGGCGGCGCGCTGCCCTCGCTCTGGATCGAGCTGCGCGACATCCTGCTCGGCTGGTGCGCGCGCGGCGTGCGCATCTTCCGGGTCGATAACCCGCACACCAAGCCGATCCCGTTCTGGGAATGGGTGATCGCCGAGGTCAACGGCCAGTATCCGGACGCGATCTTCCTCGCAGAGGCCTTCACCCGGCCGAAGATGATGAAGAAGCTCGCCAAGGCCGGCTACCAGCAGAGCTACACCTACTTCACGTGGCGCAACACGAAGGCGGAGCTGACCGAGTACGCTCTCGAACTCGCCGGCGAGATGGGTGAGTACTACCGCCCGAACTTCTTCGCGAACACGCCCGACATCAACCCGTACTACCTCCAGACCAGCGGCCGGCCGGGCTTCGTCGTCCGCGCGACGCTCGCCGCCACGCTCTCCTCGGTCTACGGCATCTACAACGGTTTCGAGATGTGCGAGGCCGCGCCCTATCCCGGCAAGGAGGAGTACCTGAACTCGGAGAAGTACGAGCTGAAGGCCTGGGATTATCACCGGCCCGGCAACATCCGCGAGCACATCATCAAGCTCAACCAGATCCGGCGCGATAACCCGGCACTCTGGGATTTTCGCAACGTGCACTTCTGCGGCGCCTTCAACGACGAGATCATCGCCTACGCCAAGATGACGCCCGAGCGCGACAACTGCGTCTTCGTGATGGTCAACCTCGATCCGAAAAACCGCCAGGAATGCACCTACGAGGTGCCGCTCTGGCTGTTCGGCCTGCCGGACGACGGCGCGGTCGAGGTCGAGGACCTGCTCCAGGGCTACACCTTCGAGCTGCGCGGCAAATCCCACCGCATCGCCCTCGATCCGGCCGAGCGCTCCTGCGTGATCTGGCGCCTGCGCGTGCCGCGCCGCCTTGCCGGATGAGCTCCCGCGTGCGACCAGACACCCGATTTGGCGCGGTCCGCCGCGCTGTTGCCGCGATGATGCGGTGGAGCCGCATCTCGCCCGTTCACGCACCGACACCCGTCGGGCGGGACCGGTCCCGACCCGCACCGACGCATGAGGCAGCGACGCGATGATCGATCGCAGCGATCCGCAATGGTACCGTGACGCCATCATCTACCAGATCCACGTCAAGTCGTTCTTCGACTCGAACAACGACGGGATCGGCGACTTCGCGGGGCTGACCCAGCGTCTCGACTACGTGCGCGATCTCGGCGTCACCGCGATCTGGCTGATGCCGTTCTATCCCTCGCCTCTGCGCGACGATGGCTACGACATCGCCGATTACCGGGACATCAACCCGTCCTACGGCACCATGGAGGACTTCAAGGCCTTCGTGGCGGCGGCGCACGAGCGCGGCCTGCGCGTCATCACCGAACTCGTCATCAACCACACCTCGGACCAGCATCCCTGGTTCCAGCGCGCCCGCGAAGCGCCTCCCGGCAGCCCCGAGCGTGAATTCTACGTCTGGTCGGACACCGACGAGCCGTACAAGGACACCCGCATCATCTTCCTTGACACCGAGGTGTCGAACTGGACCTGGGATCCGGTCGCCAAGCAGTATTTCTGGCACCGTTTCTACTCGCACCAGCCGGACCTGAACTTCGACAACCCGGCGGTGCTGGAAGCGGTCATCGAGGTGATGCGCTACTGGCTCGACATGGGCGTCGATGGCCTGCGCCTCGACGCGATCCCCTACCTGATCGAGCGCGACGGCACGAACTGCGAGAATCTTTCCGAGACCCACGACGTCATCAAGGCGATCCGCGCGGCGCTCGACGCGAGCTACCCGGATCGCATGCTGCTGGCCGAAGCGAACCAGTGGCCGGAGGAGACGGCGCAGTATTTCGGCGACGGTGACGAATGCCACATGGCATTCCACTTCCCGCTGATGCCGCGCATGTACATGGCGATCGCCCGCGAGGACCGGCACCCGATCACCGACATCATGCGCCAGACCCCGGAGATCCCGGAGGGCTGCCAGTGGGCCATCTTCCTGCGCAACCACGACGAGCTGACGCTCGAGATGGTCACCGCGGAGGAGCGCGATTACCTCTGGTCGTTCTACGCCGCCGAGCGGCGCGCCCGCATCAATCTCGGCATCCGCCGCCGCCTCGCGCCCTTGCTGGAGAACGACCGGCGCAAGATCGAGCTGATGAAGTCCCTCGTCCTGTCGATGCCCGGCACGCCAGTACTGTATTACGGCGACGAGATCGGCATGGGCGACAACATCTATCTGGGTGACCGCGACGGCGTGCGGACCCCGATGCAGTGGTCGCCCGACCGCAACGGCGGCTTCTCGCGCGCCAACCCGCAGAAGCTGTTCCTGCCCTCGGTGCAGGACCCGATCTACGGCTTCGACGCGATCAACGTCGAGGCGCAGACCCAGTCGCAGACGAGCCTGCTGAACTGGACGCGCCGTATGATCGCGATCCGCAACAACTCCGTCGCGCTCGGTCGCGGCGCGATCCAGTTCCTCTATCCGTCGAATCGCAAGGTGCTGGCCTGGATCCGCGAGTTCGAGGGCGAGCGCATCCTGTGCGTCGCGAACCTCTCGCGCGCGCCGCAGGCCGTGCAACTCGATCTGTCGGAGCTGCGCAGCGCCGTCCCGATCGAGCTGACCGGCGGCACGGAATTCCCGGCGATCGGCGAGCTGCCCTACCTGCTGACGCTGCCCGCCTACGGCTTCTACTGGTTCTCGCTCTCCTCGGCGAACACCGGCGCGGTCGGCCCGCAGCGCGAAGCGCCGGAGCTGTTCACTCTGGTGCTCACCGGCGGCATCGAGTCTCTGGTCGCGGGCCGCGAGCGCACCGCCTTCGAGCGAACCGTGATCCCGCCCTTCCTGGCGAGCCGCCGCTGGTTCGGTGCCAAGGGATCGCGCATCAAAGGCGTGCAGATCATCGATTGCGCGGTGCTGAAGGAGGGCGACGGCGAGGCGCGGTTCCTGCTGCCGCGCATCACGGTCAGCCTCCAGAACGGCGACCGGCATGATTACTTCGTGCCCGTCGGCGTGGACGAGGGCCGCGAGGACGAGACGCTGATGTCCTACGCGGTGGCGCGCGTGCGCCGCGGCCCGCGCACCGGCCTGCTCTACGGCGCGGCCGGCTCCAGCGACTTCGCGATCAGCCTGATCGACGGCATGCGCGACGGCCGCGAGATCCCGACCGAGCAGGGCAAGTTAGTCTTCTCGAAGACCTCCGCCTTCGATCCGGAGATCGCCTACGAGGCCGGCGAGGTGCGCCGCCTCTCGGCCGAGCAGAGCAACACCTCGATCGCCATCGGCTCGAAGATGATGCTGAAGCTGCTGCGCCGCCTGCAGCCGGGCACGCATCCCGAGGTCGAGGTCGGGCGCTTCCTCACCGAGGTCGCGCACTTCACCAACACCCCGGCGCTGCTGGGCACGCTGGAGCACGTCGCCGAGGACGGCACCCGCACCGCGCTCGCCGTGCTGCAGGGCTACGTCCTCAACCAGGGCGATGCCTGGACGGTGATGCTGGAGGGTCTGCGCCGCGATTTCGAGACCGTGGTGCTCGCCCCCGAGAGCGAGGCGCCCCAGCCCGAGGAGGCCTTCAGCGCGCATCTGCGCTGGGCCGACCTCCTCGGTCGCCGGACCGCCGAGCTGCACCGGGCGCTGGCGACCGACAGCGACGACGCGGCCTTTCAACCGGAGACCTTCGGCGAGGACGATCTCGCAGTGCTGGCCCGGGACGCTCGGCTCCAGGCCGAGCGCGCCTTCGCGGGCATGAAGACCGTGGTGGAGCGCGGGCTCGACCGGCCGAACGTCGTCGAACTCTACGATCGCCGCCGCGAGGTCGAATCGCTGATCGCCGCGCTCACCCAGGCAACGCCGCGCGGCGCCAACAAGACGCGGATCCACGGCGACTACCATCTGGGCCAGGTGCTGGTCTCCGAGGGCGATCTCGTCATCGTGGACTTCGAGGGCGAGCCATCGCGGCCCGCCGAGGAGCGCCGCGCCAAGTCGACGCCGCTGCGCGACGTCGCCGGCATGCTGCGCTCCTTCGCCTACGGCGCCGAGACGGTGATCCGCGAGATCGCGAGCCGCTTCGCCGACTCGGAGGGGCGCGGCCGCAGCGCCGCTGTCGCTTGGCTCGGCATGATCAACGAGGCGTTTCTGGCCGGCTACGCGGATGCCGTGCGGGAGAGCCCCGCCGCGGTGACCGACGCGGAGACGCAGGACGCTCTTCTTCGCCTCTGCCTCCTGATCAAGGCGCTCTACGAGATCGACTACGAGGCCAACAACCGTCCGGACTGGATCGAAATCCCGGCGCGCGGGGTTCTCAACATTCTGGACGAACGCACGAAAGGCGCTTGAATGACGGCGATCGACGACAGCTTCGCGAGCGGAACCGAGAGCGGATCTGCGCCGCCCCGGGCCGCCGAGGCGCCGCCGCCCGCCGCGCGTCCGAGCCTGCACCCGGACGCGATCAAGGCGGTTATGGCCGCCGACCACGGCGACCCCTTCGGGATCCTCGGTGCGCATCAGGTCGGGCCGGGCGCCTGGGAGATCCGGGCGGTCCTGCCCGAGGCACGCGCCGCGTCGCTGCTGACCACCGGCCGGAGCATCCCGTTCGAGCGACGCCACCCGGACGGTTTCTTCGTCGCCCCAGTGAAGAGCGAGGGCCGTCCGCTCTACGAGATCGAGGTCGAGCTCTGGGACGGGACGCGACGCAAGCGCTACGACCCCTACAGCTTCGGCTCATCGATCGAGCAGCACGACGTCAACGCCCTGCGCGAGGTTGGCACCAACGTCGTCTACCGCGTGCTTGGCGCGCAGCTCGGCAACCTCGACGGCATCGACGGCTTCCGCTTCGCCGTCTGGGCGCCGAACGCCCGGCGCGTCAGCGTCGTCGGCGACTTCAACGAGTGGGACGGCCGCCGCCACCCGATGCGGCAGTGGCAGGACGGCGGTGTCTGGGAGCTGTTCGTGCCGGGCCTCAAGGTGGGCCAGGCCTACAAGTTCGAGATCCGCGGCCCCGACGGTTCCCTGCTGCCGCTGAAGGCCGACCCGGTCGCCTTCCGGGCCCAGCACCCGCCGGAGACGGCCTCCGTCCTTAATGGCTCCACCCGCTACGAGTGGCAGGACAAGGGTTGGATGGAGACGCGGGGCGCGCGCGACCCCCGCCACAGCGCCATCTCGATCTACGAGGTGCATCTCGGCTCGTGGGCGCGGGTGCCGGACGAGGGCAACCGCTATCTGACCTACAAGGAGATGACCGAGCGGCTCATCCCCTACGTCAAGGAGATGGGCTTCACCCATATCGAGCTGCTGCCGATCACCGAGTACCCGTTCGACGGGTCGTGGGGCTACCAGCCGGTCTCGCTCTTCGCGCCGACGAGCCGCTTCGGCACGCCCGAGGAGTTCGCGGCCTTCGTGGATGCGGCGCACGAGGCCGGCATCGGCATCCTGCTGGACTGGGTGCCGGGCCACTTCCCGCTCGACGCGCACGGTCTCGGCCTGTTCGACGGCACGCATCTCTACGAGCACGCCGACCCGCGCCAGGGCTTCCACCAGGATTGGGGCACCTACATCTACAATTTCGGGCGCACCGAGGTCGCGACCTTCCTGGCCGCCAACGCCCGGTTCTGGCTGGAGCACTACCACCTCGACGGCCTGCGCGTGGATGCGGTCGCGTCGATGCTCTACTTGGATTACTCGCGCCGCGCGGGTGAGTGGATCCCGAACCAGTACGGCGGCAACGAGAACCTCGACGCGATCAACTTCTTGCGCGCGACCAACGAGGCGACCTACAGCCACGCGCCCGGCACCATCACGGTGGCGGAGGAATCGACCTCCTGGCCCGGCGTCTCGCACCCGACCTACACGGGTGGCCTCGGCTTCGGCTTCAAGTGGAACATGGGGTGGATGCACGACACCCTGCAGTTCATCTCGAAGGAGCCGATCCACCGGCGCTACCACCACCACGACTTGACCTTCGGCCTGCTCTACGCCTTCTCCGAGAACTTCGTGCTGCCGCTCTCCCACGACGAGGTGGTGCACGGGAAGGGCTCGCTGCTCGGCAAGATGCCGGGCGACCGCTGGCAGAAATTCGCGAATCTCCGCGCGTATTTCGGCTTCATGTGGGGGCACCCGGGCAAGAAGCTGCTCTTCATGGGCGGCGAGTTCGGCCAGGAGCGCGAGTGGAACCACAACCAGTCCCTCGACTGGCACCTGCTCGACGATCCGCTGCACCGGGGCGTCAAGGACGCGATCCGCGACCTGAACCGGCTCTACACCTCGACCCCGGCCCTCTACAGCCGCGACGTTGAGGCCGCCGGCTTCCAGTGGCTGGTGGCCGACGACCAGGACAACAGCGTCATCGCCTGGGCCCGTAAGGGGAAGGAGCCGGGCGAGATCGCGATCGTGGTCTCGAACTTCACGCCCGTGCCCCGCGAGGGCTACCGCATCGGCGTGCCGGAGGCAGGCTTCTACCGTGAGGCCTTCAATTCGGACGCCGAAATCTATGGCGGCTCGAATGTCGGAAACCAGGGCGGCCTGCACAGCGACGACAGCCCGAGCCACGGCCAGGCGCAGTCCCTGAACCTGACCCTGCCGCCGCTCGCCACCACGATCTTCGTGTTGCAGCGCTGAGAACGCGAAAGGCGCGCGGGTGGGCCCCGCGCGCCTTTCGAAGTCATGGTTTCGAAAGGTCTACGACCTTTCGCGGGCCCAGGGCGGAGCCCTGGTGCTCGGCTTCGCCATTCGGGGCGCCCCCCCGAACCCCGCCAGAGGGCCTGAGGCCCTCTGGACTTCCCTCTATCAGGCCGCGCGCCAGCGCGAGGCGGCGTTGCCGAAGGCGCGGGCGTAAAGGGCGGCGTAGTGAGCCGCCGAGTTGTCCCAGCCGAAGCTGCGGCCCATCGCGGTCCGGCGCATCGTGTTGAGGCGCTTCTTCTGTCCGAACGTGTCGAGCGCCCGGCGTACCGCGCCACCGAGGCCGCCCTCGTCCCGCTCGGCGAAGCTGAAGCCCGTCACCCCATCCTCGACCGTGTCGGCGAGGCCGCCGGTGCGTCGCACGATCGGCAGCGAGCCGAAACGCTGGGCGTACATCTGGGCGAGGCCGCAGGGCTCGAAGCGCGAGGGCATCAGCAGGAAATCGCTGCCGGCGAACATCCGGCGCGCATCCGCCTCGTCGAAGCCCACATGCACGCCGACCGCCTCCGGATACCGGCGGGCGAGGTTGCGCAGGGCGTTCTCGAAGCGGCCCTCGCCCTGGCCGATCACCACCATCTGGCCGCCCTCGGCCACGATGGTCTCGGCGGCCTGGATCGAGAGGTCGATACCCTTCTGGTGCACCAGCCGCGACACGATGGCGAAGAGCGGTCCGCGCGAGACCGCGAGGCCGAAATGCTGGCGCACGGCCTCGGCGTTGGCGCGCTTGCCCTTCCAGTCGTCGGCCTCGAAACGGGTGGCGAGGTGCGGGTCGGTGCGCGGGTCCCAGCTCTCGTCGATGCCGTTGAGGATGCCGGCGAGCCGGCCCTGGCTCGCCCGCGTCCGCAGCAGGCCGTCGAGGCCGCATCCCATGTCGGGCGTCTGGATCTCGCGGGCGTAGGTCTCGCTCACGGTGGTGACGTAGGAGGCGTAGTAGATCCCGGCCTTCAGGAAGGAGAGCTGCCCGTAGAACTCGACGCCGTTCACCTGGAAGGCGGAGTCCGGCATGCCGAGCCGGCCGAGATTGGCTTGGGGGAACAGGCCCTGGTAGGCGAGATTGTGGATCGTCAGCACGCTCGGCACGCGCAGGCCGCGCCACGCCAGGTAGGCCGGGGCCAGCGCCGCCTGCCAGTCGTTGAGATGGAGGAGGTCGGCGCGCCAGGCCGGGTCGGAACCGACCGCGATCTCGGCCGCCGCGAGGCTGAGCCGGGCGAAGCGCAGGTCGTTGTCGCCGAAATCACCGCCCGCATCGCCGTAGGGTGTGCCCTCGCGCTCGAACAGGTCGGCGTTGAGGAGAACGTAGATCTGCAGCCCGTCATCGGTCTCGATCAGGCCTAGGTCGCAGGCGGGTACGCCCGCATATCCGTTGAGGCGGGCCACGACCGGTATGTCGGGATGCGCCGCGCGCACCTGCCGGTAGCCCGGGATCAGGACACGGACGTCGAAGTCGCGGCGCAATGCACGCGGCAGCGCACCCGCGACTTCGCCGAGGCCGCCGGTCTTAACGAAGTCTGCCATCTCGGGCGTCGCGAACAGCACGCGCGGCTGGAGCGACGTTCGAGAATCGAGGGGTGGATCGGATGCAGGGGAACGCTGCGGCTCGTGGCTCTCATCGCCCGAACAACCCCAGAAACTCATTGCAGCGTTCTCGATACGGGCGGATCGCCCGGGACGGGCTGAGGCGCCCGCGGCCAAGTTCGACATGCCAACGCCCCCGAACCGTACCGGTTCCTGTGCGTCGCACAAAATAGGCCATGATTGTGAGCGCCTGCTGACGTGGGTTGCCGCGACGCAACAATACGGTCGCTTAGCGTCGATCTGACGCAGATGATCACACGGCCGGCGCTCAGCCGCGCTGCAAGATCAGACCCTCGGCGCCGCCGAGGGACAGCTCGGCCGCCGCCCGCTCGCCCCGCCGTCCCGGCCGGCTGGACAGAAGCACCCGCCACGTCTCGTCCGCCGGCATCGGGATCGTTCGCGCGGCGTCGCCGAGGTTCAGGATCACCCGCAGCAGCGTGTCACCGTCCGCCCGGTCGTAGGCGAAGAGATCGGGCAATCCGAGCGGAACCGTGCGGTAGCTGCCCACCGCGAGGGCAGGGTGCTCGCGGCGCAGCGCCAGCAGATGGCGGTAGAGCGTCAGGATGGAGCCCGGCACGTCCTGCAGGCACTCGACATTGCGCGTCTCGTGGTCGGCGGAGAGCGGCAGCCAGGGCTCGGCCGTGCTGAATCCGGCCTGCGGCGCCGCCTCCCACTGCATCGGCGTCCGCTCCGGGTCGCGGCCGTGGCCCGGCTCGTTGATCTCCCAGGGGTCGCGCACACGGTCGGGCGGGATCGGGACGTGACCGAGGCCGATCTCGTCGCCGTAATAGAGGGTCGGGGTGCCGCGCAGGGTCAGGAGCAGCATCGCGGCGATGCGGGCCTGATCCGCGCCGATGCGGGCCGCGATGCGGGGCTGGTCGTGGTTGCCGAGCACCCAGTTCGGCCAGCCGCCCTCGGGCAATCCAGCCTCGTAGTTCTCCACCAGTTCCTGCACCGCGTCCGCGCGCCAGGGCGTCTGGATGAGCTGGAAGTTGAAGGGCATGTCGGCGCCCGAGAGGTCGGGGCCGTAATAGGCCATCAGCCGCTCCAGCGGCAGGTAGATCTCGCCGATCAGCACCCGCTCCCCGTAGGCGCGCAGCACGGCGCGCATCTCGGCGATGACGTCGAGCACCTCCGGCCGGTCGGCGGAGTAGACCTGATGGAAGCGGTTGATCTCCGGCAGGTGCTCGGCGAAGTGCGGATTGGCCGGGTTGTCGCGGAACGCCTCGTCCTTCATCAGGTGCCAGATCACGTCGACCCGGAACCCGTCGACGCCCCGCTCCAGCCAGAAGCGCAGGGCGTCGTACATCGCCGCCCGCACGGCGGGGTTGCGCCAGTTCAGGTCCGGCTGCTCGCGCAGGAAGGCGTGGTAGTAGTACTGGCCGGTCGTGGGATCGAGTGTCCAGGCCGGGCCGCCGAAATTCGAGAGCCAGTTGTTGGGCGGCCCGCCGTCGGGCGCGGGATCGCGCCAGATGTACCAGTCGCGCCGCGGGTTGTCCCGCGAGGCCCGCGCCTCCGCGAACCACGGATGGGCGATCGAGGAGTGGTTCGGCACGAAGTCGAGGATCACCTTCAGCTTGCGCCGATGGGCCTCCGACACCAGTTCGTCGAAATCGGTGAGCGATCCGAACAGGGGATCGATGCCGCAATAATCCGCCACGTCGTAGCCGAAATCGGCCATCGGCGACGGGTAGACCGGGGAGATCCAGACTGCGTCGACGCCGAGCCAGGCGAGGTAGTCGAGCCGGCGCGTGATGCCCTTGAGGTCGCCGACGCCGTCGCCGTCGCTGTCCTGGAACGAGCGGGGATAGACCTGATAGACGGTGCCGCGCTTCCACCAGACGGTCTCGGTCATGTCGGCCCTCGCGATTCGCGCCGACAGGGTTAGCCCCTCGGCGCAGCCGAGGCGACCCAAGAAAACGATCCTCGGATGGATCCGTCGCCGGCATTCAGCATTGCTTCAACCGGGCTGATGAACACTGGGACCCGGTCGAACGATTTGTGTCGTCGGCGTCACACCGGAGGCGGCACATCGTTTGCAGAGGCAGAATCATGCCTCAGACACGCCTTCACACCGCCGCAACGCGGCTTCAGGATCATCAGCCCCGTTCAACGGGCCGATCGACCTGGGACATCCCGGGCGCGGCACCGGGAGCGCACAGACGCTACGGGGCCATGAATGGGGGATTTGACGTGCTCAACGAAGTTCTATCTCCGCCCTCGGCGGGCGTCGACAAGGCGGACGAGCGGACCGTGACGGCCGCGACCGCCGTGAAGCCGGCCGCGCGGCCCGTCCTTCCGAGCAGCGGCGACGCGGTGGTCGATCTGCGCGAGGCGATCCGCGCCAAGCTCGCCTACGTGATCGGCCGCACGCCGGAGACGGCGCGGGAGCGCGACTGGTTCGCCGCCACCGCGCTGGCGCTGCGCGACCGGATCGTCGAGGCCTGCATGGCGGCCGAGAGGCAGGTCCCGAACAAGCGCGTCTACTACCTGTCCCTGGAATTCCTGATCGGGCGCCTCCTGTCCGACGCGATGAACAATCTCGGCCTCGTCGAGACCACCCGGAAGGCGCTGGCCGAGCTCGGCGTCGAACTCGGCACGGTCGAGGGCGCGGAGCCGGACGCCGCGCTCGGCAACGGCGGCCTCGGGCGGCTCGCCGCCTGCTTCATGGAGAGCATGGCCTCCATCGGCATTCCGGCCTTCGGCTACGGCATCCGCTACGACCACGGCCTGTTCCGGCAATCCTTCGAGGACGGCTGGCAGCGCGAGGCACCCGAGACCTGGCTCGCCGAGGGCAACCCTTGGGAGTTCGCCCGGCCGGCCGCGACCTACACGATCGGCTTCGGCGGCACCGTCACCATGTCGATGGTGAGCGAGGGCGTGATCCGTCGCACCTGGCATCCGGCCGAGACCGTCCGGGCGGTTGCGCACGACGTGCCGGTGGTCGGCTGGCGGGGGAAGACCGTCAACACCCTGCGCCTGTGGAAGGCGGAATCCGAGAGCCCGGTCGATCTGGGCCAGTTCAACGGCGGCGACCACGTGGGCGCGGTCGCGAGCCGCATGCGCGCCGAGGCAATCTCGCGGGTGCTCTACCCGAGCGATTCGTCGACTGCCGGCCAGGAGCTGCGCCTGCGCCAGGAATACTTCTTCACCTCGGCCTCGCTGCAGGACCTCGTGCTGCGCCACGTGGCCGAGCGCGGCGACGTGCGCTCGCTGCCCGACCACGCCGCGATCCAGCTCAACGACACGCACCCGGCGATCGCGGTGCCGGAGCTGATGCGCATCCTGCTGGAGGACCACGGCCTCACCTGGGAGGATGCGTGGCATGTCACGACCAACACGTTGAACTACACCAACCACACCCTCCTGCCCGAGGCGCTCGAGACCTGGCCGGTCGAGCTGATGGAGCGGCTCCTGCCGCGCCACATGCAGATCATCTACCTGATCAACTGGATGCACCTCGAGCAGCAGGGCAAGAGCGGCAAGAGCGACGCGGCCCATCTCGCCTCGGTCTCGCTGATCGACGAGTCGCACGGCCGGCGCGTGCGCATGGGGCACCTCGCCTTCCACGGCTCGCGCCGGGTGAACGGCGTCTCGGCGCTTCACACCGAGCTGATGCGCGAGACGGTCTTCGCGGACCTGCACGCCCTGGAGCCGGAGAAGATCGTCAACAAGACCAACGGCATCACCTTCCGGCGCTGGCTGCACAACGCCAATCCGGGCCTGACCAAGCTCGCGGTCGAGACCCTCGGTGAGGGCGTCCTCGACAACCCCGAGCTGCTCAAGGGGCTCGATGCCTACGCCGAGGATCCGGCCTTCGTGGCGCGCTACGCCTCCGTGCGGCGCGGCCGCAAGGAGGCGCTGGCGGAGGTGATCTACGACCGCACCGGCGTCACGGTCGATCCGTCCGCCCTGTTCGACGTGCAGATCAAGCGCATCCACGAGTACAAGCGCCAGCTACTCAACGTGGTCGAGACGGTCGCGCTCTATCAGGCGATCAAGTCCGAGCCGCACCGGGACTGGACGCCGCGGGTGAAGATCTTCGGCGGCAAGGCGGCGCCGAGCTACACGCAGGCCAAGCTCATCATCAAGCTCGCGGCGGACGTGGCCCGCGCGGTCAACGACGACCCGGATGTCGCCGACCGGCTCAAGGTGGTGTTCCTGCCGAACTACTCGGTGAGCCTCGCCGAGGTGATCATCCCGGCGGCCGACCTGTCGGAGCAGATCTCGACGGCCGGCATGGAGGCGTCGGGCACCGGCAACATGAAGCTGGCGCTCAATGGCGCGCTCACCGTGGGCACGCTCGACGGGGCGAACATCGAGATCCGCGACCATGTGGGTCCGGAGAACATCTTCATCTTCGGCCTCGACGCGGCGGGCGTGCGCGCCCGCTCGGCCCAGCCCCACTACGCCCGCGACGCGATCTGGAACTCGCCGCGGCTCGCCGCCGCGCTCGACATGATCGCGTCGGGCCGGTTCTCGCCCGAGGAGCCCAACCGCTTCCGGCCGCTGACCGACGACCTGCGCCACCGCGACCAGTACCTGCTCACCTGCGACTTCGACGATTACTGGCGGGCGCAACGCGAGATCGACGCCGCCTGGAACGACCCGAAGGGCTGGTGGAAGCGGGCGATCCACAACACCGCCCGGATGGCGTGGTTCTCCTCCGACCGCTCGATGCGGGAATATGCCGAGGAGATCTGGCGGGTGAAGACCGCCTGAGGCGGGTTCGAGACCGGCGCCCCGTTCCGAGAGGAACGGGGCGTTTTCTTTTGGCCAGCCATGCTGCGAAGGTCTGATGCGCGGATCCCCTCTCCCCGCGCGCGGGGAGAGGGCCACGTCTCCCCCTTGTCGGAGAGCGTGGCGAGGCGGCAGCCGACGGTGAGGGGGCGGTTCCGGAAGAGCCTCTCCCGGAGCCGCCCCCTCACCATCGGTACCGCGCGCCCCATACACGACAAGCTACCTGGGGCCCTCTACCCGCAGGTGGGGAGAGGGGGAGCCCCCTCGGGAAGTCAGCCCAGATCCACCGGGATCGGATAGCAGCGCGCGCCGACCGACGCGGCCAGCACCTGCACGGCGCCCACCGTCGAGGCGCAGCCCGCCACATGCACCACGTCGGTGGCGCGCAACGTCGGCAGGTGGGCGGTGAGCGGGCCCGGCCGGACGTCCGGCGGCCGCTGGCGGCCGCGGTCGGCGATGAGAACGAGGCGGGCGACGCCCGTGCGGCGCAGCCAGTCGAGGCTGTCGCGCATATAGAGGTCGAGCGCGTCGCGCGCGCCGACGATCAGGTGCATCTCGCGGGCGGGCTCGATGTAGCGGGCCGCGTGGGCGATCGACCAGATCGGCGCGAAGCCTGTGCCGGAGGCCACGAGGACGAGCCGCCCGCCGCCGGGACGGTACTGGCCGCGCCCGACCGGGCCCTTGAGCTTCACGGCGGCGTTCGGGGCCAGCGCCTCGATGAGGCTGCCGTCCCGCTCGCAGCGCGGCAGGTGGAAGACCAAATCGTTGAGTTCCGTCGTGCCGTCGATCCGCAGGGTCGGCGCGAGCGTCAGCGGCCCCAGCCCTTCGAAGCTCACCGCGACCTGATGGCCGGGCTCCAGGTCGATCCGCTTGGTCAGGGTTACCACCGCCTCCACGACATGCGGACTCAGCACCCGCACCTCGGTCAGCGAGCCCTTGCGGCTGGCCTGCGGCAAGGTACGCGCCTCCGCCGGCTCGATTCGCTGCCCGGGTAGGGCAGCGGACACGAGGGCGTCGGGCCGGCTGCGCCGGGCTCGCATCCGGCGCGCGGCCGGGCCCGGGCCCTGCCCGAGCAGGGCGGTGCCGTGCAGGGCCTGCACCGAACCGATCATGCCCTCGGCCAAAGCGGCCTCGACGGGCGTGTCGCCGGTTGAGACGCGCACGGCCTTGCCGTTGACGATGAGCGAGCAGCGCGCGCTCATGGGCGTCTCCTGGTCAATGGGGTGAGAGAATCAGCGCAGGCGCAGCAGCAACTCGTCGACCAAGGCGGCCCAGCGCTCGCGCACGGCGAGGCCGTCCGCCGGGTCGGACCCGGCAGCGGGATCCGCGAGACGGGCGCGGAGGCTCGCCGCCTCGCGGCGCTCCGCATCGAGCACCGCCTTAAGCAGAGCGAGTTCCGCCTCCAGCGCCGCGACGTCGCGGACCTCGTCCGCCTCGCCGTCCGGAGCGGGCTCGTCGGCTACGGCCTCCGGCGGCGCCTCTTCGGCCAAGTGCTGGGAGTATTCCAGGCGGATCGGACGGGCGATAAGCCGACGCACCACGTCGGGCTCGCCGGCTTGATCCAGTCGCCGCGCCGCATCGCCCATACGCCCCTCCACTCGACAGGGCACCCGCCGCGCGAGCCTGCGCACCGAGGGCCGTCCTTCCACAGGATCGTGCCGCAACATGGTTAAGGCAGGTTTAAGTGAGCCTGTCGACTTGGCCCGAACGGATCTGAGCTTGCGGGAACTGGCAGGATGGCTCAGGCGGCCTCTGGCGCCGCGCCGCAGAGCTGGCGGGCCTGGAGCATCGTCATCGGCTCGCCGAAGGCGTAGCCCTCGGCGTACTCGCAGCCGAGTTCGGCCAGCGCCTGCGCGTCTCTTTCCGATTCCGTGCCTTCCGCCACGATGGCGAGGTCGAGCTCGGTCGCCATCTTGACGATCGAGCGCAGGATCGCGGTCTTGCCGGTGGCCATCTGGCGCACGAAGGACTGATCGACCTTGATCGTGTCGAAGGGGAAACGCTGGAGGTAGGAGAGGGCGGAGTAGCCGGTGCCGAAATCGGCGAGGCACAGGCCCGCCCCGAGGTCGCGGATGCGGGCGAGCATCTGCGCTGCGTATTCGGGGTTCTCCATCACGAGGCTCTCGGAGAATTCGAGCTTGAGCGAGCCCGGCAGCACGCCGGAGCGGGCCAGCACCGTCTTCACGTCGTGCAGCAGGTCGTGGCGCAGGAGCTGGCGCGAGGAGGCGTCGACCAGGGCGAAGATCGGCGGCTCGACCTCGAGCGCCCGCTGCCAGGCGGCGAGTTCGAGCGCGGTGCGCTCCAGGGCGAAGATGCCGAGATTGACGACGAAGCCGGTCTCCTCGGCCACCGGCATGAAGGTCGCGGACGGGATGCGCCCAAGCTTCGGGTGATCCCAGCGCAGCACGGTCTCGAAGCCCGCGACGGTGCGGTCCTCCAGCCGGACGATCGGCTGGAACAGGACCTTCATCTCGTTGCGCTCGAGTGAGCGGCGCAGGTCCGCCTCCAGCATCAGCTTGTCCGAGCGCTCGGCGCGCATGTTGGCCCGGAAGACCTCGATGCGGTCGCCCCCGCCGCGCTTGGCCTGGATCATCGCGATCTCGGCGCTCTGGTAGACGTCGTCGCGCTTCGGGTGCGCGCCCGTCTCGTGGAGCGCGAGGCCGATCGAGACGGTCAGGAAGATCTCGCGGTCGGCGTAGGTGATCGGCGTGGCGATGGCGCGTCGGATCATCTCGGCGAAGGCCAGAACCCGGTCGGGCTCGCGCTCCGAGAGCAGGATGACCGCGAAGGCGTCGCCCGCCACCCGCGCCAGGGTGTCCTGGGGCCGGAGCAGGCGCCCGAGACGGCGCGAGAGCGTCAGCAGGATCGAGTCGCCGGCCGAGAGCCCGATCGCGTCGTTGATGCCCTTGAACCGGTCGATGTCGAGGACGATCACGGTCGGCTTCAGGCGCGCGTCCTGGCTCGCGAAGGCGAGGGCCGCGTCGAGGCGGTCGCCGAACAGCTCGCGGTTCGGCAGGCCCGTGAGGCTGTCGTGCACGGCGTCGTGCAGCAGGCGCTCCTCGGCGGTCTTCACCTCGGTCACGTCCGCGATGGTGCCGACGACGCGGATCACCTCGCCATCCGAGCCGATCACGGGCCGCGCCTTCAGACGGTACCAGTAATAGGCACCGCCGGATGAGCGCAGGCGAAAATCGTGGACGATGCGCCCACGCCGCTCCTCAATGACGGCGTCGAGGGCGGCCGAGTAGCGCTCCACGTCGAAGGGATGGAGGAGCGCGAGCCAGTTGGCCGCCGGCCCTTCGAGGGCACCGCGGGCGAGGCCGAGCTGGCTCTCGATCTCCTGGCCGGCGAAGACGCGGTCGCCCGGCACGTCCCAGTCGAACACGATGTCGCCGGCCCCCGTCAGCGCCAGCGCCCGCCGCTCCGTGTCCGAGACCAGGGCGTGCGAGAGGCCACCGCCCGCGAAGGCGTGCTGCATCACCGTGAAGCCGATCAGCATCACGATCAGCACGAGGCCGCCGATCAACGCCGGCTGCACCAGCTCGCTGCCGATCTGGCCGGTCACCGCGAACCCAGCTGCCACGACCCAGACCACGAGGAGCGTCCAGGTGGGCACGAGCAGGATGGCGCGGTCGTAGCCGTTATGCGTGGCGAGGTAGAGGATAAGGAGGAGGCCCACCCCCGCCACCGCGCCGATCGAGATGCGGGCGACGCCCGCCGCCACCGGCGGATCGAACACCGCGAGACCGACGAGCCCCGCCAGGAAGGCCAGCCAGAAGAAGGCGACGTGGCTGTAGCGCACGTGCCAGCGGGACAGATTCAGGTAGGCGAACAGGAAGACCAGGAGGGTGGCGCCGAGCACCGCCTCGGCGGAGGCGCGGTAGACCCGCTCGGCGAGTTCGGTCACGGGGAAGACCCGCTGCAGGAAGCCGAAATCGATGCACGCATAGGCGAGCACCGACCAGGCGAGCGCGGCGGCCGCCGGAAAGATGATCGCGCCCTTCACCACGAACACGATGGTGAGGAAGAGCGCGAGCAGGCCCGCGATGCCGATGATGATGCCCTTGTAGAGGGTCAGCCCCGCGGCCTTCTTGCGATAGGCGTCCTGGTCCCAGAGATGGACCTGCGGGATGTTCGGCCCGCGCAGCTCCGCCACGTAGGTGACGGTCGTCCCGGGGTCGAGCGTGATGACGAACTGGTCGGCTTCCGGGTTCTCGTCGCGCTCGGGCCGGATGCCCTGGCTCGCGGTGATCGCCGCGATGCGCGAGCCGCCGAGATCGGGCCAGACCACGCCGGAATCGACCAGACGGAAATGGGGCGCGACGAGGATGCGGTCGATCTGCTCGTCGGTGTCGTTGGTGAGCGCGAACACCATCCAGTCCGGCCGCGCGCCCGCGTCGCGCGCCTTCACGACGATGCGACGGACGATGCCGTCCTTGCCCGGCGCGGTCGAGATCTGAATCAGGTCGCCGTCCGAGCGGTAGCGCTCGATCGCCTGGGTCAGGTCGATGACCGGCGCGTCCAACGTGACGCGCACCGCCTCGACCGCGCTCGCGGGCGTGCTCGCCGCGACGGCGCCGACGAGGAACGCGAGGAGGAGGGCGAGGATGCGCAACGAGACGGGTTCCGGCCGGGCGGGCGAGCGCGTGAACGGCTCAGGTTCGCTTTTGGTAAAGTCGGGGTTGATCCCGGGCAAGCCGACGTGAGGCGGAGGGCGCGAGCGACCCACCGCTTCCTGCCGACAGGCGACCTGGGACGGATCGCCCGCGTTTGCGGCCAAAACAAGTTGGGGACGGATCGGGCGGACCGGATCCGAAGACCCCGGCGAGCCCGGAGCGGCGGTTCAGGCCGCCCGCAGGGCCGCCTGGACCTTGTCCAGCGACGGCAGGCCCTTGATCGGGCCGATCGCCGCGAGCGTGGGGGCACCTGAGAGGATCGCGGCGCCCGCCGCCCGCACGTCCTCGACCGTGACGGCGTCGACCTTGGCGATCACCTCCGAGGCCGGGATCACGCGGCCCCATGCCAGGATCTGGCGCGCGTTGCGCTCGATGCGCCCGCCGGGCGTCTCAAGGGCGCCCAGCAGCGACAGCTTCAGCTGCGCCTTGGCGCGGGCGATCTCCTCCGGGCCGATGTCGCGGGTGGCCCGCGCCACCGCGTCGAGGGTGACGGAGACGAGTTCGGCCACGTCCCGGCCGGCCGTGCCGGCGCCGATGCCGAACAGGCCGCAATCGGAGAAGGGCCAGTGGAAGGCCTGAATCTCGTAGGCGAGGCCGCGGGTCTCGCGCACCTCCTGCCAGAGGCGCGAGGTCAGCCCGCCGCCCAGCACCTGCGCGAACATGTGCAGCGCGTAGTAGCCGTCGTCGCGGAAGGAGAGGCCCGGCAGACCGATGACGAGGTTCGCCTGCTCGAGCTTGCGCGGCATCCGCCGCTCGCCGCCGCCGTAGCAGCCGGCGACGACCGGCGGTGCCTCGACCGCGGGCATCGCGCCGAAATGGCGCTCGGCCGCCGCCACGAAGGCCTCGTGCTCCACCGCGCCCGCGGCGGCCACGACGGTGCGGTCGGGCGTGTACTCGCGGGCGAGGTAGGCGCGGATCGCCGCCTCATCGAAGCTGCGGATCGTCTCCGGACGCCCGAGGATCGGCCGGCCGATCGGCTGGTCGGGAAAGGCCGCCTCCGTGAAGGCGTCGTAGACCACGTCGTCGGGGGTATCCTCGACGGCGGCGTATTCCTGCAGGATCACGCCCTTCTCGCGGGCGAGCTCGCCCGCGTCGAAGACCGAGTCGGTGAGGATGTCGCCGATCACGTCCAGAGCGATGCCAACATCCTCGCCCAGCACCCGCGCGCTGTAGCTCGTGCCCTCGGCCGAGGTCGCGGCGTTGATCTCACCGCCGACATTCTCGATGTCCTCGGCGATCTGGCGGGCCGAGCGGGTCCGCGTACCCTTGAAGGCCATGTGCTCGATGAGGTGGCTCAGGCCGCTCTCGTCCGCCCGCTCGTGGCGCGAGCCCGCGCCAACCCAGACGCCGAGCGTCGCGGTGGCGACCCCCGGCATCGCCTCGGTCGCGACCGTCACGCCGTTGGCGAGCCGCGTCACCCGCAGCGAGGGCGAAGCGCCGTGCGTGTCGAAATGCCGGTTCATGCGCCTCTCGTGATGCGGGCACGCTCGCGGATCAGCGCCTCGACGGCGGACTGATCGTTGGCCACGCGCGTGACGCGCTCGGGCCGCTCCATCAGATCGGCGAGGTGCGGGGGGAGCGCCGGGCGGGCGCCGCCGGTCGCCTGCGCGACCGCGTCCGGGAATTTTGCGGGATGGGCGGTGGCCAGCGAGATCACGGGCGTGCGCGGATCCGTGTCGAGCAGGCGGCGGCCGGCGCGCACGCCGATGGCGCTGTGCGGGTCGAGGGTCACGCCGGTCGCAGCATGCGTCTCGCGGATCTCCGCCATCACGTCGGCCTCCGAGACCGCGTGCGCGTCGAACTCGGAGCGGACGGTGGCCAGCACCGATTCGTCCAGCCGGAAGCCGCCGGACTGCTTCAGACCGGACATCAGGCGGCGGATGGAGGCGGCGTCGCGCCCGAGCGCCTCGAAGAGCAGCCGCTCAAAATTTGAGGAGATCTGGATGTCCATCGAGGGCGAGGTCGTGGGCGTCACGCCCTGCAGCTCGTAGGCGCCGTGCTCCAGGGTGCGGACCAGGATGTCGTTGGCGTTGGTGCCGATCATCAGGCGCTCGATCGGCAGGCCCATGCGCTTCCCGACCCAGCCGGCCAGGATGTCGCCGAAATTGCCCGTCGGCACCGCGAAGGAGACCGGACGGTGCGGGGCGCCCAGCGCCACCGCGCTGGTGAAGTAGTACACCACCTGCGCGGCGACCCGTGCCCAGTTGATTGAGTTGACGCCCGACAGCTTCACCGAATCGGCGAAGTCGGCGTGCTGGAACAGGGCTTTGACGATGTTCTGGCAATCGTCGAACGTGCCGTCGACGGCGAGCGCGTGGACGTTGGGGGCGGCAACCGAGGTCATCTGGCGCCGCTGCACCTCGGACACCCGGCCGTGCGGGTAGAGGATGAAGATATCGACCTGATCGAGTCCGCCGAAGGCCTCGACGGCGGCCGAGCCGGTGTCGCCCGAGGTGGCGCCGACGATTGTGGCGCGGCTGCCGCGCTGCCGCAGCACATGGTCCATCAGCCGCCCGAGCAGCTGCATCGCCACGTCCTTGAAGGCGAGCGTCGGACCGTGGAAGAGTTCGAGCAGGAAGAGGTTGTCGTCGAGCTGAACGAGCGGGCAGACGGCCGGGTGCCTGAAGGTGGCGTAGGCCTCGTCGATCATCCGGTCGAGGTCGGCGTCGGCGATCTCGCCGTCAACCAGTGGGCGCAGCACGCGCTTGGCCGCTTCGGCGTAGGAAAGGCCCGCGAGGTCGGCGATCTCGGATTTCGTCAGGCCCGGCCAACTCTCCGGCACATAGAGGCCGCCGTCGCGGGCGAGGCCCGCCAGAAGGGCGTCGGAGAACGAGAGCGGCGCGGCGTCGCCGCGGGTCGAGACGTGCAGCACAGGGGCCTCCGGGAGAAGGCGCCCCCTCTACACGATGCCGGCAGCGGTGTCGAAGTCCCTGAGCGGAGGCGATACCGGGCGCGTCAGAGGTTGGTGCCCGGAGACTTCGTCAGCCGACAGCCGGCGATCCGCCATTGGCCATTGGACTGGCGTTCCAGGCTGTACTCCGCCGTCCAATCGACGCCGTAGATGTCCTGGATGGCTACAGACTGCAACAGGCCGGTCCCGCCGCTGTCCTCAGCGGTGCCGAAGACGAAGGTCCGATGCCGGTAGACCGGAGCGTAATTCGTCCGCACCATGCCGAGGAAGACCTCGGGCGTCGGGAACAGGGTCCGGATGCCAGGTGCGGCCTGGTCGTAGGCCGTCGCCGCATCGTCACGGCCGAAAGCCTCGACCTGCCGCGTGATGACGCCGCGGGCCGCCGTCCGGTCGGCCTCGTCGATGGCCGCGGCTGGCGTCAGCAGCAGCGCCGAGAGGATCACGGAGAATGTCAGCCGCGCGCGCATGGTGCCCACCTGCCTGGAGGTGCCTGACACACGAGGGTAGCGCGGCCGCAAGCGCCTGCAAGCGAGATCTCAGGCGACCGGATCGCGCAGGCGCCGCCAGGCGAAGACCGAGAAAACGCCCACCAGGCAGGCAGCGATGCCGAACCACGTGAAGGCGTATTGCAGGTGGTTGTTCGGCAGATCGACCCGGAGCTGCCCGCCGCGCGGCCAGGTCTTCTGGCCCGGCACCGCGTCGGCCTCGACGAGGTAGGGCGCCACGGTGCCGAGGCCGCGCGCCTCGGCGATCCCGGAAATGTCCCGGTTGAACCACTCACCGCGCTTCGGGTCGGGAGCGGGCACGAACATCGCGCGCGGCTCGCTCGCCCGGAGGAGACCGGTGACGGTGGTCTCGCCCGTGACGAGGCCGTCGCGCCGGACCTCCTGTGCCTTGAGCTCGGTCGGCACGAAGCCGCGGTTGACCAGGAGCGTGCCGCCATCTGCCCGCTCGAACGGCGTCAGCACGTAGTAGCCCTGGAGCGCGCGGCCCGGGGTGTCGCCGGGCGCGAGACCGTGCACCAGAGTCTCGCGATCGTTCAGGAAGCGGCCGGTCACCCGGACGTGCCGGAACTCGTCGCGCGCCGGGTTCCAGGCCTCCGGCGTCGGCGGGAGGTCGGGAGCGGCGAGCGAGCGTTCCCGGATGCGTCCGATGAGCGCCTCCTTCTCGGTCTTGCGGGCGATCTGCCAGAACCCGAGCCCGAGCAGGATGCCGAGCACGATCAACGCCGAGAGACCCGGCGCGATCAGGTCGCGCCACGTGGCCTTCCGCCCGGTCGTGCCGGAGGCGTCCACGGTCTTCGTGCTCACGGCTCGAAGCGTCCCTGCTCGGCCTTGTTGGCGTATTGCAGCGCGATCAGCATGCCCTTCAGCGGGCGCACCAGCAGGAGGCTGAGGCCGATCGACAGGCTACCCGCCACCAGGGCGTGGACCCAGATCGGCGGCTCGTAGGCGATCTCCATCCAGAGCGCGAGGCCGACCACGACGAGGCCGACGATCGACATCACGAAGAAGGCTGGCCCGTCCGCCGAGTCGAAGTTGGCGTAGTCGAGATCGCAGGCCTCGCAGGAGGGGCGCAGGGTGAGGAAGCCCTTGAACAGGTGGCCCTGGCCGCAGCGCGGGCAACGGCCGCGCAGGCCCGTCGGGATCGGCTCGGGCCGCTGGTGGCTGTGATCCAAGGTTCTGCTTCCCTCGTACGCGGTCCCCCGGAACCCGATATGGGATCGCGGGACGTCGCGTGCATGAAAAAGGGCGGCCGGAGCCGCCCTTCGCATTGCCGCCATGCGTGGAGCGCGGCGACCGGTTTTCAGTGTGCGCCGTGGCCGACGCCGGCGCCCCAGACGTAGATGGCGGCGAAGAGGAACAGCCAGACCACGTCGACGAAGTGCCAGTACCAGGCGGCGAACTCGAAGCCGAGGTGCTGCTGGGTGGTGAACTGGCCGGCATTGGCGCGCAGCAGACAGACGATCAGGAAGATCGTGCCGATGATCACGTGGGCGCCGTGGAAGCCCGTCGCCATGAAGAAGGTCGACGAGTAGATGCTCCCCGAGAAGCCGAAGGCGGCATGGTGGTACTCGTAGGCCTGGCAGGCGGTGAAGAGCACGCCGAGAACCACGGTGAGCAGCAGGCCGAGCTTCAGCCCCTTGCGGTCACCGTGCAGCAGGGCGTGGTGCGCCCAGGTGATGGTGGTGCCCGAGGTGAGCAGGATCAGCGTGTTGAGCAGCGGCAGGTGCCAGGGATCGAAGGCCTCGATGCCCTTGGGCGGCCAGACGCCGCCGGTGAACTCAAGACGCGAGGCCTGGATCGGGTCGGCGGTGTAGAGAGCGGCCTCGAAATAGGCCCAGAACCACGCCACGAAGAACATCACCTCGGAGGCGATGAACATGATCATGCCGTAGCGGTGGTGGAGCTGCACCACGCGGGTGTGGTCGCCGGAATTGGCCTCCTTCACCACGTCGCTCCACCACGCGAACATGGTGTAGAGCACGCCGAGGAGCCCTGCGCCGAACACGTAGGGGCCGGGCGACAGGGTGCCGAACTGGATGCTCTTCATCCAGAACACGGCGCCCGTCGTCATCACGAAGCCGGACATAGCGCCGAGCAGCGGCCAGGGACTGGGCGCCAGGATGTGGAAGTCGTGATTCTTGGCGTGCGCCTCTGCCATCGGAACGTTTCTCCTGACCCCTTGAGACCGCGCCGTCACCGGCCGCAGGTCCTGCCCTCACGATCGCGGGGCCTGTGCCGCCCCGTCGAAGCTCGTCTCGAAACCCGTGCCGCACCCATACTGGACGGGCGCGGCTGTTGTCACGCTTGGCGCCAACGCGGCGCCTAGAAATTCCCCCGTCCCGGTGCCTTGCCCCGGTCGAGCGCGGCCGTCACCGGCTGCCCGTTCTTCGAGGCGAAGTAGGTGTAGGACAGGGTCATCTCGGAGAGATCGGCGGTGTTCTGGTCCGCGCGCACGGCCGGGTCGATGTAGAACACCACCGGCACGTCTAAGCTCTCGCCCGGCTGGAGTGTCTGCTCCTTGAAGCAGAAGCACTCGACCTTGACGAAGTAGCCGCCCATCAGCTCGGGCTGGACGTTGAAGGTGGCGACTCCCGTCGTTGCGGTCGGCCCTGTGTTTTTCACGTGGAAGAACACGGTCTGGGTCTCGCCCAGGTTCGCGTCGACGCCGCGGCTCTCGGCCCGGAACTTCCAGCCCAGACCCGGCGCGACGTTCGTGTCGAAGCGGACCAGCATGGCATCGCCCGGCTTGGCCGCGACCGCAGTGGGCACCGGTCCCTGGCGCGGCGTGCCGCCGTAGCCCGTCGCCTTGCAGAAGGCGTCGTAGAGCGGCACCGACGCGAAGGCGAGACCGAGCATGCCCGCCGCGAAGCCCGCGCAGGCGATGGCCGTGCGGCCGGCGTTTCGGTTCGATTTCGGGGCGTTCGTCATCCCTGCATCATCGACTCAGAGAGGCCGGCTCATGATCTGCGGCCCAAGCTTGGCGATCGTCAGCACGAAGAACAGCAGGACCATCGCGCCGAGCGCCAGGGCAATCGCGATCGAGCGCTTGCGGCGGCGCGCTTCCTCTTCCGGCGTGAGAGGGCGGTACTCGACCTTGGGACCTTCCACCTTGGAATCCATCATGAACGATCAGGCCACCAGCGGCCGGAACAGCCCCAGGCTTTGCTCGGCGAGGAGCGCGGCGAAGAGCAGGAAGAGGTAGAGGATCGAGAAGCCGAACATTCCCATGGCGGCGCGCTTCTCCGCCTCGCCCTCGCGGTTGCGCAGCACCTGCACGCTGAAGGCCAGCATGCCGAGGCCGCCGAGCACGCCGATCACCGCGTAGAGCAGGCCGCCGAAGCCGAGGACCACCGGCACGAGGCCGAGCGGCGCGAGCAGCACCGTGTACCAGACGATCTGGCGGCGGGTGGAATCCGGCCCGGCCACGTTCGGCATCATCGGGATGCCGGCCTTGGCGTACTCGCCGGCCTTGACGAGGGCGAGCGCCCAGAAATGCGGCGGCGTCCAAATGAAGATGATGGCAAACAGCACGAGCGACTCGATGCCGACCGAGCCCGTCACCACCGCCTGCCCGATCACCGGGGGCAGGGCGCCCGCCGCGCCGCCGATGACGATGTTCTGCGCGGTCGCCCGCTTCAGCCACATCGAGTAGATCACCGCGTAGAACACGATGGTGAAGGCGAGGAGCCCCGCCGCCAGCCAGTTCGCCGCGAGCCCGAGGACCAGCGTCGAGGCGACCGAGAGGAACAGGCCGAAGGCCAGCGCCTCGTTCGGGCGGATGCGGCCGTCCGGGATCGGCCGCTTGGCGGTGCGGGTCATCACCGCGTCGATGTCGGCGTCCCACCACATGTTGAGGCAGCCCGAGGCGCCCGCGCCGATCGCGATCATCAGGAGCGAGATCGCCCCGATCACCGGAGAGACGTGGCCGTGCGGCGAGACCACCATGCCGACGAGCGCGGTGAAGATCACCAGCACCATCACCCGCGGCTTGAGCAGGGCGAAGTAGTCCGGAACGTCGCCGCCGACGGCGGGCGCGAAGGTCTCGCGCTCGGCGGGAAGTGCGTTGGTCAGACTCGTCATCGACATCACTGGCTCTGGCGCGCCGGCCCTCATGGCGGCGGTAAAGGCGAAACGGAAGAATTCCAGGCTCGCGGGCCCGATGCGGCCCCGGCCGGTGATCTCGCCCTTTCCGGGACGCCGCGGCGGCGTCCGGGGAAGGGCGGGGGCCGCCGCGGCGGTCCCCGCCGGGTCCGGGAGAGTCTCCCGGACCCGCTCGTCCTCAGTGGTGACCCGGCTCGTCCGCGATACGGGGCAGGGTCTCGAACTGGTGGAAGGGCGGCGGCGACGACAGGGTCCATTCCAGCGTCGTCGCACCCTCGCCCCACGGGTTGTCCGCGGCGCGCACCTTCGAGCGGAAGGCCAGGACCACGCCGATCACGAACACGAACATGCCGAGCGCGAAGATGTGGCCGCCGTAGGTCGAGACCTTGTGCCAGCCCGCGAACGCCTCCGGGTAGTCGGCGTAACGACGCGGCATGCCGGCCAGACCCAGGAAGTGCATCGGGAAGAACAGGACGTTCGCGCCGATGAAGGCCAGCCAGAAGTGCAGCTTGCCGGCCCATTCGGGGATGATGCGGCCAGTCATCTTCGGGAACCAGTAGTAGACACCGGCGAAGATGATGAACACGGCACCGAGCGAGAGCACGTAGTGGAAGTGCGCCACGACGTAGTAGGTGTCGTGCAGGTACTTGTCGATCGACGAGTTCGCCAGCACGACGCCGGTGACACCGCCGACGGTGAACAAGAAGATGAAGCCGATCGCCCAGTGCATCGCGGCTGTGAAGCGGATGGAGCCGCCCCACATCGTGGCGATCCACGAGAAGATCTTCACGCCCGTCGGCACCGCGATCACCATCGTGGCGAACACGAAGTAGGACTGCGTCTGGAGCGAGAGGCCGACCGTGTACATGTGGTGGGCCCACACGACGAAGCCGACGACGCCGATCGCGACCATCGCGTAGGCCATCGCGAGGTAGCCGAAGACCGGCTTGCGCGAGAACGTGGCGATGATGTGCGAGACGATGCCGAAGGCCGGCAGGATCATGATGTAGACTTCGGGGTGACCGAAGAACCAGAACAGGTGCTGCCAGAGGATCGGGTCACCGCCGCCGGCGGGGTCGAAGAAGGTCGTGCCGAAGTTGCGGTCGGTGAGCAGCATCGTGATCGCGCCGGCGAGAACCGGGAGCGACAGGAGCAGGAGGAACGCGGTGACGAGCTCGGCCCAGGCGAAGAGCGGCATCTTGTGCAGCGTCATGCCGGGGGCGCGCATGTTCAGGATGGTGGTGATGAAGTTGATCGCGCCGAGGATCGAGCCCGCGCCCGAGAGGTGCAGGGCGAAGATCGCGAAGTCGACGGCGGGACCCGGATGGCCCGCGGCCGAGAGCGGCGGGTAGACGGTCCAGCCGGTGCCCGCGCCCTGCGCGCCCGGTGCGCCCTCGACGAAGAGGGAGCAGACGAGGCTCAGGAAGCCCGCGAAGGTCAGCCAGAACGAGATGTTGTTCATGCGCGGGAACGCCATGTCGGGCGCGCCGATCATGAGGGGCACGAACCAGTTGCCGAAGCCGCCGATCAGCGCCGGCATCACCATGAAGAACACCATGATGAGGCCGTGGCCGGTCACGAACACGTTGTAGGTGGCCGGGTTGGAGAAGTACTGCAGCCCGGGCTCCTCCATCTCCATGCGGATGCCGAAGGAGAGGAACGCGCCGACCATGCCCGCGCAGAAGGCGAAGAGCAGGTAGAGCGTGCCGATGTCCTTGTGGTTCGTGGAGAGGAACCAGCGGGCGAAGAAGCTCGGCTTGTGGTCGTCGTGGGCGTCATGCGCCCCGTGTGCGGTGGCTGTTGCCATGGATCGAAGAGCCCTGTGCGTTTCTCTCTGATTGTGTCGCGGCTATCGGGCCGGGGCCTTGAGGGGCGCCGGCCCGGGAAAGGCGGTCAGCGCGCGTCGGCGAGCTTCGAGCCGTCGTCGAGGCGTGCGTACTTCGTCTTCGCCTCGGTGAGCCACTGGGCGTAGGCCTCCTCGCTCACCACACGCACGGTGATGGGCATGTAGGCGTGGCGCTGGCCGCAGAGCTCGGAGCACTGGCCGTGGTAGGTGCCCTCCTTGTCGGCCTTGAACCAGGCCTGGTTCAGGCGGCCCGTGATCGCGTCGATCTTGAAGCCGAAGGACGGCAGCGCCCAGGAGTGCAGCACGTCGGTCGAGGTGACCTGGATCTTCACCACCTTGTTCACCGGCACGACCATGTCGTTGTCGGTGGCGAGCAGCTTCGGCTGCTTGTCCTCGTCGAGGTTGGCGTCGAAGGTGAAGCCGCCGCCCTGGTCGGTCTGCGGGTACTCGTAGGACCAGTACCAGGCGTGACCGATCACCTTGATCATCACGTCGGCCTTCGGATCCGAGAGCTGCGTGCGCAGCAGGCGGAACGAGGGGATCGCGACCGCGACGAGGATGAGCACCGGGACGATGGTCCAGGCGATCTCGATCGCGGTGTTGTGGGTCGTCTTCGAGGGTGTCGGGTTCCGCTTCTCGCCGAAGCGGAAGATGCACCAGAGGATCAGCCCCAGGACGAAGAGCGAGATGCCGAGCGAGAGCCAGTGCATCCAGTGCTCGAAGGCGTGGATGTCGCGCGCGTTCTCTGTGACCGCGACCTGACGGTCCATCTGCCACGGCACCGGCTGGCCGATACCCGCGGCGAAGGTCTGGGAGGACGTCACGAGGAGCGCGCCGAGCCCGGCCACCCCTGACAAGAATGGTGTTTTCGTCCGCGCCGTCCGCATGTGGCTCCCTTAGCTCCCTCGGAGACTCTTCTTCTTGGCCGCGCGGCGCCCTATCTCCGGGGCTACGCGCAACCGATCTCGCGGTCCCGACGGCCGTGAGGCCGGGGTGTCCGATCGCGGTGTCAGACCACATGGGCGTGCAAGGCGCAACCGTACAAGCGTCGCATCGCGCGCTTTATCGCGCGCTTTCCTGCCGTCCCGGCGCCATGTTTCTGCCCTGTGACCTGTCTCCCACCGCGGTGTAGGAGACAGGCTCGATCGCCGTTGAGGCTGCAATAACCTGCAGGATACCGATGCCTGGGCACGATGTCGCGGAGAACGGATCGCCTCTTCCGGAGCCCGCCGTCCGGGTGCCCACGCGGGTCGTCGCCTACCGAGAGGCCGAGCCACGGGCGGACAGTCGGGCGCTCGCCGTCGAGACTCCGGTCAACCTCGTCTACGGCAGCGTGCCCTACGCGGTCATGATGACGACGCCGTCCGACCTCGAGGACTTCGCCTACGGCTTCAGCCTGACGGAGGGGATCATCGAGGCCGCCGAGGAGATCCGGGGCGTGACGCTGGAGAGCGGGGCCGAGGGGCTGCGCCTGCTGGTGGATCTCGCGCCCGGGAGGCTCCGCGAGCACCTCGCTCGCAAGCGCGCGCTCAGCGGGCGCACCGGCTGCGGCGTCTGCGGGATCGAGGATCTGGCCTCGCTGCCGAGCGCCGACATGCGCGAGGCGCCCGCGATCCGTGTCACGGTCGCGGCGATCGAGCGGGCCCTATCGGCGCTCTCGGACGCGCAGGTCCTCAACCACGAGACCCGGGCGGTACACGCCGCCGCCTGGGCGGATCTCGACGGCACGCTCGTCGCGGTGCGCGAGGATGTCGGCCGCCACAATGCCCTCGACAAGCTGGTCGGTGCGCTCATGCGCTCGGGCCGCGACCCGGCGACGGGCTTCGCGGTGATCACCAGCCGCTGCTCGTTCGAGATGGTGGAGAAGGCCGCTCGGCTCGGCGCCGCCGTGATCGTGGCGATCTCGGCCCCAACTTCCCTGGCACTGGCCCGCGCGCGCGAGCACGACATGACTCTCTGCGCCATCGCGCGCTCGGACACGCTGACGGTGTTCTGCGGCGGCGAGCGCCTTGTGATGTCGGGCTGAGGGCTGTCCCTCAGTTCCCGGTCGCGCCGTCCTTGTCGGTGGTGCCCGGTACGATCGTGGCGCCGCCGATGACCCGCACGTTGCGCTTGGCCTCCGGCGGATCCTTCCAGCCCGGATCGGCCGGCTTGTCGGCTGGCTTGAGATCGGCCGTTCTCGGCGCGGGCGTCTGCGCGGCCGGCATTGCCGGTCCCTTCGGCGCGTCCGCCTTCGGATCGACGGCCGGATCGACCTTGGCCGTCTCGGTTCTCGGAGCTTCCGGCTTCGGTGCCTCCGCCGGCCGCGGGACTTCGGGGCTGAGGCGGGCGGTCGGCTTCTCGGGCGGCTTCACGTCGGAGAGCCGAGGGCTCGCGGCCTTCTCGCCGGGTGGGGCGGGGCGGGCGCTCCGGCGCGGGGCGGTCTGGCGGCCGGCCGCGTCCGGATTCAGCCCGAGCGGGTTGCCGGCCGGATCGGCCACCGAGGCCTCGCGGGCGGCGTCCCGGCGGCTGGGTTCGTGGGCGCGCGGCGGGACGGACGGCAGCGGGCGCGCCGCGTAGGCACCGCGCTCGTCCGGCATCGGGATGCGGCCCGGCGGCACGAGGCCGCCCGTCTCCTCGCCTCGCGACGGTCTGCGGGCCGCGCCGTAATCCTCCTCGGTCCAGCCGTAGCCGGGCATCGGCCGCGCGAGGCGCCCGACGATCAGCGGCGGCTCGAGTCTTTGGCGCCCGACGATCGCGCCGCTATCGGGCGCGACGACGAGGCGGACCCGGTCGCCGCGCGGGTCGAAGGCCTCCACGACGTAGGCGCGGCCGTCGAAGCGCGGGCGGGCGATGCCGGTGAAGCCGCGGTCGCTCAGGCGCCAGACCACCGCGCGCGGCGGCAGGATCTCGTCCTCGAAGACGTATTGAGCTTGTGCCGAGAAGGCCGATCCGGCCAGCAGGGCGCAGGCGGCCGAGACGAGGCGCAGGCCCGCCCTGAGCCGGCGTCGGGTGGAACGACGGTCTGTGCCGCTTCTCGGACTCGTCTGCATGCGCGTCTCGATCTCGTCTCACGCTCTGCCGGGCCGGCGAATCCGTTCGACCGGCGGATCCGTTCAACCGGCACGGCCCCGGACCGTCGGATAGGGTCCAGGGCCCGTGCCCACAGGGTCGTTGCCCCGCATGCCGCTTGTGCTCGGCAAGGTTTCGTTAACCATCCGATTCGGGCGAGAATGCGGGGCGTGGGATCTGGGAGCGCGTCTCGGTTGGTCAGCACGGCCGGCACACGCGCTTCCGACTCCTAAGACCCGCCGCTGGCTAGGCTGGCCTGGGCAGACCCGCGCCTGCGGCAAGGGGGCAAGCGTGACAAAGCGCACCCCTCTTGCTGGAACGATTGGAATCTGTCAGTTTGTGTTTTTAGGACAGTAGGACTGTCCCATTTGTCGGTGGGCGCCTCCTGGGTGCCCATCTCCTGGGCAAGGATGTTGGTCACGTGCGCGTCGCGACGTCGAAACACATTCGCAAGCCGATCGCCGCTCCGGCGATCCGGGCCCACGCCGGCTGAAGACGGGCTGGTGGCGAGCCCGCGGGTCGGCGGGCGCTTCCTCAGGGAAGAACCGGTCTACCCCGACGAGACGAATTGACAGGTCCGACATCGGCTGATGTTCGGGCATGAAACATGCTGGCGTCCGGGCTGTATCGCCTGGACAGTCGGATCGAGCGGGATGGAAGATCAGGGCATGGCAGCTTTCGGCGAGACGAATACGGCTCCGGCGCCGCGCGGCGGTCCGGCTCCGCTCATCGTGCGCGATCCGGCGCTGCCGAAAGCGCAGGGCGCCTACGACCCGGCCCGCGAGCGCGACGCCTGCGGCGTCGGCTTCGTCGCCGACATGCGCGACCGCCGCACGCACGCCATCGTCGAGCAGGGCCTCAACATCCTGGAGAACCTCGACCACCGGGGCGCGGTCGGCGCCGACCCGAAGATGGGCGACGGCTGCGGCATCCTCACCCAGATCCCGCACGCCTTCTTCGCGGAAGAGTGCTCGCGCCTCGGTTTCGAGCTGCCGCCCGCCGGCCAGTACGCGGTCGGCCAGCTCTTCCTGCCGAAGGAGGAGGAGGCCCGCCGCATCGTCGAGGCGCTGGTTACCCAGGCGCTGTCCGACGAGGGCCTGCCGCTGCTGGGCTGGCGCGACGTGCCGGTCGATCCGTCCGATCTCGGCAAGGCCGTCCTGGAGACCGAGCCGCACCACCGGCAGGTCTTCATCGGCCGCCCGGCGAACGTTACCGACGAGGACGCCTTCGAGCGCCGCGTCTACGTCGCCCGCAAGGTGATCTCGAACAAGGTCTACCAGGCCGGCGACCCGCGCCTGATGGCGTTCTACCCGGTCTCGGTGTCGAGCCGCACCATCGTCTACAAGGGCATGGTGCTGGTGACCCAGCTCGGCGGCTACTTCCTCGACCTCAAGGACGAGCGCTACGTCTCGGCGCTGGCCCTCGTGCACCAGCGCTTCGCCACCAACACCTTCCCGACCTGGCGCCTGTCGCATCCCTACCGGATGGTCGCCCACAACGGCGAGATCAACACGCTGCGCGGCAACGTGAACTGGATGGCCGCGCGCCAGGCCAGCGTCGATTCGGAGCTGTTCGGCAACGACATCTCGAAGCTCTGGCCGATCTCCTACGAGGGCCAGTCCGACACCGCCTGCTTCGACAACGCGCTCGAGTTCCTGGTGCAGGGCGGTTACCCGCTCGCCCACGCCATGATGATGCTGATCCCGGAGGCCTGGGCCGGCAACCCGCTGATGAGCGAGGAGCGGCGCGCCTTCTACGAGTACCACGCCGCCCTGATGGAGCCGTGGGACGGGCCGGCCGCGGTCTGCTTCACGGACGGCCGCCAGATCGGCGCGACCCTCGACCGCAACGGCCTGCGCCCCGCCCGCTACATCGTCACCGACGACGGGCTCGTCGTTCTCGCCTCCGAGATGGGCACCCTGCCGATCCCGGACGAGAAGATCGTGGAGTCCTGGCGCCTGCAGCCGGGCCGCATGCTGCTGATCGATCTTCAGAAGGGCCGCATCGTCTCCGACGAGGAGATCAAGGGCGAGCTCGCCGCGGCCCACCCCTACGGCGACTGGGTGAAGAACACCCAGATCGTGCTGGAGGAGCTGCGCCCGGTGCAGCCGCGCGAGTCGCGCTCGGACGTCAGCCTGCTCGATCGCCAGCAGGCCTTCGGCTACACGCAGGAGGATCTCAAGCTCCTGATGCAGCCGATGGCCGTCACCGGCCAGGAGGCGGTGGGCTCGATGGGCTCGGACACGCCGCTGCCGGCGCTCTCCGACAAGCCGAAGCCGCTCTACAGCTACTTCAAGCAGAACTTCGCGCAGGTCACCAACCCGCCGATCGACCCGATCCGCGAGGAGGCCGTGATGAGCCTCGTCTCGTTCATCGGGCCGCGGCCGAACATCCTCGACATGGAGGGGGCCTCGCGCCGCAAGCGGCTCGAGGTGCGCCAGCCCATCCTGACGAACGGCGACCTCGAGAAGATCCGCTCAATCTCCCATTTCGAGGACCGCTTCGACACCAAGACGCTCGACATCACCTACCCGGCCGACACGGGGGCCGCGGCGATGGAAGGCGCTCTCGACCGGCTCTGCGACCGGGCCGAGGTCGCGGTGCGCGGCGGCTACAACATCATCATCCTGTCCGACCGCGCGGTCGGGCCGGACCGGATCCCGATTCCGGCGCTGCTCGCCACCGCGGCGGTGCACAACTACCTGATCCGCAAGGGGCTTCGCACCTCGGTCGGCCTCGTGGTCGAGTCGGGCGAGCCGCGCGAGGTGCATCACTTCGCGTGCCTGGCCGGCTACGGCGCCGAGGCGATCAACCCCTATCTCGCCTTCGAGACGCTGCTGGCGATGAAGGACGAGTATCCGCCGGACCTCGTCGATGACGAGATCATCTACCGCTACATCAAGTCGATCGATAAGGGCCTGCTCAAGGTGATGTCCAAGATGGGCATCTCGACCTACCAGTCCTATTGCGGCGCGCAGATCTTCGACGCGATCGGCCTGAACTCGTCCTTCGTCGAGAAGGACTTCTTCGGCACCGCGACGATGATCGAGGGCGTCGGCATGGCCGAGGTCGCCGAGGAGACCGCGCGCCGCCACCGCGATGCCTTCGGCGACGCGCCGATCTATCGGCACGCGCTCGATGTCGGCGGCGAGTACGCCTATCGCTTGCGCGGCGAAACCCATACCTGGACGCCCGACAGCGTCGCGACGCTCCAGCACGCGGTGCGCCTCGGCCTGCCCGAGCGCTACCGCGAGTTCGCCCGCCTCGTGAACGAGGAGGAGACCCACCTCAAGACGCTCCGCGGCCTGTTCAAGATCAAGTCGGCGGCCGAACTTGGCCGCGAGCCGGTCTCGATCGATGCGGTGGAGCCCGCCGCCGAGATCGTGAAGCGCTTCGCCACGGGCGCGATGTCCTACGGCTCCATCTCGAAGGAGGCGCACGAGACGCTCGCCATCGCGCTGAACTCGTTCGGCGGCCGCTCGAACTCGGGCGAGGGCGGCGAGGAGGTCGAGCGCTTCAAGCCGCTGCCGGACGGGCGCTCGCGCCGCTCGGCGATCAAGCAGGTGGCGTCCGGCCGCTTCGGCGTGACAACGGAGTACCTCGTCAACGCCGACATGATGCAGATCAAGGTCGCGCAGGGCGCCAAGCCCGGCGAGGGCGGCCAGCTGCCCGGCCACAAGGTCGACGCCAAGATCGCCAAGGTCCGCTACGCGACGCCCGGCGTCGGCCTGATCTCGCCGCCGCCCCACCACGACATCTACTCGATCGAGGATCTGGCCCAGCTGATCTTCGACCTGAAGAACGTGAACCCGGCCGCCGACGTGTCGGTGAAGCTGGTCTCCGAGGTCGGCGTCGGCACGGTCGCGGCGGGCGTCGCCAAGGCTCGTGCCGACCATATCACGATCTCCGGCTTCGACGGCGGCACGGGCGCGGCCCCGCTGACCTCGATCAAGCACGCGGGCGGCCCCTGGGAGACGGGTCTGGCCGAGACGCAGCAGACGCTGGTGCTTAACCACCTGCGCGGCCGCGTCGCGCTCCAGGCCGACGGCGGCATCCGCACCGGCCGGGACGTGCTGATCGCGGCGCTGCTCGGCGCCGACCAGTACGGCTTCTCGACCGCGCCGCTGATCGCGGCGGGCTGCATCATGATGCGCAAGTGCCACCTCAACACCTGCCCGGTGGGCGTGGCGACGCAGGATCCCGTCCTGCGCAAGCGCTTCAAGGGCACGCCTGAGCACGTGGTGAACTACTTCTTCTACGTGGCGGAGGAGTTGCGCGAGTTGCTCGCCGCCATGGGCTTCACCAAGCTCGAGGACGTGGTCGGCCGCTCGGACTTCCTCGACAAGCGCGAGGCCATCGCCCACTGGAAGGCGCGCGGCCTCGACTTCTCGAAGCTGTTCCACCGGCCGGATGTCGGGCCCGAGGTGGCGATCCGCCATGTCGAGACCCAGCACCACCCGATCGACACCGTGCTCGACCGGCGCCTGCTGGCGAAGGCGCAAGGTGCGATCGAGACCGGCACGCCGGTGGTGATCGAGGACGTGATCAAGAACTCGGACCGGGCCGCGGGCGCGATGCTCTCCGGCGCGGTGGCGAAGGCGCACGGCCACGAGGGCCTGCCCGACGACACCATCGTGGTGAAGCTGCGCGGCACCTCCGGCCAGAGCTTCGGCGCCTGGGTCGCGGCCGGCGTCACCATCGAGCTGACCGGCCACGGCAACGACTACATCGGCAAGGGGCTCTCGGGCGGCAAGCTGATCATCCGTCCGAGCGAGGCGCTGAAGTCGGCGGAAGGCCGCACCATCATGGCCGGCAACACGGTCCTGTACGGAGCGATCGCCGGCGAGTGCTACATCCGCGGCTCCGCGGGCGAGCGCTTCGCCGTGCGCAACTCGGGCGCCATCGCGGTGGTCGAGGGCATGGGCGACCATGGCTGCGAGTACATGACCGGCGGCGTCGTGGTGTCGATCGGCGAGACGGGCCGCAACTTCGCGGCCGGCATGTCGGGCGGCCTCGCCTACGTGCTGGACGAGGACGGCTCCTTCTCGAAGCGCTGCAACCTCTCGATGGTCGATCTGGAGCCCGTGGAGGAGGAGGACGACCTGATGCGCCGCTTCCACCAGGACGGCGACCTGGAGACCAAGGGGCGCGTCGACATCCTCGCCGACATGTCGGGCCACGACGAGGAGCGGCTGAGCCAGTTGCTCACCAACCATCTCAAGTACACGGGCAGCCCGCGCGCGAAGGCGATCCTCGACGACTGGGCGAACTACCGCACCAAGTTCGTCAAGGTGATGCCGGTGGAGTACCGCCGGGCGCTGCGCGAGATGGAGATGGCGCGGATGCCGGTGGCGGCCGAGTAGGCATCGCCAGACGACCGGGCGGTCAGCCGCCCGGTCAAGCACTCAGGATAATGGACGATGCGGGCGGCGCAGTCGGGAGACGCGCGAGCCCAGGGGCTGACCGATGGGCAAGATCACAGGCTTCCTCGAATTCGACCGGCAGGAGCAGAAGTACCAGCTCGCCGCCGACCGGATCCGGCACTTCCGCGAGTTCACGCTGCCGCTCGACGAGCACGATCTCACCAAGCAGGCGGCACGCTGCATGGATTGCGGCATCCCGTTCTGCCACGGTCCGACGGGCTGCCCGGTGCACAACCAGATCCCGGACTGGAACGACCTCGTCTTCCAGTCGGACTGGGAGGAGGCCGCGCGCAACCTGCACTCGACCAACAACTTCCCCGAATTCACCGGCCGCGTCTGCCCCGCCCCCTGCGAGGAGGCCTGCACGCTGAACCTCGAGAACCAGCCGGTCGCCATCAAGACGATCGAGCAGGCCATCGCCGACCGGGCCTGGAACATGGGCTGGGTCAAGCCCGAGCCGGCCGAGACCCGCACCGGCAAGCGCGTGGCGATCGTGGGCTCGGGCCCGGCGGGCATGGCCGCCGCCCAGCAGCTCGCCCGGGTGGGCCACGACGTCCACGTCTTCGAGCGCGAGCCGAAGGCAGGCGGTCTGCTCCGCTACGGCATCCCGGACTTCAAGATGGAGAAGCGTCACATCGACCGGCGCGTGAAGCAGATGGAGGCCGAGGGCGTCGTCTTCCACTACAACCAGAACATCGGCGTGACGAAATCCGTCGAGGAGCTGAAGGCCGAGTTCGACGCGGTGATGTTCTGCGGCGGCGCCGAGGATCCGCGCAATCCGCAGCTGCCGAACCAGGATCTGGAGGGCGTGCACTACGCGATGCCCTACCTCGTCCAGTCGAACCGGCGCGTGGCCGCCGAGCCGATGCCCGGCAATGGCGAGCCGCCGATCGTCGCGGCCGGCAAGAACGTCGTCGTCATCGGCGGTGGCGACACGGCCTCGGACTGCGTCGGCACCGCCTTCCGCCAGGGCGCCCTCTCGGTGACGCAGCTCGACATCCGGCCGCGCCCGCCGGAGCGCGAGGACAAGCTGTCCGTGTGGCCCTATTGGCCGACCAAGATGCGGACCTCGTCCAGCCAAGCCGAGGGCGCCGAGCGCGAGTTCCAGGCCGCGACCCTGCGGCTGGAGGCCAACAAGAAGGGCCGCGTTACCGGCGTGGTCTGCGCCCGCGTGGACGAGAAGCGCCAGCCGATCCCGGGCACCGAGTTCGTCCTGCCGGCCGACCTCGTCTTCATGGCGATCGGCTTCGCGGGCTCAGTCCAGAAGGGCCTGCTGGAGCAGTCCGGTGTCGCGATGACGAAGCGCGGCAACATCGATGCGAACGATGAGGACTACCGCACCTCCGACCCGAAGGTCTGGGCGGCGGGCGACATGCGCCGGGGTCAGTCGCTGATCGTCTGGGCGATCCGCGAGGGCCGTCAGGCCGCCCGCGCCATCGACGAGCACCTGATGGGCGCGACCATCCTGCCGCGGTAGGTTTCGGGGATTTCAAAGGGCCTTCAGGCCCTTTGGCGGGGTCCCGGGGCGCGCAGCCCCGGGATTGAAAGCTCCGCCCCGGTAGAGCCGGGGCGGAGCTTTCAAGAGCAGGGTTCCACCCTGCACCCGCGAAAGGCCGCAGGCCTTTCGAAACCGGGACTTCAGCCCGGCGGCCAGCGGAAATCGTCGGCCCGGCCCGGCTGCGGCAGGGGGGCGGCGCCGCGCTGGAGGGCGCGGTCGACGTTGCCCGAGGGGTCGCCGTCCTGCGGGCGACCGCTGATCAGCGCGCCGCCCGGCGAGATCTCGGCGCGGCCGAGCGGCACCACGGGGCCAGCGGCAGGCTTCACCGGCAGGGCCGGAATGCCGGGCGGCTCGGGCAGGCTCGGCAGCATCGCGGTGATCTGGCGGTCGATCGTTGCCACGTCGTCAAGCTTGGCCGGGCTGCCGTCGAGGCCGGGGCTGGGTGCGGCCGAAACGGCGGCGGGCGCCTCCGGCGCCGGCGCCGCGCTGCCCATCAGGCGCTTCAGCTCCACATCGACGAAGTGGGCGAGCTTGCGCGCGCCCGCATGGGTGAAATGCACGCCGTCGGAGGTGCGCAGCTTCGCCGTCTGGCCTTCGAGATCGGGACCCGACACGGTGTAGCGGTTCCGATCGTCCACGAAGCCCGGCCAGACATCGACCCAGATCCCCCCCTCGCGCTGCACCACCTCGCGGACGATGTCGTTGATCGCGGCGAGATCCCGGGTCAGGCTCTCGCTGCGCATCGGTGGCGCGCTCACCCAGATCAGCGGCAGCTTGCGGCCGCGGAACACCGTCACGAGCGCCGCGGCGCGGGCGCGGTAGATCTCGCGCCAGCGCTCGCTCAGCGGCTCGAAGCTCTCCTCGCCCTCGCGGATCGCCTGCCGGTCGTTGGCGCCCAGCATCACCACCGCGTAGGCGACCTTCGGATTGCTCTTCAGATAATCCTCAGCCGCCTTCGGCCAGTCGACCACGTCCCGGCGCACGAGGCCACTGTCGCCCCTGGCCCGGTCGATCACCGCAACGTCGGCGTTGTCCTCGAACACGTCGTCGAGGCCGCGGCTGAGATGATCGGCGAGCGAGTCGCCGAACACCGCGATCTGGACGTTGGGCTCGGTCTTGGCGACGGCTGGCTTCGGCGGCGGCGCGGTGGCGGGCCGCGTCTGCCGTTTCACCACCGGCCGGCTGCCCTCGGCGGATCGGCTTCCCTCAGGGGCGCGGGGCCGCGGGCGGCGGTAGGTCGGCTCAGCGGCGGGAGGCTGCGCCTGCGGTTGCGGACGGTCCTCCCACGGCCAGTAGAACTGGCGCTGCGCCTCCTGGGGCGGGGCGTAGCGGCGCGGGGGGGGGCGGTAGACATCCTCGCGGCTATAGTAGGCGTCGCGGGAGCGGCGTCGCGGCGCGTAGTCGGGCGCGTCGTAGCTGTCGCCCCACTGCGCGCGCACCGGAGCGCCGCCGAACGGAAGGATCGTGCCGGCCAGGAACAGGGCGGAGAGGATGCCGCCGATCCGGCTACGCCTGCTGCGCGTCATCGAGCCTCCTTGGGCCGGCCAAGGGCCGCCGCGGGCGGGACCATAGCGGAGGCGCGGGGCCGCGTCTCGGCCCGGCGCCTCCGACCGGCACCCCTCACATATTCGGGTAGTTCGGGCCGCCCGGACCCTCCGGGGTGACCCAGTTGATGTTCTGGTTCGGGTCCTTGATATCGCAGGTTTTGCAGTGGACGCAGTTCTGCGCGTTGATCTGGTAACGCACGCCGCCGCTCGCGGCCGCATCCTCCACCCACTCGTAGACGCCTGCCGGGCAGTAGCGCGCGGAGGGACCACCGAAGACGTCGTGCTCCGAGGCCTTTTGAAGCCCGAGATCCTTCACCTGCAGGTGGGGCGGCTGATCCTCCTCGTGGTTCGTGTTCGAGAGGTAGACCGAGGAGAGCCGGTCGAAGGTGAGCTTGCCATCCGGCTTCGGGTAGACGATCGGCGTCACCTCCGAGAGCGGCTTCAGGCAGGCGTGGTCGGGCTTGCCGTGGGAGAGCGTGCCGAAGGGCGAGGCGTCGAGGATGGTGTTCGACCACATGTCGAGTCCGCCGAGCCCCACGCCCACCAGCGTGCCGTACTTCGACCAGAGCGGCTTGACGTTGCGCACCGCCTTCAGGTCCTGCCCGATCGGGCTGTCGCGCCAGCCCTGCTCGTAGGCGGTCAGCTCGTCGCCCTGGCGCCCGGCCTTGAGCGCCTCACCGATCGCGTCCGCGGCCTGGATGCCGGAGAGCACCGCGTTGTGCGAGCCCTTGATGCGCGGCACGTTCACGAAGCCGGCGGAATCGCCGACGAGGCAGCCGCCCGGGAAGACGAGCTTCGGCACGGATTGCCAGCCGCCTTCCATGATGGCGCGCGCGCCGTAGCCGATGCGCTTGGCCCCCTCGAAGGTCTCGGCGATCATCGGGTGGGTCTTGAAGCGCTGGAACTCCTCGAACGGCGACAGGGTCGGGTTCTCGTAGTTCAGGTGCGTGACAAAGCCGACCGAGAGCAGGTGGTCGTCGAAATGGTAGAGCCAGGAGCCGCCGCCGGCCTTGTTCGGCAGAGGCCAGCCCATCGTGTGCTGGACGAGGCCGGGCTCGAACTTGGCCGGAGCGAGCTGCCACAGCTCCTTGACGCCGAGGCCGTATTTCTGGTGGTCGCGGCCCGCATTGAGCTTGAAGCGGTCGATCAGCGTCTTGGTGAGCGAGCCGCGCGCGCCCTCGCCGAAGATCGTGTACTTGCCGCGCAGCTCCATGCCGCGGGTGTAGTCCTCGCGCGGATCGCCCGAGCGGCCGATGCCGAGATCGCCCGTGGCGACGCCGATCACGGTGCCCCGGTCGTCGTAGAGCACCTCCGCGGCCGGGAAGCCCGGATAGATCTCGACGCCGAGCGCCTCGGCCTTCTGGCCCAGATACTTCGTCACGTTCGAGAGCGAACCGACGAAGTTGCCGTGGTTCGACATGAGCTTGGGGAAGAACAGGTTCGGCAGGGTGACGCCGCTGTTCTTGGTGAGGAACATGAACTCGTCGCGCTCGACCGCGGTCTTGAGCGGGCGCTCCGGGTCGTCCCGCCAGTCCGGCACCAGGGTGTCGAGGCCGGACGGATCGATCACCGCGCCCGAGAGGATGTGCGCGCCGACCTCGGACCCCTTCTCGACGACGACGACGCTGATCTCCTCGCCGGATTCGGCGGCGCGCTGCTTCAGGCGGATCGCCGCGGCGAGACCCGCCGGCCCCGCGCCGACGATCACCACGTCGAAATCCATGCCCTCGCGTTCGGGTAGCGCCATCGTCCGTGTCTCCTGCCTCTCGTCGGCCTTCGGCCTTGTTGTTCGTGCGCGGGCCGGTCTCGGCCCAGTCGCCCTCGGTCTCAACCCGTTCTAAGGTAGGATGGCAAGCCACGCTTGGCAGGTGAGGCGCGCCAACCTGCCGCCTCCTGTCAGCCCCGGCCCTGCGTTGTCCACAGGCTTATGATACCCCACATCAGCGTCATGACGTCTCCCGGCGACGCGCAGCACGATCTCATCGCCTATCTGGATTTCCACGCCGAGTCCGGCGTCGATGCGGCACTCGACGAGCAGCCGCACGACCGCTTCGGCGAGGCCGACGCGCCGGCTCCCGCGCCGCGCCGCGCGCCGCCTCAGGCCGCGCCCAGGCCGGCACGCCCGGCCCTGCCGCCGCGCGGCGAGGCGCCGCCCGCGCCCCGGCCGACGCCGCAGAGCACCTTCGGCCAGTCGGCGGCGGCCAAGCCCGACGAGGCGGCGAACGACGCCCGCGCCCGGGCGCGGGCGGCCGGGACGCTGGCGGAACTGGAGGCGATCCTGCGGGACTTCGACGCCTGCCCGCTGCGCTTCACCGCCAAGAACCTCGTCTTCGCCGACGGCAACCCGGAGGCCCGGGTGATGTTCGTGGGCGAGGCGCCCGGCGCCGACGAGGACCGGGTCGGCAAGCCCTTCATGGGCCGGTCCGGCCAGCTCCTCGACCGGATGATGAAGGCGATCGGCCTCGACCGCACGGAAGCCTACGTCGCCAACATCGTGCCCTGGCGCCCGCCCGGCAACCGCAACCCAACCCCGCAGGAGGTCTCGGTCTGCCGGCCCTTCATCGAGCGGCAGATCGAGCTGGTCGATCCCGACCTGATCGTCTGCCTGGGCTCTCCCTCGACCCAGACGCTGACCGGCACGAAGGACGGCATCCTGAAGGCGCGCGGGCGCTTCTTCCCCTACCGGCTGCCGAACCGCGAGGTGCGGGCGCTCGCAACGCTCCACCCGGCCTACCTGCTGCGCCAGCCCGTGCAGAAGCGGCTCGCCTGGCGCGATTTCCGCCTCCTGCGCGCCGCGCTCGACGGAAAGGCTTGACCGTACCGGCGGAACCGGGGCTTTTGCCGGGCCATTACTAACGGTCGCCGGAAGGCCGGCGGCGTGGCAGGCGGCCGCCGGTCCGGTGGCGTGGCAAGGGCGGCGGGCTCATGCGCTGGGACGATTTCCGGAGTTCCGACAACGTCGAGGATCGCCGCGGCGAGGGCGGGGGCGGCATGGGCTTCCCCGGCGGCGGCGCCGGGGGGCTCGGCATAGGCACCATCGTCGTGCTGATGATCATCGGCTGGGTCACGGGCATCAACCCGGCAATCCTGATCGGCGGCGCCGAGCAGATGACCCGCGGCGGCGGCCAGAGCCGCGAGGAGCGCGTCGATCCGCAGACGCAGCAGCGGCGCAACCAGAAGCCCACCGACGATTCTGGCCGCTTCGCCGCGAAGATCCTCGGCAACACCGAGGACGTGTGGAGCCAGATCCTGCCGAACCAGACCGGCAAGCAGTACACGCCGACCACGATGGTGCTCTACACCGGCGGCACCCGCAGCGGCTGCGGCTCGGCCCAGGCCGCGATGGGGCCGTTCTACTGCCCGCTCGACAAGAAGGTCTATCTCGACACCTCCTTCTTCCGGGAGATGGCCACGAAGTTCGGCGTGAAGGGCGACTTCGCCTACGCCTACGTCATCGCGCACGAGGTCGGCCACCACGTGCAGGACGTGCTCGGCATCCTGCCCAAGGTCCAGGCGCGCCAGCAGCAGGCGTCCAGCAAGCGCGAGGCGAACGCGCTCTCGGTGCGCGTCGAGCTGATGGCGGACTGCCTCGCGGGCGTCTGGGCCAAGAACTCGAACGACAAGTGGAACGCGCTCGAGCCCGGGGACATCGACGAGGCGCTCGCGGCCGCCAACGCGATCGGCGACGACAAGCTGCAGGAGGCCTCGCGCGGCTACGCGGTGCCCGATTCCTTCACCCACGGCTCGTCCGAGCAGCGCAAGCGCTGGTTCATGACCGGCTACAAGAGCGGCCAGACCCGCTCCTGCGACACCTTCCGCACGGCCAACAACTGACGCCGCTGCGCACCGAGGCAGGCCCATGAAGATCACCCCCGTCACGGACAAGCTCTCGGTCGCCGACCAGCCGAGCGAGGCGGAGATCGCGGCGCTCTCCGAGCGCGGCGTGCGCCTCGTCATCAACAACCGCCCGGACGGCGAGGAGGCGTCTCAGCCCGGATCCGCCGCCGAGCGGCGCGCGGCCGAGGGGGCCGGCATGGCCTATCTCGACCTGCCGGTGACGGGGCCCACCATCACCCGCGAGGCGGCCCAGCGCTTCCACGAAGCGGTCGAGGCTTCGCCCGGTCCCGTCCTCGCCCATTGCCGCGGCGGCACGCGCTCGCTCACTCTCTGGGTCATCGGCGAGGTGCTGGCGGGCCGGATGCGCCGCGAGGACGTGCGCGCCTTCGGTGCCGAGCGGGGGTTCGACCTCTCGGGCGTGGTGGCTTGGCTCGACGCGAACGCCTGAGGCGGCGTTCGGACAATCCTTCGGATACCAGCGGACCCCCTCTCCCCGCCATGCGGGGAGAGGGCCCAGCCGACCTCGTTGTCGGCTGAGCGAGCCGGCAGGCGAAGGTGAGGGGGCGGTTCCGGAAGAGCCTCCTCGGGAGATACCCCCTCACCGCTGCTCCGGCTTCGCCTGCGCTCCCCGCGGACACGACAGGGTGCCCACGGGCCTCTCCCTGCCCGGCGGGGAGAGGGGGGAGCCCTCCGGGTGGGCGCTCAGTCTTCGTCCTGCTGCGTCCCGAGCGCGCGCGCCTGCGCTTCCAGTGCGTCGAACAGCCGTCCGGCCTCCGCCCCCTCGAGCCGGTGGAAGCCCAGCGAGCGGGTGAGCATCAGCCCTAGGATCGAGAAGATCAGCGCCTCGCCCGCTCCCGAGCGGCAGCCGAGCGCTGCCATCTGCTCCAAGAGATCGGCCAGGAAGGCGCGAAAGCCTGCGACCGCCGCCGGGTTCTCGGCCGAGGCGACGAGCAGCGCGTCGGGAAAGCCGCACTCCTCCGCGTAGACCTGCCGGGCGTGGGCCACCGCCGCCAGGGGCAGCGCCGCCGGGCCGGGCGGCTGTGCGGCCAGCAGCCCGGCGATGCCGTCGCGGATCAGCCCAACCCGCCGGGCGGCGAGCGCCGCGATGAGCGCATCCTTCGAGGCGTAATGGTGCAGCACCCCGCCCTTGCTGAGGTGCGCCTCGGCGGCGACGGCGTCGATCGTCAGCGTCCGCGCGTCCGAGCGGCGCAGCAGCGCCTCGGCCGCGTCGAGGATGATCTCCGCGCGATCCGCGCGCCGGATGTGCGCCATCGTACACAACTCTCGAGAAACCGTCTGGACGGTCGGTAGGCTAGCGGATATGTCTCCCCCGCGATAGCCCAAGGGCCCCACGTTTGAGGTCATGGCAGCCGTGTCCGGTTCGTTCCCGAAATATCGCGTTGCGCTAGGCCTCGCGGCGCTGGCGTTTGCCGGTGTCACTCCCGCGGCAGCCGAGACGGTGCCGCTCCTCGCGCAGACGCTCGTGCGCACACAGGTGGCGGCCGAGACGGCGGTCTCTTCCGAGGCGGTCTTCACCGGCGACATCCAGGCCCAAGCGCAGACCAGCGTCTCGTTCCGCACGAGCGGCAAGATCGCCGAGCGCCGGGTCGAGGTCGGCGACCACGTCACCGCCGACCAAGTGCTGGCGCTGCTCGATCCGCAGGAGCAGCGCGCCAACCTCGCCAATGCCGAGGCGGTGCTGACTTCCGCAGAGGCGCAGGCGACCCAGGCCCGGCTCACCTACGAGCGCCAGAAATCGCTGCTCGCCAGCGGCTTCACCACCCGCTCCACCTACGACAACGCGGAGCAGCAGCTGCGCGTCAGCCAAGCCGCCGTCGAGTCCGCCAAGGCCGCGCTCGGCACCGCGCGCGAGCAATTCTCCTACACCGAGCTGCGGGCGGGCGTCGCCGGGATCGTGCTGAGCCGGTCCCTGGAGACCGGCCAGGTGGTCCAGGCCGGCCAGTCCGTTCTCACTGTGGCCCAGGACGGGCCGCGGGACGCGGTCTTCAACGTCTACGAGGCGCTGCTCGCAGGACCGCCGGATTCCGGGACGGTCGACGTCACCCTTCAGGCGAACCCGGACGTGCGCAGCGTGGGCACCGTGCGCGAGATCGCGCCGAGCGTCGATCCGGCCTCCGGCACCGTGCGGGTGAAGGTGGGGCTAAAGGGGACGCCCGCCGCCATGTCGCTCGGCTCCGTGGTGATCGGGCGCGGCCGTTTCGCAGAGCGCAAGGCGGTGGTACTGCCCTGGTCTGCCCTCTACCGCTGGCGCGGCCAGCCGGCCGTCTGGGTGCGCGATCCCGCCGACGGCACGGTCGCGCCGCGCGTCGTCGCGATCGAGCGCTACGCGCCGGACAGCGTCGCGCTCAAGGACGGGGTAAAGCCCGGCGAGGAGGTGGTGATCGCCGGCATCCAGTTCCTGCGCCCGGGTCTCAAGGTCACGCTCGCGGAGGCCGGCCGATGAGACCTCCGCTCGCGCTCGTCGCCCTCGCCATCCTGGCTCTCGCGGGCTGCAAGGAGGAGACGCCCGAGGCGCCGCCGGTCCGCCCGGTGCTCTACACCGTCGCGAAGGTCGTCGATACCGAGCGGTTCGGTCCCTTCGCCGGCACGGTCGAGCCGCGCTACCAGTCGCAGCTCGGCTTCCGCATCGGTGGCCGGGTGGTCGCGCGCGACGTGACGGTGGGGGACGTGGTCCGCAAGGGCCAGCGCCTCGCGGCCCTCGACCCGATCGTGACCCGTTTCGCCCTGACCCGGGCGGAGGCGGATGTTGCCGACGCCGCAGCCCAGGCCGAGAATGCCTCCGCCACCGACGTGCGGGTGCGCCGCCTGTTCGAGGGCGGCAACGTCACCCAGGCTCAGCTCGACACCGCGACCGCCAACCGCGACACCACCCAGGCCCGGCTCGCCCAGATGCGTGCGAGTCTCCAGAAGGCCCGTGACCAGATCGGCTACACCGAGCTGACGGCCGATTTTGATGGGGTCGTCACCGAGCGCCGGGCCGAGGTCGGCCAGGACGTCACCGCCGGCCAGACCATTGTGACCGTGGCCCGCCCCGAGGTGCGGGAAGCCGTGGTCGACATCCCCGAGGACCTGCTCGGGGCCATGCCGCGCGACGAGCGCTTCACCGTGGCGCTCCAGAGCGCGCCCGAGGTGACGGCGATCGGCACGGTGCGCGAGGTCGCGCCGTTTGCCGACGCCAGCACCCGCACGCGGCGCATCCGCATGACGCTGCAGGATCCGCCGGCCGCCTTCCGGCTCGGCGCGACGATCACGGTCGGGCTGACCCGCAAGGTCGCGCCGCACGTCGTGCTGCCCGAGACAGCGATCCTCAGTGCCGATGGCCGGGACGCGGTCTGGATCGTGGACGCGGCCGGCACCCGGGTCGCGCGCCGGCCCGTCACGGTCGCGGGCCGCCGCAGCGGGTTCGCCGCGCTGACCGGCGGCGTCGAGCCCGGCGAGCGCGTCGTCGTCGCCGGCACCCATTCCCTGAGCGAGGGCCAGACGGTCCGGCTCGCCGACGAGGCTCTTTGATGGACGCGCCGCGCGAGGTGCACGATGCCCGCCGGGAGGGTTTCAACCTCTCCGACTGGGCGCTCGGCCACCGCTCCTTCGTCTGGTTCCTGATGGGCGTCTGCCTGCTCGCCGGCGCGCTCGCCTACGGCAAGCTCGGCCGCGAGGAGGACCCGCCCTTCGCCATCAAGACCATGGTGGTCCAGGCCGTCTGGCCCGGCGCCACGATCGGCGACACGCTGGAGCAGGTCACCGACCGGATCGAGAAGGAATTGCAGCAGATCAACGCGCTCGACTACGTCCGCAGCTACACCACGCCCGGCAACGCCACGGTGTTCGTGCAATTCCGCGACACGACCAAGAAGGCCGAGATTCAGCCGGCCTTCTACCAGGTGCGCAAGCGCCTCGGCGACATCCAGGGCAACTTCCCGCAAGGGGTGCAGGGCCCGTTCTTCAACGACGAGTTCGGCGACGTCTACGGCAACGTCTACGCCTTCACGGCAGACGGTCTGACGCATCGGCAGCTGCGCGACTACGTGGAGGGCGTGCGCACCGAGATCCTGAAGGTGCCCAACATCGGCAAGACCCTGCTGCTCGGCACCCAGAAGGAGACGATCTACCTCGACTTCGCCACCCGGAAGCTCGCCGGCTACGGAATCGACATCCAGTCGCTGATCAGGACGCTGCAGACCCAGAACGCGGTGACCGCCTCCGGCGTCGTCCAGGCGGGGCCGGAGCGCGTCTCGGTGCGCGTGAGCGGGCAGTTCGCCTCCGAGGAATCGCTGCTCGGCCTCAACCTCCGGGTCAACGACCGCTTCTTCCGCCTCTACGACGTGGCCGAGATCAGCCGCGGCTACGAGGACCCGCCGGCCGCGATGTTCCGGGTCGACGGCCGGCCGGCGATCGGGCTCGCGATCGCCATGCGCCCGTCCGCCAACCTCCTGCATTTCGGCGAGGACCTGAAGGCGCGCATGCGGCTGATCGAGGGGAAGCTGCCGATCGGCGTCGGCGTCCACCTCGTCTCGGATCAGCCCAAGATCGTCGAGGAGGCGGTCGGCGGCTTCACCAAGGCGCTGGTCGAGGCGGTGGTGATCGTGCTGGGCGTGAGCTTCGTCAGCCTGGGGCTGCGCGCCGGGCTCGTGGTCAGCCTGTCGATCCCGCTCGTGCTCGCCATCACCTTCGTGGTGATGCAGGTGATGGACGTCACCCTCCAGCGCATCTCGCTCGGCGCCCTCATCATCGCGCTGGGCCTGCTGGTGGACGACGCGATGATCACCGTCGAGATGATGGTGGCGCGCCTCGAACTTGGGGAGAGCCTGCGCAAGGCCGCGACCTACGCCTACACCTCGACCGCCTTCCCGATGCTCACCGGTACGCTGGTGACGGTGGCTGGCTTCTTGCCGATCGGCTTCAACGGCTCGTCGGCGGGCGAGTACACCTACTCGCTCTTCGTGGTGATCGCGGCCTCGCTCTTGGTCTCGTGGATCGTCGCGGTCCTGTTCGCGCCGCTGATCGGCGTGACCATGCTGCCGAAGACCATGAAGAAGCACGACCATGAGGGGGCGCACCCGCCCGGCCGGCTCGGCCGTGCCTTCCTCGCCGTGCTGCGCGTGGCCATGCGGTTCCGGTGGATCACGGTGGCGATCTGCGTCGGGCTGATGGGTCTCGCCATGTTCGGCATGACCCACGTTCAGCAGCAGTTCTTCCCGGCCTCGGACCGCACCGAGATCCTGGTCGACATGACGCTCCCGCAGAACGCCACCATCACCGAGACGCAGGCTCAGATGGACCGCTTCGAGGAGCGGCTCCGGGGCGATCCCGATATCGAGCGCTGGTCCTCATATGTCGGCCAGGGCGCCGTGCGCTTCTACCTTCCGCTCGACCAGCAGCTGAACAACGCCTTCTTCGGGCAGATCGTCATCGTGACGAAGTCGCTGGAGGCGCGCGACCGCGTGTTCAGTCGCCTGGAGGAGATGGGCAAGCGCGACTTCGTCGGCACGGACGTGTTCGTGAACCCGCTCTCGCTCGGTCCCCCGGTCGGCCGCCCGATCCAGTACCGCCTCAGCGGGCCGGACCTCCAAGTGCTGCGCGAGCACGCGCTCGGCCTCGCCAGCGTGGTGGCCGGGAACCCGCACGTCGCGGTGCCGACCTTCGACTGGAACGAGCCCGGCAAGGTGCTGCGCGTCGAGATCCTGCAGGACAAGGCGCGGCAGCTCGGCGTGACCAGCCAGGACATCGCCGGCATCCTCAACGGCGTGGTCGGCGGCACCACGATCACGCAGGTGCGCGACTCGATCTACCTCGTGAACGTGGTGGGCCGGGCGCGGGCCGCCGAGCGCACCTCGCTCGACACGCTCCAGAGCCTTCAGGTGACGCTGGCCAACGGCACCGCGGTGCCGATCCTCGCCTTCGCCAGGATCGACTACGACCTCGAACAGCCGATCGTCTGGCGGCGCAACCGCGTGGCGACGATCACGGTCCGGGCCGCCATCACCGACACGACGCAGCCGCCGACCGTGGTGGCGGCGCTCCAGCCGGAGATCGATGCCTTCGTGAAGGCCCTGCCCGAGGGCTACACTCTGGAGACCGGCGGCGCCGTCGAGGAGGCCGGCAAGGGCCAGGGCCCGATCGCCGCGGTGGTGCCAGTGATGCTGCTCACCATGGCGGTGTTCCTGATGATCCAGCTGCAGAGCTTCGGGAAGCTGCTCTTGGTCTTCTCGGTTGCTCCGCTCGGCTTGATCGGCGTGGTGCCGGCGCTGCTCCTCTTCGACAAGCCGATGGGCTTCGTGGCGATCCTCGGCATCCTGGCGCTGATCGGCATCATCGTGCGCAACGCCGTAATTCTCGTAACGCAGATCGAGGAGTGCGAGGCGGAGGGGCTCTCGCCCTGGGACGCCGTGGTGGAGGCCACCCGCCACCGCATGCGCCCGATCCTGCTCACCGCGGCGGCGGCGAGCCTCGGCCTGATCCCGATCGCCCGCGAGGTGTTCTGGGGCCCGATGGCCTACGCGATGATCGGCGGTATCCTGGCGGCGACCGCGCTGACCCTGCTGTTCCTGCCCGCCCTCTACGTCGGCTGCTACCGCATCCGGCCGCCGGCGCGGGGCGTGTGAGCCCGCCTCACGGTCCGCAGATCTCCGCCTCCAGCGCCTGCATGGTTGGCCGGTACGCCGCGAGGTGCAGCCCGTTGCCCATCGCGCCCGGTTTGGCGAAGCCGGTCTCCCCATCCCGCAGCGCCGCGTAGGGATCGGCGAGGCGGCAGCCCAGGCGGGCGCAGACGGCGCGCAGGTGCGCCGTGTAGGGCGCGACCGATCCGGCATCGAGGCGCCCGTCGAGTTCGTGCCCGATCGGGGGCACCGCCGCGACCACGACTTTGTCCGCGTGCCCGGCGAGCGTGCGCAGGATCCGCTCGACCGCCGCCTCGAACCGGGCGGCGTTCGCGGCATAGCCCGGCCGGTTCTTCGCGATGAGGTCGTTGGTGCCGATCAGGAGCAGCGCGGCCCGGGCGCGGCGGGCGAAGCGGACGCCGTCGAGGACGTTCGCGTAGGTCTCGGCCTTCGCGCCCGCGACACCGGCATTGACGAGCTCGAGCCCGCAGGGGCGCTGCGCCGGAGGCTGCAGCTCGGCCTGGCTGTCGCCGGCGAGGAGCACGAAATCGGCCGGCGCCTCGTCGAGATGCTGCTGGATCGCCGCGAGGCGGCCCTGACCATAGTGGCGCGCATCCATCGCGGGCTCGCACAGGCTCCAGCCCAAAGCGGCGCCGAGCCCTAGGAGGCCGCAGGCGGCGATGCCCGTGGTGAGCCGCCTCACCGTGTGCCCGCGCGGTCCACCGTCGCCTGCGGTCGCGCGTCGGTGGAGGCGTAGTAGGGCTTGATGTCGAGGAGCGGCGTGCCGTCGAGACAGTCGAGGCCGCGCACCCGCAGGGTGTCGCCCTCGCGCCCGAGGAGTTCGACCACCGCCAGCGCGATCGGATTCGGGCGGGCCGGCGAGCGCAGCGAGAAGGTGCCGCGGCTGCCCTCCGCATGGCGCGGCAGCTGACGGACAAGCGTGCGGTCTGCCCGGTCCATCCAGTAGAGCAGGATCAGGTGGCTGGAACCCGTGACGTTCTGAAGGGCGGGGGCGTAGAGCGGATCGACCATCACGGTGCAGACGGCGTCGCTCTGCGTCCCGTTCTTCGGGCACTCCGCCCGCCGCGTCCACGGCGTGCGCAGGCGCCCGATGAAGTGCAGGCCGGCGTCGAAGCGCTCCGGCAGCGTCACGCTTTCCTCGCCGGGGCGAGGCCCGAAATCGTCCTGGCTCACGAAATGCCTCTCCGGATCATGCGTTGCGCCCGCCTTTCGGCCACCCGAGGCCGCACCGCAAGCCGCGACGCGGGGTGCGCCCGCGCGGTATAAGGGGCCCGGACATAGGGTGAGGAGATCGGTTTGGTCGAGGAATTGCGGCCGATGGAGGCCATTGCCGAGGTCGATGTCGCGGTGGAGCGCCTGATCGTCCTGCACGCCGAGGCGACGCAGGCGCTGCGCACGGCGCTGGCGCGCTACCTCGACGGCGGGCCGCCGCCGGACGCGGCCGAGCGGCTGAAGTTCCGCTATCCCGAGATCCGCGTCACCTATCAGCCGAGCGGGCCGATGCCGCGGATCAGCCGGGCCACCGGCAAGCTTCAGGCGCCCGGCACCTACGCCACCACGGTGACCCAGCCGGCGCATTTTCGCGAATACCTGATCCAGCAGCTCCGGCCACTGGTGGAGGATTACGGCGTCTCGCTCGAAGTCGGCCTGAGCGCGCAGGAGATCCCGTACCCCTACGTGCTTGAGGCCGGGATCGGCCCGAGCCGGCGGGCCCCGGACGGCGCGGACCTCGCCGCGTGGTTCCCGGTGCCGCTGCTCTCGGTCGTCGGCGACGAGGTGGCGGATGGGCTCTGGGAGCAGCGCGGCGATGCCCCGCGCCCGCTCGCGCTCTTCGACGCGGTGCGGGTGGACTACTCGCTGCGCCGCCTCGTGCACTACACCGGCAGCGACTGGGCCTGCGTCCAGCCCTGGATCCTGCTGACGAACTACCACCGCTACGTGGACCAGTTCGTCCGCCACGGTCTGGAGCGGCTGGCCTCGGGCGCGGAGGGGTTCGAGGAGCTGATCCTGCCCGGTGGCGTGCGGGTGACGCGCGGCGAGGCTGCCTCCGCGGATCCTGCCGCCCTCATCGCCGCCTCGCCCTGGCACCGCTTCCAGATGCCGGCCTACCATCTCGTAGCGCGGGGGTCGGACGGCGCGATGCAGGGCACGACGCTCGTCAATATCGGCGTCGGTCCCTCGAACGCGAAGACGATCACCGACCATCTCGCGGTGCTGCGCCCGCATTGCTGGCTCATGGTCGGCCATTGCGGCGGCCTGCGGCAGTCGCAGCGCATGGGCGACTACGTGCTGGCCCACGGCTACCTGCGGCGCGACCGCATCCTCGACGCGCTGGTGCCGACCGACGTGCCGGTGCCGGCCCTGGCCGAGGTGCAGCTCGCCCTCCAGGCCGCCGCGGCCGCGGTGACGGGCGAGGACGGCGACGCCCTCAAGCGGCGCCTGCGCACCGGCACAGTGGTCACCTACGACGACCGCAACTGGGAGCTGCGCTTCACCCAGGAGCGGCGGGTGATCAACCTGAGCCGCGCCATCGGGGTCGACATGGAGAGCGGCACGATCGCCGCGCAGGGCTACCGCCTGCGCGTGCCCTACGGAACGCTGCTCTGCATCTCGGACAAGCCGCTCCACGGCGAGATCAAGCTGCCGGGCGCCGCCAACGCCTTCTACGACCGCGCGGTGGGCGAGCACCTGCGCATCGGGCTCGCGGCCCTCGACGTGCTGCGCGCCGACCGCCACGGCCTGCACTCGCGCAAGCTCAGGAGCTTCGACGAGCCGCCGTTCCGGTAGGGCTCAGACCAGCGCGGCGCCCCGCCGGTTGACGTAGATCGCCATCAGGCTGTGCGAGACGCAGAGGAAGAGGCGGCTGCGGTAGCGGCCGCCGAAGCAGAGGTTTGAGACCGTGGCCGGGGTCTTGATCTTGCCGATCAGTTCACCGCCCGGATCGAGGACGTGCACGCCGTCGCCCGCGCTCGACCAGAGATTGCCCTCCTCGTCGCAGCGGAACCCGTCCGCCATGCCGGGCGAGACCGTGTGGAAGACCCGCGGGTTCGAGAGCGCCCCGTCCTCCGCCACGTCGAAGACCCGGATATGGCGCGTCGGGTTCTCGGCGAACTGGAGGCCGGTCTCGGCCACGTAGAGCCGGCGCTCGTCGGGCGAGAAGCACAGCCCGTTCGGACCCTCGAAATCGCCCACCGCGACGGTGAGCGAGCCATCGCGCGGGTCGAAGCGGTAGAGGTTGGGCGGCAGCTCCGATTCCTGCTTGCCGCCCTCGTAGTCGGTCTGGATGCCGTAGGGCGGGTCCGAGAACCAGATCGTCCCGTCCGACTTGCAGACGATGTCGTTCGGCGAGTTCAGCCGCTTGCCCCGATAGGAATCGACCAGCACCGTGACGCTGCCGTCGAGCTCGATCCGGGTGATCCGGCGCAGGCGGTGCGAGCAGGAGAGGAGCCGCCCCTGCCGGTCGCGGGCGTGGCCGTTCTCGAAGCCGACATGCGCGCGGTAGACGCTGAGGCCCCCGCCCTCGCTCCAGCGCATCACCCGGTCGTTCGGCAGATCGGAGAACAGCAACTCGTCCCGGTCCCCAAACCAGACCGGTCCCTCGCACCAGCGGAAACCCTCGGCCAGCATCTCGAGCGGCGCGTTGGGCAGGACGAAGCTCTTGAAGCGCGCCTGCGTGACCTCGAAGCTCTCCATGCCGAGCGCCCCTACCTGAACCGGCCCGGCCGGTTCACCGTGGGCTCCACGTCGAGCCCGGTAACGATCATGGTGCAGGGCTCATCGCCCACCGTGCCCGAGAGGTGGCCCTTGCGTCCGTCGCGCTCGCGGGTGTTCTGGTCCTCGCCGAACATCAGCTCGCCCGGGCCCATCTCGACCCGCTTGCCGTCCATCGTCTCGACGAACCAGCGCCCGGAGAGGACCGCGATCCACTGGGGCTTGGGGTTCTCGTGCCAGTCGCCGACCCAGCCGACCGGCAGCACCGTGAAGGTCACGCCGGCCTGCGACGGGTCCATCTTGTCGTTCCACTGCGGCGCCACGCCCGGCCCGACGCCCTGAAACTGGAAGTCCGTGAGTTCGAACCGCTCCTGGCGGCTCACGCCCTCGGCGTCTGTGTAGACGTGCCAGTACGGCATGGTGGGAGATTTGGGCTCGGTCATCGCGTCGGATCCTTCAGGGCTTGGCGGGCGCTTCGGCCGCGTAGGGGCCGGAGGAGAGCGGGTGGCGGGCAACCTCGGAGGCCGGCGCGTAGCTGCCGCCGATCACCACGAGCAGCAGGCCGCCCACGAGGCCGAAATTCTTGAGGAAGTCCCAGAAATGGGCTCGGCCCGCGCCGTTGCGCGACCAGAAGCCCGGATATTCCCAGAACCGGTGGAACAGCACGGCGGTCACCGCGCAGAAGCCCATCAGCACGAAGGCGGCGGCGCGGTCGTACCAGCCGACGACGATGAGCACCGGCGCCACCGTCTCGACCAGAATGCCGAGCACGAGGAGGAGCGCCGGAAAGGGCAGGGGGCCGGAGGCCGCCTGCTCCATCGCCTCGTCCCAGTGCACGACCTTGTCGAGCGCGCTCGGCGGGAACATGCCGACGAGGCAGATCTTGGCCGCGAGCGGCACCGCCACAAGGTTGAGCCAGGTCGCGAGGTCCATCGTGGCGGGTGGCTCCGATCTTGGGCAGGCTTGGGCGCCTCGGGGTGCCCGTGATCCCTGCCGCCAACGTCCGCACCCGGTGTCGGTTTCGTGGGTCTTTCGGAGGGGGACGGCCATCGCTGCGCCGCAGCGAGCACGATCCCGTGACGGAGCACGCCGGAACGGTGCCAAAGGGGCCACGTTGCCGCGCTGTTCCCCGACGCTGCGCCGCGGACAGAGCCGATGCAGGACCATTACGACATCATCGTCATCGGGTCCGGGCCGGGGGGCGGCTCGCTCACCGCGCGGCTCGCCTGCACCGGCAAGCGCATCCTGATGCTGGAGCGCGGGGACTACCTGCCCCGCAGCCAGGAGAACTGGAGCGCCAAGACGGTCTTCGTGGACGGCAAGTACCAGGCGAGGGAGACGTGGTACGGCGGCGACGGGCGCGCCTTCCACCCGGGCCTGCACTACTATGTAGGCGGCAACTCGAAGGTCTACGGCGCCGCCCTGCTGCGTCTGCGCGAGCGCGACTTCGAGGCGGTGCGGCACGTCGACGGCGTCTCGCCGGCCTGGCCGCTCGCCTACGCGGATTTCGAGCCCTACTACGCGCAGGCGGAGCGGCTCTTCGCCGTCCACGGAGACCGGGGCGAGGACCCGACCGAGCCCTGGGCGAGCGGCCCCTACGACCACCCGGCGGTGAGCCACGAGCCCCGCATCCAGAAGCTCTCGGACGATTGGGCCCGCCACGGTCTGCAACCCTATCACCTGCCGCTCGGGATCAAGCTCGACGAGCGCGACGGACGCCCGACGCCAACCAGCATCTGCATCCGCTGCGACGCCTTCGACGGCTTTCCCTGCCTCCTCAACGGCAAGGCCGACGCGCAGGTGATGACGGTGGACCCGACGCTGGCCGCCCACGACAACGTCACGCTGCTCGTCAACGCCTACGTCTCGCGGCTGGAGACGGATGCGTCGGGCAGGACCGTGACGGGCGTGCGCGTGACCCGCGACGGCCGGGAGGAGCGCTACAGCGCGGACATCGTGGTGGTGGCCTGCGGAGCGCTCTCGTCGGCGCTGCTTTTCCTGCGCTCCGCCAGCGACGCGCACCCGAACGGCCTCGCCAACGGCTCGGATCAGGTCGGGCGCAACTACATGCGCCACAACATGTCGGTGCTGATGGCGCTCTCGAAGGAGGTCAACGACACCGTCTTCCAGAAGACGCTCGCGCTCTCCGATTTCTACTTCGCGTCGAAGGACTGGGAGTTCCCAATGGGCCTGATCCAGATGTGCGCCAAGACCCATCCGGACCAGATCCGCGGCGAGGAGTTCCCGACATGGACGGGCTTCCTGCCGGACGCGCCCTTCAACATGGTGGCGCGCCACGCCATGGATTTCTGGCTGCAGAGCGAGGACCTGCCGCACCCGGACAACCGGATCAGCATCGATCGAGACGGGCGCACCATCCTCGACATCCGGGAGAACAACCGCGAGGCGCACGACCGCCTGCGCGCCAAGCTCTCCGACCTCCTGGAGCCTGCCGGCGCCTACACCTACCTGTTCGAGCGCTCGCTCTATCTCGGCAAGGACATCCCGCTCAGCGGCACGGCGCATCAGGCCGGCACGCTCCGCTTCGGCACCGATCCGCACTCCAGCGTGCTCGACCTCAATTGCAAGGCGCACGAGCTCGACAACCTCTACGTCACCGACGCGAGCTTCTTCCCCTCGATCGGTGCCGTGAACCCGACGCTCACCATCATCGCCAACGCCCTGCGGGTGGCCGACCGCATCGCCGAGCGGATCGGCTGAGCGCGCCACGGCGCCGCAGCCTCCGGCTTGCCTGCCCGGTGCGAATCCTGTTAAGGGGACCGCCTTTCCGCGATGCGTTGCGCCGCCATCGCAGGGGGCCCTTCGGGCTTCCCGCTCCCGAAACCCTTGCACGGACGGCAGGCAAGAGCCCGCCGAGACAGACCATGAAGATCCGCAACTCCCTCAAGTCGCTCCGCGGCCGTCACCGCGACAACCAGCTCGTGCGCCGCAAGGGCCGGGTCTACGTCATCAACAAGACCCAGAAGCGCTTCAAGGCCCGCCAGGGCTGAGGCGGATTGCCCGCGCCAGAGCGGGCATCCGACCGGAATTCGAGAGGCAGGTACCGCCCATGGTGCCTGCCTCTCTGCTTTCGTGGCCGCCGCGGCGCTCCGGCGCGTTGACGGCGTGTCGGGGCGCGCACAAGCTCGCCCGATGCTGCGCAACGTCCTCCCCGGCCTGCTCGCCGCCCTGATCGCCGGCTCCGCGCTGGCGCCGCCGCCGGGTCTCGGCCGCCCGGACGAGCGCAGCGAGGAGCGGAAGAAGCCGGCGCCTCCCGCCAGCCTCGAAGAGCTCTTCACGCGCCTGCGCGAGGCCGACGACGACGAGGAGGCCAAGGGCGTCGCCAAGCTGATCGAGCGCCGCCTCGACCGCTCCGGCAGCGCCACGGCCGATCTTCTCACCGACCGTGCCCGGCAGGCGATGAGCGCGAAGGACTTCGCCCTCGCGGCCGAGTTGATGGACCGGGTGACGGCCCTGGAGCCCGCCTGGTCCGAGGGCTGGAACCGGCGCGCCACGGTGTTCTGGCTGCTCTCCGACAAGCAGGGTGCGGTGGCCGACCTGCAGCGGGCCCTGGTGCTGGAGCCGCGCCATTTCGAGGCCTGGGCGGCGCTCGGCCGGATCTACATGTCGATGGACGACAAGGCGCGCGCGCTGAGCGCCTTCCGGCGGGCGGCCGCGCTCTATCCCCGAATGGCCAAGGTGAAGGAGGCGATCGACCGCCTCGCTCCCGACGTCGACGGCCGCGACCTGTGAAGACTGTCCTGGCGGCGCTCGCCCTCGTGGTCGGAGCGCCCCTCGTCCTCGCGCTCTGCGTCCTGGCGGCGGGCGCCGTGGCGAGCCTCATGATCGCTTGGCGCGCCGGCGCCGCTTACCCGCCGGCCGGCCCGTTCGTGCCCGTCGCGGGCGGTCGCCTCGCCACCTTGCAGGCCGGGCCGGAGCGGAACGCGCGCGGCACGGTGGTGCTGATCCACGGCGCCTCGGCCAACGCCGCCGACCCGATGGAGGGCGTCGGCCGCCTGCTCGCGGCGCGGGGCTTCCGGGTGATCGCCTTCGACCGGCCGGGCCACGGCTGGAGCGATCGGCTCGGCGCCGCGACGCCCGCCGCGCAGGCGGACCGGATCGCCGAGGCGCTGGGCAGCCTCGATCCCGGGCCGGTGATCGTGCTCGGCCATTCCTGGGGCGGTGCCGCGGCGCTCGCGCTCGCCCTCGATCATCCGGAGCGGGTCTCGGGGCTGGTTCTGGTCGCCCCGGTGGCGCTGCCCTTCCCGCAGCGGGTCGCGCTGCCCTGGTACTGGCGGCTCGCCGCACAGCCACCCGTCGCGTGGCTGCTCAGCCGGACGCTCGGCCCGCCGCTCGCGCTCTACTATCTGCGCGGCGCCTCGGCTCAAGCCTTCCGGCCCCAGCCCCCGAGCGAGGGCTACCTGGAGCGGGCGCGCGTGCCGCTGGCGGTCCGGCCGGGCGCGCTCCTGTCGAATGTCGAGGATCTGATCGGCCTGCCCGCGGCGCTCGAGCGGCAGAGCCCGCGCTACGGGAGCCTGAGCGTCCCGGTGCTGATCGTCTCGGGGGACGCGGACCCCCTGGTCCGGATCGAGGCGCAGGCTGAACCGCTGGCCAAGCGCATTCCCGGTGCACGGCTCCTGCGCCTGCCCGGCCTCGGCCACATGGTGCCGTGGGTGGCGGGCGACCGCCTCGCGGAGGCGGTCGCCGATTTCCTGCCCGAAGCGGCCTCGACGCGCTGAGTTCCCCCTCGCGGCGCCTCAGTGCTGGAGCGCGGTGGTGAAGGCGCCCCCGCGGATGCGCTCGGGGAATCCTTCGGCGTAGCGGGCCGTGGCCTCCTCGCCGTAGGTCGTGACGAGTTCCTGGAAGGCGGCGAACAGGGCGGCCTGGGCCATGCAGTCGGCGTCCAGGCCGTCGAGGCAGCCTTCCGCGAAGGCCTCGGAGACGTAGCTCAACGCGACGCGCTTCTCGTCCACATCGGCCTCGATGGGAGCGGCGGTGTGAGTCGAATTGAGCATGGCGTTGGACATCCCTCGCGCCCGACCGGAAGCCGGGCGTTCGTGGAGATGATAGGCGGCTCAGCCCCGGGCCACCAGCCAGGAATTGCGAAGCGGTTAACGCGGCCGGTCGATTTGCGGTGATTTCCGAGGCCGGCCGTTCCTGTTGTTCTGCTGCATCACCCCCCGAAACGGCCGGCGAGCGCCTGCGACAGCCGCTCGCCCTCCGCGACGAAGCGGGAGGCGGCCTCCTGCGCCGAGGGGGTGCAGATCCGATAGGTGACCGCGTAGCTGCGATAGCCCCGGTTGAAGGCTCCGGCGAGGCGGTCGCGCCGGCCCGGCGTGATGCCCTCGGCATCGATCAGGGCGCGCATCCGGCCCGACCATTCCCCGGCATCGGGTGCCGCGCAGAGCCCGCGCAGGAACGCAAGGGAGCCGATGATCTCGGAGAGCCGCATCAGGTCGCGGTCGTAAGGGGCGGGCTGCTCCGGAGGCGGGGCGGGCTCCTTCTCGGGCGCCTTCGGTGCGGCGCGCGCGGGTGACCGCTGCTGGGCCGAAGCAGGGGACGGCGCGAGGGACGCGCAGCCGGCGAGCAGGCAGAGGAGCAGGGCCATGCTGCGCGTCCTCCATCCCCCCTCTGCGGAGGAGGGTAGCCTGCGCAGCAGGGGGAGAGGGAAGGGCGCGCGCGGGAGGGCCTTCAGCCCGTCGCCAGAACCCCTCACGGGACCGGCTCCAGCGCGCTCGCCCGGGCGAAGGCCTCGGCCAGCGTCCCGAGGAGACCGGGCGTCGTGGCGAGCCCCGCCACCTCGTCGAGCCGCGCCCAGCGCACGCCGAGCGCCTCGGGCCCCGCTACCGGCTCGCCGCCGCACCAGAGCGCCGCGTGCGGGTGCACAACGTAGTGGTGCCGGGCCCGGCCCTCGCCGTCGCGGTCGATGATCTCGGTCGGCGAGAGCACGCCGACGACCCGGGCCTCCAGGCCGACCTCCTCGCGCAGCTCGCGCAGGGCCGCCTCGGCCAGCGTCTCGCCGGCTTCCACGAGGCCGCCCGGCAGGGTCCAGACGCCGCGCATCGGCGCGTTGGCGCGCGCCGCCAGCAGCACCCGGTCGCCGCGGATCACCGCGATCGAGGCGCCAACGAAGGGGCGCTGCGGGAACAGGCGACTCTCGGCCTCGCTCACGGCTTTCCGCCCTCCGGGGCCACCACGGCGACGCGGCCGTCGGCGAGGCCGACGAGGATGCGCGCCCCCGCCCCGCGCCCGAGCACCGCGACGCCGTGCTCGGCCGGCGCTGGCAGCGCGGCCCGCATCCGCTCCGAGACGCCGGCCTTCAGGGATACCAGCGCAAGCGCGCGCCCGTCCGCGGCCGGCAGGGCGAGATCGGCGGGGCCCGCGCCCTCCGGCTCGACCGGCGCGCCGATGTCGGCGCCGGGCGCGCCGGTGCCGTAGCCCGCGGCCTCCGCGGCCAGCGAGAGGGCGTCCGGTCCGAGCGTCCAGAGCTGGAGCACGCCGTCCCCGCGCACGGTCGCCGCCTGCGGCGCGCCGGCGCGGGTGAAATCCGCCACCGCGGCGATCCGCGTCGGCGCCGCGGGCTGGACCGGCGCGCGCGCCAGAACGCGCCAGCCGATGCCATCGGCGGGATGACCGATCAGCGCGAGCCCGGAGCCCGAGGCGCCGTCGAGGGTGGCGGCGAGGAAGGCGGGCCGGCCGGCGAGGCGCAGTGCCCGGGGGCGCGCCACCGCGAAGACGGAATCCGGCCCCGCCGAGACGGTGGCGGTGGCGACCGGCACCGCCTTCGGCTCGGCCGTCACCCCGAGCGGCTGGCGCTCGCGGATGGTGAGGCCGGCCGCACCGGGCACGCCCGCCGCGCGGGTCGGGCCGGTCAGGTAGGCGGAGAGCGCGCCGGAGACGGCCCGGCGCGAGCCGGGGAGCGCCCCGCGCGGCGTCTCGGCGGCGGCCAAGCCCTCGATCGCCTCGGCGCCGAGCAGGGTCGTGCGGATCGCGCCGTCCGCGAGGCCCAGCGCGGCGCCGCCGCCCTCGCCCCAGACCACCGCGACGGGCGCGCTGTCCTCCTCACCGGTTTCCACGGCCTTGCCGCCCGCCCGGGCCCCGGCCGGCGGCAGCAGGCCCGAGGTGGCGAGCGAGACCGCGACCTCGCTCGCGGGGCCGCGCAGCGCAGTGACCCGAAACGGCAGGTCGAGCACGGTGACCGAGGGCTCGGCCGCGGCCGGCGCCACGAGCGTCACGGCAAGCGTCACGGCAAGCGTCACGGCGAGCAGGCTGGGCAGCGCGGCGCCCCGAACGGGTGGGTCAGACATGCTGGCCGCCGTTGATGTGCAGCTCGGCGCCGTTCACGTAGGAGGAGGCCTCGGTGCACAGGAAGTAGATCGCCTTGGCGACCTCGTCGGGGGTGCCGAGCCGGCGCTGCGGGATCTGCTCGACCAGCTTCTCGGTCCCGGGCGAGAGGATCGACGTGTCGATCTCGCCGGGCGAGATCGCGTTGACCCGCACGCCGAGCGGGCCGAAATCCGCCGCCATCTCACGGGTCAGCCCGGCGAGCGCGGCCTTCGAGGTGCCGTAGGCGGCCCCCGCGAAGGGATGGACCCGCGAGCCGGCGATCGACGTGACGTTGACGATCGAGCCGCGCGCACGGGCGAGCTCGTCGCACAGGCCCCGCGCCAGCAGGATCGGCGCGAAGAAATTCACTTGGAACACCCGCTGCCAGTCGGCCCAGCCGGTGGCGATCGCGCCGAGGCGCTCGCCCTCGGGGCCCTTGGGCGAGATGCCCGCATTGTTGACGAGGGCGTGCAGCACGCCGCCCTCCGCCTTCAGGCGGTCGGCCACCTCGCGCACGCCGCGCATCGTGTCCTCGGCGTCGGAGAGATCGACCTGGAGGTGATCCTCCGGGCCCATCTCCCAAGGGCAATTTTCCGGGAATGCGTGGCGCGAACAGGTGATGACCCGCCAGCCGGCGGCGGAGAACCGCTTCACCGTGGCGTGGCCGATGCCGCGGCTGGCGCCCGTGAGCAGCATGATCCGGCGACGGTCGTTGAGGGGAGGAGCCACGGCCATGCCTCGCTGAGCGATCCGCGGCGGGGCGCCGTCCTGCCGACGGCCGCCCCGCTGACGGACTGACTTCCGGGTCTAAGCGCTGCGGCAGCGGAAATCCAGGGTTGCTGCCGCAGCGCAGCACGGGCGCGAACAGATCAGGGATAGAGCCGGGAGCGGGTCCAGCCCGCCCCGTCGCGGGTGAAGCGTACCCGGTCGTGCAGCCGGTACTCGCCGTTCTGCCAGAATTCCAACGTCAGCGGCGCGATGCGGAAGCCCGTCCAGTGTTCGGGCCGCGGGACCGGGCCGTTCTCGTAGCGGGCCGCGAGGTCGGCGACCTCCGCCATCAGGGTGGCTCGGTCGGCCAGCGGGCGCGACTGGCGGCTCGCATGGGCGCCGAGCCGGCTCTGCGGGTGCCGGCTCGCGAAATAGGCGTCCGCCTCCGCGGCGGTGACGGGCGTCACCGGCCCGCGGGCGCGCACCTGCCGCCGCAGGCTCTTCCAGTGCAGCACGAGGGCGGCCTGTGGATTCTGGGCAAGCTCCTCGCCCTTGGTCGACTGCGTGTTCGTGTAGAAGACGAAGCCGCGGGCGTCGAAGCCCTTCAGGAGCACGATCCGCACGTCCGGCAGCCCGCCCGAATCGGCGGTGGCGAGCGCCATCGCGTTCGGATCCTCCGGCTCGGCGGCCTCCGCCTCCTTCATCCAGGCCGCGAACAGGGCGAACGGATCCTCGGCCAGCGTGAAGTCGGCTGGCACGGCGCCGGGGTGAGCGGGATCACCGATCGTTAACGGCTCCACGGCTTATTCCTCTCTCATGGCATCCGGTCGGGGGCACCGATGGGGCGCACCAACGTTGGGCCTCACGCGGTGGCGGAGAGTTCAGGTGTAATGCGGCAGGGCGCGTGTAAAGACCCCCGGGCGAACCCCGTCGGCAGGGCACGGCGGCTCGTGCTCGGCGCCGCGCTTCTATCGGGCCTGTGCGGCTGCAGCCAACCGCTTCTGGTCTTCCGCCAGACGGCCGAGAAGCCCGCCAAGGTCGATGTGGCGGATACCGCCGATCCTGTGGTGACCGGGAGCATCGCGAAGCGCCCGGCGAGCTTCGGTACGGACCTCGGCGACGAGGATTGGCGCCGCGCCCGTGCCGCGCTGGGCGTCGCGCTGGACCCCCAGGGCAACGGTCGCCCGGTGAAGTGGGACAACCCGGAATCCGGCCTGCGTGGGTCGATCAACCCGACTGGGCTGCCCTACGTCTCCAACGACCTGATCTGCCGCGACTTCCTTGCGTCGGTGATCGCGCCCGAGCGCAGCCGCTTCGTGCGCGGCACGGGCTGCAAGCCCTCCGGCGGCACTTGGGAACTACGCCACCTGCGCGTCTCCAAACCGGCCTGAGGGCGTGTGATCGTGCGGGGCGCTCGACGGCGCAACCGCGCGCCGCTTGACGGCGCGCCCGAACAGGCCGACTTTGGTCGGTCAGGCCGTTGCGAAATAGCAACACACGCCCCACATCAGGGCCGAGATCGCCGGATCGGCGCAGAACGCCGATCCGATCACGGTTCACGACAGCAAGTCCTCAGAGGCCATGCGCAATCCCTACGACGTGCTGGGCGTTCCCAAGAACGCGAGTGAGGCCGACATCAAGAAGGCCTACCGCAAGCTGGCGAAGGCTTACCACCCCGACCGCAACAAGGACGACGCCAAGGCGAAGGACCGTTTCGCCGAGGCCAACAGCGCCTACGAGATCATCGGCGATGCCGAGAAGCGCAAGCAGTTCGATCGCGGCGAGATCGACGCCGACGGCAAGCCGCGCGCGACCGGGTTCGAGGGTTTCGGCGGCGGCTTCGGCGGTGGGCGCGGGGGCGGCTTCGAGTTCGACTTCGCCGGTCGCGGCGGTCGCGGCGGGGGCATGGGCGGCGGAGCGGGCGGCGGCGGGATGGGCGAGGACATCTTCTCGCACATCTTCGGCGAGGCCTTCCGGGCGGGCGGCGCCGGTCCCGGGGGCGCTCCGCGACAGGCCGCGCGCGGCGAGGATGTCGCGGCCGAACTCAGCGTCACTCTCGAGCAGGTGGCCGGCGAGGAGAAGCTGCGCCTCGCCCTGCCCACCGGCCGCGAGGTCGACGTGATGATCCCGAAGGGCGTGGTGGACGGCCAGACCATCCGGCTGCGCGGGCTCGGCCAGCCCGCGATGCGCGGCGAGCCCGGCGACGCGCTCCTGACGATCCGCGTGCTGCCGCACCCGCGCTTCAAGCTGGAAGGCGCGGACCTGCGCGTCAGCGTCGACGTGCCGCTGGAGGACGCGATCCTCGGCGGCACCATCCGGGTGCCGACGCTCACCGGCGCCGTCGAGATGAAGATTCCGGCGATGACGAGTTCGGGCCGCACTTTCCGCCTGCGCGGCAAGGGCCTGCCGAAGAAGGACGGCACCCGCGGCGATCTGCTCGCCACCAGCGCCATCGTCCTGCCGGAGGGCGACGACGCAGCGCTGACCGAGTTCGCCAAGGGCCGTCGCGCCGCCAAGGCCGCCTGAGATCGGCGGCTCTGAGCGGGTCGTCCGGCCCGCCCCGGCGCGACCTCAGGCTTCCGTCCCCGGTCCGCCTCCGCTAAGGAGACCCGCGGCGCGCGGGCCGCCCGGTCCCCGGACCGGGTGCCCGAGTTGCGTCGGCGGCATTCTTCTCGGGTGGGTCATGGCGGATATCGGCGAGGGTGAGGATCGCGGGGCACGCACCGGGACCGGTCTCCTCGCCGGCAAGCGCGGCGTCGTTCTGGGCGTCGCCAACAACCGCTCGATCGCCTGGGGCATCGCCAAGAGCCTGCACCAGCACGGCGCCAAGCTCGCCTTCACCTACCAGGGCGAGGCCCTGAAGAAGCGTGTCGAGCCTCTGGCCCGCGAGGTCGAGGCCCACGTCGTCGGCCATTGCGACGTCACCGACCCGGCCTCGATCGACGCCGTGTTCGCCGAGACCGAGAAGGTCTTCCCCGAGGGCATCGACTTCGTGGTCCACTGCATCGCCTTCTCGGACAAGGACGAGTTGACGGGCCGCTACATCGAGACCAGCGAGGGCAACTTCACCAAGTCGCTCCTGATCTCCTGCTACTCCTTCACGGCGATCGCCCAGCGGGCAGAGAAGCAGATGCGCGAGGGCGGCTCGCTCCTCACGCTGACCTATTACGGCGCCGAGAAGTGGATGCCGCACTACAACGTCATGGGCGTGGCCAAGGCCGCGCTCGAGGCCTCGGTGCGCTACCTCGCGGCCGATCTCGGCCCCTCGAACATCCGCGTCAACGCGATCTCGGCCGGGCCGATCAAGACGCTGGCCGCCTCCGGCATCGGCGATTTTCGCTACATCCTGAAGTGGAACGAGTACAACGCGCCGCTGCGCCGGACCGTGACCATCGGCGAGGTCGGCGAGACGGCGGCCTACCTCGTCTCGGACATGAGCAAGGGCATGACCGGTGAGATCCTGCACGTCGATGCGGGCTACCACGTCGTCGGCATGAAGAACCCGGACGCGCCCGACCTCAGCCTCGATCGGGACTGAGGGCATCTCACGGAGCGCGCACGGCGCCTCACTCGGGGATCTTCAGGTCGGCGATGCCCTTCGCCGCCTCCGGGAACTGCGGATCCATCGCCTCCAGCGTATCGGCGACCGTGCGGGCGATCACGAGGTTGCGGAACCACTTTCGGTTGGCCGGCACCACGTGCCAGGGCGCGTGCGGCGTCGAGCACTGGGTCAGCGCATCGTTGAAGGCCGCCTGGTAGGCGTCCCAGGACTTGCGCTCGACAAGGTCGGCGGGGTCGAACTTCCAGTGCTTCTGTGGATCGGCGATGCGTGCCTCCAGCCGCTCCCGCTGCTCGTCCTTCGAGATGTGCAGGAAGAACTTGAGGATGGTGGTGCCCGACGCCGTGAGCAGGTGCTCGAAATCGTTGATCAGGTCGTAGCGCATCCGCCAGACCGGTTCGGGCACGAGACCCTTCACCCGCACCACGAGCACGTCCTCGTAATGGCTGCGGTTGAACACCCCGATCATGCCGCGGCCGGGCGTGCGGGCGTGGTAGCGCCAGAGGAAATCGTGATCGAGCTCCTCCGCGCTCGGCACCTTGAAGGACGCGACCGCGCAGCCTTGCGGGTTCACGCCCTCCAGCACGGCCCGAATCGTGCCGTCCTTGCCGCCCGTGTCGATCGCCTGCAGCACGATGAGGAGGCTGCGGCGACGCTCGGCGTAGAGCCTCTCCTGCAGGGCCTGGATCCGGGCGCGCTCGGCGGCGAGCATCGCCTTGGCGTCCTGCTTGTCGAGGCCGCCATCGAGGTCCGGATCCACCGCGGCGAGGTTGAACGGGCTCCCCGGCTCGACGGTCACGACGCCTGCGGCGGCCCGAATCGTCGGCATCGCGACGTCCGGCCCACGGCGCTGCTCGATCCACTCCGCGGCCCCCGCCCAGGCCGCGTAGGCTGGCGGGTGCGAGTCGTGCGCGAACGAACCGCGCAGCTTTGTCGCCTCTGCGGCGTCCTTGCGGGATGCGTCGCCGCGCGCTCCGTGCTTCTTCGGCATGAAACTCTCGTCGTCCGGACAGGGGCCGTCGGATCGGGCATCTGAGGTAGAATCGTGAGCTTGGCAACGACCGGCGCGGCGCCGCGTTCCGAAATCGGCGGCGACGCCGCCCCGCCGTCCATCCGGGCCTCCATGCGGACCATCTACTTCATCCGGCACGGCCAGACCGCGTGGAACGCGGAAGGCCGGCTCCAGGGCCAACGCGACATCGACCTCAACCCGACCGGCGAGGCGCAGGCCCGGGAGGTCGCGGACCGCCTCGCGGAGGCGGCCGGCGGCGACCTCGCGGGCGCCGACTTCGTCGCGAGCCCGCTGACGCGCACCCGCCGCACCATGGAGATCCTGCGGGCGCGCCTCGGTCAGGATCCGGCCGCCTACCGCACCGACGACCGCCTCCGGGAGATCAGCTTCGGCGCCTGGGAGGGCTCGACCTGGGCTGAGATCCGGCGGCGCGACCCGGGCGGGGCGCACGCGCGCGACCGCGATCGCTGGGGCTACCGGCCGCCGGGGCTCGCGGGCGAGAGCTACGCCATGCTCACCGAGCGGGTCGCTCCGGTGCTCGCCGACCTCGGCCCCGCGACCGTGATGGTGGCCCATGGCGGCGTCGCGCGGGCAGTGCTGGTGGCGCTCGGCCATCTCGATATTTACGCCGCACCGCGCATCGGGATCCGCCAGGGCTCGGTCCTGGTGTTGGATGCCGGGGGCTGGCGCTGGGCCTGACGATGGCGCGTCGGCGGCTCGGCGTTCCATCCGGATTCACCTGTCCGGCCCTATGGTGCAGGAGGGCCGGCGGATCTATCTCGGGCCACGCCCCGATCTCGGCGCGATCGGGGTTTAGAGCGCGCACCCGCGTCCCCGATACGGGACGCGGACACGGCGCCTCGCAGGGGCGCGGGTGACAGGGTATCCGGCCCCGAAGGCCGGAAGCGGAGCAGTGTATGAGCAGTCTCGCCGAGGGGATCCGGTCCGAGACGGACGGGGGCGAGGTGGAGCGGCGCGGGCCCGTCCAGGCCGTCCTGCGCGGCCCGTCGCGGCCCGACCTGATCCGCGACGAGGTGCTTGCCGAGATCTTCCGCGCGACGGCGCGCCTGCGGGGCGATCACCCGGCGCTGATCGACGGCGCGACCGTGGTCGCGGGCGGCCGCCACCCGCAGCTGACCTACGCCGATGTCCTGGCGCGCGCCGAGCGCATCGCCGCGGGCCTCGCCCATCGCGGCATCGGGCCCGGCGACGTGGTGGGACTTTGGATGGCCCGCGGGCCGGATCTCCTTGTCGCGCAGATCGGCATCACCCTCTCGGGTGCGGCCTGGCTGCCCTTCGACGCCGAGGCGCCCGCCGACCGCGTCGGCATCTGCCTCGGCGACGCGGATGCCAAGGCTCTGCTCGTCTCGGAGGCGCTGGCCGCCCAGGCACCGGACGCGGCGCCCGCGCTCACGCCCGCCACCCTGGACGCGGCCACGCCCGCCGGGGCGCCCGTGCCCGACCCGCGCGCGGCCGGCTTGACACCGCAGCACCCGGCCTACCTGATCTACACCTCGGGCTCGACAGGCGTGCCGAAGGGCATCGTCATCAGCCACGCCAACATCTGCCATTTCCTGCGCTCGGCCAACGCCCTCTACGGGATGCGGGCGGACGACGTCGTCTTCCAGGGCGCCTCCGTCGCCTTCGATCTCTCGATGGAGGAGATCTGGGTGCCCTACCTCGTCGGCGCGACGCTCTTCGTCGCCTCGCCGACCATGATGGGCGACGTCGAATCGCTGCCCGGCATCCTGGAGGCGGAGGGCGTCACGGTGCTCGACACCGTTCCGACGCTGCTCGCCATGATCGCCGGCGACCTGCCGAGGCTCCGGCTCGTCCTGCTCGGCGGCGAGGCCCTGCCCGAGCCGCTGGTGGCGCGCTGGGCGAGCCCGGGCCGCCAGCTCTTCAACACCTACGGGCCGACCGAGGCGACCGTGGTGGCGACCGCCGCCGAAATGCGCCGGGGTGAGCCCGTCACCATCGGCGGGCCGATCGCCAACTACACCGTCTACGTCGCCGACGAGGCGCTGAACCTGCTGGGCCCCGGTGAGCAGGGCGAGTTGCTGATCGGCGGACCGGGCGTCGCCGCGGGCTACCTGAAGCGGCCGGAGCTGACGGCCGAGAAGTTCGTCTCCAATCCCTTCGCGGATGGCGGCATCGACCCGGTTCTCTATCGCTCGGGCGACGCGGTCTCGCTGGATGCGGCCGGCAACATCCTGTTCCACGGCCGCATCGACGATCAGGTCAAGGTCCGGGGCTTCCGGGTCGAACTCGGCGAGATCGAGGCTCGCATCCGGGCCGAGGCCGGCATCAACCAGGCCGCGGTGGTGCTGCGCGCCGACGACGGCGTCGACCGGCTCGTGGCCTTCCTGGTGCCGGAGCGCGGGGCGGAGATCGACCGCGCGGCCCTGCGCCCCGCGCTCGCCGAGCAGATGCCGCCCTACATGGTGCCGGCCCATTACGAGGTGGCCGAGACCCTGCCGCGGCTCACCTCCGGCAAGGTCGACCGCAAGGCGCTGCGCATCGCCCCCCTGACGGTCGTCGCCGCCGAGGCGGACCAGGAGCCGCCGCGCAACGAGACCGAGGCGGCGCTCCTCGCCGCCGCCCGGCAGGTCTTCGGCAACCAGCCGATCGATCTGGCCGGCGACTTCTTCGCCGATCTCGGCGGCCACTCCCTGCTCGCCGCCCGCTTCGTCTCGGCGGTGCGCGAGGTGCCGGCGCTGGCCGGCATCACCCTGCCGGACGTCTACCGCGAGCGCACGCTCCGGGCGATGTCTGACGTGCTGATCGCCCGGACCGGCGGCGTCGGCGCTGAGGCGGCCGTGCGCGACCTCGCCTTCGCGCCGCCGCCGCTGCTGCGCCGGGCGCTCTGCGGCCTCGCCCAGGCGGCGGCGCTGCCCTTCGTCATCGCGCTCGCCACCTCGCAGTGGCTCGGCATCTTCGTGACCTACCTGCTGCTCACCGGCGGCGGGCTCGGCTTCTTCGGCGAGATGGCGGTGCTGCTCGCCGTCTATGTCGGCATCAACGCCACGACCGCCACCATCGCGGTCGCGGCCAAGTGGCTGGTCCTCGGCCGGACCCGGCCGGGGCGCTACCCGCTCTGGGGCGTGTACTATTACCGCTGGTGGCTGGCCCAGCGCCTCGCGCCGCTCGTCCACGTGAAGTGGCTCCAGGGCTCGCCGGCCATCGTGATCTACCTGCGCCTGATGGGGGCGAAGATCGGGCGCGACGTGCTGATCTCGGACATCGAGGTCGGCGCGCCGGACCTTCTCACGGTCGGCGACCGCGCCTCGCTCGGCGGCCGCCTCGTCGTCGCCAACGCTGAGGTGGTCGGCAACGAGCTGGTGATCGGCTGGGTCTCGATCGGCGCGGAGGCGGCCATCGGCACCTCCTGCGTCGTCAGCCACGACACGGTGATCGGCGACTTCGCGGAGATCGCCGACCTCACCACGATCCCGACCGGCACCCGCGTGGCCCGCGCCGAGCGCTGGGACGGCTCGCCTGGCCGCAAGGTCGGCATGGCGGATCCCGCGGCTTTGCCCGAGCAGGCCGAGGCCTCGCCCGCCCGGCGCGGCCTGTTCCTGGCCCTCTACGTCCTGCTGCTCGCCGCGATCCCGGCGGTCGGCCTGCTGCCGATCTTCCCGGCCTTCTTCATCTTCGATCAGATCTCGGACTCGCTCAGCGATCTCACCGACATCGACTATCACTTCTACCTGCCGCTGCTGACCTGGCCCACCGCCATGCTGATGACGGCCGGCACCGTGCTGCTGATCACCGGGATCCGCTGGCTCGCCCTGCCGCGGACGCGCTCTGGCACCCACTCGGTCCATTCGTGGTTCTACCTGCGCAAGTGGTCGCTGGCGCTCGCCGTCGAGGTGACGCTGGAGACGCTCTCCTCGCTCTTCGCCACCGTCTACATGCGGGCGTGGTACCGGCTGATGGGCGCCCGGATGGGGCAGGGGGCCGAGATCTCCACGAACCTCGCCGGGCGCTACGACCTTGCCGAGATCGGCGCGAAGAACTTCGTGGCCGACGAGGTGGTCTACGGCGAGGAGGAGATCCGCCGCGGCTGGATGCACCTCGCCGAGACCCGCACGGGCGCCCGCGTCTTCGTGGGCAACGACGCGGTGGTGCCGCCGGGCGCGGTGATCCCGGACGACGTGCTGATCGGCATCAAGTCCAAGCCGCCGGAGAACGCCGCGATGGCGCCCGGCGAGACGTGGTTCGGCTCGCCGCCGATCCGCCTGCCGGCCCGCCAGCGGGTCGATCTCGGCTCGACGGCCCAGACCTACGAGCCGGGGCTCTGGCCCAAGCTGCGCCGCGGCATCTTCGAGGCCTTCGCGACCTCGTTCTCGCCGATGCTCTACATCACCCTCGCGATCACCGCGATCGACTGGTACTTCTATCCGGCGATCCTGGAGCGCGACTGGTGGGGGCTGGCCTTCAGCTTCGTCGCGGCGAGTGTGGTCATCGCGCTGATCCAGTCCTCGGCCGTCATCGCGATGAAATGGCTCCTGATGGGCGTCTACAAGCCCGGCATGCGGCCGATGTGGTCGTGGTGGGCGATGCGCACCGAGGCGATCGCGGTCGCCTACTGGGGCCTCGCCGGCAAGGTGCTCTTGGAGCACCTGCAGGGCACGCCGTTCCTGCCCTGGGTGCTGCGGCTCTTCGGGGTCAAGGTGGGGCAGGGCGTCTGCATGCTCACCACCGACGTCACCGAGTTCGACTGCGTGGAGATCGGCGACTACAGCGTGATCAACCGGACCTCGGCGCTGCAGACGCACCTCTACGAGGACCGGATCATGAAGATCGGCCGGGTGAAGCTCGGCCGCGGCGTCTCGGTCGGCGCCTTCGCGACGGTGCTCTACGATACGAAGGTCGGCGACTACGCGCGGCTGCGCCCGCTCACCATCGTGATGAAGGGCGAGTCGATCCCCGCCAGCACCGAGTGGGAGGGCGCCCCGGCCGTGCCAGTGGTGCACGCGCCGGAGGCGCCGAAGGCCGCGGCGTAACCTTCCCTCCCCCGCAGAAGGGGGGAGGGTGTGCGATCCACTACGCCACCTCGTCCCGCGCGCCGAGGCGCTTGTCGAGATAGGTGTCGACCGTCTGGGTCAGCTCATCGACCTTGCCGTCGAAGAAGTGGTTGGCGCCCTCGACCATCTGGTGCTCGATGATGACGCCCTTCTGGGTCTTCACCTTCTCGATCACCGGCATCACCTCGCGGGCCGGCGCCACCCGGTCCTCCGAGCCGTGCACGAACAGTCCCGATGATGGGCAGGGCGCCAGGAAGGTGAAGTCGTAGCGGTTGGCCATCGCGGCGATCGAGATGAAGCCCTCGATCTCGGGGCGGCGCATCAGGAGCTGCATGCCGATCCACGAGCCGAACGAGACGCCCGCGATCCAGCAGGACTTCGCCTCCGGGTTGACCGACTGCACCCAGTCGAGCGCGGCGGCCGCGTCGGACAGCTCGCCCGAGCCGTGATCGAACGCGCCCTGGCTGCGCCCGACCCCACGGAAATTGAAGCGCAGGGCCGCGAAGCCGCGATTGGCGAAGGTGTAGAAAAGATTGTACACAATCTGATTGTTCATCGTACCCCCGAACTGGGGGTGCGGGTGCAGGATGATCGCGATCGGGGCGCCGCGCTTCTTCGGCGCCTGATAACGGCCTTCCAGACGACCGGCCGGACCGGTGAAGATGACCTCGGGCATACGCGTCTCTGACTCCTGTGGCGGACGCCGGACCGAATCCGCGTCGCGCCGTGCGACATCCAGGCACCGCCTTGACTCGGCTCGCGCCCGACTTACAAGCGCTCTTAGAATGGTTCTAGGGGATTAGAACAATTCTAAAATAGGAACCGATCCGAGACAGCGCCAGTGCGCTGGTTCGGGCGAACCCGTTGCCCGTCGCCGTTCCTCGGACCTGCCCGTGCGGTTTCCGCGGGGGCTTAGCACGACGGCAGGGGCGAAAAGCAAGGAAATGTCGCGACCTGAGGATGATGGAGCCCCGATGAGCCAGGAGCGCGCCTATCTCGACCACAACGCCACGTCCCCGGTCCGTCCGGAGGTCGCGGCAGCGGTCGCGCGCGCGCTGGCCCTGCCCGGCAACCCGTCCTCGGTGCACGCGGAGGGGCGCGCCGCCCGCGCCGCCCTCGACGCGGCCCGCGCCGCGCTCGGCCGCCTCGTCGGCGCGGCGCCGACCCGGATCGTGTTCACCAGCGGCGGCACGGAGGCGGCCAACGCCGTCCTGTCGGGTGCCCTGCGCCGGACCGGCCTGCCCGCGCCGACCCGCCTCCTGATCGGCGCGACCGAGCACCCTTGCGTCACCGCGGGCCACCGCTTTCCCGAGGGCGCAGTCGAGGTCGTGCCGGTGACCGCGGCCGGCCTGCTCGATCTCAACGCGCTCGCGTCTCGCCTCAGTGCACTGCGCGACGAGACGGTGCTGATCTCGGTCCACGCCGCCAACAATGAGACCGGCGTCGTCCAGCCGCTGGCCCAGATCGTCGCCCTGGCCCGGCGGCACGGCGCCGCCCTGGTGCACAGCGACGCGGTCCAGGCGGTCGGCAAGATTCCATTGGATTTTGCCGCTCTCGGCCTCGACGCCCTGACGCTCTCCGGACACAAGTTCGCGGCGCCGAAGGGCGTCGGCGCCCTGATTCTGGCCGCGGGCGTGACCCTCGAGACGGCCTTCGTCCGCGGCGGTGGCCAGGAGGCGCGCCTGCGCTGCGGCACCGAGGCCCTGCCGTCGCTCGTCGGGATGGGCGAGGCGGCGGCGATCGCGGCGCCGAGCCTCGGCGAGGAAGGCGCGCGGCTGGCAGGTCTTCGGGACGCGCTGGAAGCCGGTGTTGTCGCCCTGGCGCCCGGCGCGGTGATGTTCGGGGCGGGCGCGCCGCGCCTGCCGAACACGGCGACCTTCGCCGTGCCGGGCCTCGACGCGCCGACCGCGCTGATCAGCCTCGACCTCGCCGGGGTCGCGGTGTCGTCAGGCTCGGCCTGCGCCTCCGGCAAGGTCGCGCGCTCTCCCGTGCTCGCCGCCATGGGCGTGAGCCCTGCGCTCGCCGCGGGGGCGCTGCGCGTCAGTCTCGGCTGGAATTCGCGCACCGAGGACGTGTCCCGCTTCCTCGACGCCTTCGAACGGGTGATCGCCACCCTATATAAGCGGCGAGGGGTGGCGGCCTGAGCCGCGCGATGCCCCGAGCCATCCGCAAGACAGCCCCGGCCCTTGACGCCGGAGATGCTTAGGAGACGCTGATGCCTGCCGTGCAGGAAACCATCGACCGGGTCCGTTCGATCGACCTGGACCAGTACAAGTACGGGTTCGAGACCGTGATCGAGATGGAGAAGTCCGAGAAGGGCCTCTCCGAGGACGTGGTGCGCTTCATCTCGGCCAAGAAGAACGAGCCCGAGTGGATGCTGCAGTGGCGCCTCGACGCCTACAAGCGCTGGCTCACCATGAAGGAGCCGGAGTGGGCGCGCGTCGAGTACGACCGGGTCGATTACGACAACATCTACTACTACGCCGCGCCGAAGCGGAAGGGCCCCGAATCGCTCGACGAGATCGATCCGGAGATTCTGAAGACCTACGAGAAGCTCGGCATCCCGCTGCGCGAGGTCGAGGTGCTGGAGGGCATCGCGCCGGAGCGCCGCGTCGCGGTCGACGCCGTGTTCGACTCGGTCTCGGTCGCCACGACCTTCAAGAAGGAGCTCGAGAAGGCCGGTGTGATCTTCATGCCGATCTCCGAGGCCATCCGCGAGTATCCGGATCTGGTGCAGAAGTACCTCGGCTCGGTCGTGCCGGTGACGGACAACTTCTTCGCGACTCTCAACTCGGCGGTCTTCTCCGATGGGTCGTTCGTCTACATCCCGCCGGGCGTGCGCTGCCCGATGGAGCTGTCGACCTATTTCCGCATCAATGAGCGCGACACCGGCCAGTTCGAGCGCACGCTGATCATCGCCGACAAGGGTAGCTACGTCTCGTACCTCGAGGGCTGCACCGCCCCGAAGCGCGACGACAACCAGCTCCACGCCGCGGTGGTCGAGCTCGTGGCGCTCGACGACGCCGAGATCAAGTACTCGACCGTCCAGAACTGGTACCCGGGCGACAACGAGGGCAAGGGCGGGATCTACAACTTCGTGACGAAGCGCGGCGATTGCCGCGGCGCCCGCTCGAAGATCTCCTGGACGCAGGTCGAGACCGGCTCGGCCATCACCTGGAAGTACCCGTCCTGCATCCTGCGCGGCGACGAGTCCCGCGGCGAGTTCTACTCGATCGCGGTGTCGAACGGCATGCAGCAGGTCGATTCCGGCACCAAGATGATCCATCTCGGCAAGAACACGACGAGCCGGATCATCTCGAAGGGCATCTCGGCCGGCCGCTCGCAGAACACCTACCGGGGCCTCGTCTCGGCCCACAAGAAGGCCAAGGGTGCGCGCAACTTCACCAACTGCGACTCGCTCCTGATCGGCGACCAGTGCGGCGCGCACACCGTGCCCTACATCGAGTCGAAGAACGCCTCCGCGGTCTTCGAGCACGAGGCCACCACCTCGAAGATCTCCGAGGAGCAGAAGTTCTACTGCCAGCAGCGCGGCCTCTCCGAGGAGGAGGCGACCGCGCTGATCGTCAACGGCTTCGTCCGCGACGTGCTGCAGCAGCTGCCCATGGAGTTCGCCGTCGAGGCCCAGAAGCTGATCTCGATCAGCCTGGAAGGCTCGGTGGGCTGATCGCCTGGGCGATCCTGACGACGACGTGCTGCGGGCGGCCCACCGGCACTGCTCGCGGCACGCCGACGAGGTGAGGAGCAGCGCCGCATGCGGCTGCTTCTACTGCCTAGAGATCTTCGCGCCGGACGAGATCGAGGAGTGGATCGCCCAAGAGGGCACCGCCCTCTGCCCCCGGTGCGGCATCGATGCGGTGATCGGCGACCTCTCCGGCTTTCCGGTGGCCCGCCGAGCCTTCCTGCAGGCGATGCATCGGCTATGGTTTTGAAGGACTTGGACTAGAATGCTTGAGATCAAGAACCTCGTCGTGCAGATCGAGGACAACCGCATCCTGAACGGCCTGAACCTCACCGTGAAGGACGGCGAGGTCGCGGCGATCATGGGCCCGAACGGCTCGGGCAAGTCGACGCTCTCCTACGTCATCGCCGGCAAGGAGGACTACGAGGTCCTCGATGGCGAGATCCTGCTCGACGGCCACAACCTGCTCGAGATGGAGCCCGACGAGCGCGCCGCCGCCGGCGTGTTCCTGGCCTTCCAGTACCCGCTGGAGATCCCGGGCGTCGGCACGATGACCTTCCTGAAGGCCTGCCTGAACGCCCAGCGCCGCGCCCGTGGCGAGGGCGAGATCTCGACCCCCGACTTCATCCGCGCGGTCAACGCGGCGGCCGACCGGCTCGAGATCAACAAGGAGATGCTCAAGCGGGCGCTGAACGTCGGCTTCTCCGGCGGCGAGAAGAAGCGCATGGAGATCCTCCAGATGGCGCTCCTGCAGCCGAAGTTCTGCGTGCTCGACGAGACCGATTCGGGCCTCGACATCGACGCGCTGCGCATCGTCTCCGAGGGCGTGAACGCCCTGCGCGCGCAGGGGCGCTCCTTCCTCGTCATCACGCACTACCAGCGGCTCCTCAACCACATCGTGCCCGACACCGTGCACGTCATGTCGAAGGGCCAGATCGTGAAGACCGGCGGCAAGGAACTGGCGCTGGAGCTCGAGGCCTCCGGCTACGCCGAGTACCGCACGAGCGAGGCCGCGTAAGCCATGGCCGAGATCGCAAACCTCCGCTCCCCCGCCGAGGCAGGGCTCTCGAAGCTGTTCGAGTCGGCCCGCCAGAGCTTCGCCGCCGAGGAGGCCATCAGCCGCGAGGAGGCGTTCCGCTTCTTCGAGGCGACCGGCCTGCCCAGCCGCCGGGTCGAGGCCTTCAAGTACACGGACCTGCGCGCGGCGATCACCGAGGCCGCCCCGCCGGCCGAGGCGCCCGCGCTCGACGCCGCGAAGGCCGCGGTCGCCGGTGCTCGGGGCTTCGCCGGCATCGAGGCCGCGCGGCTGACCTTCGTCAACGGCCACCTCGTGCGCGAGCTGTCCGACCTCGACCGGATCCCGGCGGGCGTCACGGTGGTGCCGATGGGCGAGGCTCTGGCGAAGGGCGACGCCGCCCTGAAGCTGCTCGCTCCGGTCACCCAGGCCCGCGAGAACCCGGTCTACCAGCTCAACACCGCCTTCCTGGCGGACGGCGCGCTGATCACGGTGGCGCCCGGCGCCAAGCCCGAGACACCTATCCATCTGCGCTTCGTCGGTACCGGCGAGACGCCGTTCTCGACCGCGACCCGCGTGCTGGTGCAGCTCGGCGCCGATGCCGAGTTCTCGCTCTTGGAGAGCCACGAGGGCCCGAACGGCGTGACCATTCAGCCGAACGACGCGCTCGACGTGGTCGTCGGCGAGCGGGCCGCTTTCCGGCACACCCGCCTCAACATCGAGGGTGATGCCACGATCGCGCTCTCGACGCTGTCGCTGAAGCTCGAGACCGAGGCGAGCGTCGAGACGGTGAATCTGGTGACGGGCGCGGTGCTGTCGCGCCATCAGATCTACGTCCACATCGCGGGCGACGACACCAACGTGGTCGTCAACGGTGCCGCCATGCTGCGCGCCGGCCAACTCGCCGACTCGACCCTGCTCGCCGACCACGCGGCGGTGGGCGGCGTCGGTCGCGAGCAGTTCAAGACGGTGATCGACGGCGACGCCACCGGCGTGTTCCAGGGCAAGATCATCGTCCGTCAGATCGCGCAGAAGACCGACGGCAAGATGAAGTCCGACTGCCTGCTCCTCACCGACGAGGGGCAGATGATGAACAAGCCCGAGCTCGAGATCTTCGCCGACGACGTCGCCTGCGGCCACGGCGCCACCTGCGGCGCACCGGACGAGGATCTGCTCTTCTACCTGATGGCCCGCGGCCTGCCGCGCGCCGAGGCCCAGAGCCTGCTCGTCCAGGCCTTCGTCGGCGAGTCGGTGGAGGCGGTCACGCACGAGGGCGCCCGCGCGGCGCTGATCGGCGAGATCGAGGCCTGGCTGAAGGCGCGGCGCTGACGTGCCGAAACCTTCCCCCATGGAACTCGGGGGTGCCCGAGTTCCACAGGCGGGCCCCGGGACTGGGCGGGCCCGATCTGGGGGAGGGGGCCGAACGAGGTGAGGCGGGCGGGACGAAGTCCCGCAGAGAGGGGACACCGCTTCAGGCTGAGGCTCGCTCGATGCCGGGCACCGACCTACACCGCTCCCCTCACCCGAACCCTGCCGACGCAGGGGCATCCTCCCGAAAGCGGGAGGGAGATTCGCGAGCGTGATTCGATGAACGCACCCGTCCTCACCCAAGGCTACGACGTCGCGGCGATCCGCAAGGATTTCCCGATCCTCGCCCAGCAGGTCTACGGCAAGCCGCTCGTCTACCTCGACAACGCGGCCTCGGCCCAGAAGCCGCGGCAGGTCATCGACGCGATGGTGGCCTGCATGGAGACCGGCTACGCCAACGTCCATCGCGGCCTGCACTACATGGCCAACGCCGCGACCGAGGGCTTCGAGGGCGCCCGCGAGACGACGCGCCAGTTCCTGAACGCGGCCTCCACCGACGAGATCATCTTCACCCGCAACGCCACCGAGGCCTACAACCTCGTAGCCTCCTCGATGGGATGGGCCGGGCTGATCGGGGATGGGGACGAGATCATCCTCTCGATCATGGAGCACCACTCCAACATCGTGCCCTGGCACTTCCTGCGCGAGCGCCGCGGGGCGGTGATCAAGTGGGTGCCGGTGGACGACCAGGGCAACTTCCTGGTCGAGGAATACGAGAAGCTGTTCACGCCCCGCACCAAGATGGTGGCGATCACCCACATGTCGAACGTGCTGGGCACGATCACGCCCGCCGCCGAGATCGTGCGGATCGCCCACGCGCACGGCGTGCCGGTCCTGCTCGACGGTGCGCAGAGCGCAGTGCACCAGCCGGTCGACGTGCGCGCCCTCGACTGCGACTTCTTCGTTTTCACCGGCCACAAGGTCTACGGCCCGACCGGGATCGGCGTGCTCTACGGCAAGAAGGAATGGCTCGACCGCCTGCCGCCCTATCAGGGTGGCGGCGAGATGATCCGCACCGTCTCGCAGGACACGATCACCTACAACGACCCGCCGCACCGCTTCGAGGCCGGCACGCCGGCCATCGTCGAGGCGGTGGGCCTGGGTGCCGCGCTGGAATACATGATGGCCCTCGGGCGCGAGAACATCGCGGCGCACGAGGCCAAGCTCACCGCATACGCGCAGGAGCGGCTCGGCGCCATGAACTCCGTCCGGCTGATCGGCACGGCCAGGGCCAAGGGCGGCGTCATCGCCTTCGAGGTAAAGGGGGCGCACGCCCACGACATTGCCACCGTGATCGACCGGCAAGGCGTGGCGGTGCGGGCGGGCACCCACTGTGCCATGCCGCTCCTCGACCGCTTCGGCGTGACCTCGACCTGCCGCGCCTCGTTCGGCCTCTACAACACGACGGCCGAGATCGACGCGCTTGCGGAGGCGCTCGCGAAGGCCGAGATGCTGTTCACCTGATTTTTCTCGAGTCGGCCCGCGCCCGCGGCGCGGCCGGAGGAGGTTTCGATGAGTAGCGATGCGACGATCACCGGCGGCGCCAACGCCCCCAAGGTCGAGGGCGCCTCGGCGATCCCGCCGGCCGAGCTCGACCGGCTGACAGACGAGATTGTGACCGCCCTGAAGAGCGTCTACGATCCCGAGATCCCGGCCGACATCTACGAGCTCGGCCTGATCTACCGCGTCGATATCGGCGACGACCGGGCAGTGGCCATCGACATGACGCTGACCGCCCCGGGCTGCCCCGTGGCCGGCGAGATGCCGGGCTGGGTCGAGAACGCCGTCTCCGCGGTACCGGGCGTGCAGTCCTGCACCGTCACGATGGTGTTCGATCCGCCGTGGGACCAGAGCCGCATGTCCGACGAGGCCCGCGTCGCCCTGGACATGTGGTAGAGCCGAGGCTCAATCCGGCCGGCGCGTGGGCTCGAATTCGACGTCCTCATAGATGTCGGCGAGGGCGAGCCGCGCGCCGTTCTCTGGCAGATCGATGACGTCGCTGATCGTTTCGTAGATCTCGGCCGCCCAGGCGTCGTCGCGACGGCGGTACAGGACGGCGCTCGGGAAGCGCGGCTCCACGAGGAGGATGCAGCGAGGCGTCGGATGGCGCCGATATTCGTCGAGCTTGCGGAAGCGGTCGATGCTGCTCGTCGAGAGCGAGAGCACCTCAACGACGAGGCGCAGCGACCGCCTCTCGTGGGTGTCGCGGACAAGGTCGGTGCACTCAACCGTGACGTCCGGACGCCGCAGGGTCGCGATGCCGGTGCGGAGCGCGATGTCGTCCGTAGTCGGCCGGCAACCGCTGCCACGGAGCTGCGCGTGCAATGTGGCGATGATGTTGACGGTGACCCGGTCGTGCGGCGCGCCGGCGCCGGTCATCATCTTCACGTGCGGCACGGGCACGCCGTCCATGAGTTCGGACAGCCCGTCCTGCCCCGAGCTGCCACCGAAAGAACTCCTCCGGCGTCATGCGCCGCATCGCGGGGTCGGCCGTCGCATCCTCCTCGGGGTGGATCCTGACACGCAAGGCCCGACCCGTGGCCGCGATGCGGTGGACCGGAGCGCGCGCGATGCTTATCTCTGGGGCGTACCCGAACACGCACCCGCCCGGGCCTTGAACCCGGAGGCAGGAGAGCGAGAACGATGTCAGGTTTCAAGGTGATGTCGCTGACCGACGCGGCGGCGACGCGGATCAAGTCCATCATGGCGGATGCCGACCGGCCCATTGCGGGCCTGCGGGTCGGCGTGAAGAACGGCGGCTGCGCCGGCATGTCCTACACGATGGAGTATGCCGAGGCGCGCAATCCCGGCGAGGACGTGGTCGAGGACAAGGGTGTGAGCGTCTTCATCGACCCCAAGGCGGTGTTGTTCCTGCTCGGCACCGAGATGGATTTCCAGACGACGAAGCTCGCCTCGCAGTTCGTGTTCAACAACCCGAACCAGACCTCGGCTTGCGGCTGCGGCGAGTCTGTCGCGATCACGCCCGCGAGCCCGGAGCGCCTTGGCGCGCCGGCCTGAGGCGCTCAGGCCACGTTCTGGAGGACGTCCGCGCCGACTGAATCGTCGATGGTGCGGTTGCGGCCCGCGCGCTTGGCCGCGAACATGCAAAGGTCGGCTCGCTCCAGCAGCGAGACAGGCGTGTCGCCGGCCTTGTGGACGGCAACGCCGACCGAGACGGAGACGCGGCCCAACGACTCGCCGGTCGAGCGCTTCACGAGGTCACGGCCCATCACGCTCTGGCGGACCGCCTCGGCGATCACCCGCGCCTCCGCACGCTCCAGGCCCGGCAACACGATGCCGAACTCCTCGCCACCGAAGCGGGAGAGCGTGGCCTTCGCCCCCGCCGACTCGCGCATCACGATCGCGACGAGACGCAGGACTTGATCGCCCGTGAGATGGCCGTAGAGGTCGTTGAAGCGCTTGAAGAAGTCGATGTCGAGGACGACGAGGCTCATCGCCCCGCCGGTCTGGGCAGCGGCCTCGACGGATGTCCGCAGCATCTCCTCGAAATGCTTGCGGTTCGACAGGCCCGTGAGCGGATCGGTCAGGCTCTCCAGCCGGGTCGCCTCCAGCTTCTCGCGCAGCATCTCGATCTCGGCGCGGCTCTCGCGCATCCGCGCCTCGAGGACGCGATTGCTGGTCGCGATCTCCCGGGTCTTGGCGACCATGGTGCCGACGATCTCGCGCACCCGCTCCCGGGTGATCGCGCCCTGCGTCAGATCCTGGCTGAGACTCGACAGCGAGGCGTTGTAGGCGGCGGCCGAGCCGACCGAGAGGTCGAGCATCTCCATCACGCCGGCGATCTCGCTGAGCATGGTCGCACTGGTCTCGCCGGCCATTTGAGCAACGCGCCCGCCCGCGAGGTGCTGCTCGAACAGGGCGTCCGTGTCGGTTTCCGTGAGGGCCTGCTTCTGAGCGATCAGCCGTTTGACCGCGTCGTTCATCAGGGGGTGCTCACCCGCGACGTAGCTGTACCAGACCGCGTAGGCGCGGGGGGTGGCCGAAGGCCCGTAATCGCGCATCAGGTCTTGCACCCTCTGCGCGAGGGTGAAGCTGTAGTCGCGATCCGCGTGGCGCCCCTGGCTCATCCTAGTCCTGTCGCTGCCCGGGCTCGCGCCGCACCGGCAGCTGTCAGCCAAGGCACATACTAAGGGGCCATCGATGGATGGAGTGTTAAAGCGAACCCGGTCTCGAACGACGCCTGTCTAGAACCCGACAGTACGAGGCCTGCACATCCAGCTACATCCCCGTGGTGGTTACAAGGCTCCTGCCGGAAAGGCAGTCGAAGCCCGGCCCCTCAGCAGTCCTTCGGCTCAGAGGCGTCAGGATTGCCGTTTGATCTGGGCCGGCCGCAGCAGAAACGCCGGGACATGGGAGCCGAGTCCCACCGGCGTATCGCTCTCGACGTCCTGACGGCGGGGCGGGCGGCGCTCGTCGCGGGTGCGCGCCGGCGCGGCGGCGCGAGGCGCCGGTTCGGCGACGCTCGGAGCGGGCGCCGCGCGCTCGCGCTGTGGTGCTGCGGCTCGGCGGCCTCCACGTCCTTCCGCGTGTGGCTCCGCGCTCTTGCCGCTCCTGCGCCGCTCCGAACCGGAGCGAGAGCCGCGATGGCGCGTGCGGGTCTCCTCGCCCTCATCCTCGTTGACGGAAGAGAGATCGCCGTCGAGCCAGGGGATCGGCTTGCCGATCAATGCCTCGATCGCCTGAAGCGAGCGGTCGTCGCCGCGGCCCACCAGCGTGAAGGCGGCGCCGGCCCGGCCGGCTCGGCCGGTGCGTCCGATCCGGTGAACGTAATCCTCGGGATGATGCGGCACGTCGAAGTTGAAGACGTGGCTCACGGCCGGGATGTCGAGGCCGCGGGCCGCGACGTCGGAGGCGACGAGGAGTGGGGTCTCGCCGGCCCGGAACGCATCGAGCGCGGCCATGCGGGCGCGCTGGTCCATGTCGCCGTGAAGGGCTGCGGCGCCGAAGCCGTGCTTGACCAGGGATTTCTGCAGCAGCGCCACGTCGCGCTTGCGGTTGCAGAAGATGATGCCGTTCTGGAGTTCCTCCGCACCGCGGATCAGGCGGCGCAGACGATCCCGCTTGGCATGGCCTTCCGAGCCAGTGGCGACGAGGCGCTGCACGATGGTCTCGGCGGTCGAGGCCGGGCGCGCCACCTCGACGCGTTGCGGGTTGTGCAGGAACATGTCGGCCAAGCGCTCGATCTCCGGCGGCATGGTCGCGGAGAAGAACAGCGTCTGGCGCGTGAAGGGCACCATCTTCACGATGCGCTCGATGTCCGGGATGAAGCCCATGTCGAGCATGCGGTCGGCCTCGTCGATGACGAGGAGTTCGACGCCGGTGAGAAGAAGCTTGCCGCGCTCGAAATGGTCGAGCAGCCGGCCCGGGGTGGCGATCAGCACGTCGGTGCCGCGCGTCAGCTTGGCGTCCTGGTCGGCGAAGGAGACGCCGCCGATGATCAAAGCCACGTTGAGCTTGTGATTGGTGCCGTAGCGCTCGAAATTCTCCTCGACCTGCGCGGCGAGCTCGCGGGTCGGTTCGAGGATCAGCGTGCGGGGCATCCGGGCACGGGCGCGGCCAGTCTCCAGCAGGGTCAGCATCGGCAGCGTGAAGGCCGCGGTCTTGCCGGTGCCGGTCTGGGCGATGCCGAGCACGTCGCGACGCGCCAGCACGTGCGGGATGGCTTGGGCCTGGATCGGGGTCGGCTCGGTGTAGCCGGCGGCCGAGACGGCCTGCAGGACCTTGTCGCTCAATCCGAGGTCGGAGAAGGGCATCAGATAAGTGAACCGTTGCGCGCGGGATCGGACCAGCCGGCGCGGAGGGGTCGGTCGCGGCAACGGCTGCAGGGTCGAAGCGGGCCGGACGGTGGCGCGCGGTAGCTGACTCGTTGGGAACCTGGTCTGGAACCCACCTTGCACGCGAGTGTGCCGGACACTTAGGCCGTTGCTGCGGCTTGTCAATCTCGCGCCCGCGGGATCGTCCTGTTTTCCGTAGCGAATTCGATGCGAGGCCGGTCTCGTCCGACGGGCCTGTCGGTTCTGCCGGTCGCGGCCCAGAATGCTTCGGAGCTCGTGGCGGCGGTTTCGGGCCGGAAGTAAAAATCCGCCCTCCGGTTATTATGCCAAATGTGAAGGCGGCCGTAAGTGCCCCCGCAAGGCTTTGCCGCCTTTCCGCCGCAATCGAGCCGGCTTGTGATCGTCGAGTAATCAGCTTCCCCTCTGCTAAATGATCGACGTGCGCCGGAGCACATCGGTTCCCGCGCCTCGCGGCTGCCAGCGTAAACTTCACCTTTCGTTGAGAGCTTGGGTTTTATCTGGCCGAGCTTGTTGCAGGAAAGCGACAGACCCCTCGGCCACAAGGACCTACAAGCGGCCCGGCTTTGCCACACAGGACCCAGGACCCAATGAAAAAGCTTCTCCTCGCTTCGACCGTGCTCGCCGGCCTGACCGCTGCCGCGTCTGCCGCCGACCTTCCGCGTCGTGCTGCGCCGCCGCCGGTGTTCACGCCGGTTCCGGTCTTCACCTGGACGGGCTTCTACGCCGGTTTCAACGCGGGCTACGGCTTCGGCACGGGCAACGATCGTCAGGCCCCCACCGTGGTGCTCGTCAACGGCGCCAGCGGCCTGGTCGCCCCCGGCACCTCGGCCGCCCTCGGCTTCAGCAACAACCGCTCCAACACCGACGGCTTCGTCGGCGGCGGCCAGATCGGCTACAACTGGCAGCTGACCCCCGGCTCGGGCGTGGTGTTCGGCATCGAGGCCGACGCGCAGTACGTCGATTTCGGCCGTGAGCGGAACCGCTTCGCCCTGGCCGGCGCCGGCCTGCTGCCGGGTGTCGGCGTGTTCAACCCGAACGGCCTGTCGACCCTCGACTACTTCGGCACCGTGCGCGGCCGCCTCGGCTACGCCTTCGACCGCACCCTCGTGTACGCCACGGGCGGCTTCGCCTACGGCTCGGGCGGCGGCCGCGACTTCGGCCTGCCGAACTCCTCGCGCGACGAGTTCCAGACCGGCTACGCGGTCGGCGGCGGCATCGAGTACGCCCTGCCCACCGACTCGTTCCTGAACTTCTTCCGCTCCTCGGCCGTGACGCTGAAGGTGGAAGGTCTCTACGTGAACCTCGACCAGGGCAACCGCAACATCGGCGCCTTCGCCACCACGCCGGCCGGCGGCCTCGTCACCGTCGCCTCGCCCGGCGTCGCCCTGGTCTCGGGCGTCACCAACAACCGCCGCGACACCGAGTTCGCCGTCGTCCGCGCCGGCCTGAACTACAAGTTCGGCTCGTACTAAGACCGATCCGGGTCGCGTCAGCGACCCGGACCGCTCACCGCGAAAGCCCGGCCTTCCGGCCGGGCTTTCTGCATTTTCGGGTGCAGTCGCTCACGGTCCTTCGCGGCAACTGCGGTCCCCCGCCGGTCCACATGCGGTTCGGACAGGGGTTGGGGCGGCCCAAAAAGCAAAGCCCGGCCTCTCGGCCGGGCTTCGTCGCTGCGGGACGTGACGACTGGGCGTCAGATGTCGAGATCGGCGCCTTCCGCGAAGGCGGCCCGCTCGGTGATGAAGGCGAAGCGGGCCTCGGGCTTGTTTCCCATCAGCCGGTCCACCGTGTCGCCGGTGGATTCCCGCGCCTCGTCGAGCACCGCGACCCTGAGCAGCGTGCGCTTCTTCGGGTCCATGGTGGTCTCCTTCAGCTGCCCGGGCATCATCTCGCCGAGCCCCTTGAAGCGCCCGATCTCGACCTTGCCATTCTTGAACTGGGTCTTGATCAACTGCTCCTTGTGCGCGTCGTCGCGCGCGTAGGCGATCTTGGTGCCCTGCTGCAGCCGGTAGAGCGGCGGGATCGCGAGGTAGAGGTGCCCGCGGTCGATGAGCCGGGGCATCTGCCGGTAGAAGAAGGTGATCAGGAGCGAGGCGATGTGGGCGCCGTCCACGTCGGCGTCCGTCATGATGATCACCTTGTCGTAGCGCAGGTCCGCCTCGCGGAAGTTGGCGCCCGTGCCGCAGCCCAGAGCCAGCGTCAGGTCCGAGATCAGCTGGTTGGCGCCGAGCTTGTCCCGACTGGCGGATGCCACGTTCAGGATCTTGCCGCGCAAGGGCAGGATCGCCTGGGTGGCCCTGTCGCGCGCCTGCTTGGCCGAGCCGCCGGCCGAGTCGCCCTCGACGATGAAGATCTCCGAGCCCGCGGTGCCCGCGGCCGAGCAGTCGGCGAGCTTGCCGGGCAGGCGCAGCTTGCGGGTGGCGGACTTGCGCGCAACCTCCTTCTCCTGGCGTCGGCGCAGGCGCTCCTCGGCGCGGTCGATCACCCAATCGAGGAGCTTGTTGGCCTGGGCCGGCGAGCCGGCGAGCCAGTGGTCGAAGGCGTCGCGGATCGCCGTCTCGACGATGCGCGAGGCCTCCACGGTGGCAAGCTTGTCCTTGGTCTGGCCCTGGAACTCCGGCTCGCGGATGAAGACCGAGAGCATGGAGGCGCAGGTCGCCATGACGTCGTCGGTGGTCACGGCCGTCATGCGCTTGGCCTGGTTCACGCGCTCGGCGTGCTCGCGCAGGCCCCGGAGCAGGGCGACGCGCAGGCCCGACTCGTGCGTGCCGCCCTCTGGCGTCGGGATCGTGTTGCAGTAGGAGTGCGAGACGCCGTCGTCCGCGACCGTCCAGGCCACCGCCCATTCGAGCGAGCCGTGGGAGCCCGGCTTCGTCACCTTGCCCGAGAAGATCGCGTCGGTGACGAGCTCCTTGCCGTCGATGTCGCGGGCCAGGTAATCCCGCAGGCCGCCGGGGAAGCGGTGCACGGCTTCCGGAGGCACGTCCGCCAGCCCCTCCAGCAGGGCGGGGGCACAGCGCCAGCGGATCTCGACGCCGCCGAACAGGTAGGCCTTGGAGCGCGCCATCTTGAACAGGCGGCGCGGATCGAACTTCAGCGAGCCGAAGATCTGCGCGTCCGGGTGAAAGCGCACCCGCGTGCCGCGCCGGTTCTGCACCCGGCCGACCGGCTCCAGGGCACTCACGGGGAGGCCACGCGAGAAGCTCTGGCGGTACAGGGTCTGGTTGCGGGCGACCTCGACCTCGAGGAGGTCTGAGAGCGCGTTCACCACCGAGATGCCGACGCCGTGCAGGCCGCCGGAGGTTTCGTAGACCTTCGAGTCGAACTTGCCGCCCGCGTGCAGCGTGGTCATGATGACCTCGAGCGCGGACTTGCCCGGGAATTTCGGGTGCGGGTCGACCGGGATGCCGCGGCCGTTGTCGGTGACGACGAGCGCCCCGCTCTCCTCCAGCTCCACCTCGATGAAGCTGGCGTGGCCCGCCACCGCCTCGTCCATCGAGTTGTCGATGACCTCGGCGAAGAGGTGGTGCAGCGCCCGCTCGTCGGTGCCGCCGATATACATGCCGGGCCGGCGACGGACCGGCTCCAGCCCCTCCAGCACCTCGATGGCCGAGGCGTCGTAGCCGCCCTCGGTCGCCTGCACGGCGGCGAGCGGCGGCACGGCGGCCGAGCCCTCGAGCTTGCGCCGCTCGGCCGGGCCCAGCAGCGGGGGCTTGCCCCCGGCGAAGAGATCGCGCGCGGTATCGCTCACGCGACGGCTCCGCGATGCAGGTTTGGCGGCACCGGCCGCGGTGGGAGAACGTGCAGCATTCGCCTTCATCCTCTGACTGTACCGGAACAAACCGGAAACAGAAAGGGGCCATCGCACCGCGGGAGGCGGAATCGGATCCCGATCCGCGCGGTGCACGTCACCCCATGACATGGGATGGGGTTGGTTAAGAAGGCCTGATCGCGGCGGGGCGGGGGCGCGAGGGCGTCAGGTGCCGACGCGACCGCCACCGCGCCGGGTGATCGCCACGACGGCTGGACGCGGCGGCAGGTTCGGGTCGAAGTCCGGCCAGCGGGTCGCGGGCCGCTCGAAGGTGGCGGGCTCGGCCTTCGGGTCCTCCTCGTCGGCCTCGCCGGGGTGCTGGACGGCCACGAAGAAGGTGGTGTCGTCCGGCGTGAAGTAGGGCCCGCACATCTCGGCGCCGGTCGGCACCTGGAAGAAGTGCTTGCCCGTGCCGCGCCCCGGCCCCTCCGTCTCCATCGCCCAGATGCCGTCGGTGCGGCCCGTGCGGCCAGCCGAATTGCCGTCGGTGGCGACCCAGAGCCGGCCCTGGCCGTCGACCGAGCAATTGTCCGGCATGCCGAACCAGCCGTCCCTTGTCGTCGCCGACGAGAAGGTGGCGCCGACCGCCGCGATCGCCGGATCGCCGCAGCGGACCAGCACCTCCCAGGCAAAACCCGGCGCGGCGTAGTCCCGTCCGTCCGGGCTAAGCTCCACGATGTGGCCGAAGCGGTTGTCGGGCCGCGGGTTGGCGGCATCGACCTGATCGGCCTTGCGCTTCGAATTGTTGGTCAGCATCACGTAGACCTTGCCGGTCTTCGGATTGGCCTCGACATCCTCCGGCCGGTCCATCTTGGTGGCACCGAGGAGGTCGGCGGCGCGCCGCGTCTCGACCAGCACGTCTGCCTGATCGCGAAAGCCGTTCTCGGGGGTCAGCGGGCCCTGGCCGTGGACGAGCGGCAGCCACGCGCCGCGCCCGTCCGCGTCGAAGCGGGCGACGAAGAGCGTGCCGCGGTCGAGGATGTCCCGGTTGGCGCTCCTATCCTGCAGATCGACCTTCGCCTCCGTGACGAAGCGGTAGACGTAGTCGAAGCGCTCGTCGTCGCCCTGGAACACGACGTAGCGCCCGTCGGCCGCCAGGATACCGGCCGCGCCCTCGTGCTTGAACCGGCCCATGGCGGTGCGCTTCTTCGGCACCGAGGCCGGGTCGAAGGGGTCGATCTCAACCACCCAGCCGAAGCGGTTCGGCTCGTTCGGCTCGGCCCCGAGATCGAAGCGCTCGTGGTACTTGCCCCAGGCGTAGAGGTTGCCGGGCATGCCGAGGCGCTTGTGATTGCGCGCCTCCGGCGAATCCGCGGCGAGCTTTCCGCCGAAATAGTAGTTGATGTTCTCCTCGCAGGTGAGCCACGTGCCCCAGGGCGTGGTGCCACCCGCGCAGTTGTTGATCATGCCGAGCACCTGCCGGCCCTCGGGGTCGGCCTTGGTGCGCAGGCGGTCCGAGCCGGAGGCGGGGCCGGTGAGCGTCATCGGGGTCGTCGCGGTGATGCGGCGGGCGTACCGGGAATCCGGCACCACCTGCCAGCGGCCGTCCACCCGCTTCACCTCGATTACCGAGCCGCCGTGGGCCGCCATCTCGATGTCGACGAGGTCCTGAGACATGCCGGCGAAGGCCGCCTTGCCGTCCTGCCGGCCGAGGCCGGGAAACATCAGCTCCTCGTTGGTGTACTCGTGGTTGACCACGAGCAGGCCGTGGGCCGCCGGGTCGGCGGCGCCCGGCAGCGGGAAATAGCCGATGAAGTCGTTGTTGTAGCCGAACTGTCGGGCTTGCGCCTCCGGCGTCTGGTTGCGCGGGTCGAAGGCGGGCGCGCCGGGCAGCACGGGATCGCCCCAGCGGATCAGGATCTCGGCATCGTGACCCGCCGCGACGTGGTGACGCTCGTCGGAGCCGGCCGGCAACTCGGCGAAGGGGAACGGCGAGGCGGCTTCGCGGGGGGCGCCCTGCGCCGCCGCCAGCGCGCGCGGCGCGACCACGGCGCTGATCGCCCCGACCGCGAGGGCCCCACGCAGCAGGTCGCGCCGGTGGAAGCGGGTGGCCACCACTTCGCCGAGCGTCGGGTTCGGGCTCGCGTTCGAGCCCGCATCCTCGGCGGCCTCGGCGGCCTGCGAGCGGTTGAGGTTCGTCATCGGATACTGTCTCCGGATCGTCGCACAGGCCCGCTATAGCGCCGACATGGCACTGCGATGACGCGGCCGACCGGAACCCGGAGCGGGCTGTGCGCGTTTTCTCTGGCAAAGCTTCGCCGTATCCGCGCCGGGCGGACGTCAGGAGCACAGATCGGGAGCCGGACGCCATGACGAAGACCGACGCCGACACGCGTCGCGCCAGCCTCCAGCGCGCCGAGCGGGCCGCCGGCGAAGCCTTCGGCTGGCCCGAGACCCCTGTCGAGGCGGTACGCCGCTCGCTTCTTCTCAACCCGACGACGATCGCCGCCGCGACCGCCGTCACCACGGTCGCCGCGACGCTGACCTACTTCGTCTGAGGCCGCGCGACCGGAGATCTCGCGCACGGCGCGCCGATCGCCTATCTCCCCCGCATGAGCGACGACGTGACCTCCGACTGGCTCAGCGACGAGCCCGGCCGCCCCGACCCGATGCGGGCGGCCCGTGCCCAGACCAAGCCCACCCTGCCGAAGCGCTTCTACAAGGAGGCGGCCTTCTCGGAGGGAGAGCATGGCTATCGCCTCACCCTCGATGGGCGCCCGGCCAACACGCCGGGCCGCAACCCGCTCGCCGGGCCGAACCGCGACCTCGCCGCGATCCTGGCGGCGGAATGGGGGGCGCAGGCCGAATTCATCGATCCTGCCACCATGCCGGTGACGCGGCTGGTCAACACCACCCTCGATGGGGTCGCGCCACGCCTGGAGGCCGTGGCAGAGGATCTGGCGGCTTATGCGGGCACGGATCTCGTTGCCTACAGGGCGGACGCGCCGGAGCGCCTCGTGGCCGATCAGGCCCGTGCCTGGGACCCGGTGCTCGACTGGGCCCGCGACACCTTCGGTGCCCGCCTGATCCTGAGCGAGGGCGTGATGCACGTGACGCAGCCGGAGGCGAGCGTCGCGGCTCTGCGCAAAGCGGTGCTCGTGATCGACAATCCCTACCGGCTGGCCGCGCTCCACACGCTGACGACGCTCACCGGCTCTCTCCTGATCGCGCTCGCGGTGCTGCACGGGCGGCTGACGCCCGAGGAAGCCTGGGCGGCGGCCCATGTGGACGAGACCTACCAGGCCGCCGTCTGGGGGGCTGACGCGGAGGCCGAGGAGCGCCTCGCCAAGCGCCGCACCGAGTTCGATGCCGCGGCGGTCGTGGCCGCGCTCGCCGATTGATCTTCCGTCTAAAAGGCCGGTTTCCGCCCGGAAATTCTCTGTGCTAAGGGCAGCTACGGCCGACCGCCAAGCTCGCCACGAGAGGGGCAGGCGGATCGAAGCCGGTCACGCCAGCACCAGCCCCGAGGCGCACCCATGAAGGACATTCTCGAGACGCTCGAGCAGCGGCGCGCCCAGGCCCGCCTCGGTGGCGGCGAGAAGCGCGTGGAGGCGCAGCACAAGCGCGGCAAGCTGACGGCGCGCGAGCGCATCGAACTCCTGCTCGACCACGGGTCGTTCGAGGAGTTCGACATGTTCGTGCAGCACCGCTCCACCGATTTCGGCATGGAGAACCAGAAGATCCCCGGCGACGGCGTCATCACCGGCTGGGGCACGGTGAACGGCCGCACGGTCTTCCTGTTCTCGAAGGACTTCACGGTGTTCGGCGGCTCGCTCTCCGAGACGCACGCCGCCAAGATCGTGAAGGTGCAGGACATGGCGCTGAAGATGCGCGCCCCGATCATCGGCATCTTCGACGCCGGCGGCGCGCGCATTCAGGAGGGCGTGGCGGCGCTCGGCGGCTACGGCGAGGTCTTCCGCCGCAACGTCGCGGCGTCCGGCGTGATCCCGCAGATCTCCGTCATCATGGGGCCGTGCGCAGGCGGCGACGTCTACTCGCCGGCCATGACCGACTTCATCTTCATGGTGCGCGACACGAGCTACATGTTCGTGACCGGCCCCGACGTGGTGAAGACCGTGACGAACGAGGTCGTCACCGCGGAGGAACTCGGCGGCGCCAAGGTACACACCGCGAAGTCCTCGATCGCCGACGGCGCCTTCGAGAACGACGTCGAGGCGATCCTGCAGATCCGCCGGCTGCTCGACTTCCTGCCCGCCAACAACATCGACGGCGTGCCGGAGATCGAGAGCTTCGACGACCCGTTGCGTCTCGACAAATCCCTCGACACGCTGATCCCCGACAACCCGAACAAGCCCTACGACATGGGCGAGCTGATCCGGCGCGTGGTGGACGAGGGCGACTTCTTCGAGATCCAGGCGGCGTATGCCCGCAACATCATCACGGGGTTCGGCCGCATCGAGGGCCGCACGGTCGGCTTCGTGGCGAACCAGCCGCTGGTGCTGGCGGGCGTGCTCGACTCGGACGCCTCGCGCAAGGCGGCGCGCTTCGTGCGCTACTGCGACGCCTTCTCGATCCCGATCGTCACCTTCGTGGACGTGCCGGGCTTCCTGCCGGGCACGGCGCAGGAATACGGCGGCCTGATCAAGCACGGCGCCAAGCTGCTCTTTGCCTACTCCCAGGCGACGGTGCCGCTGGTGACGGTGATCACGCGAAAAGCCTTCGGCGGCGCCTACGACGTCATGGCCTCGAAGCATGTCGGCGCCGACGTGAACTACGCCTGGCCTACCGCCCAGATCGCCGTGATGGGCGCCAAGGGCGCGGTCGAGATCATCTTCCGGGCCGAGATCGGCGACGACGCCAAGATCGCCGAGCGGACGAAGGAGTACGAGGACCGCTTCCTCTCGCCCTTCGTGGCGGCCGAGCGCGGCTACATCGACGAGGTGATCATGCCGCACTCGACCCGCAAGCGCGTCGCCCGGGCGCTCAGCATGCTGCGCACCAAGGAGATGGAGCAGCCCTGGAAGAAGCACGACAACATCCCGCTCTGAGGGATGCTGCGCCGGAGCCGCTCACTCCGGCGCGAAGATCGTGATGTTGGAGTTCAGCTGGTAGGCCGCCGTCGGCTTGGTGTTGACGAAGCGCAGGCGGATCGGGCTCTCGCCGAGGATCGCGCCGAAGCTCGGGCTGACCGGGACTGGCAGGCAGGTTTCGAGCGCCCTGGCGGCGGCCTCCTCGTAGAGCCGCCGCGTCTCCTTGTCCCCGGTGAGCTGGCGGGCGGTGACCAGCGGCTTGCCGCGCATCGCGCCCGTCTTGTCGAGGCCGAACCGGAAGGCGATGAGCGAGCCCTCGCTGCCGGGCGGCGCCTGCCAGCAGCCGGCGAGCCGCGCCCGGAAGGTCGCCCAGTCGTTGACCGTCCCGTCTTGAGCCGCGGCCGGCGTCGCGAGGGCGAGGAGGACCAGCAGTCCGCCGATCAGCTGCGATCGCTGGTCTCGATGACGGCGCATAGGGTGAGATCTCCGGTGTCCTTGCGCGTCACCGAGCAGGTGATCGTGGCGCCCCCGGCCTCGACGTTGCTATGGCGCAGGCGGCTCGCGGCCTCGCGGGCCCGGTGCGCGGCCGCCGCGACGGTCCCGGCCGCGACGCCCGTGACCGCGTGGCCCGCCTGCCCGAACAACGTATAGTAGGCCTCAGGTGGGTTCGCGCCGCGGTACTGCGCTCCGACTGAAGAGGGGTGGGGCGCCGCGCAGGAGAGCGTCAGGCTCGTCTCGGCATCGGCCGTGAAGCGGGCGTAGTCGCGGCTGCGGTCGTCCAGCTTTGCCCCGGTCTCCGCGGCGACGCGCCCGATCAGGTCGCCGCACTCGTCGGCGGAGGCCGGACCGGCAACCAGCAGGACAAGACCGAAGGTGATCGCGCGCATGTACCGGGAGATAGCGCGCCAGCCCGGGAGGGCGAGCGCCGGGTCAGCCGTTCGCCGACGCCTGCGTAGCCGGAGCCGCCTCCCGGCCGAGATCGAGCCAGACGATCTCCGGCGGCACGCCGATCCGCACCGGGACGCGGCTCACGCCGAAGCCGCCCGAGACGATGATGTGCCGCCCCTTCGACACGACGTGGCCGTAGGAGAGATCGAGACCCTCGACGCGCCGGATCGCGGGCGAGACCCCGAGCAGGCGGATCTGCCCGCCATGGGTGTGCCCCGAGAGGGTGAGCGCGAAGCGCTCCGGCACCTCGGAGAAGATGTCGGGCTCGTGCGCCATCAGGATCGCGGGCGCGTCGTCGGTGATGCGGGCGAGCGTCGCCGGGAGATCGTCGCGCCACGCCACGACGTTCCCAGCCCGGTTGACGAAGGCCTGCTGGTCGCCGAGCCCGGCGAGCCAGAACGGCCGGCCCTCGTGCACGAGGCGCACGGCGTCGTTCTCCAGCACCGGGATGCCGCGGGCCTCGAGCGCCCGCTGCGCCTCCGGCGGCCCGGCGCGGCGCATCTGCGCCTCGTGGTCGTCCCACCAATCGTGGTTGCCGAGAATCGCGTGGATGCCGAGCGGCGCGCGCAGGCGCTCCACCGTGCGGGCGAAGGCGTCGAGCGGGACCTTGCGCCACGCGATGCGTCCGGAGGCCGGGTAGTCGCCGAGCAGCAGCACGAGGTCGGGCTTCAGCGCGTTGGTTGCGTCCACGATCTCGGCCACACGATCCAGCGGCATGAACGGCTCGCAGACGTGGAAATCCGCCAGAACCGCCACCTTGAGGCGCAGGCCCGGCGTCCAGCCGGGCAGCGCCGGGGCGTAGCGCGTGACGACGAGGCCGTTCATCGCCTCGACGCCCACGCCGTAGGCCGCCGTCCCGGTGAGCCCGAGGGCCGAGGCGTAGCCGAGCCCGGTCAGAACCTGGCGCCGGGTGGGGAGGATCAGCATCGGCGGCTCATCGCGGCTCAGGGAACGGCCTCGATGGACCCGGACGCGCGCAGGATGCGCGCGCAGTGTGGCCGAATTGGTCCGCCTTGGGCGGCGTACCGAGCGGCCCGCCCGGCCTGGGCCAGGCGGGCGGCTTCGGCTCGCTCAGGCGAGCGGCTCATCCTCGTGTACGAGGCTGAGGATGCCCTGGCGCCCGGTCGCGGGCACGGCGGGGCGGGACTCCTGCTTCTTGGGCCGGCCGGCGGCGGCGGCGAGCGCCGGCAGCGCGAGGGGGCGGAAACCGTAGAGCGACTCGCCCTGGTCCATCTGGCGACGCTCGCTCTCGGAGGCGCTGACCTGGGTCTCGCTGGGGGCGTACATGGGAGGGGTTCCTGTGCGATGGGGCCGGTGCCCGGCCGCCTCGCCCGTCGCCGCCGGATCCGGCGGTCTCGGGGCTTCCTCGGGGCGTCCGCCGGGTCTGGCGGACGGTCCCGATACAAGGCCAGTCGAGCTGAACGCTTGCTTAAGGCTCTTTCGGTCCGGCGCGATACTGACTTTCGGCACTACCTCCGGCGACGGGGCGTGGCGCCGAGGACTCAGTCAGCCCTCACGCCGCGGCGGCGAGGCCCTCCGCGCGGATCCAGTCGCGGGTGCGGTCGAGGGCCCGCGTCAGCCGGTCGAACAGGTCGTCGATCTCGTCCGGCGTGATGATCAGCGGCGGGCAGACCGCGACGCGATCACCGGCCAGGAAGCGCACGATCAGCCCCTCGCCCTGCGCGAAGGCGACGCAGCGCGCGGCCACGCCCGCCTTCGGGTGGTACTGTGCACGGCTGCGCTTGTCCGCGACGATCTCCAGCCCGCCGATCAGGCCGATGCCCCGGGCCTCGCCCACGATGTCATGCTCCGCCAGACGCGCGAGGCGTGCCTGGAAGTGCGGCGCCTTCTCGGCCGCGCCCTCCACGACCCGGTCGCGCCGGTAGATCTCGATCGCCTTGAGGGCCACCGCGCAGGCGACCGGGTGTCCCGAATAGGTCGTGCCGTGCCCGAAGGTGCCGAGCTTGGCGCTCTGGTCGACCATCGCCGCGTAGAGCGGCTCGTCCACGCTGATCCCGCCGAGGGGCACGTAGCCCGAGGTCACGGCCTTGGCGAAGGAGAGCGTGTGCGGGGACATGCCGAGTGCCTCGGAGCCGAACCACGTGCCGAGCCGGCCAAAGCCGCAGATCACCTCGTCGGCGATGAGGCGCACGTCGTAGCGGGCAAGAACGGCCTGGATCGCCGGGAAGTAGCCCCGCGGCGGAACGATGGCGCCGCCCGCGCCCATCACCGGCTCGGCGATGAAGGCCGCCACCGTGTCGGGATCCTCGCGCAGGATCAGGGCTTCCAGCTCGTCCGCGAGACGCGCCGAGAACGCCTCCTCGCTCTCACCGGGCTCGGCGAAGCGGTAATGGTGGGGGCAGGCCGTGTGGAGGAAGCCCGGCAGCGGCAGGTCCCAGTCGGCGTGGTTGGCCGGAAGCCCGGTCAGCGAGGCGGTGGCCACCGTGACGCCGTGATAGCCCCTCTGCCGGCCGATGATCTTCTTCTTGCGCGGCCGTCCGAGCGCGTTGTTGTAGTACCACGCCAGCTTGACCTGGGTGTCGTTCGCCTCCGAGCCCGAGGAGGTGAAGAACACTTTCGAGGTCGGGACCGGCATCAGCTCCTTCAGCACCTCGGCGAGCTCGATCGCCGGGTCGTGGCTGCGGCCGGAGAACAGGTGCGAGAAGGGCAGGCGGCTCATCTGCGCCGCCGCAGCCTCGACGAGTTCGGGGTTCGAGAAGCCGAGCGCCGTGCACCAGAGCCCGGACATGCCCTCGATATAGGGGCGCCCCTCCGTGTCGTAGACGTGGACGCCCGCGCCGCGCTCCAGCACGAGGGGGCCGTTCGCGCGGTGCGCGTCGAGATTGGTGTAGGGGTGGATCAGGGTCTCGACGTCGCGGGTCGCGAGGTTCGACAGCATGGCGGTCCGTCCCGGGCATTTTCTGAGGGGCCGTGTCGTCGCCACACTACCGGCCCGATGCGGGGTCAGTAACCCCGCACAGACCCGGGCGGATCGCGGCCCGGCGCATGGATTGCGAGAATGCTCGACCCGGCCCAGATCGTCGCCGCCCCGGCGCCCGGCCGCGCCTGCGGCGCCTGCACCCTGTGCTGCAAGGTCTACGACGTGCCGGCGGTCGAGAGCGTCGCCGGGCAATGGTGCCGGCACACGCTGGCGGGCCGGGGCTGCGGCATCCACGCGACCCGGCCGGACCATTGCCGCAACTTCCACTGCCTCTGGATGACGGAGAGCTGGCTAGGCCCCGAATGGAAGCCGGACCGCGCCAAGATGGTGCTGGGCCTCGATCCGGTGACCCGCAACATGAACGTGCAGGTCGATCCCGGACAGGCCAACGCGTGGCGGCGGGAGCCCTATTACGGCCAGCTCAAGCGCTGGGCCGCCGCCTCGATCCCGAAGGGCCGCACCGTGCTGGTCCACGTCAACCGGAGCACCACCGTGGTGCTGCCCGACCGCGACGTGGCGCTCGGCGAGCTGGGCCCGCAGGACCGCATCGTCGCGCGCGCCCGGATGACGCCGCAGGGGCCGACGCTGGACATCGAGACCGTGCGGGCCGCCTGATCGAACGGGGCCGCTTGGACGCCGAGGATCGGCGCGGGCCGGCCGATATCACTGGACCGGCCGACCCTTGATCCCGGTCGACGCCTCGTTTCCGGCGACCGCTCGCCGCTCCTCCACCCGAAGACCGTCGCGCATCCGTTGGATGTGATCCGTGACCACCCGCTCTCCGGCCTCCAGCCCCTTCAGGATCTCGGTCCGCTCGCCATAGGCCTGCCCGGTCTCCACCGGCCGCTGCTCCACGCGCCCGTTCTTGCCGACGACGTAGACGATCCGCTGCGCGAGCTTGGCCGAGAGCGCGACCGTGGGAACGAGGATCCGGGACTGTGTGCCGACCTGGATGCGGCCGCGCATGAACTGGCCCGGGACGAAGCGCTCGTCCGCGTTCGCCACGCTCGCCCGCACGAGGCGCCGGGCCGTGCGCGGGTCGAAGCGGTTGTCGAGCTGGTAGATCCTGGCGTCCGCGACCTTCGTGCCGCGCCCGTCGAGCACGCCGACGGTGACCGTTCCCTCCTTGAGGCCCTGGCGCACGGCCTCCACGTCCTCCGACGACAGGGCCATCTGCAGGTCGATCGGATCGAGCTGCACCACCGAGACGAGTTCGGTCTGGTTCTCGTTGACGAGGTCGCCCACGTTCACGTTGCTCAGGCTCGCCCGTCCCTCGAACGGCGCCTCGACCACCGCGTAGGCGATGTTCAGTTCCTGGCGGGCGATGGCCGCCTCGGCCTGCTGCAGGCCCGCGGCGGCGGTCTCGAGCTGCGACTGCTGCTGCTGGGCGCGCTGCTCGCTCGCGTAGCCCTTGCTGGCGAGCTCGTTGGTGCGTGCGACCTCGGCCTGCGCGAATTCGAGCTGGGCCTTGGCCTGCTCCTGCTGCGCCTTCGCCGTCTGCAGCGCCACCTCGAAGGGCCGCTTGTCGATCCGGAACAGCACGTCGCCCTTCTTGACGTGCGAGCCCGGCTCGAAGGGCCGCTCCGTGACCACGCCGGTCACGCGCGCCTGGAGCAGCGCGTCCTTCGGCGAGACGAAGGTCCCCGTATACGTGAAGGCGATCGGCACGCTGTCCGAGACCGCCTCGGCCATGCTCACGCCGAGCGGCTTGTCGTCCTTCCGCTCGGCGGCCGGCCGATCGCCCGTGCCGAGAAGGCCTGCTACGGGGGCCGGCACGGGCCGGCCGGCCGCGTACCACCCGCCACCCGCGGCGGCGAGCACGGCCAAGCCGATCAACAGGTTCCTCACACTCCTGCGCACGTTCCAGAGGTCTCCCGACGCGCCCGGCCAGCACCGCTGACGTTCGGGAACACGCGGCGGGACGAGACGTTGCACGGCCGGAAATATTTTCCCAAACCCCGCTTTTCGGGATCGCCCCAGGGCCCGCCCGCCCGGCGGCGCGGTCGCGCGCACCAGAGGTCCCGGTCCGCATGTTCGCCCGCTTCGTCGACCGACCCGTTCTGGCCGGCGTGATCTCGGTGCTGATCATCTTGGTCGGCGCCGTCGCCGGACTGACGCTGCCGATCGCGCAGTATCCCCAGATCGCTCCGCCGGTGATCAACGTGCAGGCGACCTATCCGGGCGCCAGCGCGCAGCAGGCCTACGAGGCCATCGCGATCCCGCTGGAGCAGGAGATCAACGGCGCGGAGAACCTGATCTACATCCAGACGACGAGCAGCACCGACGGCAGCGTCAGCCTCGACGCTACCTTCGCGGTCGGCTCCGACCTGAACGCCGCCGCTGCCGAGGTGCTGACCCGCTCCAACCGCGCGGAGCCGCGCCTGCCGGCGGCCGTGCGCAGCCAGGGCCTCGAGATCCGGAAATCAGCCCGGCAGCAGCTCGGCAACATTGTGCTCTACGCCGAAGAGGGCGCGGGCTTCGACGAGCTGTTCCTGTCGAACTGGGCCGAGACGCAGGTCATCAAGCCGTTGAAGCGCGTGCCGGGCATGGGGCGCGTGCTCAACTTCTCGAACAAGCGCTACGCGATCCGGGTCTGGCTCGACCCGGTCAAGATGGAGGCGCTCGCCATCGGCCCCGACGCGGTGATCGGCGCGATCACCAACCAGAACGAGCAGATCACCACCGGGACGCTCGGCAAGCCGCCGATGAACACGTCGACGGCCTTCGAGCTGCAGCTCGTGACGACGGGCCGGCTGACCGAGCCCAAGCAGTTCGCCGACATCGTGCTGCGGGCCAATCCCGACGGCTCGGTCGTGCGCGTGAGCGACGTCGGCCGGGTCGAACTCGGTTCCGAGCAGTACGGCGTCTCCTCGACCTTCAACGGCCGGCCCGCAGCGGTGCTCGGCCTCTACCAGAGCCCGGACGCCAACGCCGTCGAAGTGATGGCGGGCGCGCGCAAGGAGATGGAGGCGCTGGCCAAGCGCTTTCCCTCCGGCCTCAAGTACGAGATCGCCCTCGACCGCACCGAGTTCGTGATGAAGGCGATCGAGGAGGTGGTGCACACCCTGATCGAGGCGATCATCATCGTGGTCGTCGTCACCTACCTCTTCCTGCAGAACTGGCGCGCGACGCTCATCCCCACCCTCGCGGTGCCGGTGGCGCTGATCGGCACCTTCGGGCCGATGGCGGCGCTCGGCTTCTCCTTCAACACGCTGAGCCTGCTCGGCATGGTGCTGGCCGTCGGCCTGGTCGTGGACGACGCGATCATCGTGGTCGAGAACACCGAGCGCCTGATGGAGGAGGGTAAGGAGCCGAAGGAGGCCGCTCGCGAGGCGATCGGGGAGGTGGTCGGCCCCGTCGTCGCCACGACCCTCGTGCTCTCGGCGCTCTTCGTGCCGGTGGCCTTCATCCCGGGCATCACCGGCCAGCTCTACAACCAGTTCGCCCTGACCATCGCGATCTCAGTCCTGATCTCGGCGATCGTCTCGCTGACGCTCACGCCAGCCCTCTGCGGCCTGATCCTGAAGCCCAAGACGGGTGGCGAGGACCGCGCGCGCTGGCGGGCGCCGCTGCGCTGGTTCAACCGGGCGATGAAGGCCAGCGCCGACTTCATCGCCACTTCGATCGGGCGGCTCAGCCACCATCTCGTGCTGGTCGGCCTCGCCTTCCTGGTCTTCGCGGGCGCCACGGTGGCGCTGACGCTCAGCCGGCCGACCGAGTTCGTGCCGGCCGAGGATCAAGGCTACTTCTACTTCGACATGACCCTGCCGAAGGGCGCCTCCGTGGCCCGTACCGAGAAGGCCGTCGAGCGCGTCGCGCGCGACCTCAGGGAGAACGAGGCGGTCGATCACACGATCGGCATCAGCGGGCGCAGCATCCTGGCTGACTCTGTCGCCCCCTTCTACGGGTTCATCATCCCCGTCCTGAAGCCCTGGGGCGAGCGCAAGGCCTCCGTCGACACCCTGATCGGCGAGATCGAGAGGCGCTACGCCGACGATCCCACCATCGTGCCCCGGCCCGTCAACCCGCCCCCGCTCCCGGGTCTCGGATCCCGCGGCGGCCTGTCCTTCGAGATCCAGGACCGCAGCGGCGAGGGCGGCCTCAAGCTCGCGCAGACGGCCGAAGCGTTCCTGGCCAAGCTGCGCGAGCGGCCGGAGATCGGCAGCGCCACCCCGACCTCGGATTACGGGGTGCCGCAGATCTACCTGGAGATCGACCGGGCGAAGGCCGAGCAGCTCGGCGTGCCGCTGAAGAACCTGTTCGACGCACTTGGGACCTATATCGGCTCGTCCTTCGTCAACCTCTTCAACCGCTTCGGCTTCGTCTACCAGGTCTACGTGCAGAGCGAGGACAGTGGCCGGCGCACCATGGAGGATGTCGAGGCGCTGACCGTTCTCAACGATCGGGGCGAACCTGTGCGGGTGGGCTCGCTGGTGAGGCCCCGCTTCGTGACGGGACCGACGGCGGTGCTCTCGTTCAACACCTACCCCACCATCGAGGTCGCGGCCTCGCCTGCCGGCAACGTTAGTTCCGGCACCCTGATCGGGCTGATCGAGCGGATGGCCGAGACGGAGATGCCGAGCGAGTACGCGGTGGAGTGGATCGACGTCGCCTACCAGCAGAAGATCGCGGGCGGCTTCGCGCCGATGATCTTCGCGCTGGGGGTTGTCATGATCTTCCTGGTGCTCGCGGGTCAGTTCGAGTCGGTGCGCCTGCCCTTCGCGATCCTGCTCGCGACGCCCGTAGCGATCTTCGGGGCGATCGGGGCGCTGGCCTTGCGCGACCTGCCCCTCGACGTGTTCGGGCAGGTCGGGCTCCTGCTCCTCGTCGGCCTCGGCGCCAAGAACGCGATCCTGCTGGTCACCTTCGCGGAGGAGAAGCGGAAGGCGGGCGAGGATCTCGTCGCGGCTGCCATGGACGGGGCACGCCTGCGCATGCGCCCGATCCTGATGACCTCCTTCGCCTTCATCCTGGGCGTGGTGCCGCTCGCCATCGCCTCGGGCGCGGGCGCCAACGCCCGCATCTCGATGGGCACCGTGGTGATCGGCGGCATGCTCGCCGCCACGCTGATCACCCTGTTCATCACCCCGCTGTTCTACATCGCCATCGAGCGATGGGCGGCGCGCGGCCGGAGGAGGCAGGAGAACCCGAAGGCCTCGGCGTCCCTGGCAGCAGGCGAATGATGGGCCTGTCTGGCGCGGCAGACCTCTCCCGCGCCCGACCGGTCAGCGGAGGCCGAGTTGCGACAGGTCGGTCAAGCGGTTGTTCCGGAACGTTGCGTTGAGGTTCGCACCGTACGAGCCGCGGCCCTGCCACGAATAGGTCGCGCGCCGGTTCCGGCCGATCTCGATGTGCGAGATCCTGCGGCCTTTGCAGCCGAGTTGCGCAGCCACTTCTTCGTAGCTCATGCCCATCTCGAGCGTCTTGAACTCCGCCAACGTCGGCCGGCAAATGCGCGATTGAACTTGATTGGCGTAAAGCGATCCGGGAACAAAAGCCGATAGAGCAATCATACCGGCCAAGATTCTGCTTCCAGCAGTGCAGAGAGAGATCATTACAAAGGCCCTGGCTTGAGTTCCGGGTCGTAGGCATCCACTCCTCTGGATGCGCATGCTGGAACCATATAGGGCTATGGTTTCGGCGGCGTACCTGAGTGCTCCTGAAAGAATGGTCATGGATCAGTTGGGCATGCATCGGCCGAGATGGCTTGTCCGGTCCTGCTTGTGGCTCGCGCTCGGATTGCCCCGGAGATGCTGCTCGCCGAAATCTGCTTCGGGGTGCCCATGAATCTCTCTCATGCCGCCTGGCTCAAGGTCGACGAAGAGGGCAGCGAGATTGGTGACCTTGAAGTTCGACGAGTCGGCGACGGTGCCCGCGCCGCCCGGTTAGTGAATCGGCTGGGTCTGAGAGGCGCGGAAGACATACTTGTCCGTAAATGAGGCGCTGCCCAGACCACGTCGCACCTCATCGATGGGTGGCGGAACCGGGAGTGTGAAGATGTACTTCTCGTGATCTGGTATGCCTTCGAGCGATTCCTTCGGCACCCCAAAATTGCGTGACAGCACATCGATAGGATCATGACCGAACAGTTCCGTGACGAGAAAAGTCTCGTTCTCGGAGAAGTTGCCGTCGTTGAAGGTGAGCAAGAATTCGGTGCCCTCTTCCAGTCCCTGAATGGCGTGATGAGTGACAGACGGCGCGATCCATAAGTCTGCCGCCTCCAAGTCCTCAATCAGGGTGTTGCGCCCAAGATACACCAAGTAGAAGCGTACCTTGTCCTGTAGAATATAGGCCCATTCGGTTTCCTTGGGCCAGTGCAATTCCCGTACGTCTCCAGGGGGAAGCGGCATATTCACGATCGCGAGGTCTTTCAGTGTGCCCATCCCGCGCTGAGTCAGCTCACTGGCTCAGCCGCCGTCCTCAAGGCGGAGATGAGCCATGGCAAAGGTAAGCTTGAGGTTCGGGATGCCGCCTTGATCGGATTCCGGCGGGATGAAGAGGTCGGGATTCTGCGTCTCGATCGCGGGATTGCAAGGCCCTACGGTGGTGGCCCCTTTGTTGCCGCGGATCGGTTGCTTCGAATCAGCCATGTTTTCCTCCAAACGATAGAAATGTCGCAACCTGAATCATTCCAAGTTCGATCAGGCAATAAGACTTCCGGATGTCGGACCAGGATCCAGTTTTCTGGGTTCACCTAAAGCAATCAGGCCGATGACAAGCGCGAATGCTGTGGGCATGAAAATTGCGGCGCCGGCGAACTGCTGGTCGCTCACGTATCCGATGTCTCCGCATCCCGCGAAGCTGAGGAGAGTGAGGAAGAAAATGGCTGCCCAACTCATGTTCAACTTGCCTTTTGGGCCAGTCGTTGAAAATAGAGACTGCGCAACGAAATTGAATGCTATCTGAACTACGGACGTAACCGCCACAGCGCCGAACAGCATGCCGCGAACTTTGTGGAATGCGTCTCTCTGGACGCCCGCAATGAAGCTAATTCCGTATGCGATGTATTGTAGCTCTAGAATGCCGGACCGCGCGATAAGTCCGAGGCCGATCAGCATGACGCAGATTGCGAGTAGAATGGCCGGGTTGAATACTTTGCCAATTCGTAGCATGCTGGTCATCAACAAGCCGCAGACGGCGGAGCCGATACCGAAGGCGAGCACTCATAGGGCAGAGAAGGAAAAGGCCTGCCAATCACGCTGCACGAGGCGGTATCCGCTCTGCACGACGTCACCGGATTGTCCCGTTGCGAATGTCTGGGCGCTGAACAGGGTCCAGGCATCCATCGAGCCAGCCACCAAAGCCAACAAAAAGCCAGCAAATGGTCACTCCATGAGCGGATATTTGGCAATCTCCGGATGATCAATTGTAGCTGATCTATCGTATAAGTGATCTCCTGAGCTGATTGATATCCAGAAATTTACTGTCAATTGGGGCGATACTGCAATAGAATTAATATCAAAGCCTCATGCAACCGGGAAGATCGGTCAGGAATATTTGAATGAAAGACTGTTTAATTCGACAGAGGTGGTAAAAGCAATGCGTCGTGTGCGCCTATCCCTACATGTTCCGGCGCTTGGTGGGCATCAAAGTGTGTGCAGACCCAGGTGCGCAGCCCAATTTTGTAAGGATAATCGCACCGACGCCAACATCCGATCTATACATGCCAGATGGCTGCGATGATCTATTGATCGGCCCCGCGCTCAGTCTGTTTGCGCGGCTAGAAGGGGACTTCTATGCAGAAGGCGAGGCTTCACACTTGAGCAGGACTGGCAGCGGGCAAAAGCGGGGAGGGAAAAACAGAGAGAGCGGTGATCGATCTTCGATGTTGAACGGGAGCCCTTGGTCCGACGATGCGTCAGGGCTTATGCGAACACGTCGATCGGCAGCCTTTCCGGTTCGCTCCGAGTGAGGTGCATGGTCACTTTACTGAGACAAGAGGGCTTACTGACGCTGCCGAATTTTTTGCATATCGGAAATTATCGCCTTCGGATGTGTAGCAGCAATTCCGCGTCGGCCGCAGGCGAGAAATCAAATACAGATGATTGCTTTAAAAAGCATACATATTGATCCTAAGTGGTTAATCTTTGTGATAAAAACACCCGAGCGCGTTCGTTCGCGCGTACCCTGCACGCCTCAGCGAAAATTTTCCCATCTACCGGGGGATCGGGTAGCGAATTGCACCGCTTGAGCTGTGCCGGCTGTTTCCTTGATCTGTTCCTAGGGGAATGGTCTACCGCCGAGTTCGGGTGGCCGGAACATGACCCGCTAGGACCCGGTCGTCACGAGGGCCGTATCTGCTTCCCGAAGCCCTTGTCGAAGATGCGTGTTGGCACCGAGTGACACAGCAGGCTGATCCTCCGGCCAAGTCGTAGGCGGTGCCGCGGACCTTCGGAGCCGCCGCTTTCGCCGCCATCACGACCGTCTTGGCCATCGTGACAGTCGCGCTGGCAACCGCCGTGGCGTCGCGTATTCAGCGCTCGTAACGGGCGCATGCGGCGTCGTAAACAGCAAGCGGCGCCTCGGGCGAGACGAGGCTTCGGCCGAGGGCGGTAGCCCGTAGGTTGCCTGCCGCAGTGCGGTGACGCGGCCGTGCTTCTCCTGGATGCCAGCAACCGCCTGCGGGCGTCGCTCTGGGGCGAACCAAGGTTCCCGAGGCGATGCCCACCAGCACCTGCTTCTCCGGGGATAGTCGGCTACAAGCCGCCGCAGCCGCGCGCTCTCGCGCTCCAGATCCTTCACCTTCCGCGCGTGATCGACGTCAGGCCGCCGGACCCCTTGCGCCAGCGCTGATAGCTCTGCTCGGAGATCTCCGCCTCCTTCGCTTAGCGAGCGCCAAATCCTTGCCCTGGGCTGTCTGCACCTCGATCTGGCGCAGCGTCAGCACGACCTGCTCCGCCTTCGTCTTCTGTCCTCGCCGCATCTCCGACCCCATCGGTCCTGGCTGATCCTCACAATCAGCCCGGTCCAAACCCAGCCGGTCAGGTCAACTGCCTCGCGCACCGATGATCGACCCGCGCACGCACGAGCGACCAAGTTGGCCGGCCAGACCAGCACGGCACCCGGCATTCGATCGGATGAGATGATCTATAAGGCGATCTCTAAGCTCAATGGCACGCCTATGTGGGGCGTGGAGACCTGGGCGATAACGCTGAGGCTATGGATGGCTTAGGAAGAAGATGGTGCCCAGGGGCGGAATCGAACCACCGACACTGCGATTTTCAGTCGGGGTGATGTCATTGATTTTGCTCGGGTCTGTTACCGGGTTGAGTGCCTTTTGGTGCGCCCAATGATCGTCTCGCGTCGATCATTCCTCGGCCTACTCTACTGGCGGCCGTGCCCGCCGCCCGCATCGCTATTCCGGCCTTCATGCCGCCTCGTGAGCCTACGTGCGGGTCAGGCAGCGCGTGTTATACGTGGGGCTCGCTCTGCACCCGTCCCCGACCTTCGTCGGCACGCTCACCGTCGTGGCGATCGGCGCGTGGGACGCGGCCCGATATCCCGTGACGCTCGACGACAGCAAGTTCGGCCCGCCCGGCCGGACGGTCCAGTTCTGCGACGTCGATCTGGCCGACCACAACGCGGAGGTGCCGCGGGACTTCTGGCACCACGAGGCGAACTGGCGGCGCTACCCGAACGTGCACGCCTTCGTGCGCGAGCAGCGCTACGGCGAGGATCCCACCGTGATGCGCCGCCGGCTCGCTCGGGCGTGCGGCTGGTACGCCGACAACGCCTCAATGACCCCGGGGGAGGGGCTGATGCCGCGGATCGAGGCAGGCGTTGACGTCTACGCGCGTGAGCCCCAGCGATTCGAGCCAGGCTGCTTCAGCACCACGGGCACGGTCGCCGCCATTGACGGCACAACCTGCACGGTCGCGGCCTACCTAGCGCATCCGTGGGTGCCGGGCATCGGAAGCCCGAGCCGGCCGAAAGCCGTCACCGTTCCGCTCGCCGAAGTCGGCATCAGATCGGCACGTCGTTCTCGGCCCTATCCGGCGGGCCGGGGACGGAGCGCTATGCAGCGTTCGCTCGAATCGCCCGATCGTGGGGCTACCCGTGAGCGGCGAGGTCCTGGCCTCCCCTAGGCGGAAGCGCCAATTCCCGCCGATGCTAGGCTGCCTCATGATCAAAAAGGGCCGCTTCTCTCCCAGCCCGTTCTGAAAAGTCTTTAGGGCCAGGGACAAAACTGTTTTGCCTGAGTGTGGCAGATGAGGGCGCAAGCATGCGTAGTGAAGGCAAGTTCGCCGCTCGTAGCGGATGGCAAGGCGCAGACGTCGGATAGGTGCACCGCTCGAACCACTTTTCGGGGAATATTATCATTGAACGCGGGATTGGCAGCGATCCTGTGGACGCCAGTAGCGCGATCGAAGCGGCATCATAGTGCTGAGAGTAAGGCGCCCTCTCGGCGGCCATCCTGCCCCACCCCGCTTCTCTCACATTTAATCCCTCCCAGATGCAAAAAAATGCACGACGCCCTTGACGAAGGCCTCAGTCCGGGTGATCCTGGTATACAATATATAAGTAAGGGCCGAGGCTAGCTTCGGCAGCAGCTCGGCTAGAGCATCGCGTGCCATGCTGTTCTCGATTGCCGGTGCCCGGACAGTCTTTCTGGCCGTCGGACGGTCAACTTTACTTTGATTTATCCCGTACCGGGCGAAAGCTTAGTGCGAACGCATGCTGTTTGTCCGCAACGCCTCAATAGCGCGCTCGCGAATTCGAGAAAGCATATAAATAACAGAGGTGAGGAGATGTCTATGTCAACGCAAGAATTGTTGCAGCCGAAGAAGGTATCGGACAGCTATCGCTGGATGCAGCTTGTCGTCGGCGTCATCTGTATGGTTATGATCGCCAATCTACAGTATGGTTGGACCTTCTTCGTTCCAGAGATCCAAAAAACGTTTGGGTTTGACCGTGCTGCCATCCAGTGGGCCTTCACCCTCTTTGTGCTGTTCGAGACTTGGCTCGTTCCAGTCGAGGGTTGGTTCGTCGATAAGTACGGTCCAAAGATCGTCGTCCTCTTCGGCGGCGTGCTTTGCGGCTTGGGCTGGGTGATCAACGCCTACGCCTCAACCCTGAACTTTTTCTATCTCGGCCAAGTCATCGCCGGCCTCGGCGCAGGCGCCGTCTATGGCACTTGCGTTGGCAATGCGCTGAAGTGGTTTCCTGACAAGCGTGGTCTCGCCGCCGGTATCACCGCTGCGGGCTTTGGGGCCGGATCTGCCCTCACTGTCGCGCCCATCCAGTGGATGATCGCCGACAAGGGCTTCCAGGCTGCCTTCCTCAACTTCGGCATCGGCCAGGGTGTGATCGTGGCCGCACTGGCCTTTTTCCTTGCCGCCCCGCGCAAGGGGCAGGTCCCTGAGGTTATCGCCAACTCGGCCAACATCCAGTCGCGGCGTAACTACACCCCCCCCGAGGTGGTGCGGCAGCCGATTTTCTGGCTGATGTACTTTATGTTCGTCATCGTTGGCGCCGGTGGGTTGATGATCACGGCCAACCTGAAGCCGATCGCAGCTGACATTGGCGTCGACAAGGTGCCAGTGACTCTGCTTGGCGTGACGATGGTGGCCATCACCTTTGCGGCCACAATCGACCGAGTGCTGAACGGGCTGACTCGACCCTTCTTCGGCTGGGTCTCGGACAAGATCGGGCGTGAGAACACGATGTTCATCGCGTTCGCCATGGAAGGTTTCGGCATCTACATGCTGTACCTCTGGGGCCATGATCCGCTGTGGTTCGTTCTCCTGTCGGGCTTCGTGTTCTTCGCATGGGGCGAGATCTACTCGCTCTTCCCCTCGACCTGCACGGACACGTTCGGCTCCAAGTTCGCTGCTACCAACGCTGGGCTGCTCTACACGGCCAAGGGAACCGCGGCGCTTTTGGTGCCGATTGCCAATTATCTTCAACAGAGCACGGGGAGCTGGGACGGCGTGTTCTTGGCTGCTGCTGGAGCCAACATCCTGGCCTCGGTTCTGGCGATTGGGGTGTTGAAGCCGTGGCGCAAGCGGGTCGTTGCGAATGCTCAGGCTGATACGAGTGTCACGGCCGATGCAAAGATCGCGGTGGCCTAGCGGCTTGAGCCAACGATAGAGCAACCACGGTGGGAAGGGTTTGGAGGCATGCCTCTAAACCCTTCCTTCACTCATCACCTTAGCCATCCTTCGATCGCTGGATCGCAGACTTTATTTAATAAATCGAATTATCATTGACGTTAAGTAAAAAATGCAACACCATTGCCTATATCTCCAAATAAATATAAATTTTTGCGTTGGATTAGACCGCATTCTTAAAGGGCAAGAACCGGGAGCTTTTTAAACGACAACGCAAGCCTGTCCGCCAGCATTTGAATCGGCGTGTTCTCTCTTGCGGATGTTGGAATATAAACGCTTGGATGTGGCGTTCTCGCATGATCTCGTACAGCCAAGGCCATGCGAGGACCGTTCGGGAGGTCGCGGGGGACAGAAGTCTAATAGGTCGGGATTAACCTGGCCGCTGCTAACGTTCGTCTTCAGAGATTAAAGCGGGAAACTCCTCCGAGGAAGGACGGGTTTCTCGAGCTTGAGCGGGTAGGCGACTTCTATGCCGATCAGCCTTTCCATCGGGATATTGCTAGTAGCCGGCTTTTCGCTTGGCTGTATCGGCATCTACATCGCACGTCGGCACGCAGACGTTGTGACGATCGGATTGGTGCTGTTGCTAGGGTTTACGGCTTCGCTATACGTTGGCCGTCTCAGCCATAGCCGAGGGCAGCACATCGCTGAACAAGCCGGACCGGCGCGCGTTTGGACACCAATCCTTGCGCACCCAAGCATGTAAGCGCTAGGGACAAAACCACCTTAGAGCCAGGGACAAAACCGTTTTGGCCTGAGCTTGGCAAACGAGGGCGCTGGCGAGGATGGTGAAGGTGAGATGGAGATCCGCACGGCGCTCGTAGCGGATGGCGAGGCGGAGGAAGCGGACAACCCAAGCTAGGGTGCGCTCCACGATCCAGCGGTAGCGGCCCAGCCGTTCATGGCTCTCGATGCCACGCCGTGCGATCCGCGGGGTGATGCTCCGCGCCCTGCGTTCCCGTCGGCAGCGGCGATGATCGTAGCCCTGTATTGCTCTGGCAGAGAAAATCGCAGGTAGATTTCTGTCTCACGGTCTTCCATTTTCAAAGCATCATGCCGAACCAATTTCCGGCGAGAATAGACAGTTTATCTGCGCAGATTTCGGGATTTTTAGGTATGACAACCTTGCTGTCCTCAAGATGGCCCATAGCCCCGACGTGTTAGTAGAGGCGAGTATAATAATGAATCGGGACGAGGAAGCGACCTTGTCCGGATCTGAGCGTCGAAATATTCTGGCGAAATCCATTGCAGAAGCAGCTTACGAGTACTGCTTGCATGGATAAACCAAGTCGCATTAAGTCGGTCATGATGAAGCCGGCCTTGCTGTAGCGCCACGGTCGCTCGCCCGGCTCGCGCCAGTCCGCGAGGTAACGCCTGCGCAAGATCGAGGCGGCAGAGGGGCGGAATGTCTGCGCACCTTGCCTCCGTCCCGACCTCCGACCTCTACACCGGGCGCTCCGGTGTCGAGAGCCTGAGCCCGGCGAAGAGCCCGTGCCCCGGCCTCTACGGCGAGCCGTGGCAGAAGACGCACGCCGCGAACCTCGACTTCCTCAATCGCTTCGGCGCCCAGGCGGTGGACCTAGGTTGGACGGATCTCGAGCGGTTCGCGATCCATCCGGTGATCGGCACGGGCCGCGCGGACTATTGCGGCGCGCTGGTGCTCACCGGTCGGCAGGTCGAGGCGACCGACGCGCAGACGGTCCGGTACGGGAACCTGACCTACTACCGGACCCAAGTCGGCAACCCGCATCCGCGGCTGCGCGGCATCCCGATCTGGGCGTTCAGGGGCTGATCCGGTGGCACTTCGATCTGGAGCCAGCAGGCTGGAACCGCCGCTCCTGACCCTGAGCGGGCGTTCGAAACGTGGGCGCCGAAGGACCGGATGGAACTGGGAAGCAGCTGCTCAGCGAGCGTGGAACGACAATTTGCATCAGCCCGCAATGCGGCACAGACCTTCGCTTGATGTTCTCCAAACTCGCTCAGGGCTTAACTAGCCAAGCTTAGGCAACATGGTTTTGCGCCGACCCTGAGAGACATCTGACACGCTGCACACGCAGGGGTGGAATATCCTTGCCAGCCTCATGTTTAAGTTGCCGGTAAGGTTGAGGTCGGAAAAGAGGTACGTCAGCTGCGATGGGGCCGCAGCGACGTCCAAGCAAGTTCCCCTGCCGTGTGCCAGATGCGCTACCTGAACAACCTCCGCCTCACAGTTAAATTAGCGATCCCGGCCGCCATACTCATCGCGGTCGCGGTGGGAATGGTCCTTCTGGCTCGAGGTAGTCTCGGTACGCTGGACCAGAACACGCATGACATCGTTGAGGTCAGCGCAGCGCGCACCATCAAAATTCAGCAGCTTGCCTTTGCTGTGGACGAAACCACCATCCGCGATAAAAACATCATCATCGAGACCGACCCAGGCGTCCTCACAAAACAGTTCAATCAGTTCAAAGAGGACAGGCAGAAAGCACTCGCAACAGCCGACGAGCTGATTGCTCTCGCCGTTTCGCCGGAGCGCCGGGTGGTCAACGAAGATATCAAGCGCCTACTCGTCGATTATCTAGCATCGGTCGAGAACGGCATCAGCTATGGCATGAGAGGCGACAAGAATACAGCAGCCAAGATCTCGGGCAGCCAGAGCCGCGATGTTCGGCTCAAGCTGATCGCCGAGGTTAACACGCGTATTGCAGCCAACATGCGTGATCTGAAGGCTGCCAAGGAGCGCGCATCTGAGATCGCCGCATCAGCGGCCGCCACTCTCACAGCTGTTGCAGCGGCAGGTCTCATCGCGGCCACGGCCTTGCTCGCAGCCATCGCGACCTTCGGTGTCACGCGGCCCCTCACCGCGATGACGACGGCCATGGGCCGCTTGGCCGACGGTGATCTGGGGGTGGCGGTCATCGGCACCGACCGCCGCGACGAGGTCGGCTTGCTGGCCCGCTCGCTTCAGGTGTTCAAGGACAACGCCATCCGGGCGCGCGAAATGGCTGCGGCTCAGGAGGCCGAGAACCAAGCCAAGATGCGGCGTGCCAACTTGCTCGATGACCTCACCAAAAGCTTCGAGCGCGGCGTCTCGGTGCTGACGCAAGGCCTGGCCGGTGCGGCAACCGAGATGGAGGCGACCGCCCGCTCCATGACCGCGACCGCCAACGAGACGAGCCAGCAGAGCGTGACCGTAGCGGGTGCGGCTCAGCAGACCTCGGCCAACGTGCAGACCGTGGCGGCCGCCAGCGAGGAGATGTCGGCGTCGGTGACTGAGATCGTCCAGCAGGTCAGCCAGTCGGCGCAGATCGCCGGCCGCGCCGTGGAGACCGCGCGTCAGACCGACGCGACGGTGCAGAGACTTGCCGGCACGGCCGAGCGCATCACCACAGCGGTGTCCCTGATCTCGCAGATCGCAGGCCAGACCAACCTGCTCGCGCTGAACGCCACTATCGAGGCGGCGCGTGCCGGAGAGGCGGGCCGTGGCTTCGCGGTCGTGGCCACAGAGGTCAAGGAGTTGGCGGGCCAGACCTCCCGGGCGACGGGCGAGATCGGTGAGCGCATCGCGGAGATCCAGGCGGCGACGCATGAGGCGGTCGCCGACATTCAGCAGATCAGTCGGGTGATCGGCGAGATGTCCACCTACGCGGCGAGCATCGCGGCGGCCATGGAGGAGCAGGGAGCGGCCACGCAGGAGATCACGCGCAACGTACAGCAGGCGGCGCAAGGCACGGAGTTGGTGACCCGCAACATCGGATCGGTGCAGGCGGGCGCCGGCCAGACGAGCGCGGCGGCCGCGCAGGTTCTGAGCGCGGCGCAGGAGCTTGCCCGGCACTCGGAAGGGCTGACCCGCGAGGTCTCCATCTTCCTGGATGGCGTGAAGGCCGCCTAATCACATAGCCCGCACACTTTAGCCCGCCCGGCGAATGGCCGAGGCGGGCTCTTTCATGAGCCAAATCGCAACGGCGATTGCGCTGAGGCTCACATGATTGAGAGCAACGAGCAGGTCGTGAAGCTCGTGGTGCTGCCCTGACCGGCTGGCCTCGACCGACCATCTTGAGCACGCCTCCGAGCATGGAGCGCCTCAACAGCACTCACTGGCCTGAAGCGGACGTGTTTGGCACCGTCCTGGTTGCAACCGAAGATTGCGCCCCATGGAACCGGGCCCAACCTAAATCATTGTGGGGGATGAACATGGGTCAGGGCGCATGCCACTCGCCGCGCCGGCTTTCGCGCGGGCGATCGGAGGAGTGTGCGCCCGCAAGCAGGGGGAAGCTCTCGTTTCCTCTCCAGGCAACCACTTGCTGGAGCCCCTTGTCCGCAAGCTGGAGAGCATCACGCCTCTTTCGTTGGATGAGCACCAAGCCATCCTGAGCCTGCCTGCCAAGGTGCGGACGCTCGGCCCACATCATGACATCGTGCGCGACGGTGATCGGCCGTCCCAGTGCAGTCTGATCCTGGAAGGTTGGGTCTGCCGCTACAAGCTTCTCAGTCAGGGCCGGCGCCAGATCACCGCCTTCCACGTGTCAGGCGACCTCCCCGACATGCAGAGCGTGCACTTGTCGGTCGTGGATCATGGCCTTGCCACCGTTGGTCAGGCAGTGGTCGCCTTCATTCCCCATGCACCCATGCGCGCGGTGCTGGCCAAGTTCCCCGGCTTGGCAGCAACGCTCTGGCGCGACACCCTGGTAGAGCCTGGAGTTGACCCGGTCTGGTGGAGCCTTTCAGACTTTTCGCACGAGGTGCGCTCCATGCCTCATACACGCCCGCCCTACGCCCCCGAGTTCCGCCGCCAGATGGTCGAATTGGTACGCGCCGGACGCGACCCGGCTGATCTCGCCCGCGAGTTCGAGCCCTCTGCCCAGGCCATCCGCAACTGGGTCGCTCAAGCCGACCGCGGTGAGAGCCGTGGCGCCTCCAAAAGTGACGTCCTGACGCTCGCCGAGCGGGAGGAACTGGCCCGTCTACGCCGCGAGGTGCGGCAGCTTCGGTTGGAGCGCGACATCCTCTCAAAAGCCGCGGCCTGGTTCGCACGGGAGAGCGGCGCGGTGCCGTCGGGCTCTTCCAGTTCATGAGCGCGAACCAGGCCGTCTTCCCCATTGCGACCATGGCACGCGTGCTCGGCGTGTCGGAGGCCGGCTATCACGCTTGGCGGCAGCGCGCGCCCTCCGTCCGTGCCGTTGCGGATGCCGCGTTGTTGAAGCAGATCCGCATCGCTCACGCTGGGTCGGGCGAAATTTACGGTGCGCCGCGCGTGCACGCTACGCTGGCAGCACAGGGCGCACGACACGGACGCAAGCGCATTGCGCGGCTGATGCGCGAGGCGGGCCTTGTCGGCGTCAGCCGCCGGCGCGGAGGCGTCGTGACCACTCGACGCGACCGGGAGGCTCGCCCCGCGCCCGATCTCGTGGACCGCAACTTCTCTGCCGAGGCCCCCAACCAGCTTTGGGTAGGTGACATTACCTTCGTGCCGACTAGCGCGAGCTTCCTCTATCTCGCCGTGGTGGTCGACGCCTGGAGCCGGCGCGTCGTGGGCTGGTCGATGGCCAGCCACCTGCGGACCGAACTCGTGCTCGACGCACTGGAGATGGCTATCACGCAGCGCCGGCCGCGCGATGTGATCCACCACTCCGACCAGGGATCGCAATACACGTCGCTGGCCTTCGGCGGTCGCGGCCGCGAAGCGGGCGTGCGGCCCTCTATGGGCTCGGTGGGCGACGCCTACGACAACGCAATGTGCGAGAGCTTCTTCGCGACCCTGGAGTGCGAGTTGCTCGACCGCCGGCGCTTCGCCTCTCAGGCACAGGCCCGCATGGCCGTGTTCACCTTCATCGAGGGCTTCTACAATCCCGTGCGCCTGCACTCCGCGCTCGGTTATCGCTCACCCATCCGCTACGAACAGGAGATGCTCGCTAACCCCTGATCCGCAAGCGTTCCACCGCTCCACCAAAACGGGTCAACTCCAACTCCACGACGCCGAGCGCCTGCAGCTTCACCAGCGAGGCTCGGCCGATGCCCCAGACCTCCTCGACGCCGATCCGGCAGAGCCAGTGATCGTAGGCCACCGGGTCGGTCAGATCGCAGACGCCCTGCAGGTCCGGCACCGTCTTCGCGATGTGGTTGGCGAGCTTGGCGAGCGTCTTGGTCGGGCCGATGCCCACGCAGGTCGGAATGCCGGTCCAGGCGCGGACCGTCGCGCGCAGGTCCCGGGCGAGTTCGACGCGCCGGTCCGCCCGCACGCCCGAGAGGTCGAGGAAGCTCTCGTCGATGGAGTAGATCTCGACCCGAGGCGAGAAGTCCCGGTAGACCGCATTCGTGCGTGCGCTCATGTCGCCGTAGAGGGTGTAGTTCGAGGAGAACACCCGCACGCCTTGGGCCCGGCACATCTCCCGGGTCTTGAAGAAGGGGTCGCCCATGCGGATGCCGAGCGCCTTGGCCTCGGCGGTGCGTGCGATGGCGCAGCCGTCGTTGTTGGAGAGCACGATGACGGGCACGCCCGCGAGCTTCGGGTCGAACACGCGCTCGCACGAGCAGTAGAACGAGTGGCCGTCGATCAGCGCCAGCGCTCGGCTCATCGGCCGAGCCGCCCGCGCACGAGGTGCCAGCGGATCGTGAAGCGCACCACGCCCCAGATCGCAGCCTCCTCGAGATCCTCGACCGCGAAGGCGGGCAGGTCCGGGTTGTCAAAGGCGAGGCGCGCGCGGTTGCCCTCGATGACGAGCCGCTTGATCGACATCTGCCCGGCGACCACCGCGACCACCACGCTGTCGTGCCCCGCCTTCAGGCTGCGATCGACACAGGCGAGGTCGCGGTCGAAGATGCCGGCGCCGCGCATTGATTCCCCGCTGATCTGCCACAGGAAGGTTGCGGGCGGGTTCGGCACGAGCCAGCGGGGCAGGTCGAGCGCGTCCTCCAGGAAGTCGTCGGCCGGCGACGGAAAACCCGCACAAAGCGTCTGGCCGACGAGCGGCACGCGCACCGTCGCGACCCCATGCTCCGGCAGGGCGTGAATGCGGTGGAGGTTCACGCACGCTCCTCCGCTGCGAGAGCGCCGCGCACGTAGCCGTGCGAGATCAGTCGCTCGCGGCGCAAGGAACGGCGCTCGGCCTCGGCAAGGTCGGTGAGCGCGTCAGAGACCGCCTGGACGAGCGCCGCCCAGGTGTCGCCCTCGGCCGCACTCGCGTAAGCCGCGGCGATCCGCTCGCCCTCAGACGCCCGGTCATCCACAGCCTGCGCGTGCATTGGCACGACTCCCCCTTCTAGAACATAGAGAGAACAAACACGGGCGCCCGGTCCGGTTCAATCCGGCCTAGACGGCGATTTGCGCCGCCTGTGGGGCGCTGTGGATGAAGGGCAGGTTTGCACATGCGGGCGGGCACTTACCGATTCCACTGCACCGACGGCACGCACGCGGTGCTCGATCATCGTGGCCGGTATCTCCGGACGCGCGACAACCTGCTTGCGGAGGCGGCACGGGCTGCACACGCGATCATGGATCAGGTCGCCGGCCGCCTCGACTGGTCAGCTTGGATCGTCGACGTGCACGACGCCTCTGGCCGCCACGTACTGACGCTGCCCTTCACCGACGCAACCGCGCCGACGCTGCAGGCGGCCTGAGAGAGGATCAGAGCATGGCCCTGAAGACGAGCTTCATGGTGCAGACCTTCAGCATCCACCGGAAGCGACTCAAGCCCGACCGGCCGGAACTCGCCTCGACCGAAAGCGGGGCGCTGAAAAAGGCCGAGTCGATGGCGGGCCGCATGCCCGGTACGGCCGCACTCAAAATCGTGGCCGACGATGAGACGGGCGAGCTGGAGAGCGCGACCATCCTCGGCCAGTTCGGCGAGGTGCCGGACGACTTCGCAGAGGCGCTCCAGGGCTGAGCGCGCGGTGGGAGAGCCGGACGAGGGGCGACACGTGCTGGCCGCCGGGTATCTCCACGGTCGCACGCTGGAGGAGGCCCTGGCCGCGTGGCGCTCGGACTACGACGCGCCGACCTACCGCGTGCGCCAGCCGATGCTGGCGCGGCTGGGCAACGTGATCCGGAGGCTTGCAGCCGAGGCGGAGGCGCGGGACGAAGCCGCCACCGACCAGCCCAGACGGCGGACAAAGAAAAGCCCGCCACGGCGGACCGGGGCGGGCTGAGGTCGATCTCTTGGGTGGGACTACGCCGTAAGCTGGAAGCCCTGCTCGATGACGCCGACGAGGTGAACTTGCGCCTCCGCGCTCTCGACGATCTGCAGGGCCACCGTCGCCCGGCTCACGCCCTGCGCCAGCTCCGCCCCGAAGTAGCTCGCCCCCGCCGCATCCGCGTGCCGCCCGAGCGCACCAACGTACAGGCTGTCCACGTAGGCCGCGCTCGTCTGCCCGGCATGCGTCGCGGCGAACTCAGGCGAACCCAGCATGACGTTGGCGACCGTGGCGAGCCCCTGGATCGCGCCGGCAGCTGCACCGCTGGCCGCCGCCTGCTTCACCAACCCCTCGAAGCTGCCGAGACCGCCCGCGTCCGGCGAGCGGTTCAGGAGCCCGTAGTACAGTCGTGCGACCCCCGCATCGATGGCGTCCGTGACGAACACGCCCCTCTGGAAGGCCGGCGTGTTGAGGCTCTGCGCCTCGCTGCTCGTGGCGATCTGCACCGCCACCGTGGCTTGGCTGACGCCCGCGTTGAGCTCGTTCACGAAGAAGTTCAGCCCACCCGCGTCCGCGGTCCGGTGCAGGGCGTTGGCGTAGAGGCCCTGCACGTAGGTGGTCGGGTCGGAGACCGTGCCGCCGCGCTCGGCCGAGCCGAGGAGGGCGCTTGCCACAGTCGTGAGGTCCGAGCCGGCCTGGATCGCGGCCGAGAAGCCCTCCAGCCCGAGCGCGTCGGGCACACGGTTGAGGAGGGCGGTGTACAGCCCGTAGATGCCGCCGGTCTGCGACGCCGGGTTCGTCACCACCGTACCGAACAGCGCCAGCGTGGCGGCCGATGGCGGGGCCACGGCGATGTCGAGCGAGGTCGTGGCAGTCTGCCCGTTGGCGGTGTCGGTGTAGGTGAAGTGATCGACCACCGAGCCCGTGAACACCGCCTTTGCGAAGTCGGGGGCGTAGGAGTACGAGCCGTCCGCGTTCAGCGTGAGGTTGCCGTAGGCCCCGGCCAGCGCTTTGCCGACGTTGGCCGCCTGCCCGTTGACCGCGGTGACGGTGAGCGTGGCACCTGCGCCGCTGTCGTTGGCGAGCACGCCGGGGGCGGCCTTCGTCAGCGCCGTGCCGAGCGTCACGCTGCCCGTGTCGGCCACCGCGGTCGGGGCGGTCGGCGGAGTGTACGGCGGCTGATCGTCGTTGCGGATGGTGCCGATTGCCGTGGATTGCACAATCGTGGCGTTCGCCGTCGCATTCGACAGCGTGACGGTGAAACCATCATCGGCCTCCACCAGCCCGTCCCCGGTCACGTTGATCATCAGTGTCGTCGAGGCCTGCCCGGCAGCGATCGTCACGGTACCGCTCGGCAACGTCCCGCCGAAATCGGCCGCATCCGCCGCGCTCGCGCCCGAGCCGGTCACGGCGTAGGCGAGCGTGATCGCGTCCGCCGTTCCGCCGGTGCGCGACACGGTGAAGGTGAAGGGCGTAGTGCCGGTGTTGCCCTCCAGTTTGCTCGCGTCGGTGGCGGTGATCGAGACACCGTACTGATCGTCGTTGGTGATCGTGGTGGTCGCGCTCGCCGGTGTCCCGATCGTGGCCCCGCCTTGACCGCTCACGCCGGTGATCGTGGCGATCACCCGTTCGTTGGGTTCGACTGTGGTGTCGGGTACGGTCGTGACCGTAAAGGTTTTGCTGGCGTCGCCGGCCACGAAGTTGATCTGGCCGTTGGCGGGCAGGGTGGTGCTGTAGTCGTCGCCTCGGGTGGCCTCGCCGCTGAGCCTGACGGTGGCGACCCCAGCCTGGGTCATGTCGCCGGTTCGGGTGACGGTGTAGGTGACCGCGTTGCCCGCGCCGCTGCTGCCCTCGGCGACCGCGGCGGCCGAGGCGGTGATCGCGTAGGAGACGTCGTCGTTCTGGATCGTGACGGTTTGCGCCGCGCCGGCGGGGGTCGCGTTCGTGGCGGTCGCGATGGTGACGGTGGCGGTCCCGTTGGGCTCGACGGCGGTGTCGCCCAGGACGTTGACGTTGACCGAGCCACTCAACGAACCGGCAGGGATAGTGATGGTGGTGCTGGAGACGGTGTAGTCCGTGCCCTGCGTGGCCGTACCGCCGAACGCGAGGGTGACGGTGGTGGCAAGGCCGCTGACTGCGCTGAGTGTGGCGGTGATCGGCACCACCGTCGTGCCGCTGTTGCCCTCGGCGATGCTGGTCCCGCCGCTGAGCGTCACAGTGGGGGGCGCATCGTCGTTGGTGATCGTGCCAGTTGCTTGGCCGGTGCCGGAGATGGTGGCGCCCTGCGGGTTAGAAAGAGCGACCGTGAAGGTCTCGCTGGCCTCGTAGAGAGTGTCTCCCCGGATCGGCACGTTGATGGTGGCAGTGGTGGCGCCGGCGGCGAAGGTGACGGTGCCGGTAGCCTGGAAGCCCGGACCAAAGTCGGCGCCGTCGGTGGTGCTGTTGGTGATGGTGTAGGTGGCAGTGGGCGAGCCGGTGGTGTCGCTGCGGGTGACGACGAAGGCGGCGTCGGCGGTGCCGCTGTTGCCCTCCACCACCGTGGCACCCGTGATCGAGAGCGTTGGGGGAGTCGATTGCATGTAGGTCGTGACCGTGCCTGAGACACGGTTCGTGACAGCGAGATCGAGGCGACCGTCGCCGTTCAGATCGACGGCAATGGCCGTGTAGGGGCCGCCACCGGTGGGGAGCGTCTGCCAAGCGGAGAAGGTGCCGTCGCCCTGGCCGTAGGCGATGCCAACTTGATTGGCGCTGCTGTTGGCGATGATGAGATCTAGCTTCCCGTCGCCGTCCACATCGGCGACCGTGATCTCATTGGAGTTACCCTGGGCGGCCGTGGTGAGGGCAGGCTGAAATGTGCCGTCGCCGCGGCCCAGCAGCACCGAGTAGCTGTTTGCGTTGAGGGCCGCGGTCACGAGGTCGAGGTTGCCGTCGCCGTTGAAGTCGCCTGTCGCCACCGAGTAGGGACTTGCGCCGACGGGGTAAGGCACCTGACTCTGGTAGGTGCCGTCGGCGTTGGCCAGTAGAACCGAGACGCTGGTAGCGCCGCTGTTGGCGGTGACGATGTCGAGCTTACCGTCATGGTTGAAGTCGCCGATTGCCGGGGCTCGGGGGAGGTTGCCGACGGAGTAGAGAGCCCCGGTCCCGAAGGTGCCGTCACCGTTGCCGTACTGAACGACGAGCTGGTTGGGGCCAAAATTGGTGTAGGCAAGATCGAGCTTGCCGTCAGCATTCAGGTCGACAGCGCGAAGCCAGTACGACTGAAGTGCGTTGCCGCCGGCGATCCCCGCGGCGGCCTGGAACGTGCCGTCGCCGTTGCCTGCCAGCAAGCTTGGGGCGCCATTGATGCCCACGACGATGTCGATCTTGCCGTCGCCGGTCACGTCGGCCAGCGCGCCAGAGATGGGGCTACTGCTGACCGGATAGTTGACGGCGGGCCGAAAGCTGCCATCGCCGTTGCCGATGAGGACCGACAGGCTATTCGAGGCGGTGTTCGGCACGACGAGATCGAGCTTGCCGTCGCCGTTGAGGTCAGCTGCAGATAGCTCCCAAGGTTCGCTCTCAACCAAGGTGGTGGTGGCAGTGCCGAAGGTGGCGGGCATGTCGAGCGCTCGAACGGCTAGAGGTAGGACCGTGACCTGCCCGTTCGCCAACTGGCGATCCGACACCGATCACAATGCGACATCGCCGCCTGTGAGCCGCTTCGCTCCGCTCCTGAGCGTAGTGGCTGGCAGTCGTTCCCGCGTCAGATCCCGTCCGAAGATTTTAATACGGAAGAGCGCGGCCTCCACTAGACTGAGCGTCCCATTCCTTGACCGAGCGTCCCAAAATGCGGGCTCTCAGGAACTTTTGGCGCTCGACAACCCGTTAACCGTGCCTCTGCACCCAGTCGCTGAAAAGCCGCCCTGTCGAGGGGGGGCGAGCCACGGCGGTGAGATGGTCACGTTCCCGGTTCGCTCTGAATTCGGTCGGGCTCATCCCGAACTGGCGACGGAAGCCGCGGCTGAGGTGCGTGCCGTTCGTGAACCCGTAGCGGTGACCGATGGTGGCGATCGGGTCCGGGGAGCCGGTGAGCAGGGCGCGCCGGACGGCCTCGAGGCGGCGCCGGCCGATGTAGGCTGCGACGCCGTCGAGCGGCTGGAACGCCCGAAACAAGGTCGCCCGCGAGACATGGAGCGCGCGGCAGAGGGCGGCCGGGGTCAGGTTCGGGGAGCCGAGATGCGCCTCGATGTAACGCTTCGCCCGCACGACCAGGGCCGCGTCGAGCGAGGGACGAGCCTGCTCCAGGTTGTCCGAGGAGGGGTTCACGCAGGCGGCCAGCATGCGCACTGTGGCCAACGAGAGGTCCGGGGCGGCCGCGCGCGTCACGCGCCCGGCATGGCTTGCCAGCGCGACGATGTGGTCGCGCAGCAGGCCGCCCATGCCGTGGTGCAGAACCTGCCCGTGCAGCGCATCGGTGTTCGCGACCGCCTGGGAGACGAAGTCGCGCGGCAGGCTCACGATGAGCGATCCTCGCTCGGGTGCGGCAAGCCTGCGGTGCGGACGCGACACGTCGTTGATGCTGACCGCACCCGCCGGGATGAAGAGTTCGCGATCCCCCTCAGTGGCACCCTGGGCGTGGGTGCTGAGGTGGAGCACGAAGTGGTCGAGACCGTCCCGCCTGACCCGCTCCGGTGCGCGGTGGACGGCCTGCGACGAGGCGTCCATCACATGGACCAGCATCTCACCGAGTTGCGTCGAGCGCAGGCGCGCCGCGAAGTCGGCCTCCTGCGTCGAGAGCTCGTGGGTGAGCCCGATCAGCGAGCGCCAAGCGTCGAACCGCTCGCGTTCAGGGAACGGATCTGTCGAGAACACGGCCTGGGGGCACAGCGCTGCGAGGTTGCTCGCTTGCTCCGCGACGGTCCGCGCGTCCGGGTCCTTGTCCGCCGCCATGCTATCGCGAGGCTTTCAGTCGATCAGCTCTCAGCATCGGCGAGCCTCCTGTGGGGTGTGCGCCGCAAATCTTGAGAGGGGCGAGAATCCAATCGCACGGCGTCGTTAATGGCTCGTCGAAACCGGCATCACGTCCGCGTGTGCAGGAACGAAAAAGCTTGCCGCGGCGGGGCCGGGCGGGCTTCGCAGCAGGGGTGAGCCGGAGGCGCAGTTGCTTGCCCTGAGGCGCAGCATATCCTGATGGCTATGCGGGTGAATTAGGCGACGGTCAGGTACCCCTTGATCGGCGGCGGGGCAGCGTCGTCCCACCCGCTCCAAACCCAGACAAGTGAAGCCCACCGCCGTGGGATCGGGCGGGCTGAGTAGGTTCTGAGCTCAGAAGGTCACTTGGCTTTGCCCCCAGGCCCCCAGCCGTGCGCCTTGATGGCCTGCGTGAGCTTCGTTTGCATCTCGGGCATCATCTGGCCCATCCACTGCGTCATTCCGGTGAGCTGCGCTTGGGCAAGCTGGGGCTGAGCGGCGGCGAGCCGCTTGCCGGCCGGAGTGCCGTAGAAGGCGCCGATCGCCTGCAGATCCTCCTTCGAGAGCACGCCTGCGAAGCTGCGCGCCTGGATGTCGAGGAGATCGTCGTAGCGCGCTGTCAGCATCGGAAGGACGACCTCCTGAACGAGCACCTGAGCGCGATCCTGCTCCTTGATCCCCATCTGCTGCATCATGGCGACCATCGGTCCCGACATGGAGTTGAGGGTCGTTGTCCGGTCTCCCTGCATCTGCGTGACGACCTCGCGGGCAGCCTTCAGGGTTGCGGGATCGGGCATCGCGGACGGTGCCGCCGGTGGTGTGCCCTGAGCGAGCGTTCCGGAAGAGGCGGAGAGAACGAGAAGAACGCCGACAGCGGCGCCGCGGAGGTGACGAGAGGTACAGGTTCGCAGGATCCGCATCGGCTACCCTTTGGCTTGACTTTGAACGGAAGTAGCGCAGTCGCACGAAAAAGCCCGCTGCGGCGAACCGGGCGGGCTAATGGAGGTGTGTCAGGGCCCTGTCGGTGGGGAACGCGCCTTCACGCGATGCTATGCAGGGATGACATCCACGATCTCGTAGGTGTCGGGGTCGATGATGACGATGTCGTCTCGTACGAGAATGAAGCTGTAGCCTTCATAGGCCGGCACCAAGGTCACAATGGCGGGAGGAAGCCGGTGCAGCGTGACCGAGCGCGGGATGGCCGTGCCGACGTTCAGACTGAAGTTGACGTTGGTGACGCGGCTCACACCCACGCGGGTGATCGACTGGCGAAACTCGGTCCGCTCGCTGCTACCCAGGCGGTTAACCGCGCCGCGAGCCGCGCCGCGTTCACCGCGCTCTGCCCGACCGTTTCGCGCATCAGCGCCACCGCGTTCGTCGTTGCCCCGCGCCGAACCGCGGCCGTCTTCACGGGCGCCAGCGCGGCCGGGTCCGTCTTCACGCTCGCCACGCTGCGCCCCGCCGGGACGGTCACCGGGCGCACTGCGTTCGGCGCCATCTCGATCGGCAGCTCCACCCCGCTCGCCCGCTGCGCCCGCCGCTGGACGACCCTCGCTGCCGCCGCGCGGTTCGCTTGCTGCACCGCCACCCAGCATACCACCGGCCTCACCGCCGGACGCTCCGCCGCCCATACGGGCGCCGCCTGCGCCGCCTGGACCCGCTCCGCCGCCTGCACCAGCACCGACGCCCGCTCCGCCACCCGCTGCTCCCGCACCCGGACCAGCGCCGCCACCGGCGCCGCCGCCGGCTCCGCCTGCCCCGCCCCCCTGAGCGAGAGCCATCGTGGCGCCTGCTGTCAGCAGGGCAGCAGTCATCGTGCTCCGAATGAGCTTGTTCATGGGGCGCTTCCTTGTCTGGACCAGCTTCAGGGCCGCGTCGTTGGTCTCCTCACGCGGCGCGGCCACGCAACGGCAAGGACGAGCAAACCGTTCCCGTCAGCACGGTGCGACGCTTGCGATCGATGTCCCGACAGCTTGACGATATTAGGAATGAAAAAGCCCGCCGCGGCGGGGCCGGGCGGGCTAAGGTGTCTCATGGGATGCTGTGCCAACCTACCGAAGAGCGGAAGGTTCACACCGGCGGCCTGCGGCGGCGCTCCACCTCACGCTGCACGGCCGCCAGAACGAGCATTACCCCAACACCGACCACCTAGAGCCCGAGCACGGCGCCGAGCGCGATCGTCTTGCGCTGCGGCAACGTGCGATCAAGGCCGCCGAAATCGCGGCGGAGATGAGGCAGAGCCAGGACTCTATGCCATTCCACATATCATATTAGATAGTGCTATTGATGGTCGTCAAAAGTCTTGATCTCTCGAAAGCTGGATAATTTGCATATATCGTACTTCCACGCCGCCGCGAGAATTTGGCAAAATTGCCAAGATATCGAATGTTACGGATAAGTATGGGTCGCTGACGAGAAGCTGGTGAAGGCCGGCTACGCGCCCAAGACGGTGCGCCTGTTCGGCGATTGGCCCTCGGACGAGATCGCCGCCCGCTGCGCGGTGCTCCACTCCGAAATGCTCGAATGGGCCGCCGGGCGGATGCCGGCGCGCAACGCAGCCGAGATCGGCACGCTGGAATGGCTCTGCCGTGCGTTCGAGACGGACCCCGATTCGCCGATCCACGAGCGGCGCCAGGACACGCGCATCTTCTACAGCCGCTACATCCGCATCCTCGTTGACCTCGCGGGTGACGCGCACCTGCGCGACATCGTCGGCCGGGATGTGCGGCGCTGGCACAAGACCTGGACCGAGACGCTGGGGCAGCGCGGCGCCTACGCCTGCATTCAGACGCTGCGGCGCGTGGTGAGCTACGGGTGCGAGCTGCGCGACCGGTCCTGCCTCGAGCTGGCCTAGGTCCTGGCCAAGACCGAGTTCCGGGCGCCCAAGGCCCGCAAGCTGCGTCCGATCTACGAGCAGATCGTGGCGCTGCGCAAAGCCGCGCACGAGGCCGGCCGGCCGAGCATCGCGCTCGCCGTCACACTGCAGTTCGAGCTGAGCCTGCGCCAGAAGGACGTGATTGGCGAGTGGATCAAGCCGACTGCGGAAGCCCGCGCGGCGATCAGCGGAGCGATCACGGCGGGCGCCTGGGTCTGGGAGTGGGGCCTGATGTGGAGCCACATCGACGCGGCGCTGCGGCTCGCCAAGCCGACCTCGAAGTCGAACGGGTCGGAGATCGCCGAGCACGACCTGCGGCTGCACCCCGACGTCCTGGCCGAGCTGCCCCCGTGCGGCGTCGGGCCGATCGTCCTCGACGAGCGCTCCGGCCTGCCGTGGAAGAAGGCGCACTTCTCTCGCACCTTCCGCAAGATCGCGCGCGCCGCTGGCTGGCCGGACGCCGTGTGGAATATGGACAGCCGAGCAGGCGCAGTGTCGGAGGCGTTCGAAGCGGGCGCGGCCCCGGCTGACGTCATGCGTACGGCCACCCACACGCAGATGGCGACGACGATGCTCTACAACCGGGGAGCGGTGGTGCAGTCGGGGCTCGTCGCCGAGCTGCGGGCCCAGCGCCGACGCGCAGAACAGGTTAAAAACGGTGCGCGGTAACAGACGCGGAAACCGCGGTAACGCGCCTCACGGGGCGGGGCGCGTACAACCTGTTAATTTGAAAGGGGATTAGAATGGTGCCCAGGGGCGGAATCGAACCACCGACACTGCGATTTTCAGTCGCATGCTCTACCAACTGAGCTACCTGGGCGACATCCGCACCGCGTGGCGGCGTCGGATGGCGGTCGTATAGAGGGCGTTTCTGGTCCTGTCTAGCCTCCGTGATGGTCCCGTTACGATTTCTCTCACGTCACGTTTTCTCGGTCTGGTCGTCGTGCGGGGGTGGGCCGGTGTCGTCCTGGTCCTCGCCGGGGATCACGTAGCGGTCGCTGAGCCAGCGACCGAGATCGACGTCGGCGCAGCGCTGCGAGCAGAAGGGCCGGAAGGCCGGAGCGGCGGGCTTCCCGCAGATCGGGCAGGGGGCTGGCGCCTCGCGCGTGCTCATGCCATCGCCCCCCAGCGCGCCCGGACCGGAAAGCCCTCGCCCTCCAGCAGGCTCGCCGTCTCGTAGAGCGGCAGCCCGACGACCGCGCTGTAGGAGCCGACGAGTTTCACCACGAAGGCGCTGGCCAATCCCTGGATGGCGTAGCCGCCGGCCTTCCCCCGCCACTCGCCAGAACCGAGATACCCTTCGATCTCCCGGCCCGAGAGGCGCTTGAAGCGTACCCGGCTCTCGACCAACCGCTCGCGCCGCCCGCCGCGCGGGGTGAGCAGGCACACTGCCGTGTAGACCCGGTGCTGCCGCCCCGAGAGCAGGCGCAGGCAGTCGGCCGCCTCGTCGGGCAGCTCGGCCTTCGGCAATACGCGCCGGCCTACCGCCACAACCGTATCGGCGGAGATCAGCCAAGTGGGTGCGTCGCTGCCGGCCCGGCGCATCGCGGCCTCCGCCTCGGCGAGCTTCTCGCGGGCCAGGCGCTTGGCGAGGTCGCGGGGCGCCTCTGCCTTCCGCGGCGTCTCGTCGACGTCGGCGGGCAGGAGGGCATCCGGCTCGATGCCGATCTGCTGCAGCAGGGCGAGACGGCGCGGCGAGGCCGATGCAAGGATCAGGCGCGCGCCGGGCAACGCCGCGACCTCCGTCGCGCTCTCGGCGGATCGGGGGGCTTGGTCCGCGGGGGCGTGCTCCGCGCTCGTCTGCTGGCTCATGGTCTTCCGGTACGCGCCGCGCGATGCCCTACCGAGGGGCGGGGCGTTCTCGTCGCGCGGGTGGTAAATGAAGGTCCGCCGGAAAGAAACAACGGGCGCCGGTGCAACGGCCCCTGGCGCGCCGCCGTCCAGGTCGCTACATGGTGTGGGCGGGGCTGCAGAGTTCGTCAGGAGAACTTTTCCCCGGGGCCTTATCGACTCCCTCGGGAGCTGTTCCTGGCCTCGTCCGTGGACTTGGCCAACACGGCGCCCACCTACGCTGTAGGTTTCCCGGGATCGATCCTCCAACGGCTCACGTGGCTCCGCACCCCGCTCCCCAAAATCCGAAAGCCGAGCTGCGCCGCGCCGCGCTCGCCCGTCGCGACGCCCTCTCGGCGGATCATCGCGAGACGGCGTCCCGTCGCGTCGCCGAGGCTGTCCTGGCGATGCCGGCTCTGGCCCAGGCCCGCCTCGTCGGTGCCTTCTGGCCGATCCGCAGCGAGATCGACCCGCGCCCGATCGCCGAGGGCCTGTTCGCCCGCGGGCAGCGCGTGGTGCTGCCGCAGGTCACGCCCGAGGGCCTCGTCTTCCGCGAGTGGTGCGTCGGCGAGGCGCTGGTGAAGGGCGGCTTCGGCCTCTCGGAGCCCCGCGCCGACCTGCCGCCGCTCGACCCCGACGCCCTCGTGGTGCCGCTCGCCGCCTTCGACCGGCAGGGCCAGCGCATCGGCTACGGCCGCGGCTACTACGATGGTGCTATCACCCGGCTCTCCGCCCTGCATCCGGTTCTCACCGTCGGCATCGCCTTCGCCTGCCAGGAGGTGGACCACGTGCCGGCCGAGCCGCACGATCGGCCCCTCGACCACGTCGTCACCGAGGACGGGCCGGTTCCGCTGGCGCGCGAACGGGCCTAACGTCGTAGCACCCCGCGTTCAGAACCACGGATCACCATGCGCCTGCTCTTCCTCGGCGACGTCGTCGGGCGTCCCGGCCGCTCCGTCGTCGCCGAGCACCTGCCCCGGTTGCGCGAGCGCTGGCGGCTCGATTGCGTGGTGATCAACGGCGAGAACGCCGCGCACGGCTTCGGCATCACCGAGACGGTCTGCGACGAACTGCTCCAGGCGGGAGCCGACGCGGTAACGCTCGGCAACCACAGCTTCGACCAGCGCGAGGCCCTGGTCTTCATCAACCGCCAGGAGCGGCTGGTGCGCCCGGCCAACTACCCGCCTGGCACGCCCGGGCGCGGCGCCTGCATCGTGGAGACCCGCACGGGCGCGCGCGTCCTCGTGGTCAACGTGATGGGCCGCGTCTTCATGGACGCGATGGACGACCCCTTCGCGGCGGTCGAGCGCGAGCTCTCGGCCTGCCCCCTCGGTGAGGCGGCCGACGCCGTGATCGTGGACGTCCACGCCGAGGCGACGAGCGAGAAGCAGGCCTTCGGGCACTTCCTCGACGGGCGGGCCAGCCTCGTCGTCGGCACCCACACCCACGCGCCGACCGCCGACCACCGGGTGCTGCCCGGCGGCACCGCCTACATGTCTGATGCGGGCATGTGCGGCGACTACGATTCCGTGCTCGGCATGCAGAAGGACGAGCCGATCCGCCGCTTCCTGCAGAAGACGCCGGGCTCCCGCTGGGAGGTCGCGGGTGGGGAGGGCACGCTCTGCGGCATCGCGGTCGAGACCGACGCGAAGGGGCTCGCCCGCGGCGCCTGGGCCGTGCGGATCGGGCCGCACCTGGAGGAGACCTGGCCGAAAGCGTGGGATTAGGCGCCTTCACCGCAGCCGGCGCGGCTTGATCGCCCGGGACGCTGCCGCCACAGTGCCGGCCCGACCGGCGCCCGCGCGCCCAACACGAGCCGCGAGACGCGACCGATGGCCGCCCTCCCCACCGCCACGAGGCCCCCGGCCGAGCCAAGACCGGCCGGACCGGTGATCACGAAGCCCGGCATCTACCTCGTGCGGATGCTGGTCTTCCTCGTCCTCATCGGCTTCCTGGCCTTCGTGCTGTTCCGGCAGATCACGCCGGCCTTCCTGGCCAATCCCGGCCTCAACGGGCTGATCCTCGGCGTGCTGCTGATCGCGGTGCTCCTGGCCTTCGGGCAGGTGCTGCGCCTGTTCCGCGAGGCCACCTACGTCAACGCGGTCGCGGGCGGCGGGCAGGCGCGGGCGCCGCACCTGCTGAAGCCCCTGGAGCCGGCCGTCGCCGCGCGGGCCGAGGGCGCGACGCTGCCCGGCACCCGGGCCTTCCTCGACACGGTGGCGGCCCGGCTCGACGAGGGCCGCGACATCCTGCGCTACATCGCGGGCCTGCTCATCCTGCTGGGCCTGCTCGGCACGTTCTGGGGCCTCATCGACACGCTCTCGGCGGTGGGCTCCGTGATCCGCTCGATGCGCGGCGGGGGCGACGCCGCCGTGATGTTCGACGAGCTGAAGAACGGGCTTGCGGTGCCGCTGTCGGGCATCGGCCTCGCCTTCTCGGCCTCGCTCTTCGGCCTCGCGGGCTCGCTCGTCATCGGCTTCCTCGATCTCCAGGCGGGGCAGGCGCATGCACGCTTCCACAACGAGCTGGAGGATTGGCTGACCTCCGGGACCGAGACGGCCGCCCCGCTGGCCGCCGCGCCGGGCACGGGCGCGCGGGAGCTTCAGGAGGCGGTCGATCGGCTGACCGGGGTGATCCAGGAGGGCGCCAACGGCCGCGCGGCGGCGCAGGCCATGGCCAACCTCGCCGAGGGCATCCAGGGCCTCGTGCAGCACATGCGCTCCGAGCAGCAGATGATCCGCGACTGGGTCGAGGCGCAGGCGAGCCGCGAGCGCGAGCTGAAGCAGGTGCTCGACCGGCTCGGGCGCGAGCGGGTCTAGGCGGTGGCCTCCCGCTCCGCCCGCCGCGAGCGCGGCCTCAACGTCTGGCCGGGCTACGTCGATGCGCTGGCCACCCTTCTGCTCTCGGTGGTCTTCCTGCTGACCGTCTTCGTGGTCGGGCAGTTCTTCGTCTCGCAGGAGCTGTCGGGCCGCGACACCATGCTGGCGCGCCTCAACCGCCAGATCGCCGACCTCACCGACCTCCTGGCGCTGGAGCGCTCGAACCGCCGCGGCGACGCGGCGACGCTGGACTCGCTGCGCTCCTCGCTCGCGGCCGCCGAGAGCGCGCGCGACCAGGCCCGCGCGGACGCGCAGGCGAGCGGCGCGCAGGGGGGACAGGCGGGCGAGCTCGACCGGCAGCTCCAGGCCGAGCGCGGCGCGACGCGGCGGGCACTCAGCCAGATCGACCTCCTCAACGAGCAGCTCGCCGCCATGCGCCGCCAGCTCGCGGCGCTGGAGGACGCGCTCGCGGCCTCGGAGCAGCGCGACCGCGAATCCCAGGCCCGCATCGCCGATCTCGGCAGCCGCCTGAACGTGGCGCTCGCCCAGAAGGTGCAGGAACTCGCCCGCTACCGGTCCGACTTCTTCGGGCGCCTGCGCCAGATCCTCGGCTCGCGGCCGGACATTCGCGTCGTCGGCGACCGCTTCGTGCTGCAATCCGAGGTGCTGTTCCCGGCGGGCTCGGCGGCGCTGAAGCCCGAGGCCGGGCCGGAACTCGACCGCATCGCCGCGGCGGTCTCCGACCTCGCCCGCCAGATCCCGTCCGATCTCGCCTGGGTGCTGCGCGTCGACGGTCACACCGACGCGCGCCCGATCGCGAGCGCGCAATTCCCCTCGAACTGGGCGCTCTCGGCGGCGCGCGCGATCGCGGTGGTGCAGTACCTCGCGGGCAAGGGCATCCCGCCCCAGCACCTGCTGGCCGGCGCCTTCGGCGAGTTCCAGCCCCTCGACGCGGGCACGAGCGACGAGGCCTATGCCCGCAACCGGCGCATCGAGATGAAGCTCACCGAGCGCTGAGCCGGAGCGCTCGGCGCAGGGGTCAGGCCGCGTCGGCCGGCTCAGCCACGAGATCGCGCACCGCGCGGGCGAGGTCCGCGAGGCTGAGGCTGCCCTTGCTGATCACCCGGTCGGCCTGGCCGGCGAGCCGGCGCCGGTCCTCTCCCGTGATGTCCTTCGCGGTCAGCACCACGACCGGCACCTCCGCCCAGTCAGGCCGGGCCCGGAAGGCGCGCAGGAAGGCGAAGCCGTCCATCTCCGGCATCATCAGGTCGAGCAGGACGAGGCCCGGCCGCTCGCGCGCGGCCTCCTCCAGCGCCTGTCCGCCATGTTCGGCCTCGCGCACCGGAAGGCCCTCGCGCTCCAGCGCGCCCACGACCCGCACGCGGGCATCCGCGTCGTCGTCCACCACGAGGATCGGCCCCTCGGCGCTCGCCGGGCGGAAGCGGTCGGTCACCGCCTTCAGGCTCGCCCACTCGATCGGCTTCTGCAGGTAGTCGGTCGCCCCGAGAGAGAAGGCGAGGTTCTGCTCGTCGAGCACCGTCACCATCACGATCGGCGTCGCCCCGAGTTCCGGGTCGGCCCGCAGCGCCCGCAGCACGGCCCAGCCGTCGAGGCGCGGCATGGTCACGTCGAGCAGGATCGCGCGGGGACGTAACGCCTGGGCTCGGTCGAGGCCCTGCCGCCCGTCCTCGGCGGTCGCCACCCGGAATCCCTCGCGCTCGAGGAAGCGTGCGAGGAGGTCCCGCGTCGCCGCGTCGTCGTCGATCACCAGGATCGTGCGGCCGTCGCCGGCATCGGGGGGCGGATCCGCGGCCGCGGGCTCGTCCGGAGCGTGGAAGCTGTGGGGCAGGGTGAGCGTGAAGGTCGTCCCCCGCCCCGGCTCGCTTGCCACCGCGATCGCGCCGCCCAGCATCTCCGCGAAGGCCTTTGTGATCGACAGGCCGAGACCGGTCCCGCCGAAGCGTCGCGTGGTCGAGGCATCGGCCTGGGTGAAGCGCTGGAACAGGCGCCCGACCTGCTCCGCGTCCATGCCGATGCCAGTATCGGTGATCGCGAAGCGCAGGCTCTCGACCTCGCGGGTCGCCCGCAGCGTGATCCGGCCGTTCTCGGTAAACTTCGCGGCGTTGCTGAGCAGATTGATCAGGCATTGCCGGAGCTTCGTCACGTCCGTGTGGGCGCTGCCGAGGTCCGGGGCGAGGTCGAGAGCGAGGGTGTTGCCCTTCTTCGCGATCAGGCCCTCGACGGTCGAGGCGACCTCCTCGACCACCTGGGGGACCGAGAAAGTCTCTGCGTAGATCTCGACCCGGTCGGCCTCGATCTTCGAGATGTCGAGCACGTCGTTGATCAGGCCGAGCAGGTGGCGGGCGTTCGCCTCGATCTTGCGCATGTCGGCGATCAGGTCCGGCTCGCCGAGATCCTCCAGTTCCTCCTGCAGCATCTCGGAATAGCCGATGACCGCCGAGAGCGGCGTGCGCAGCTCGTGGCTCATGTTGGCCAGGAACTGGCTCTTGGCGCGGTTGGCCTCCTCGGCGGCCTCGCGGGCGGCGAGGATCGCGGCCTCGGCGGCCTTGGCCTCGGTGACGTCCGTGTGGGTGCCGACCCATTCGCGGATCGAGCCGTCCGCCTCCAGGATCGGCATCGCCCGCACGCTCATCGCCCGGTAGGCGCCGTCGCGTCGGCGGATGCGGTGCTCCACCTCGTAGGGCGCGAGCGTCGTGACGGCGCGGTTCCAGGCCGTGCGGGTGTGCTCGCGGTCCTCCGGATGGACCACGTCGAGGAAGCCGAGGCCCGCATAGGCTGCGTCGTCCTGGCCGGTGAAACGGGTCCACTCGGTCTGGCGCGGGTGCAGGCCGCCGCCGGGCGCCGCCGTCCAGACGATGGCGGCGCTCGCCTCGATCAGCGAGCGGAAGCGCTCCTCGCTCCGGCGCAGGCGCGCCTCGGCGAGGTGGCGCACCGTCTCATCTACCACCACGAGGCCGACGCCCTCGACCTGGGAGCCCTCGCCGCCGCTGCCGCGCAGGGGATAGAAGCTCATCGAGAAACGGCGCACGCCGCCCGGCGCGCTCGGCGTCGGCACGGCGACCGGCACGTCGGGCGTGACGAGGCCCTCGTCGAGCGCGGCGGCGAGCTTCGGAGCGAGTTCCTCCTGCAGGGTCGGCAGCATCGCCCAGATCGGCGCGCCGAGATCGGCGCCGAAGCCGCGCTCGCTCATCTGCGCCAGCGCCCGGTTCATGTGGCGGATCTTCAGGTCGCGGTCGAGGAAGCCGAGCCCGACGGGCGCGTTGGCCAGAACGCCGTCGAGCAGCGCCGACATGCGCAGCGACTCGCGGCGCCTCACCAGGGCGAGGCGGGCGAGCAGCGCGATGGCCGCCAGCGCGCAGATTCCGGAGAGCAGCGAGAGCAGGAGCGAGCGGCGGGATTCCTCGGCCCGCAGTTCCGCGAGCCGGCGCTCGGTCGCGGTCTCGATCCCGGTCACCTCGGCCCGGATCGCCTCCATCAGGGTGATGCCGTCGCCGGTGCGCACCAGCTCGGTGGCAGGCTCGAAGCCCTGCCCGCGACGCACCGCGATCACCCGGGCGGCGAAGTCGCGCTTGCGCGCGATCAGCTCCGCGAGCGAGGGGGCGCCGGCTCGCAAAGGATCCTGCGCCGTGCGGCCGAGCCCGGCCAGTCCCGTCTCGATCTCGGAGAGCGCCCGGTTGTAGGGGCCCATATGCTCGTCGCTGCCGACGAGGACGTAGCCGCGCTGGCTCGCCTCAAGATCCTTCACCGCGGAGAGCAGACGTTCCAGCTTGGCGATCGTGCCGGTGCCGCCCGCGGCCTCGGCCCGGTTCGCCTCGCCCGCGACGTAGTTCCAGCCGCCGGCGACGAAGGCCACGAACAGCAGCGCGAAGGCCGCGGGCGAGCCGAGCAGGGCGGCGAAGGGGCCGGCGCCGCGCCAGCGCGGGCGGCGCAGCCTGAAGATCGAAGCGGGCATGAATGGGCTGTCGCGTGGGGGATCGGCCGACGGGAGATAGATCGCGCGCCAGCGGAAGCGACTCCGCTACCCCCGTCGCGGCGCCTCAGGTCTCCACCAGGCCCGTGCTCGATCCGGAGGGCTCGGCCTTGCCGTGCGGCAGCGCGAGGTATTCCGAGGAACGCATCTCGATGAGGCGCGAGACCGTGCGGTCGAACTCGAAGGCCTCGCGGCCCTCGCGCGCGGTGTAGAGGTTCTGCGCCTCGGCCTCGGCGGAAGCCACGAGCTTCACCTGCGCGTCGTAGAGCGTGTCGATGAGCGTGATGAAGCGCTTGACCTCATTGCGCTGGTCCTCGCCCATCACCGGGATGTCCGAGACGATCAGCGTGTGGAAGCGGCGGGCCAGCGCCATGTAGTCCGAGGCGCCGAGCGGCTGGGCGCAGAGATCGCGGAAGCCGAACCGGGCGACGCCCGCGGCCTCCTCCGGCACCGGGACGTCGCGCCCCTGCACCCGCACGCTGCCCGGCTGCCCCTTCGCCTTGCCGGTCAGACTCCGGAATGCGGCGTCGAGCGCGGCAGCGGCCGCCTCGTCCGCCGGCACATGGTAGACCGGAGCGCCGCCGAGTTTCTCCAGGCGGAAATCGGTGCGGGCATCGAGGCGCATCACCGCGACTCGCTCTGTCAGCTCGGCGATGAAGGGCAGGAAGAGGGCCCGGTTCAGGCCGCCCTCGTAGAGCCGGTCGGGCTCGACGTTCGAGGTCGCCACCACGGTCACGCCGCGGGCGAACAGGGCCTTGAACAGGCGCCCCAGGATCATCGCGTCGGCGATGTCGGTGACCGTGAACTCGTCGAAGCAGAGCAGGCTGGCCTCGCCCGCGAGCGCGTCGGCGACCGGGCCGATCGGGTCGTCGCCCTTCACCTCGCCGCGCTTCAGCGCCTGCCGGTAGGCGTGGATGCGCTCGTGCGCGTCCGCCAGGAAGCCGTGGAAATGCACCCGTCGCTTCGGTCCGGGCGCTGCCTCGTGGAACAGGTCCATCAGCATGGTCTTGCCGCGCCCGACCGAACCCCAGACGTAGAGGCCGCGCGGTGGCGCGGCGGGCTCCTTGCGGCCGAAGAGCCAGCCCAGAGCGCTGCCCTTGCGGGCGCGCTGCCGGCGTGCGAGCGCCTGCAGAAGCTCGTCGAGGGCGCGCACCACCTGGACCTGGGCCGCGTCGCGCTCGATCGCGCCCGAGCGGACGAGGGCGTCGTAGCGCTGCTGCACGGGCCCCGATGGGGCGGCGCCGCTCCCGGGGCGGTGCTGCGGGCTCGAACTCGATGTCACGGTGCGGCCTCCGGGCCCGGTCTCGCACAACGTCCAGGCATTGGCGCTCAGGCATTGGCGCGGGCGCCGGTCTGCCCCGCAGGCCGTGGCCGATCAAGCCGGAGGGCGAGACGGTAGGGGCCGACCGTCTCACGCACAGGCAACCGGGCGCATGGCTCGGCTGTTCAACCGCGCAGTTTGCTGCATTGCACAACGCGGCATTCGGTGCCACATCTGCCTGGCTTTGGGAGGGACGTCCGATCCTGCGCGCCCGCCGCGCCGTCGACCGGAGACCCTGAATGGCACTGCCAGAACACGCGGCGCCCGGACACACGATCCGGCGCCTCTGGCCGGGCGACCGCCCGGCCGTCCTCGATTACTTCCTGCGGCTGGATCCCGAGACCCGGGCCAACCGCTTCATGGGCACCGTCGGCGAGGCCGGCGTGCGCGCCTACGCGGAGCGCGCCGTGACCGCCGAGGGCCTGGTCATCGGCGCCTTCGTGGACGGGGTGCTGCGCGGCCTCGGCGAATTGCGCCCGGCCGGGCCGCCGCGCGGCGGATTCATGCTCGGCGCCGAGGCCGAGGCCGCCTTCGCGGTCGAGCGCGCCTACCGGCGCCGGGGCATCGGCACGGCCCTCTTCGGCCGCATCGCCCGCGCGGCGCGCAACCGCGGCGTCGGCACCCTGCACGTGCGCTGCCTCGACCGGAACAAGCCGATGCTGCGGCTCGCGGCCAAGCTCGGCGCCGACCTGCACCGGGGCCCGTCCGAGACCCGGGGCGACCTGCGTCTCGTCCAGGCGACACCCTTCTCGCTCTGGTACGAGGGCATTGCGGAAGCCTACGACTTCACGCTCTCGGTGATCCAGCCGGCCCTGAGCGAGGAGGATGCGGCCTGAGGTCTGGAGCCGTTCCCGATCGCGTTGCGATCGAGAACGGCTCCAAGCTCTTGTCTTGGCGCGCTCTCTTGCGCCGAACCGGCGTCCACTTCGGCTGAGAGCGCTCTAACCCAGCGGTTCGGCTACCAGCGCGAAGGTGAGGAGATCGACAGCCGCCGCCCCGCCGCGGATCAGCGCCCGGGCGGCGGCGTTGGCGGTGGCGCCCGTGGTGGTGACGTCGTCCACGAGGAGCACCCGCCGGCCCTGCAGCGTCGCCCGGCGCTCCGGCGGCACCCGGAAGGCACCCTGGAGATTCTCGGCGCGACCCGCCCGACTCAGGCCGACCTGCGGGCGGGTCGCCCGGACCCGGGCGAGCAGCCGCGGCTCGAAGGGCAGTCCGGCGCCCCGCGCGACGGGCCGCGCCAGAAGCGCGGCCTGGTTGAAGCGGCGGCGCCACAGGCGCCAGCGGTGCAGCGGCACCGGCACCACGCAATCGGCCTCGGCCAGCAGCTCGCGCCCGCTCGCCGCCATCATGCGGGCCATCGCGACCGCCAGATCGAGCCGGTCCTCGTATTTCAGCCGGTGGACGAGTTGGCGCGCGGTGTCGTCGTAGAGCGCGACCGCCCGGGCGCGGTTGAAGACCGGCGGGTCCGCGATGGCGCGCGGCGAGAAGAGGGGGCCGATACCGGGGTCGAGGGCGAGCGGCGTGCCGTAGCGCGGACAGAGCGGCGCCTCGATCAGCCGCAGCGACGACCAGCAATCCGAGCAGAGCGCGCCCGGGTCCATCGTCGCGCCGCCGCAGCCGGCGCAGCTCGGCGGAAAGACGAGCGCCAGGACGGCGCGGGCGAGGCCGCGGAGGGCGGTGGTGGGCTGCATCGGGCATCCCCAGCGGCTTTGAGTCGCCGGGACCGATCATCGGCGAGATACGCCCGCCGTCCAATCCGATTTCCCGAACGAAGAACCCCGCGCCGAGAGGCGCGGGGCTCCGTTCGTCGGGGGCGAGGCCGCGCGGTGGCGGCCGCGACCGCTTACTCGGCCGGCTGAAGGGCCGGGGCCGGGGCCGGCTTGCCGGAGGCCTTGGAGCCGAGGGTGGCAGCGAGCGCTTCCTCGTCCACCTCGCCCTCCCAGCGGGCGACTACGATGCAGGCCACCGCGTTGCCGATGAAGTTCGTCAGCGCGCGGCACTCCGACATGAAGCGGTCGATGCCGAGGATGAGGGCCATGCCGACGACCGGCACCGAGGGGACCACCGCAAGGGTAGCGGCCAGGGTGATGAAGCCCGAGCCGGTCACGCCCGCCGCGCCCTTCGAGGAGAGCATGGCGACGAGAAGCAGCAGGCCCTGCTCGCCGAGCGTGAGAGGGGTGTCGGTGGCCTGGGCGATGAACAGCGCCGCCATCGTCATGTAGATGTTCGTGCCGTCGAGGTTGAACGAGTAGCCCGTGGGAACGACGAGGCCGACGACCGGCTTCGAGCAGCCCGCGCGCTCCATCTTCTCGAGCAGCGAGGGCAGGGCCGACTCGGAGGACGAGGTGCCCAGCACCAGGAGCAGCTCCTCCTTGATGTAGCGGATGAGCTTGATGATCGAGAAGCCGTTGTAGCGGGCGACCGCGCCGAGCACGAGGAAGACGAAGATCGCCGAAGTCAGGTAAAAGGCGCCGACGAGGTAGGCGAGGTTGGCGAGCGAGGAGATGCCGTACTTGCCGATAGTGAAGGCCATCGCGCCGAAGGCGCCGATGGGAGCGACCTTCATGATGATGTTGACGACGCCGAAGATCGCCTCGGACAGGATCTTGATGAAGTCGAGCACCGGCTTGCCGCGCTCGCCCAGGAAGGCGAGTCCGAAGCCGAACAGCACCGAGAAGAATAGGACCTGAAGGATCTCACCGCCCGAGAACGCGCCGACCGCGGTCGACGGGATGATGTTCATCAGGAAGTCGGTGATCGTCTGCGTCTTCGCCTTCTCGGCGTACATCGCGATCTGCTTCGGGTCGAGCGACTTCGGATCGATGTGCATCCCTGCGCCCGGCTGGACGAGGTTCGCCACGATCAGGCCGACGATCAGCGCCAGCGTCGAGAAGGTGATGAAGTAGACGAGCGCCTTGCCGCCGACGCGGCCGACCTTCTCGAGGTTGGTCATGCCGGCGATGCCGGAGACGACGGTGAGGAAGATCACCGGCGCGATGATCATCTTGACGAGCTTGATGAAGGCGTCGCCGAGCGGCTTCATGTCGGCGCCGAGCTGCGGGTAGAAGTGGCCGAGCGTGATGCCGAGCGCCACCGCGACCAGCACTTGGAAGTACAGGGTGCGGTAGATCGGCTTGGGCTTGGCCGGCGCGTGCGGCGCGGTGAGGGGGGAGGGTATGGCTGCCATCAGGGCATCTCCTCTGGATCCGGTTCGAGTGGTCGGGTTCGTCGGTTCCGGTCCCCGGCGCCATTGGCATCCGCGGGACCGCGCTCTTGCTTTTGGCCCGGAGGCTTGCAGTCATGCGTGGGTGGCAGGACTGCGTTACGCCGGGTGAATGGCAACGGGCGTGCCAGCGCCGGATCCGTGTGAAGATTTTGTTAAATCCCTGTCCTGGAAGCATTTTTCTGCATGGCACTTTTTCGCCCCCGCCCGGCCGTTCCGATCTCCCGCAATCGCACGCCCGCCGCGTTCCGGTTTTTCGCAACGGTCGGTGACGCGTGAGCACCGAGCCGGCCGCGCCGCCTCGAGCGTCCGATCCCGGGCGGCGCGGATCGCTCCGTCTGGGCCTCCTCGGCCTCTGCGTGCTGGCAATGGTTGCCGCCGCCTGGGCCGGAGGGCGCGTGGCCCAGCGCTGGGCCCTGGCCGACCTGCGCCGGACCGCGCGCACGACGCTGACGCTCCAGGCAGGCGCCCTGCACACCGAGATGCAGCGGCAGAGCGCGCTGCCGCTGGCGCTCGCGGCCGACCCCGAGATCGGTGCGGTCCTGCGCGCGGAAGGGTCGGGGGGCGGGGCGGCCGGCGGTCACCTCGCCGAGCGCCTGAGTGCCCGGCTCGCCGAGGTCGCCGCAGCGACGGGCGCGGCGGTCATCTACGTGATCCGGCCGGACGGGCTGACGGTCGCGGCGAGCAACGCCGCCAGCGGCCGCAGCTTCGTGGGCAACAACTACGCCTTCCGGCCCTATTTCCGCGGGGCGATGGCGGAAGAGTCCGGCTCGCAATTCGCGCTCGGCACGGTGAGCGGGCGCCCCGGCCTCTATCTCGCCCGGCGCGTCGGGGACGGTCTCGGCGTCGTTGTGGTGAAGGTGGAGTTCGAAGCCGCCGAGACGGCGTGGCGCGAGGTGCGCGAGCGCGTGTTCGTGACCGATGCCCGCGGCATCGTGCTGGTGGCCAGCGAGCCGGCTTGGCGCTTCCGCACGCTCGCGCCGCTCGATGCCGAGGCGCGCGACCGCAGCCGCGAGTCCCTGGAATTCGGCGACGCGCCGCTGGAACCGCTGCCTCTCCATCCGGCCGGGGAGGATCTGGTCCGCCTCGGTCGCGGCGCGGCCCCGGCCCAGCTCATGCTGATGCTCGACGCGCCCGTGCGCGACACCGACTGGCGCATCCACACCCTGACGCCGGTCGGCGCCGCGGTCGAGCGCGAGCGGACGCAGGGGCAGGTGATCGCGCTGCTTGCCACCGGCCTGTTCTGCCTCGGCCTCGGCACCCTGCTCGGCCGGCGGGCGCGTACGCAGGCCCGGCTGGCGGAGGCGGGTGCGCGCCGGGCCGAGCTCGAGGCGCGGGTCAGCGAGCGCACCGCCGAACTCAGCGCCGCCAACGATCGCCTGCGCGACGAGATCGCGGAGCGCGCCCGCTCCGAAGCCGAGCGCGAGCGCCTCGGCCGGGAACTCGCCCAGGCCGGGCGGCTGGCGGCGCTTGGCCAGTTCGCCGCCAGCATGGCGCACGAGATCAACCAGCCGCTCGCAGCGATCCGCTCCTACGCCGACAACACGGGCATCCTGGTCCGGCGCGGGCGCGTGGACGACGCGGCCGAGAACGTCGCGGCGATCGGCCGTCTCGTCGACCGGATCGGCGGACTGACGCGCCAGCTCAAGGGCTTCGCGCGCCGCGCCTCCGGTCGCCGCGAGCCGGTAGCGGTGGACGAGATCCTGCGCGGGAGCCTGGAGGTCGTGGCGCACCGCGCCGGCGCCGAGGGCACCGACCTCGTGATCCGGGCCGAGCCGGGCCTCGCGGTGATCGGGGAGGGGGCGCGGCTGGAGCAGGTCCTGGTCAACCTCCTGCAGAACGCCCTCGACGCGGTGGCCGGCCGGCCCAGCCGCCGGGTCGAGCTGCGGGTGACGGAGGCCGGCGAGCAGGTCTGCCTCGTGGTGCAGGATAACGGGCCCGGCATCTCCGAATCCGCGCGCGCCAAGATCTTCGACGCGTTCTTCACCACGAAGCCCGACGGCCTCGGCCTCGGGCTCGCCATCGCGCGCGGGATCGTGGAGGAGTGCGGCGGGACGCTCGGCGTGGAGGAGGCGGAGGGCGGCGGCACCGTGTTCCGCATCGCGCTGGTCCGGGCCGGGGCGCCGGCGCGGGAGCTTCAGGAGGAAACGCCGTGAGCGGGACGGAGCGGGAGGTCGAGACGGAAGCCGGCCGGTCCGAGCGGATCGTCTTCATCGACGACGAGGAGGACGTGCGCCGCGCCAACCGCCAGAGCCTGGAGCTCGACGGGTTCGCGGTCGAGGCCTTCGGGGCGGCCGAGCCGGCGCTGGCCTCGATCCTCGCCGAGCCGCCGGGCGTCGTCGTCACGGACGTGCGCCTGCCCGGAATCGACGGGCGCGCCCTGTTCGAGCGCCTGCATGCCGCCGACCCGGACCTGCCGGTGATCCTGATCACGGGGCACGGCGACATCTCGATGGCGGTGCGGGCCTTGCGCTCGGGGGCCTACGACTTCCTGGCCAAGCCCTATCCGGCCGAGGTGCTGATCGGCTCCGTCCGGCGCGCCCTGGAGCGGCGGCGCCTCGTCCTGGAGAACCGGCGCCTGCGCGCGCGCCTGGAGGCGGCGGTCGACGAGGATCCGGCCTTTCTTGGTGTCTCGCCCGCGATGGTGCGCCTGCGCCGCCTCGTGCGCGACGTGGCGCAGGCGGATGTCGGTGTGCTGGTCCTGGGCGAGACGGGCTCCGGCAAGGAGGTGGTGGCGAGCGCGCTGCACCGCTGGAGCCGGCGCGCGCCCAAGAACTTCGTGGCGATGAATTGCGGCGCGCTGCCCGAGACCGTGGTGGAGAGCGAGCTGTTCGGCCACGAGGCCGGCGCCTTCACGGGTGCGCTCAAGCGCCGCGTCGGGCGGATCGAGCACGCGCAGGGCGGCACGCTCTTCCTCGACGAGATCGAGAGCATGCCGATGGGGTTGCAGGTGAAGCTCCTGCGGGTTCTCCAGGAGCGCACGGTCGAGCCGCTCGGCACCAACGAGATCCGCCCGGTCGACATGCGGGTGGTGGCGGCCACCAAGGTCGATCTGGGCCAAGCCGCCGCCCAGGGCACGTTCCGCGACGACCTCTATCACCGGCTCAACGTCATCTCGGTGGCGATCCCACCCCTGCGCGAGCGGCGCGAGGACGTGGCGCTGCTGTTCCAGCACTTCCTGGGCCGGGCCGCCGAACGCTTCGGCAGGCCCGCGCCCCCGCTGACGAGCGCGATCCGCGACCATCTCCAGCGCCACGACTGGCCCGGCAACGTGCGCGAACTCGGCCATTTCGCCGAGCGCTGCGCCCTGGGCTTCGGCCCCGAGGCGGGGCAGGCCGAGACCGCTCCCGCGCCGGCCCTCACTCTCGCCGAGCAGGTCGATCGCTTCGAGCGCGGCGTGATCCGCGACGAGCTGATCGCGGCGGGCGGCGACGTGAAGCTGGCGGCCGAGTCGCTGGGGACGCCGCGCAAGACGCTCTACGACAAGATCGCCCGGCACGGGCTCAACGCGACGGATTATCGATAGCGCCGATGCGCGGCAGCCCTGTCGCGCTCGGGGGAAGCCGAACCGCCCTGTCGCGTTAGATCGGCAGGCGCGCCGCAGGGCGCGCTCCGATCGTATGCGAGGACCCGATGGAATACAGGCAGCTCGGCCGCTCCGGCCTCACCGTCCCGGTGCTCAGCTTCGGCACAGCCACCTTCGGCGGCACCAACGAATTCTTCCAGCGCTGGGGACAGACCGACGTTGCGGAGGCGACCCGGATGGTCGATCTCTGCCTGGATTCCGGCGTCAACTTCTTCGACACCGCCGACATCTACTCGCAGGGCGCCTCCGAGGAGGTGCTGGGGCAGGCCCTCAAGGGCAAGCGCGATCGGGTCCTGATCTCCACCAAGACCACCTTCCGCTTCAACGACGATCTCAACCAGGTCGGCTCCTCGCGCCACCACATCGTGCGCGCCTGCGAGGCGAGCCTGAGGCGGCTCGGCACCGACCACATCGACGTCTACTTCATGCACGGCTTCGACGCGCTCACTCCCGTCGAGGAGACCCTGCGGGCGCTGGACGATCTTACCCGGTCGGGCAAGATCGGCTATATCGGCGCCTCGAATTTCTCGGGCTGGCAGCTCATGAAGGCGCTCGCCACGTCCGAGCGCTACGGGCTCAACCGCTACGTCGCCTATCAGGGCTACTACTCGCTGATCGGCCGCCACTACGAGTGGGAGCTGATGCCGCTCGGGATCGACCAGGGCGTCGGGCTGATGGTGTGGAGCCCGCTCGGCTGGGGGCGCCTCACCGGCAAGATCCGGCGCGGCCAGGAGAACCGGAGCGGGCGCATCGCCGCGGGCGGGGCCGAGGGCGGGCCGCCGGTCTCGGACGACTACCTGTTCGGCGTGGTCGATGCCCTCGACGCGGTCGCCGAGGAGACGGGAAAAACCGTCCCGCAGGTAGCGCTCAACTGGCTGCTCACCCGGCCGACCGTGTGCAACATCGTCGTCGGCGCCCGCACAGAGGACCAGCTGAAGCAGAATCTCGGGGCGATCGGCTGGTCGCTGACACCGGAGCAGGTCGCCCGGCTCGACGCCGCGAGCCAGGAGACGCCCATCTACCCCTACTGGCACCAGAAGGGCTTCGACGAGCGCAACCCGAAGCCGACGACTTGGTGAGACCGCGCATCCGGGGGCGGCGCGCCGCCCCCGGACCCTTTGCTTCTGGACCCTTGCGCGGCGCAAACATTCCCACGACAACGGGTCCATGACCGCCGAGCCGCTCACCTACGCCGTCGGCGACATCCACGGCTGTGCCGACCTTCTCGACGCCCTGCTGGAGCGCATCGAGGCGCACGCCGCGGGCCGCCCGCGCAAGCTCGTCTTTCTCGGCGACTACATCGACCGTGGGCCCGACAGCGCCCGGGTCATCGAGATCCTGCGCCGGCTCCAGTGGCGGGAGCCCGAAGCGACCCTCTGCCTGATGGGCAACCACGAGGCGATGCTGCTGAAATGTCTGCGCGAGCCCGGCGCCGAGGATCACTGGTTGATGAACGGTGGCCTCGCCACCCTGCAATCCTTCGGCGTCGAGGAGGCGGCCGCCCTGCCGCAGGACGTGCTCGACTGGATCGAGGCGCTGCCGACCGTGCACGGGGATGCGGCGCGCTGGTACGTGCATGCGGGCTTCCATCCCTCCGCCCCGGCACCCGACCCGGAGGAGCACAACCGGCTCTGGATCCGCGAGCCCTTCCTCGGGGAGGACCACGATTTCGGCCGCCACGTCGTGCACGGCCACACGCCCCGCCAGGACGGCCGCCCCGAGACGCGCGCCAACCGCACCAACCTCGACACCGGCGCGGTCTACGGGGCCGCGCTCACCGCGGGCGTGTTCGACGCGGTCCAGGGGCCGGCACTGACATTCCTTCAGGTCCGGCCCGGCGGCGAGGCTTGAAGCGCGGCCGTCCTCCGACAGTTTAATCCTTGCCGCGGCGGGACGCCGCGGGGAGGATGTTCATGGACGCGCCCGCCAAGCCGCAGACCCGCACCGAGGAGGCGGCGCTAGCCCGCCTCGCGCTCAGCTTCACCGATTGGGCGGTGAAGTGGTTCCCCGACGCCTTCGTGTTCGTGGCGATCGCCGTGGTGATCGTGGCGGGCGCCGCGCTCGCGAACGGGGCGCCGGTTCAGGCGGTGACGAAGAGCTTCGGCGACGGCTTCTGGAGCCTCATCCCCTTCACGATGCAGATGGTCTTCGTGACCATCGGCGGCTACGTGGTCGCCACCTCCGCCCCGGTCCAGGCGCTGATCGACCGGATGGCCCTGGTGCCCAAGACCGGCCGCGGCGCCATCGGCTACGTGGCCTTGGCCACCATGCTCTCCTCCTTTCTGAGCTGGGGCCTCAGCCTGATCTTCGGCGGCCTGCTCGCCCGCGCCCTCGCACGCCGGACGGAGCTGCGCATGGATTACCGGGCGGCGGGGGCTGCCGCCTATCTCGGCCTCGGCGCCACCTGGGCGATGGGGCTCTCCTCCTCGGCCGCCCAGTTGCAGGCGAATCCGAAGAGCCTGCCGCCGGGCCTGCTCGCGATCACCGGCGTGATCCCCTTCACCGAGACCATCTTCCTCTGGCAGTCGCTGCTCATCGCGGCGGTGCTGGTGGTGGTCTCGGCGGTGATCGCGCTGCTGTCGGCGCCCGGCCCCGATACCGCGGTCACCGCCCAGGATCTCGGCGTCGACGTCGCGAAGGAGGAGGCCCGCACGCCCCCGCCGAGCCAGCCCGGCGAGTGGCTGGAGCACGCGCCCGTGCTGACGGTGCTGATCGGCCTGCTCGCACTCGGCTGGCTGATTCAGGAGTTTGCCCGCCAGGACTGGAAGATCGCGATCTCCAACCTCAACACCTACAACTTCCTGTTCCTGATGCTCGGCTTCGTCCTGCACTGGCGCCCGCGCAGCTTCCTAAACGCGCTCGCCAAGTCCGTGCCCGCGACCGCCGGCATCCTGATCCAGTTTCCGTTCTACGCCGCGATCGCCGCGATCCTCACGGGCGCGAAGAACGGCGCCGGCCTCAGCCTCTCGGACGTCATCTCCCACGCTTTCGTCGCGCTCAACACGCAGGGGAGCTTCCCGCTCGCGATGGGCGTCTACTCGGCGATTCTCGGCTTCTTCATCCCCTCGGGCGGCGGCAAGTGGCTTCTCGAGGCGCCCTACGTGATGCAGGCCGCCAACGAGCTGAAGGTGCATCTCGGCTGGGCCGTGCAGGTCTACAACGCGGCCGAGGCCCTGCCGAACCTGATCAATCCGTTCTTCATGCTGCCCCTGCTCGGCATCCTCGGCATCAAGGCGCGGGACATCGTCGGCTTCAGCTTCCTCCAGCTGATCGTACATCTGCCCGTCGTGCTGTTCCTGCTCTGGGCGCTCGCCTTCACGCTGGAATACCATCCGCCCGTGATGCCCTGATGCGGGGCAGGGCGCCGCGTTGACCCAGGTTTCGGCCCGTGCTGCCCTCCGGCCGAGGAAACGACCGGAGGAACCATGCGGGACGAACATTCGGACAAGGCGGCGCGGGCGGCGGGACTCTCCGGGCTGGTGACGGAGCCGTTCTCGCGGCGCGGCTTCGTGATGACCGGGCTGATGAGCGGGCTCACCCTCGCCACGACCCGGGTCGAGGCGCAGGTGATCCACACCGACAGCGCGGGAATCCAGGCCGGCGAGGTGCAGATTCCCGCGGCCGACGGGCCGATGCCGGGCTACCGCGCCGTCCCTGGGGGGCCAGGGCCCTTCCCCGTGGTGCTGGTGATCGAGGAGATCTTCGGCGTCCACGACTACATCAAGGATGTCTGCCGGCGCCTCGCCAAGGCCGGGTACTGCGCGGTGGCGCCCGAACTCTACGCCCGGCAGGGTGACCTCTCGACCATGACGGACGCCAAACAGATCGTGCGCGACGTCATATCCAAGACCCCCGACGCGCAGTGGATCGCCGACCTCGACGCGGCCGCCTCCTACGCGGGCTCGGCCGCCAAGGGCGATCTGGGTCGGCTCGGCGTGATGGGGTGGTGCCGGGGCGGGCGCGGCGCCTGGCTCTACGCGGCACACCGGCGCGACCTGAAGGCAGCGGTGGCGTGGTACGGACCGCTTCAGAGCGAGCGCACGGAGATCCAACCGCGGACGGCCGGCGACGTCGCCGCCGAGATCCACGCGCCTCTGCTCGCCCTCTACGGCGGGGCCGATACGGGCATCCCGGTGGCCACCGTCGAGGAAGCCCGCGATCGGGCGAAGGCCGCCGGCAAGTCCGTCGAGCTCGTGGTCTACCCGGACGCGCCCCACGGCTTCCACGCCGATTACCGCCCGAGCTACCGGAAGGAGCCGGCGGAGGATGGCTGGAAGCGCGCGCTCGCCTTCCTGAAGGCCAACGGCGTGGGGTGAAGATGAACGGGGCTGTGCCCTGGAGGACACGGCCCCCGACTTCGCTTTGTGCCAGGGTGTCGGCCGGCGGATCCGTGCCTGTTTGGGCGCGCGCCGTGCATGGGGCTCACCCGGCGCGGGTCGCGCGACCAGGTTGGAGGCCGGTCCGATGCGGATGCCGGCCCCGACGGCGACGACGATGCGTTGAACGAATGGACGGACGCACCGTTCAGCCCCTGTAGAGTGTCCCGGCCCATGAGCGACCCGACCACGCCAGGACAGAAGCCCGTGATCCTCGTCGTCGAGGACCAGCCCGACGAGCGCTTCCTCGCGGCCACTCTCCTGGAGGATACCGGCTTCAGCGTGATCGAGGCCGAGACGGCGGAGCGGGCGCTCGCCATCCTCAACGATCGGGCCGAGGATGTCAGCGTGGTCTTCTCCGACGTGCGCACGCCGGGTCCCATCGGCGGGTTCGAGCTCGCCCGCATCATCGGCGTGACCTGGCCGCGCGTCCGCGTGCTCCTCACCTCGGGCGATGCCGGTGACCAGCCGAGCGATCTGCGCGTCTCCGCGACCTTCATCCCGAAGCCCTGGCGGGCCGAGGACATCCTGGCCTGGGTCGAGCAGGCGGCGGGGCTGCCGCCGGGCGCCGGGTCCGGCCCCGGGGTGATCGGTCCGGGCGGCACAATTATCTCGGGACCGCGGGAAACCTGAGCGCGGTTCCTCGTTGAAAGGGTCCGACCGTGCCCTGGGCGCACGTTTTCTAGCGCCCGCACGGGGAGCCCGCCATGAAGCTCGTCAGCCAGAACCACGCCGCTCAGCTCACGCGCTTCGACGAGCTCGACTCCTCCGATCGCCTGATGCTCGACGCTATCGCGTGCGACCTGCGCAGCCTCTACGGCGAGACCGTCGCGGACCTGCCGGAGGATCTTCTCGCCCTGGCGGCGCGCCTGGAAGCACCGCGGACCGACGCGCGCGCGGCCTGAGGGGCGATCGGCGGATTCAGAGCCAACCTACGGGCGAAACGCTGCAATCTGGGTGGGATCGGGAGCACCGCACAGTCGCCAGTCGCCTCGAATCTGCTATGTAGCCGCCTCCGGCCCTGCCGGCTCATCTGCCTGATCGAGCCCTCCATGCGTCTGACAGCCCGCCGCGTTCTCCTTGCCGGCCTGCTCGCCTTCTCGGCCGGGCTTGCGTCCGCGCAGGCCGCCACGCCCCCGGGACAGCCCAAGGACGGCCCCGGCGGGGTGGGTGATACGCAGACCGGCATCGCCAAGCGCGCGCTCGGCCGCGGCACGAACGTCACCTTCGCCTTCCACGCCGCCGACGCCGCGCCGGCGCAGGGACGGCCGGTCGCCGTGTTCCTGCACGGCTGGGGCGCCGTGAACCCGCAGAGCTACGGCGCTTGGATCGACCATCTCGCCCGCAACGGCTGGCTCGTGTTGTTCCCCCGTTTCCAGGAGGTGAACCGCACACGCCCCGCCGACGCGACGGCCAATGCTGGGCGCCTGGTCAAGGCGGCGCTCGATGAGATCGCCGCCGATCCGCAGGCCAAGCCCGACCGCGCCCGCGTCGCGCTGATCGGGCATCTCGCCGGCGTGCCGATCGCCCTGAACCTCGCGGCCGAAGCCGCCACGCTCGGCCTGCCGGCGCCCAAGCTCGTCTTCGGCACGATGCCCGGCGGTATCGCCAGCGGCCCGAAGGCCCGGGGCATCGCGCTCGCAGACCTCTCGGCTGTTCCCGCCGAGACCCTGATCCTCACGGTGATCGGCGACCGCGACGCGCGGGCGGCCGACATCGCGGCCCGCCGCCTGCTGCGCGAAGCGGACGCAGTGCCGGTCGAGCGCAAGCTGTTCCTGCGCGCGCTCTCGGACGACCACGGTTTCCCGGCGCTCACCGCGACGCTCGCCGCTCCGGCCGCGGTCGATTCCGCCTACGACGCGGGCGCGATCAAGGTGCAGCCCGAAGCGAAGGATGTGAAGCCGCCGCCGTTCAAGTGGTCCCCCGACATGGCGCTGACCGGCGAGCAGCAGACCCTGGTGGCCCAGATCAACAATGCGCGGGCCGACACGCTCGACTATCTCGCCTTCTGGAAGACCTTCGATCTCGCGGCGGCGGCGGCCTTCTCGAACGGCAGCGCGGCGGCCCTGAAGCTGAACCCGCGCTTCGCCGACATGGAGCGCTGGAGCGACGGCTGGCCGGTGAAGCGCCTCGCGGTGGAGACGCCCAAGGCCGCGCCTGCCGCCCAGAACGCGCCCGCGGCCAGGCGCTGAGCGACATTTCCGCTCAAGCTGGGCTTTTCAGCGGCCCAGGGTTTGCTACGCTCCACTCCCGACAACGAGGGTGGATGCCATGCCGGATTTCGTCGCGACGCTCCTCTCCGCCGCCGCGTTCTGCCTCGCGCTCGTGGCGCTGAACGCGCTCACGCGACTGCTCGTGCAGTGGCAGCTCGCGCCCCACGAGATGGCACCGAACGGTTTCCTGCAGTTCGGCGGGGCCCTCGCGGTGGCCCGCGTCGCCTATCGCCGTACCCCGGTCCGCCGCCTGCCGCACTGAGGCACGGCATTCGGGAACGACGAAGGGGCGCGCCCGGCAGGCGCGCCCCTTCGCGAGTAGAGCTCTTGCGTCCTAGAAGTACGACTTCAGCGTGCCGCGGCGGCGCACGTCGAGCGTGGCGCAGTGGAACGAGCCGCCGAAGGGGCCGTAGGACAGGAACGGCGCCGGGATCGGGTCGAAGCCCCAGTCCTTCAGAGCCTTGATCAGGGTCGGCTGGCTCTGGTCGACGACGATCTTCTTCTCGTCGATGGCGAGCACGTTGATCGAGGTCCAGGGCGAGCACATCGAGATCTTGCTCATGAAGCCCTCGACGGGGTCGGGGCGCGGCGCGATCAGCACGTCCCACTTCTTGAGCACGGCCGGCAGCTTCTCGACGTCGATATAGTCCGGGTTCACCAGCACCTTGCCGGGCGCGAGCGGCATGAACGACGAGTCAATGTGCATCGGCTGCGGGCAGCGGCTCTCGATCTCGTGGATGCGGAAGCCGGGGCCGAGGTGGCGGCGCAGCCACTCGATGCCCATCAGGTTCGTCACGTTCGAGCGAGTCACGAACAGGTCGCGGCCGCAGCGCACGAAGTCGGCCGCGTCGAAGACCGGCTCGAACTCGTTGACGGTGAACTGCATGGGCTCGCCGGCCTTCAGGTTCGGTACCCGGTAATCGTAGTTGTAGAGGTCGTCCGTCAGCTGCGGGCGCGGGGCCGAGGTCCAGCGCGCGCCGGCGCGGAAGTATTCCTTGAACAGCGAGCGGTAGGCATCGCCCTCGAAGTAGCGCGAGCGCCAGCACATCGGGCTCTCGATGATCTCGTCGCCGATCACGAGGTACGGGTCGCGCGGGCAGGCGACGCAGAAGCCGCGCGACGACCAGCGCGGCGCCTTGAACTTCTTCGAGAAGTCGACCGAATCCGGACGGCGGACCTTCACGCCCTCGCCGGCGAGGATCGAGATGAAGTTGTCGAGCTCGGCTTGGGCGAGCTTCTTCATGAACTTCGGGTACTTCCAGCCGCTGGCGAAGCGGTAGAAGGGCTGCGCGGCGCGCGGCAGGTTGAAGATCACGGTGAGGTGGTGGGTCGGGATGGTCGCGCCGTCGAGCGAGCCGACGATGACCTCCTCCAGCGGGTCCCACTCGTTCCACGCCATCACAGGCGATTGCGGGGCGGGTGCGCCGGGGCCCTGACCGGCGCCGTACCCGGCGGCGTGGGCGTCGTCGAGCACGGCTTCCCCAGCCGTGATGGGTGATTCGCGGTCCATCATCTTCCCCTTGAGGCGGTCTTGCAGCGGTCGTTCTGCCGAGGGCGTGAGCGCCCGTGCCGCTTTGGTCCGCACTGTGTCAATCGGGTGATAGACATTGCCGACCGTTGCTGCAACTTGGGCTCACTCCCTTACCGCGGCGGTCTTTTTCGGTCGGAAACGCGGCGAGATTCCAGCATCAAGCCACCCCGAGCTTGAAAGTAGACCATGAAGCGTCTGACGACCCTCGCCCTGATCGTCGGTCTGTGCACGGTCGTCGGTCTGCTCTGGTCCTACGGGCCGGAGGACGTGGCCGCCGCCGTGGTCGCGGCCGGCTGGGGCGCGGCGCTCGTCGTGCTCGCGCGCGTCGTCGCGGTCGCCTGGGCCGGGCTCGGCTGGTACGCCGTGTTCCCGCGCGAGGGCCGTCCCGCCCTCCTCGCCTGCATCGACATCCGCTTCATCCGCGAGGGCATCAACACGCTGCTGCCGGTCGCGACCGTGGGCGGCGACTTCGTGGGCGCGCGCCTGCTGACCCGGCGCGGCGTCACGGGGGGCTTGGCCGGCGCCAGCATGTTCGTGGACCTGATGACCCAGGCCGCGACACAGTTCCTGTTCACCGTGATGGGGCTCGGCCTGCTGGTCTGGCTCGTCGGCGACGGGCCGGTCGCGCGCACCGTGGCGGGCGGCCTCGCGCTGGCCGCACCCGCGCTCGCCGCCTTCTACCTGATCCAGCGCCGGGCCGGGCACCGGGTCGTGCAGGGCCTGCTCACCCGCTTCGCCTCCGGCCGCGAGTGGCGGGCGCTCGGCGCCGTGGACGTGCTCTACGACAACCTGCGCCGACTCTACGCCGCCCCGCGCCGGGTCGGCGCCGGCCTCGCGGTGCACTTCGCCGGCTGGATCATCGGCTCGTTCGAGGTCTGGGTCTGCCTGCACTTCATGGGCTATCCGGTCAGCGTCGCCGAGGCGATCGTGATCGAGAGCCTCGCCCAGGCCGTGCGCGGCGCCGCCTTCGCGGTGCCCGGGGCGCTCGGCGCGCAGGAGGGCGGCCTGATCGCGCTCTGCGCCCTGTTCGGCATCCCGGCCGAGGCGGCGCTGGCGCTCTCGCTGATCAAGCGCGTCGCCGACCTGCTCTGCGGCGTGCCGGGCCTCGTCCAGTGGCACCGGGAGGAGCGCCGGTTCAACGCCGAGCCCACGGCCGAGGAGCGGCGCGGGCGCGAGCTCGGGCGCCGGCTCGGCCCCGTGCTGCAGCCGGCAACGCTCGGTCCCTTCTACAGCTACGCTCCGCCGCGCATGTCCTCCGCCCGGCTCTCCGAGACCGAGGGAGACCTGAAGCAGTGCGCCTGATCCGCTCCGCCCTGATCGCCCTTCTCATGGTGGCCGCGCCCGTCGCGCGGGCCGCGGACGATCCCGGCGTGGCGACCGTGAAGGCGCTCTACGAGAGCTTCGCCGCGGCGGTGAAGGATGGCGGCGGCACGCTGCAGCAGCGCGTCGAGGCTGTCGGCCCGACGATCGAGCGCAGCTTTGACTTCCCGCACATGCTTCGGCTCGCGGTGGGCCAGTCCTGGTCGGGCTTCACGCCCGAGCAGCAGGGCGCGCTCACCGAGGCTTTCCGGCGCAACTTCGTGACGACCTACGCGAACCGCCTGAAGCAGGCGGCCGGCGGCCGGTTCGAGGTGCTGGGCAGCGAGCGGCGCGAGTCGGGCAGCATCGTCCAGACCAAGGTCACTACCCCCGACAACGACGAGTCGCAGATCGACTTCGTCGCCAATTCCGAGGGCCGGGTGACCGACGTGTTGCTCAACGGCAACGTGAGCGAGGTCGCGACGCAGCGGACGGTCTTCAATCAGCCTCTGAAGGCTGGCGGCGCGGACGGTTTGCTGAAATTCCTGCGCCAGCGCACCGAAACCATGCTCTCGGCCAAACCGGCGCCTTGAACGGCGCGCACCGTCCAATCCCGCCGCGGACCAGGCGGCCGATTCCCGCGACAGAGCGCCCCTGATGGACCTGACCTGGCTCTCGCAGATCTTCCTGCTCCTCGCGGTCGTCGGCTGCGTCTACGGCCTGGTCTCCGCCTGGCTCGGCGGCCGCTTCGCGGCGAAGCCCGCGCCGCGCCTGCCCGAGGGCGAGCCGCGCGCGTCCGTCACGATCCTCAAGCCCCTCTGCGGCCTCGAGCCGAACCTCTACGAGAACCTCGCCACCTTCTGCCGCCAGGTTTATGCCGGTCCGGTGCAGATCGTCTTCGGTGTGCAGAACGCCGCGGATCCGGCGATCGGCGTGGTGGAACGGCTCAAGAGCGCCCATCCTGATCTGCGCATCGATCTCGTGATCGACGCGCGCCAGCACGGCTCGAACCGCAAGGTCTCGAACCTCATCAACATGTCCGAGCGCATCGCCCACGACGTGATCGTGCTGGCCGACAGCGACATGGTGGTGGCACCGGACTATCTGGAGCGCCTCGTCGCCGAGCTGTCCCAACCGGGCGTGACCGGCGTGACCTGCCTCTACCACGGCGTACCGGCCAACCGCGGCGTCTACGCCCACCTGTCCGCGCTCGCCATCGACGTTCAGTTCCTGCCCAACGTCCTGATGGGCACCGGGCTCGGGCTCGCAAAGCCCTGCTTCGGCTCGACCATCGCCTTCACGGCCGAATCGCTCGCGAAGATCGGCGGCTTCCAGCGCGTCCGGAACGATCTCGCCGACGACTACGAGCTGGGCGAGGCGCTGCGCGGCCTCGGCGGCCGAGTCGCCATCCCGAACTTCTCGATCGGGCATACCTGCGTCGATACCGAGATCACCGGCCTCTGGCGGCACGAGCTGCGCTGGAACCGCACCATCCGCAACGTCGATCCGGCGGGCTACGCGGGCTCGGTCGTGACCCACGCCTTCCCGCTGGCGCTGATCGGCGCCCTCCTGCCGGGCGCGGGCACCGGGGCGCTCGCTGTCGCGGCGCTGGCGCTCGCCTGCCGCATCCTGCTCTGCGTGCGCCTGGAGCGCGCCTTCGGCCTGGAGCCGCACCCCTACTGGCTGTTGCCGATCCGCGACATCCTCTCCTTCATGAACTTCTCCTGGAGCTTCGTCTCGGGGGCGGTGACATGGAAAGGTCACGATTATCGGGTGGTTGCGGACGGTACGCTGATCCCGGAAGCGCAACTCAGCAAGGATGCTGAGGCGCCGACCGCCTGATCTTTCCGCCGATCCTCGAAATCTCGTCATCCGGCACTGCACTGAGGCCTTGAACCCCATGCGCACGCTCTTTCTCCAGGCCCCCACCTTCGACGGTTTCGACGGCGGCGCCGGCTCCCGCTACCAGGCTAAGCGCGAGATCAAGTCGTTCTGGTACCCGACCTGGCTCGCCCAGCCGGCCGCCCTGGTGCCGAACTCCAAGCTGATCGACGCGCCCCCGCACAACATCAAGCTCGACGAGATCGTGGCCCAGGCCAACGACTTCGACCTCGTGGTGCTGCACACCTCGGTCCCGTCCTTCAAGTCGGACGTGAAGACCGTCGAGGCGCTGAAGGCCGCCAACCCGAAGCTGATCGCCGGCCTGATCGGCGCCAAGGTCGCGGTGGACGCCGCCGGCGCCATGGCCCAGGCCCCGTGCATCGATTTCTGCGCCCGCAACGAGTTCGACTTCACCGTCAAGGAAGTCGCCGACGGCGTGCCGCTGTCGGAGATCAAGGGGCTGTCCTACCGCAACGCCGACGGTGTCGTGATCCACAACGAGGATCGCGAGATCATGACGGACATGGACCAGCTGCCGTTCGTGACCTCCGTCTACAAGCGCGACCTTGAGATGGAGAAGTACTTCATCGGCTACCTGAAGCACCCCTACATCTCGTTCTATTCGGGTCGGGGCTGCAAGTCGCGCTGCACCTTCTGCCTCTGGCCGCAGACGGTCGGCGGCCACACCTACCGCACCCGCTCGGTCGCGCACGTGATCGAGGAGATCAAGTATTGCCTGAAGGAGTTCCCCCAGACCAAGGAGTTCTTCTTCGACGACGACACTTTCACCGACAACCTGCCGCGCGCCGAGGAGATCGCCCGCGAGCTCGGTAAGCTCGGCGTGACGTGGTCGTGCAACGCCAAGGCCAACGTGCCGCGCGAGACCCTGAAGGTGCTCAAGGACAACGGCCTGCGCCTGCTTCTGGTCGGCTACGAGTCCGGCAACCAGAAGATCCTGAACAACATCAAGAAGGGCATGCGGGTCGAGGTGGCCGAGCGCTTCACCAAGGACTGTCACGACCTCGGCATCGCCATCCACGGCACCTTCATCGTCGGCCTGCCCGGCGAGACCAAGGAGACGATCCAGGAGACGATCGCCTTCGCCAAGCGCATCAACCCGCACACCATCCAGGTCTCGCTGGCCGCGCCCTACCCGGGCACGTTCCTGTACAAGCAGGCGGTCGAGAACGGTTGGCTCGACGTCGAGAACGCCGAACTCGTCGACGAGAACGGCGTGCAGATCGCGCCGCTCCACTACCCGCACCTCTCGCACACCGAGATCTTCTCGGCGGTCGAGGAGTTCTACAAGAAGTTCTACTTCCGCGCCCCGAAGATCGCCTCGATCGTCAGCGAGATGGTCCGCTCGCCCGACATGATGAAGCGCCGCCTGCGCGAGGGCGTGGAGTTCTGGCACTTCCTTCGGGAGCGCAAGGCCGCCGCGTAACGTCGGCAGCCGAGCAAACGAGAGAGAGGCCGGGCGCGAGCCCGGCCTTTCCCGTTTCCAGGGCGCCGCCCTGGACCCGCGAGAGGGCGCGCCCTCACGACACCCCGGACGAGGAGCCCTCGTGAAGCGACTGGTCGTCACCGCCGACGATTTCGGCCTGAGCCTCGAAGTGAACGAGGCCGTCGAGCAGGCTCACCGGGACGGCATCCTCTCCGCGGCGAGCCTGATGGTCTCGGCGCCCGCCGCCGCGGACGCGCTCGTGCGCGCACGCCGCCTGCCCGGCCTGCGCGTCGGGCTGCATCTCGTTCTGGTCGAGGCGTGGCCGACGCTGCCGGCCGCCGAGTTGCCCGACCTCACGGACGCACGCGGGTTGATGCGGCGCGACATGGAGCGCTTCGGCCTGGACCTCGCCCTGAAGCCCGCCGCCCGCCGCCAGCTCGCGGCGGAGATCCGGGCGCAGTTCGAGGCGTTTCGCATCACCGGCCTGCCGCTCGACCACGTCAACGCCCACAAGCACTTCCACATCCACCCGCTGATCGCCGGCTTGGTGCTGCGGATCGGGCGCGATTACGGGATGCGGGCGATCCGCGTGCCGCGCGAGCCGCGCGAGATCCTGCGCCGCGCCGAGCCCGGCTTCCGGCCGCGCGCCGCGCTCGACACCGCCCCCTGGGCGGCGCTTCTCGCCGTTCGCGCCCGGCAGGCCGGCTTGGTGATCCCCGACCGGACGCTGGGCCTCGCATGGTCAGGGGCCATGACGCCGGACCGGGTGGCGGCTCTTCTGGATATCCTTCCGGACGGCCTGACCGAGCTCTACACGCACCCCGCGACCGCGGGCGGCTTCGAGGGCGAGGCGCCCGGCTACGCCTACGCCGCCGAGCGGGACGCGCTGGTCGACGCCCGGGTGCGTGCCGCCGTGCAGCGCGTCAGAGCGGTGCTCGGCGGCTTCTCGGACGTGACCCACTGAAGCAGGGCAGTGCGCGTGGAAGCTTTCCGAATCGTTGCCGCGCTCCGTGACGTCGCCCCCGGAGCCCGAACTCCTGTCGTCGGCTGGGATGCTTGAGCGTCAGTTTCGGCGAGGAGGCCGATGTTCGAGAAAAGGCGCCGCCTGGGGCATCTCGGCTCGGCCTATCTGCGCTACGATCACCTCGGCGCGATCCTCACACGATAGGGTGCGCTCGCGCCTTAAAAGATCGCGATCATCGATGGCTGGAGTCGATCCAAGACCGACTTCTAGAGCGTTTTCGGTTTAACCGAACTCGTATTTTGCGGCTGCCAAGCAGCTGGCGCGGAGCGCGAAGGCGACTGAAGAAGCGCGCCCCCGCTCCCTGTGGGTGACGTAGGGCGACGCCGGACCGCTTCGGCGGCGACCGTCCTACTTCGCCGGAACCGCCTCGGCTCTGCGTGCCACGAGCGGGTCCTTGACCGCGGCGTCGCCTTCGGGCCGGTCGGCGTCCGGCTGAGCCGGGGGCGGACCCAGGAAGGCCGGCACAACGAAGAAGGCCGCCACCAGGGTGAAGAACAGGGAGAGCGCAAGCAGCTTGCCCATGCTCGCCGTGCCCGGATGGCTCGACAGCACCAGCGAGCCGAAGGCCGTGCCGGTGGTCAGCGCAGAGAAGAAGATCGCCCGCGTCAGGCTGGAAGCCAGCATGTCGGTGACCCCCGCCCGCCACGCGATCACGTAGTAGATGTGGAAGGCGACGCCCACCGCGAGCATCAGAGGCAGCGCGATGATGTTGGCGAAGTTCAGCGGCATGCCTACGACGTAGAGTGCCATCAGGGTCCACAGGGTGGCGAGCACCAGCGGGCCGAGCGTCATGGCGACATCCCAGGGCTTCCGCAGCGCCACCGACAGGATGATGAAGATCAGCACGAAGGCGGTGACGCCCGCCTGCACGAAGGCGCCGAGGATCGTGTAGGTCGAGGCCGTGGTAGCGACCGGGGCGCCGGTGGCGTGCGGTGCCACGGTGCGCACCTCGTTGGCAAAGTTGCGCAGCACCGCGTCGTCGTTGGAGTTGCCTTTCGGGTGCAGTTCGATGCGCGCACGCCCATCAGCCGCGACCCACTCCGCCTTCAGCTGGGGCGGCAGGTTGTCGAGGGTGATCCGCTCGGGGTGGATCAGCGCGCGCAGGCGCGTCAGCAGCGGGTTGAGATTCGCCGTCAGCGCGACCGAGGCGGCTTCGCGCGTGGCGACCGGGGCCGCCGCGAGCTTGTCGAGGGTGGTGGCGAGCTGCCCCGCCGCCTTTCCGCCGGGCGAGTCGTTCGCGATGCCGTTGAGGGCGGCGGCCGCGTCCTTCAACGCCTTCACGTTGTCGGCATCGGTCGGCGGGGGCGGCCGGCGCGTCGGGTTGAGCACCGGATCCAGAAGCTCCGCCGTCTCCCGGATCGTGGCGAGCTTCCTGTCCTGATCGCGCGGCACGAAGGTGTCGATGCTGTTGGCGCTCGACACCGAGGCGAGGGCGGTCAGCTTCTTCGTCAGCTCCGGTACGGCGTCGACGCTCGGCGCCAGCACGTCGATCACGTTCGGGCTGGTGGCCGGGTCCTTGATCAGGTCGAGATACGTGGCGATCGACTCGACCTTCGGACTGCGCAGGTGCATCGGGTTCGAATCGAAGGGCAGCTTCCAGAGGAGCGGCGCCCCGGCCAGCGTGATCAGGCCGACAGCGATCAGGACGCCCTTGCGGTGCTCGATGATCCACGGATCGACGCCCGAGAGCCACGTGGTCTCGACGGCCTCCTTCTCGCCCCGCGGCTTGAACACCGCGATCAGCGCCGGCAGCACGGTCAGAGCGAACAGGTAGGCCACGATCATGCCGACGCCGGCGATCAGGCCGAGTTCCGACACGCCCCGGAAGGCGGTGGGCAGGAACGCGAAGAAGCCGGCGATCAGTGAGACGGCAGCCAGCGTCAGCGACCAGCCGACCCCGCGCGAGGCGGCGCGCAGCGCGGCATCGAGCGTCGGCTGCTCGTAGCGGTCGGCCCGGTAGCGCACCGCGAACTGGATGCCGAAATCGATGCCGAGGCCGACGAAGAGCGCCGCGAACGCGACCGAGATCGGGTTCAGCTCGCCGACCATCAGGAGGCCGAGCGCCGCGGTGACGATCAGACCCGCGAAGGTCGTGATCATCACCGCGACCACGAGCGGGGCCGAGCGCAGCGCCAGCCACAGGAAGAGGACGATTGCGCCCACCGTGACGGCGTTGTTCAGGAAGGCGTCGTCGGAGAGCGTCGCGAACTCGTCGTCGGCCACGGCCACCGGGCCAGTGAGCCGCATGGTCAGACCGTACTCGGGCGCGATCTTCAGATCCTTGGCGACGTTCCGGATCAGCTTGGTCGCGTGGTAGCCGGGCTGCAGCGCGTTGAAGTCCAGCACCGGCTGGATCATCACGAACTTGCGCAGGTCGGTGGTGCGGGTCTCACCGCCCGAGAGCAGCATCTGCCAGGAGAGGCGGGCGGGCTCGCCCTTCAGCACCCGCTGGAGCACCGAATCGATCTGCCCCATGGGCTTCTCGAGGTCCTCCAGTTTGGCGTCGCCGCTCTTCACGCCGCGGGCGCCCAGGGTGAGGACGCGCATCACGCCGCGCAGAGACGGGTCGGCGGCGAGCGGCCCCAGCAGGCCCTGCTGTTGGACCAGCTGCTCGGTGGTCTTCTCAAGCTCCTGCTGCGACATCAGCAGGAGGCCGTTCTTGTCGTAGAAGGGGCCGCCGTCCGGCCGGTACACGGTCTCGATCAGGTTCTTGTGGACGGCGAGAGCCTGGACCAGCGCGGTCGCGGCCTCCTCGGCCTGCTCCGGCGTCTGCCCGTCGATGACGGCGACAACCGTGTTGGTCCGCTGCGGGAAGGCCTTCTCGTAGGCGATCTCGTCCTGCCGCCAGGGCTCCTTCGGATCGATCAGCCGCTCGACGTCGGTGTTGATCCGGAACAGATGGGCGGACAATCCCGCGCTCGCCACGGTCAGGAGCGCAGCGAGGGCGAGGACGACCCAGCGGTGCCGGACGGAGGACGCGACGAGACGTTCGATCACGGGTATCCTACCTGCCTGGGACCCGTGCCGCGCCGGTCGCGCGGCCACGTCCCTCCACATGACGGGCAAGCCCGGCACGGCGCGTCACCGCCGGCCAGGCTGACAACTGCTACGGTTCGAGACGCCTGGACCGCGCCCGATGTTCCCAGACATCGCGGGCGACCCTGCGACGCGGCCGGGCTCGCGACGGCGCGCTCCGGACAGCTTGCGGCTGGAGCGAGCCTGCGCCACGATTGCAGGCTCAGTAATCGGCCCGCGCCCCGAATGCAAACCGCCGCGACAGCGGTTTGCACCCCCATGTCCATTCGTGCGATAGCGCACGGCGATGAGCGGAAACTGAGTTCACGAGCGATCGGCCGTCCTAATCCCGACGCATTCCCCGGTTCAGTCGGGACGGATCGCCGGGGCTGGACCGCGCCGCGGCAGGAGGCCGGCGACCCGGCAGCTGTGGCCGCTTTGCTTCAACCTCGAAAACATCGCCGCGGGGAGCGGCCGACAGGGTCTCTTTGAGATCCGTTCCAGGCTACATCACTGGAACTGAGGAATTTTTCGCGTTAAGAGCCCCCGACCCCGGGGCCAACGACACAGGAGCCGCATCTTGGGAATCCCCCTCCGGTACGTCGCGAAGATCGGCGGCTACATCCTCAAGCAGCACCTTACGGGCCGCAAGCGCTACCCGCTGGTGATGATGATGGAGCCCCTGTTCCGCTGCAATCTCGCCTGCGCCGGTTGCGGCAAGATCGATTACCCGGACGAGATCCTGAACAAGCGCCTGCCCGTCGATGAGGCGCTGGAATCCGTGCGCGAGTGCGGCGCGCCCGTCGTGGTGATCGCGGGCGGCGAGCCGCTTCTCCACAAGGATCTGCCGAAGATCGTCGAGGGCATCATCGCCCAGAAGAAGTTCGCCATCGTCTGCACGAACGCGCTGCTCCTCGAGAAGAAGATCAAGGAGTACAAGCCCTCCCCGTACTTCACCTGGTCGATCCATCTCGATGGCGACAAGGAGATGCACGACCAGTCGGTCTGCCAGCGCGGCGTCTACGACAAGGCGGTGGCGGCGATCGCGAAGGCCAAGGAGATGGGCTTCCGCGTCACCATCAACTGCACCTTCTTCAACAACTCTTCGGCCGACAAGATCGCCGACTTCTTCGATTCGGTGACCCGCATGGGCATCGACGGCATCACGGTCTCTCCGGGCTACGCCTACGAGCGCGCCCCCGACCAGAAGCACTTCCTCAACCGCAAGGCGACGAAGGATCTGTTCCGCGGCGTGTTCCGGCATGGCAAGGAGAAGGGCCGCGAGAAGTGGACCTTCCAGCAGTCGGGCCTGTTCCTCGACTTCCTGGCCGGCAACCAGACCTACCACTGCACCCCGTGGGGCAACCCGACCCGCACCGTGTTCGGCTGGCAGAAGCCCTGCTACCTGCTCGGCGAGGGCTACGCGGCGACCTTCAAGGAGCTGATGGAGGAGACCGACTGGGACGCCTACGGCACCGGCAACTACGAGAAGTGCGCCGACTGCATGGTGCACTCGGGCTACGAGGCCTCCTCGGTGGTCGATTCGGTGCGCAAGCCCTGGAAGCCGGTCCTGCACGCGATCCGCGGCATCCGGACCGAGGGCGAGATGGCTCCCGAGGTCAGCCTGGAGAACCAGCGCCCGGCCGAGTTCGTGTTCTCGCGCAACGTCGCCCAGAAGCTCTCCGAGATCAAAGCCTCGGGCGCCGACACGAAGCAGGAAGCCCGCAAGCGCAGCGCCGCCTGAGGCCTCGAAGCATCCATCGGACTTCGAGACCCGCGCGGCCCGGCCGTGCGGGTCTGCCCGTTCCAGCCCGAGCGTTGCCACGGCCATCCGGCGCTCATCCTGTGTCCGGGATGCCACGTCCGGGTGTGGACCTTTATTCCTTGCGGCCCGACCTCCAATCGTGACACGCAACCGTCATCGGCCCCCCGTAGCTGCGACCCATACGGCCAAGCTTTAGAGCCGGAGGGGGTTGGGGTGATGGTGAAACGATCGTCTGCGGTGCGCACCGCGGGATCTCTCGGCGTGCTCGTCGCCCTGACGGGTGCGGCAGCGGCGCAGTCGATCGTTGCGACGCGCCCGAACCTGCAGCCGGTCGACGGCCCGGTCTCGACGACGCTCAACGGAACCACGATCACGAACCAGGGCCTTCAAGGTGTCGGCCGCCTCTCGGCCTCCACCCGCGACTTCCTGGGCGATACGCTGGGGTCCTTCTCGTCGCTCGCCGTCGATCTCGCGAGTTGGCGCCGCAACGGCGACACCTATTCGGGCACGCTCTTCACCCTGCCGGATCGCGGCTACAACAATCCTGACGGCGGCATCTTCTCGGATTATGCCGGGCGACTGAACTGCTTCAGGCTGAGCTTCACGCCGGAGCCCAACGCCAACCTGCCGCAATCGACGGCCTCGCAGCGGCAGATCACCCTGACGCCCGATGGCGGCCTCGTCCTCACCGACGCGCTCGGGCGCCGGTTCAGCGGCTTCGATCCCGGCACCGGCACCACCACGCAGCTTGGCGCGATCCTGCCCGCGGCCACGACCGGCGCGAGTGCGGGCCGGATCAGCCTCGACGCGGAAGGTCTCGCCCGTCGCCTCGACGGATCGTTCTACGTCAGCGACGAGTACGGTGCGAACGTCTACTACTTCAACGCGAGCGGACAGCTCCAGGGCGTGCTCGGCGTGCCCGAGGCGCTGCGCCCGCGGACCGGCGGCCAGCTCAATTTCAACTCGATCAACCCGCCGGATACCGGACGGCGGAACAACCAGGGCTTCGAGGCGCTCGCGCTCACGCCCGATGGCCGCAGCCTCGTGACGATCCTGCAGAGCGCGGCCCTCCAGGACTCGACGGCGAACCAGCAGACGCGCCTCAATACCCGCATCCTGGTCTACGACATCGCGGCGAACCCGGTCCCGACCGCGCCGGTCCGGGAATACGTGCTGCAGCTGCCGGTCTACCGCGACAACGGCAACGGACAGGCGGCGAACAGGACGGCGGCGCAGAGCGAGATGCTCGCGCTCAACGACACGCAATTCCTGGTTCTCGCCCGCGACTCGAACGGCCAGGGCACCGGCAACACCACGCCGATCGTCTACAAGAGCGTGCTGCTCGTCGATATCGCGGGGGCGACGAACATCGCCGGCTCGACCTTCGACACCACCACGACGCCGATCGCGCCGGGCGGCACTCTGCGGCCGGATATCCGGCCGGTTCAGACCAGCGAGGCGGTCAACCTGCTGAACCCGGTGCAGCTCAACCGATTCGGCATGAACCTCGACACCAACCCCGCGACCCGGACCACGCTGTCGGAGAAGATCGAGGCGCTCGGCCTCGTGCCGGTGCTGAGCGAGCGCGCGCCGAACGACTATTTCCTCCTCGTCGGCAACGACAACGACTTCCTCACCCGCCAGGGCAGCATCAACGGCCAGAGCTACGATGCGGGTCTCGACAACGATTCGGTCCTGATGGCCTACCGGCTGACGCTGCCGACCTACGTCGATCCGCTCTCGCTCGCCGTGATGAAGCAGACGGCGCCGGTGGTGCTCCAGGGGCTCGGCAGCGCGACACTCGGCTTCGCCGCTTCCGCGACCCGCGGTGTGCAGGACCACCTCTCGGCCCTGCGCCGGGGTGCCGGCACGGCGACGCCCTGGGGCCAGGGCTGGGGCCTCTGGGTCGGCGGCGATTTCGTCTTCGCCGACCAGCCGCGCAACGGCGGCCTCGCCCTCGACCGGACGATCGCGCAGGGCACCGTCGGTCTCGACCTGCCGCTCGCCGGTCCCTGGCGCGCGGGCGTCGCGGTCGGCGGCGGCGCCGGCTCGCTGAGCCGCCCCGGCGGCTACCGTCAGGACCACAGCGCCTACACGTTCAGCGCCTATGGGGGCTATTACGGCCCGGACTTCTACGCCCAGGGCATCGTCGGCGGCGCGCCGGACGTGAGCCTCGACCGCATCCGCCGGCCGGGCGCCTACGGCCTGACGGCGACCGGGCGGACGGAGGGCAGTGCCCTTGCCCTCGACGGCGAGGTCGGCGTCCCGTTCCGGCTCGATCAGGTCCGCCTGACGCCGTTCGCCGGGATCACGCATCTCGTCGGCCGGGTCGACGGCTTCACCGAGACCGGGGCGGCCGGCAACAACGTCGCCTATCAGGCGCTCACGGTCCGGCAGACCGCCGCGCGCTTCGGCGCGGAGGCCGCCTTCTACGGCTTCGGCGCGCTGATCCCCTCGGTGCGGCTCGCCTACAACCTCGCCACCGGGCCGCAGAGCAGCCTCGCCTCGGTTCGCCTCGCCAGCGTCGAGAACAGCCTCGCGAGCGCCGCCGTGACGGTGCCGTTCCTGCGCGACGACTTCGTCACGGCGGGCGCCGGCCTGCAGGGCGCGATCAGCGAGCAGCTCGGCTGGCGCGTCGACTACCAGGCCGCGATCGGCCTGCGGTCGGGCACCGCCCACGGCGTGACTGCCGGCCTGCGCTACCAATGGTGAGCTGAAGGGACGGCATCGCCCAGCCGCGACGGCGTGGGCCGCCGCGGCCGGGCATCCGCCGTCAGGAGAGCCCGAGGCCGGGTCCGAGCCGGTCGCGGCAGCGCGTCAGGGATGCGAAGGCCACCGAGGAATCGCGGCCGAGCCGGATCAGGTCGCCGATCCGGGCCCGGCCGCTCAGAACGGCAGCGAGCACGGCCCGGATATCGGGCTCCCCCTCGGGGGTCAGCGCCGTCGCCGCGAAGGCCGGCAGTGCGCGCTCGGCCGGGTCGCAGACGACCCGGATTGCGCCGAAGGGCATGGCGTGTCGCTGGGCGAAGGCGGCCGCCACGTGCGATTCCATGTCGACCGCGAGCGCCCCGGTCCGGGCGTGGAGCGCCGCCTTGTCGGCTACCGCCATGACGGCGACGTCGGAGCCGGCGAGGCCGCCGGCGACCACCCGGCCCGGCAGGCCGCTCAGGCGCGCGTGCAGACGATGCGCGAGGTCGGGATCGGCAGGATGGCGCCCGTCCGCGTTCAGATGGGTGCAGACGACGACGTCGCCCGGCCGGAGCGTCGGGTCGAGGCCGCCTGCGATGCCGAAGCTGATCACCGCCCGGCAAGTCGGCGGCGCGCGACCGGACAGCAGGGCGCGCAGCCGGTCCGGGCTACCGCCGGCACCGATCGCCTCGACGCCCGCGCCCGCCGCGATCCGGCGCTCGCGGGCGAGCCCGGTGACGGCGAGCACCGGCGGGTTCTCGGGCTGGTTGCCCGGCGTCGCTTGCATGGCGGTCTCGAAAAGCGTGCGGCCCCCGCTCAGATGGAGCGGGGGCCGCAGGGATGGGGCTCGGTCTTGAGAGGCGGCCTCACATGCCGAACTGCACCTGCCGCGAGTTTCCGCGCTTCAGGTTGCGGTAGCGGGCCATGGCCCAGAGCGGGAAGAACTTCGGGTAGCCGTGGTAGCGCAGGTAGAACACCCGCGGGAAGCCGGTCGCCGTGTAGCGCTCCTCGTTCCAGAAGCCGTCCGCCCCTTGCGTCCGGGTCAGGAAGTTGATGCCGCGCGCGACCGCCGGATCCTCGCACTCGCCCGCCGCCATAAGGGCGAGCAGCGCCCAGGCGGTCTGCGAGGCGGTGGACGAGCCGGGCTCGAAGGCCGGGTCGATCTTGTAGCTCGACGCGTCCTCGCCCCAGCCGCCATCCGGGTTCTGGATGCGGATGAGCCAGCCGACCGCCTTGCGGATCTCGGCGGATTGCGGGTCGACCCCGGCCGCGTTCAGCGCGCAGAGCACCGACCACGTGCCGTAGATGAAGTTCATGCCCCAGCGGCCGTACCACGAGCCGTCGGCCTCTTGGTCGTTCAGGAGGTAGGTCACGCCGCGGTCGAGCGCCTTGGAGGTCTGGCGGGTCTCGCCGAGCTGCGAGAGCATCGAGACCACGCGCGCCGTCACGTCCGCGGTCGGCGGATCGAGCAGCGCGCCGTGGTCCGAGAACGGGATGTGGTTGAGGTACATGTGGTTGTTGTCGGCGTCGAAGGCCGCCCAGCCGCCGTCCTTCGACTGCAGCCCCTCGACCCACTCGCGGGCGCGGGCGATCGACGCCTTGTAGTCCGGCATGCCGGCGACCAGACCGTGCTGGCGCATGGCGCGGTCCATCGACATCACCACCACCGCGGTGTCGTCGAGGTCGGGATAGTGGGCGTTGCCGTACTGGAAGGCCCAGCCGCCCGGGCGCACGTCGGGCTTGGCCGCGGCCCAGTCGCCCTTGATGTCGAGGATCTGGCGGGGCTTGAGCCAGTCGAGGCCGGCCCGGGCCTGCGCCTCCGCCTCGGGCCCGCCGGCCTCGAGGAGCGCGTGGCTCGCGAGTGCGGTGTCCCACACCGGGGAAACGCAAGGCTGAACGTAGGCCTCGTGCGGCTTCTCGACGACGAGCTTCTCGATCGCGTCGCAGGCGATGCGGACCTGCGGGTGATCGGGGCCGTAGCCCATCACCTCGTACATCAGCACCGAGTTGACCATGGCGGGGAAGATCGCGCCGAGGCCGTCCTCGCCGTTGAGGCGCTCGCTCACCCAGGCGCGGGCCTTCTCCATGGCGCGCTTGCGCGGCCCCTTGGGGAAATGATTCTCGGTCTTCTGCAGGATGCGGTCGATGAAGCCGAAGATCGGGGTCCAGGGCCAGGTCGCGTGCGGGCTGCCCGGCCAGAAGCGGACCGATTCGGGCGGCGTGACGAACAGCTCCTGCACGCCGATGCCGCGCGGGTTGCGGGCGCGGGGCTTCGTGGCCTGGAGCACGAAGAGCGGCACCATCACGCAGCGGGCCCAGTAGCTCACCTTGTCGAGGTGGAAGGGGAACCACTTCGGCAGGAACATCACCTCGACCGGCATCGCCGGCACGGCGCGCCAGGGCACCTCGCCGTAGAGGGCGAGCATGAAGCGGGTGAAGACGTTGGCGTTGGCAGCCCCTCCGCGGGAGAGGATCGCCTCCCGGGCGCGGCGCATGTGCGGCGCCTCGATGTCCTCGCCGATCATCTTGAGCGCGAAGTAGGCCTTCACGCTCGCGCTCATGTCGAACGGGCCCTCGTGGACCAGCGCCCAGCCGCCGTGCGGCCCCTGCGTGCGCCGCAGGTAGTTGCCGATCTTCGCCTCCAGCCCGGGGCGGGGATTCGTGCCGCGGAACTGGTGGTAGAGGACGTACTCGGACGGGATGGTGGCGTCGGCCTCCAGCTCGAAGCAGATATGGCCGTCGTCGTGGGCGAGATCCGTGAGGGCGCGCGTCGCCTGCGCGATGCTCCGCTCGACGGCGTCGAGGGTAATCCCCTGCGTCTTCGGGCGCTGTAGCGCCTCGATCTTGCTCACGGCCTCTCTCATCGTCCTCGCCTCTTCGACGCCGGCGCCCCGGAGGGCCTGCCGCGCGCGTCGCGTGTCTGATCAACCGAGGCCGTAACGCGGAAGGACCGCGACCGGCTTCGGGACGCGGACCGGAATCCCGCGCCTGATTCCCAAGCCCTCGGCTTCTGCCTCAGGCCGCTCCGCGCGTGCGTGTTGCACCGCACGCAAGTGCTCGCGCCGCCGTGCGACCCGAGCGGATCGCGCCCTCGATGGTTGAGGGCAGGCCCGTCGCGGTCCAGTCGCCCGCCAGCACGAGGTTGTCGTAGGCCGTCTCGGCGCGCGCACGTCGAGCCGCCTCCGCGGGGGTGGCCGCGAAGGTGGCGCGCTTCTCTTTTACGATCTGCCAGCTGGGCAGTTCCCGCGCAAGATTACCGAGCTGGGCGATCTCCCCCCAGATCTCGCGGGCGAGATCTTCACGCGGCACGTCGAGGAGCCGGTCGGCCCCGCTGATCGTGACCGAATACCGGTCCGGATAGGCGAAGAGCCACTCGGTCAGCCCGTTCACCACGCCGAGAAAAAGCGGGCTGCCGGGCTTCGGCGCGAGCGCGAAGTGGGCGTTGACGATCGAGCGGTATTCCCGCGGCGTCGGCAGGTCGGGCAGCATCTCGGCCGCGACCCACGGGGGCAGGGCGAGCACGACCGAATCGTTCGGGCCGAGCGTGGTCGGGCCGTCCGAGAAGTCCAGGCGCTCGGCGCGCCCGCGTCCGAGGCCGAGCGCGCGCAGGCGGCGGCCGAAGCGGATCTCGCCGCCCCGACCCTCGATGAAGCGGATCGCCGGATCGACGAAGGCCGCCGAGAGTCCCTCGACGGCGACCAGCGGCCGGCAGGCCTGCCCGCCGGCGCCCAGCGTCTCGCGCAGGATCTTCGCGGCCAGGCCCACATCGCTCTCGCGCGGGTCGGTGTTGAGGGCGGCGAGCAGCACCGGGTGCCAGAGCCGCTCGTAGAGCGGGCCCTCGCAGCGCATATGGGCGCCGATCGTGCCGCCCTGGCCGTCCTTCTGCCCGGCGGCGGCCAACAGGATGCCGAGCGGCGCGAGGTAGTCGCGGGCGCGGGTGCCCGGCACGCGGCGGTCGGGGCTCAGCACCCACCAGGGCAGGCGGCCCCCATTCGGGCGCAGCTGCCAGCGCTCGCCGGACCGCAGGTCGGCGAAGTCGAACACCGCCTCGTCCGGCCCGGTGAGCGCGTCGGCGGGCGCGCCGACGACGCGCAGGAAATCGAGCGTGTCCGCGTTGCCGGAGAGCAGCAGGTGGTTGCCGTTGTCGATCGTCAGCCCGAGGGCCGGGTCGTAGTAGGAGCGGCAGCGCCCGCCCGCCTGCTTGGCGGCCTCGTGCAGGACGACGTGCTCGCCGCGCTGGACCAACGCGACGGCGGCGGAGAGCCCGGCGAGTCCCGAGCCGACGACGTGGACGGTGCCCATCAGACGATCCCGTGCCGCAGCGCCACGCCGATCAGGGCGAGCTTGGCCGGTTTCACGCGGGCGCGCGGAGCGGCCCAGCCGCGCCGGAGCAGGGCGACGAGGTAGAGTCGGTAGGCGGCGGCCATCAGGCGCGCGGCCTTGGTGGCGCGGCGCGGGTTGCGGCGGATGATCTCCCAGGTCGCCCGGTAATGCCCCTCCGCCTCCTTGGCGAGGGCGGCGCAGACCTCGCCGATGCGCGGATGGGCCATGGCGGCGGCCGGCGTCGGGTTGTCCAGCCCGATCGCGGCGAGCGGCTCGCGGGGCAGGTAGAGGCGGCCGCGCTCGGCGTCCTCGTCGATGTCGCGCAGGATGTTGGTGAGCTGGAGCGCGCGGCCCTGGTGCCAGGCGAGGCGGATCCCGTCCTCCTCCGGCATGCCGAAGATGCGCACCGAGAGGCGCCCGACCGCGCTGGCGACCCGGTCGCAGTAGAGGTCGAGGGTGGCGGCGTCCGGCGCGACGATGTCGGTGAAGGCGTCCATCGCCATGCCGTCGATCACGGCGTGGAAATCCTCGCGCTTCAGGTCGTACTCCTTCACCGGCCCGACGAGGTCGCGCACCCGCGCGGCCGGGCGGCCGGCGTAGAGGGCATCGATATCGGCGCGCCAGCGCTCCAGCTCGGCCGCGCGCAACTCGGCGGGACCGCCGTCGTCGGCGACATCGTCCACGGCACGACAGAAGGCGTAGACGGCGTACATCGCCTCGCGCCGCTCCTTCGGGAGGAGCCGCATGGCGGTGTAGAACGAGGAGCCGGCGGCCGGCAGGGCAGGGGCCTCGGCGGCGGGCTGGGCAGCGGTATCGACGGCGGCGGTCATGATCTCAGCTGTCTCTCAGGCCGCAGCGCGCGCGAGCCGGCCGCGGAAGGGCCGGCGGGCGAGCGCGCCCGCCGCGGCGCCGAGCGCGGTCAGCGCGAAGGCGGCCTTGCCGTGGTGGACCTTCTCGGAGAGCGGGTCGCGGGTGAGCAGGCCGCGCGTCAGCAGCACGGCGAGCCGGTGGATCGCGGCGATCTCCATGGAGAGGCGGGTGTCGTCGATGAGATCGGGCAGCGCGCGGCCCTCCTCCAGCAGGGCGAGCGTGCGCCCGGCCAACTCGCTGATCACGGCGCGCAGCTGCGGCGTGGCCGTCGGTTCGCCCAGCATGGCGACGGTGGCGCCGTGCTTCCGCAGCGTCTCCTCCGGGATGTAGACCCGGTCCATCTTGGCGAAGTCCTTGCCGCAATCCTGCAGGTGGTTGAGGATCTGGAGGGCGGCGCAGATCGCGTCGGACGCCTTGTAGACCCGGGCCGGGTCCTCGCCATGCACGTCGAGAACGTAGCGGCCCACCGGCATCGCCGAGTAGCGGCAATAGTGGATCAGCTCGTTCCAGTCGGCGTAGCGGTTCTTGCGCGCGTCCATGCGGAAGGCGTCGAGCAGTTCGAGCGCGTGCAGCGGCGGCAGGCCGCGGGCGGCAAGCTCCGCCTTCAGCGGCTCGGCCTCCGGGTCGGACGGGCCGGCGCCGGTGAGCGCGTCGGCGAGGCCGTCGAGCAGCGCGATCTTCTGCTCCGACGATAAGTCCGGATGATCTGCCACGTCGTCGCCCGCGCGCACGAAGTAGTAGAAGGCCAGGATCGGCGGCCGATTGCGCGGGTGGATCAGGTGCGAGGCGACCGGAAAGTTCTCGTCGCGGTGCCCCTTGCCAGAGCGCGTCGCGGTCGCGGTGTCGAGGGCGGCGCTCATCGCAGATACCCCGCGTTGCGGAACCAGCCGATCGCGTCCTCCAGGCCCTGTCGGTAGGGGCGGGCGGAGTAGCCGAGTTCGGCCCGCGCCTTGGCGTCGGAGAAGAACATCCGGTAGCGCGACATGCGGATGCCGTCGATCGTGGCGAAGGGCTGCTTGCCGGTGAAGCGGGCGGCCAATTCCGAGAAGAAGGCGACGGGATAGACCGCGCCACGCGGCAGGTTCACGGTCGGGGGCCTACGGCCAACGATGCGGGCGATGTCGGCGAGCATCTGCGACAGGAGCACGTTCTCGCCGCCCAGGATGTAGCGCTCGCCGATCCGGCCTTTCCGAAGCGCCAGCAAGTGGCCGGCCGCCACGTCGTCGACGTGCGCGAGGTTGAGGCCGGTATCGACGAAGGCCGGCATCTTGCCCATCGCCGCCTCCTGGATGATGCGCCCGGTGGGCGTCGGCTTCACGTCGCGAGGGCCGATCGGGGTCGAGGGGTTCACGATCACGGCCGGCAGGCCGTCGTTCTCCACCATCTCCTCGACCACGCGCTCCGCCACGACCTTGCTGCGCTTGTAGGCGCCGATCGCGGTCTCGGGCGTCAGCGGCATGGTCTCGTCGGAGGGCGTGACACCGTCCGCGGGCGGCCGGATCGTGGCGACGCTCGACGTGTAGACCACCCGCTCGACGCCAGCATTCAGGGCCGCCTGCATCATCACGCGGGTGCCGTCGCGGTTCGTCCGGACGATCTCCTCCATGTCGGGCGCCCAGAGCCGATAATCGGCGGCCGCGTGCACGAGATAGCGCTGGCCCCGCATCGCCTGCGCGACCGCGGCGGGATCCCGCATGTCACCCTCGGCGATCTCGACATCCGTCCAGGTGAGATTCTTGCGCGGGCTCGTGGCGCGCACGAGGATGCGCACGGGGAAGCCCGCCGCCCGGAACACGTCCACGAGGGCCGGGCCGAGAAAGCCGCTCGCGCCGGTGATCAGCACGGGGCCGGGTTCGGAGGGGCCGGTCTGGGTCGCCTCTGCCATCACGCTCGTATCGTCACGAAGACGCGGTGCGGGCGAATCGGCCCATCGTGCTGCACCGCGGTGCGGGGGCTTGTGTCACCGAACGCCGCGGGGAACAAGCGGGGCCGGCGGACCGGCCCCCTTGCGTGTCTCAGGCCAGCCGCAGGCGCGAGCGGCCGTCCTGGCGCTCGGGCAGGACCTCGTTGATCTTGGCGACGATGGCGGCGGCGTCGAGCCCGGCCTCGGCGTACATCCGGTCCGGCGTGTCGTGGTCCTGGTAGGCGTCCGGCAGCGTCATCGTGCGGACCCGGACCCGCATCGCGTCCAGCACGCCCCGCTCCGACAGGAGATGCAGCACCATCGCGCCGAAGCCGCCGCGCGAGCCCTCCTCCAGCGTGATCAGAACCTCGTGGCTCGCCGCCAGGTCCAGGATCATCCCCTCGTCCAGCGGCTTGGCAAAGCGCGCATCCGCCACCGTCACGGCGACGCCCGCCTCCTCCAGCTGGTCGGCCGCCTTCAGCGCCTCAGAGAGACGCGTGCCGAGCGACAAGAGCGCCACCCGCGCACCCTCGGGACGCCGCAGGATCCGCCCGCGCCCGATCGCCAGCGCCTCGCCCCGCTCGGGAAGCTCAACCCCCACGCCCTCGCCGCGCGGGTAGCGCAGCGCGATCGGCCCTGAGTCGTGCGCGTGACAGGTCGCCACCATGTGCACCAGCTCGGCCTCGTCGGCGGCCGCCATCACCGTCATGTTCGGCAGGCAGCAGAGGTAGGCGAGGTCGAAGGCGCCCGCGTGCGTGGCGCCATCCGCGCCCACCAGCCCCGCCCGGTCCAGGCAGAAGCGCACGGGCAGGTTCTGCAGGGCCACGTCGTGCACGACCTGATCGTAGGCGCGCTGCAGGAAGGTCGAGTAGATCGCAACGAACGGCCGGTAGCCCTCGGTGGCCAGGCCGCCCGCGAAGGTGACCGCGTGCTGCTCGGCGATGCCGACGTCGAAGGTGCGGCTCGGATGCGCCTTGCCGAACAGGTCGATGCCGGTGCCGCCCGGCATCGCCGCGGTGATCGCCACCACCTTCGGGTCGGCGTCGGCCGCCTTGATCAGGCTCTCGCCGAAGACGCGGGTGTAGGCCGGGGCGTTCGGCTTGGCCTTGGCCTGGACCCCTGAGACCACGTCGAACTTGACCACGCCGTGGTAGCGGTCGGCGCTGGCCTCGGCCGGCGCGTAGCCCTTGCCCTTCTGGGTGACGACGTGGAGCAGGATGGGCCCGTGCTCGGCGTCGCGCACGTTCTTGAGGATGGGCAGGAGGTGGTCGAGGTTGTGCCCGTCGACCGGTCCCACGTAGTGGAAGCCCATCTCCTCGAACATGGTGCCCCCGCCCACCACGAGCGAGCGGGCATACTCCTCGGCCGCCGCCGCGCGCTGGTAGATGGCCTTCGGCAGGAGCTGGCCGAGCTGCTTGGCGGTCTCGCGGAGCGAGCGGTAGGTGCCGCCGGAGGCCAGCCGGGCGAAGTAGGCCGACATGGCGCCGACAGGCGGCGCGATCGACATGTCGTTGTCGTTGAGGATGACGATGAGGCGCGAGTGCAGGGCGCCGGCATTGTTCATGGCCTCGTAGGCCATGCCGGCCGACATCGAGCCGTCGCCGATCACCGCGATGACGTTGCGGCGCTTCGGACTCTCGCGGCCGGCGGCCTTGGCCTCGGCCACGTCGAGGTCGCGGGCGACCGCCATGCCGAGGCCGGCGGAGATCGAGGTGGAGGAGTGGGCCGCGCCGAAGGGGTCGTAGACGCTCTCGCTCCGCTTGGTGAAGCCCGACAGGCCGCCGCCCTGGCGGAGCGTGCGGATGCGGTCGCGGCGTCCGGTGAGGATCTTGTGCGGGTAGGCCTGGTGGCCGACGTCCCAGATGATGCGGTCGTCGGGCGTGTCGAAGACGTGGTGCAGCGCGACCGTGAGCTCGACGACGCCGAGCCCGGAGCCGAGATGGCCGCCGGTGACGGAGACCGCGTCGATCATCTCGGCGCGCACGGCGTCGGCCACAGCCTGAAGGCGGCTCTCCGGCAGGCGGCGCAGGGCCGCCGGCTCCTCCAGACCCTCAAGGATCGACGTCACGCTCTCGTTCTCGGCCACGGCATCAATCCTCGTCCTGTCCGGGATGGGCGGACTACTCGACGTCCAGCGGCGCCACACCCTCGGCGCGGCCCTCGGGCCCGAGCGTGATCCGCTGGATGCGGGCCTCGGCCCGCTTGAGCAGCTGCTCGCAGTGCCGCTTCAGCATCTCGCCGCGCTCGTAGATCGCGACGGATTCGTCCAGCGGAACGTCCCCCCGCTCGAGGCGGCGCACGATCTCCTCGAGCTGCTCGAGAGCCTTCTCGAAGGGCAGGTCGGGCGCGGCGGGGGCGGTATCGGAGCGAGCTGCGGTCATCCCTGGATGTTTCCTTTGGACCGGTTCTAGGGCGGAGGACACGCCCGGGACAACCCGGGGGTAGGCGCCGGGCCTGTATGACCCACCGCTTTCGCGGCCCTGACGTGCCGGGGCAACACCCGCGGCGGTGGTACGGTACGGCCCGATACGCGACCGGTCGCGGCACCACGCCCCTACACCGCGAACTGGAACGGCGCGCCCTCGTAGGCGTCGGCGCCGCGGCCGATCGCCTGGATTGCCGCGACCATGCGCCCCTCGCGCCCGAGGATCCGGTCGGCCAGCGCCACGAAAAGCGGGTTCGGCGTGGCGGAGGGCGAGGCGGCGCGCAGCGCCCGCGCGACCTCGGCCTCGTCGCGCTCTGGCCGCAGGGCGCAGGCCGCAATGTAGGCCGCCGCGGTCGAGCGGCTGATCCCCGCCCAACAGTGGATGATCAGGGGGCGCTCGCGGGGCCAGGCCCGCACGAAGGCGATGATCCGCTCGACATGCGTGTCGTCTGCGAGCACGTGGCCGTCCGTCGCCGCCGCGATGTCGCTGACCGCGATCACCGCGCGGCAGTCCGGCGGCACCGTATCGGGCAGGTCGGGCGCGTTGCCGGAAGTGAGCAGGCTGAGGACGTGGCCCGCTCCCGTGGCCGCGACGGTCTCGGGCAGGCGCGCGAGGGAGCAGACGTGGAGGGTCGGCATCGGATCTATCCGGCGAGCGCTTCGAAGCGGGCGATGTAGCGGTCCTGCGCCCGGGCGGTCGGCCAGGGCTCGGCGAGCGCCAGGACCGTCTCGGGCAGGGGCTCGGCCCGGCCGAAATAGCGCGCCGCCTCGGCTTCCGTGAAGCCCGCGAGCCGCACGGCCTCGACATGGGCGGCGATCCGGTCGGCCCGCTTGACGAGGCGGGACAGGGCCGGGTCCGGCGCGTCGAGCCCGAAGCGGCGGCGGATCGCGGCGAGCAGGCGCCGCTCGACCCCCTTGTAGGCATCGCCGATCGCGGCCTTGAGCGGCGAGATGATGTCGCCGACCACGTATTCGGGCGCGTCGTGCAGCAGGAATTCGAGGCCCTGCGGCGCCGTGCAGTCCGGCCGCAGGTGCAGCCCGATCGCCTCGACCAGCAGGGAGTGCTGGGCCACCGAGAAGACGTGCTCGCCCGCGGTCTGACCGTTCCAGCGCGCGACCCGCGCGAGGCCGTGCGCGATGTCGGCGAGCTCGATGTCGAGGGGGGAGGGGTCGAGCAGGTCGAGGCGGCGGCCGGACAGCATGCGCTGCCACGCGCGCGGGGCAGGCGGGTTCACGCCCGCCCTCCGTACGCGGCGCAGGCCGCGTGCCGGTGGCAGCCGACGAGGTGGTCGTTCACGAGGCCGGTCGCCTGCATGAAGGCGTACACGATGGTCGGCCCGCAGAAGCCGAACCCTTGCGCCTTCAAGGCCTTGCTGACCTGCCGGGAGAGCGGCGTCTCCGGCACGATCTCGGCGCGGGTGCGCGCCGTGCCCTGGATCGGCTGCCCGTCCACGAAGTCCCAGAGGAAGCGCGAGAAGCCCGGCCCCCGCTCCTCGATGGCGAGCCACGCGCGGGCACCCCGGATCGTCGCCTCGATCTTGGCGCGGTTGCGGATGATGCGGGCGTCGCTCATCAGGCGCTCGACATCGGCATCCGTGAAGCGGGCGATCCGCTCCGGCTCGAACCCCGCGAAGGCCTCGCGGAAGCCTTCGCGGCGGCGCAGGATAGTGATCCAGGACAGGCCCGCCTGGAACCCGTCGAGGATCAGCTTCTCGTAGAGGGCGCGGCCGTCGCGCTCCGGAACGCCCCACTCGGTGTCGTGGTAGGCCATGTAGAACGGGTCGTGCCCCGGCCACCAGCAGCGGGCGCAGTCGTCGGGATGCTCGATGAGGCCGGTCTCGGACATGGGCCCGGTTTAGCGAGAACAAGAGCGGAACGCCATCGTCCTCAAGGCGTGCGCGCAGCGCATCCTCACCTCCGCGCAGACCACCAGCCGCGCTCAGGCGGCGGGCGCGCCCGCCGTCTCGGGCATCGCGAAGCCCGCATAGGCCGGGCGCTCCAGCGCGACGGCGCGGTCCCCGGCCCGCAGGGTCTCGCCCGCGGCGAGGGCGTCGCCGAGGCGGTCGAGCCGGACCGTGGCGAGGCCGCGGGAGCCCGCGACGCTGCTGGTCGTGCCCAGCACCTTGCCGCCCGCGGTGATCTCGGTGCCGGGTGCTGCGGCCTCGCCCGCGGGATAGTGCGCCGCGAGGATGCGGGTGCGCGCGGTGCCGCGGTGCTGCATGCGGGAGACCACCTCCTGGCCGACGTAGCAGCCCTTCCGGAAATCCACCCCGCCGAGCTGGTCCATCAGCGCCTCGTGCGGGAAGGCGTCGCCGAACGCGAAATCGCGCCCGCCTTCCGGCACCGCGAGCGCGACGCGGTGGACGTGGTAATCGTCCGGCGACGCGTCGGCCGAGAAGGCGCCCTCAGCCGCGTAGAGGCGGGCGCCGAGGCCCGGGGCGCGGGTATCCTCGACGCGCGCCACCTCGGCTGCGGTCGTCGCGCCGTCCCAGGTCGCGGCCACCGCCACGGTCGGGTCAGCGGCGATCTCGGCCTTCGCGCGCAGCTTGTAGAGGCTCAGACGCTTGGCGAGCGCGGGGGCCTGCTCGGTGGCCACGTCGAGGCGGAAGCCGTCGACCACGCGCGAGATCAGGAAGTCGAACAGGATCTTGCCCTGCGGCGTCAGCAGGGCACCGAGCCGGGCCGCGCCCTCGGGCAGGGTGGCGACGTTGCAGGTCAGCACACCCTGAAGCAGGTCCGTCGCGTCCGGGCCCGTCACGGTGACGAGGGCGCGGTCGGGGAGAAGCGCGATCGGCATGGGACCTCCGGCTGGGACCTCCAGCATTGCCGCGGGGGTGGCACGCGGCGCGCGCCTGACATAAGCCCCGCGGGAACGGGTCTCAACCGCCCCGCCGAAGCCCTGGAGAGTATGATGGAGCAGCCCTTCGACCTCGTCCTCGCCGGGGGCACCGTGGTCAACCACGACGGTGAGCACCGGGCCGATCTCGGCATCCGGGCGGGCCGCGTCGCCGAGATCGGCGATCTGGCCAACCGCGGTGCCGCCGAGCGGCAGGATTGCACCGGCCTGCATCTCCTGCCCGGCGTGATCGACAGCCAGGTGCACTTCCGCGAGCCCGGCCTCGATCACAAGGAAGATCTCGAATCGGGCTCGCGCGCCGCGGTGATGGGCGGCGTGACGGCGGTGTTCGAGATGCCGAACACCAACCCGCTCACCACGAGCCGGGAGACGCTGGCCGACAAGGTCGCGCGCGCGCATCACCGCATGCACTGCGACTTCGCCTTCTGGGTCGGCGGCACGCACGAGAACGCCGCCGAGGTGGCCGAGCTGGAGCGCCTCCCGGGGGCCGCCGGCATCAAGGTCTTCGTGGGTTCCTCCACCGGCGCGCTGCTGGTCGAGGACGACGCGGGCGTGCGCGCGATCCTCAGGAACATCCGCCGCCGCGCCGCCTTCCACGCCGAGGACGAGCCGATGCTGCGCGAGCGCAAGGGCTTGCGGGTGCCGAACGACCCGTCCTCGCACCCGGTCTGGCGCTCGCCCGAGGCCGCGCTCAAGGCGACGCAGCGCCTGGTGGCGCTGGCGCACGAGACCGGAGCACGCATCCACATCCTGCACATCTCCACCAAGGAGGAGATGGTCTTCCTCGCCGAGCACAAGGACGTGGCGAGCTGCGAGGTCACGCCCCACCACCTGACCCTCGACGGAACGGAGGCCTATGCCCGCCTCGGCACGCTGGTGCAGATGAACCCGCCGGTGCGCGATGCCGAGCACCGCGCCGGGATCTGGCGCGGTCTGTCCCAGGGCGTCGCCGACGTGCTGGGCTCCGACCACGCGCCGCACACCTTGGAAGAGAAGGCCAAGCCCTATCCGGACTCGCCCTCCGGCATGACCGGCGTCCAGACCCTCGTGCCGATGATGCTCGACCACGTCGCGGCTGGCCGGCTCTCGCTCGCCCGCTTCGTGGACCTGACCAGCGCCGGGCCGCAGCGGCTGTTCGGGATCGCCCGCAAGGGACGGCTCGCGGTCGGATACGATGCCGACGTGACGGTGGTGGACCTCAAGCGCCGCGAGACCATCCGCAACGGTTGGATCGCCTCGAAATGCGGCTGGACGCCCTACGACGGCGTCACGGTCACCGGCTGGCCCGTCGGCACGGTGGTGCGGGGCAACCGCGTGATGTGGGAGGGGCAGCTCACCGCGCCGTCGCGCGGCGAGGCGGTCCTGTTTGAGGAGGCTCTGGCTGCGGGCTGAAGTGCGCCGTCTCCCTCCCTGGAGGGGAGGGAGACAACGCGGGTCACGCCCGCTCGGCGTGCTCGCGCGTCACGAAGGCGATGCGCACGAGATTGGTGGCGCCCGGCGTCCCGAAGGGCACGCCCGCTACCACGATCACCCGGTCGCCCACATCGGCGAAGCGCTCGCGCACCGCGAACTTGCAGGCGCGCGAGGCCATGTCGTCCACGTCCGAGGCGTCCTTCGTCACGATCGGGTGCGTGCCCCAGGCCATGGCGAGCCGCCGCGCCGTCTCGCGCTTCGGGGTGAGGGCGATCACGGTTGCGTTCGGGCGCTCGCGCGAGAGGCGCAGAGCCGTCGAGCCCGAATGCGTCCAGGCCATGATCGCGCTGAGGTCGAGGGCGTCGACCATCTGGTGGGCGGCCGCCGCGATCGCGTCGGCGGCGGTGTGGTCCGGCGTCGAGGACTGCGCCCGGATGATCGACCAGTAGAGCACGTCGCGCTCCACCTGCTCGGCGATTCGGCTCATCGTGGTGATCGCCTCGACCGGGAAAGCGCCCGACGCGCTCTCGGCGGAGAGCATCACCGCGTCCGCGCCCTCGTAGACGGCGGTGGCCACGTCGGAGACCTCGGCGCGGGTCGGCACGGGGGCGGTGATCATCGATTCGAGCATCTGGGTGGCGACCACCACCGGCTTGCCCTGGCGGCGCGAGGCCCGGGTGATGCGCTTCTGCACGCCCGGCACCTGCTCCAGCGGCATCTCCACGCCGAGATCGCCGCGGGCCACCATCAGCCCGTCGGAGATCTCGATGATCTCCTCCAGGCGCGAGAGCGCCTGCGGCTTCTCGATCTTGGCCATCACCAGGGCGCGGCCGGCCGCGACCTTCTTCACCTCGGCCACGTCCTCGGGCCGCTGCACGAAGGAGACCGCGATCCAGTCGGCGCCCGCATTGAGGCCCGCCTCCAGATCCGAGCGGTCCTTGTCGGTCATCGCCGGCAGGGGGATCACCGTGTGGGGCAGGGACACGCCCTTGCGGTTCGAGATGCGCCCGCCGACCTCGACCCGTGTGACCGCCCGCATCTCGCCGACCTCGACCACGGAGAGTCGGAGCTTGCCGTCGTCGACCAGGATGGCGTGGCCGGGCTCCAGCGCCTGCAGGATCTCCGGATGGGGCAGGTGGACGCGCTGCGCGTCGCCCGGCGTCGGGTCGCCGTCGAGCACGAAGGTGGCGCCGTTCTCGATCATCGCGGCGCCCTCCGCGAAGGTGCCGAGCCGGAGCTTCGGGCCCTGGAGATCGACCAGGATCGCGATCGGGCGCTTGGCCTCGCGCTCCACGGCGCGGATCACCTCGACCTTCTCGGGCAGCTTCTCGCGGGGGAGGTGGCTCATGTTGAGCCGGAATACGTCGGCGCCCGCGTGGAAGAGCTTCGCGATCATCTCGGGCGTGTCGGAGGCCGGCCCGAGGGTGGCGACGATCTTCGTGCGGCGCGAACGTTTCAACGGGGCCTCCGGTCCTGAGCTGTCGGAGGGCCGCTCTCTCGATCCGGCGGCCTGATCCGGCGTCGCGGCCAATGACCCCGGCCCCGGCGCCGCGTCAAGGCTCGATGAAGCATTCGCGGATGTTTCGGGACTGCGTGCGGTCCGGCATCCCCGCCCTGGAGGGTCGAAGCCAAGTTCAGCCGACTGAGGAAACCGTAATCTACCGCGACGCGAAAAATGTTCGCGCAGGCGTTGCGCTGCAATATGGCGCTCAGTGCGGCGAGCGGGCGTCGGCGCCCGGGCGCCGCGGCGCGAAGCGCAGAAGCCTGGGAACCGGATAGTCGGAGAGGCCGAGCAGCATCCGAGCTCCGGCGATCGCCGCGAGCGTCTCCGGAGCCGCACCGTCCCAGCGCGCCGCGTATTCGAGCCGGTCGAGCCGTTCCGCGGCCCGCTCGGCCGCCGCGCGGTCCCGTCCGGGCGGTTCCTCGGCCAGCATAACGAGAAGAGTTTCGACGACGGAGCTGACCGGTTGGACGGACGGCATGGGGCCAATCTCCGCTGCGGCTCACAGTATGGTTAACGGACCGCTCAAGCGCGCGCCGCATCAAACGTTAAGCTCACGTGGCGCGGGACGGCCGCGGGGAAAGCGCGGCGCTACGCCCTATCTGCCCATCGAGAGGCTGGGGTCCGAGAACCTGGCCGAGAACGACGCGACCGGGAGGAACCGATGCCGCAGAATCCAATCGAGCCGCGCCCGCCCGAGCTGCCATCGCCCTGGCGCACGGAGCGGCGCGCGGCCCTCCAGGCGGAGGCGCGCGCCTTCGCCCGCGACGCGGTGCTGCCGCTCGCCGACGAGCTCGATCCGCGCAAAGGCGAGATGCCCCGTGCGCTCATCGACCAGATGGCGGAGCGGGGCTGGTTCGGCATCACGATCCCGGCCGAGCACGGCGGGTTGGGGCTCGGCGTGTTCGAGTACTGCCTCGTCTCGGAGGAACTCGCCCGCGCCTGGCTCTCGGTCGGCAGCATCCTGGCGCGGGGGCAGGGACTCGGAACACAGACGATCGACGACGCCCGCCGGCTGGACCTGCTCGCCAAGTCCGCGCGGGGGCGGTGGATCGGCAGCATCTCGCTCTCCGAGCCGACGGCGGGCTCGGATCTGGCCGGCGTGCAGACCCGGGCCGTGCGCGAGGGCGACACCTGGCTTCTCACCGGGACCAAGCGCTGGGCCGGCTTCGCGCTCGCGGCCGACTTCATCGAGGTCCTGGCCCGGACGCGCGACCCGGAGCCCGGCGAGCCGCGCTCGGCGGGGCTCGAACCCTTCCTAGTGGTGAAGCGGCCCGGCACCTTCCCGGAGGGCATGACGGGCCGGGCCATCGACAAGGTCGGCTATCACGGCTTCCAGACCTATCAGCTCGAACTCGACGGCGTGCGCGTTCCCGAGAGCGACCGGCTCACCGGGCTCTACGGCGATGTGGGCGCCGACGCCGATTCGGGCGGCTTCGCGGCCGTGCAGCGTGGCCTCAACATCGCCCGCGTCCACACGGCCGCCCGCGCGGTCGGGGTCGCCCGCGCGGCTTTGGAGGACACCCAGGCCTACCTGCAGGAGCGCGAGCAGTTCGGACACCCGATCGCCGAGTTCCAGGCGCTGCGCTTCACGCTCGCCGACATGGCGGCGGACGTGGCGCAGGCCCGCGCCTTCTGGTGGCAGGTCGCGCATCTCCTCGACCAGGGTGAGCCCGCCGAGAGCGAGTCGGCGATGGTGAAGCTGCTGGCCACCGAGATGGCGGTCCGGGTGACGAACCAGGCGATGCAGCTTCACGGCGGCAACGGCTACACCACCGAGCGCCGGGTCGAGCGCTACTGGCGCGATGCCCGGCTCACGACGATCTTCGAGGGCACGAGCGAGATCCAGCGTCGCATCATCAGCGACCGGCTGCTGCCGCGGGGTTGAGGGGCCCGTGACGGCGCGGGGCCGTTCGTCGTTCCGCCCCCTGCACGCGCCCTCAGGCCGCGCGCGCGCCGGGGTCTCGAAGCGCGTCGAGGAAGGCGCGCACCTGCTGCTCGATCGCCCGGCTCTGCTGCCCCAGGCTGTCCGAAACCGTGAGCATCGAGCCCGCAGCCCCCTGCGTCTCGTCCGCCGCCTGCGTCGCGAGGCGCATCGCGCGGGCCAGCGTGTCGGTGCCGCTGGCGGCCGAGCCGATGCTGCTCGCGATCTCGCGGGCGGCGGAATCCTGCTGGTCGATCGACCCCGCGACCGCGACGGTGACGCCGTCGATCTCGCGCATGACCCCGGTCAGTGCGTGGATGCCCTCGACAGCCGCGCGGGTCGAGGCCTGGATCTCGGCGACGTAGCCGACGATCTCCTCGGTCGCCTGCGCGGTCTGGTTGGCGAGTTCCTTCACCTCGGCGGCCACCACCGCGAAGCCGCGGCCGGCCTCGCCCGCCCGCGCCGCCTCAATGGTCGCGTTCAGCGCCAGCAGATTCGTCTGGCTGGCGATCGCCTGCACCGTCGCCACGACCGCCCCGATGCGGGCCGCCGACTGGCTCAGATGATCGACCTGCTCGGCCGAGCGCTCGCCCATCGCGGCCCCGCGGCGGACCACGCCGGTAGCGCCTTCGACCTGCCGGGCGATCTCCTGGATCGAGCTCGAGAGCTCTTCCGTGGCGCCGGCCACGGCCGTGACGTTATGGGCCGTCGAGATCGACGAGGCGGTGGCAGCCGAGGCCTCGGTGGCCGAGCGGGCGGCGATCCCCGAGAGGGTGCGGGCCGTCGCCTGCATGGTGTCGGTGTCGCGGGCAAGCCCCGCGAGCGAGCCCTGAACCGCCTCGCGGAAGGCGTCGATGCCGGCCTCCAGGCGCTGCCCATGATCGATCTGCGAACGCGCCTGATCCCGCGCCTGGGCCTCGAGCTCCGCCTTGCCGGCGGCTGCGTCGCGGACCACTTCGAGGGCGCGCGCCATGCTGCCGATCTCGTCCCCGCGGTCGCGGCCCGGAATCGCGGTGTGCTCGCCTCGGGCAACGCGCGCCATCGCCTCTGCGAGGCCCAGCACCGGCCGGGTCACGTTCCGCCCGATCACAGCCGCCACCAGCCCGACCAGGGCGAGAACCGCGAACAGGCCGCCGCCCAGCCGCAGCACGGTGTCGCGCAGGTAGGCCATCGTGTCGTCGGTGTAGACGCCCGCCCCGACGATCAGGCCCCAGGGCTGAAAGCCCGCAACGTACGAGATCTTGCCGACCGGCGCCTCGGCGCCGGGCTTCGGCCAGAGATAGGCGACGAAGCCGGCCCCGTTCCGGCGCACGGTCTCTCCCATCGCCTGGAAGAGCTTGTAGCCGTTCGGGTCGGCAAAGCCGGTCATGTCCTTGCCGTCGAGCGCCGGCTTGATCGGGTGCATGATCATCCGGAGCGCGTCGTCCACGACGAAGAAGTACTCGTCGCCGGCAAACCGCAGGGTCTTGACCGTGCCGAGCGCCGCCGCCCGGGCCGCGTCCTGCGTCAGGCGGCCAGCCCGCGCCTCGCCCTCGTAGTGGGCCAGGATGCCGCGGGCGAGCTCGACCGCCTGCCGCGTGCGGGTGGCCCGCGCCCCGTCGATCTCGCCGGAGAGGCCGTGCACCGCGAGCCCGATGACCACCAGCATGCCGGCCAGGGCCATCGCTGTCACGGCGTGGATCTTGAGACCGAGGCCGAGCTTCATCGATACAATCCTGAATGGCGCTTCAGGAATGCAGACAAGCGCAGGTGTTATTAAAAAAGCATCATCGCGCCGATACGGAACGATAATTTTGGCCCCGCGCTCGGCGTATCGTCAGGGCGCGGGCGGCTCCTGCAACTTTAGAGCCTTTCGTTCGCGCCAATATCCCTTTGCGCGGGAACTGACGTCGTACCCGCTCAGGTCCGGGCGAGGAGTGCCGCGAACCGCTCCACAAGCCGCCGGCCGACCTCGTCCTTGGCGAGCGTCGGCCAGGTCTCGAGCGCGCCGTCGCGTCCCAGCAGGTGGACGGTGTTCCGGGCGCCGCCCATCACGCCGCCCGCGGGCGAGACGTCGTTGGCCACCAGCAGGTCGCAGCCCTTTCGGGCGAGCTTGGCGCGGGCGTGATCGAGCACCCGGTCGGTCTCGGCCGCGAAGCCGACGACGAGGGTCGGCCGGCCCTCCGACATCTGAGAGACGGTGGCGAGGATATCGGGGTTCTCGACGAGCGCCAGCGGCGGGGGAGCGGCGCCGTCCTTCTTGATCTTGTGGCCCTGCTCGGCGGCCGGGCGCCAGTCGCCCACCGCCGCCGCGAAGACCGCGAGATCGGCGGGGAGCGCGGCGCGCACGGCCTCCAGCATCTCCCGCGCCGTCTCGACGCGCACCACCGGCACCCCCGCCGGATCGGGAATCGCCACCGGCCCGGAGATGAGCGTGACCTCGGCGCCGGCCTCGGCCGCGGCCGCCGCGATGGCGTGGCCCTGGCGGCCCGAGGAACGGTTGGCGAGGTAGCGCACCGGGTCGATCGGCTCGTGGGTGGGGCCGGAGGTCACCAGCACGCGCCGTCCGGCGAGCGGGCCCGGCGGGCGGGTGAGCATCGCCTCCACCGCGTCGGCGATCTCGTTGGGCTCGGCCATCCGGCCAGGGCCGGTCTCGTTCTCGGCCATGCGGCCGTCGTTGGGGCCGACGACCCGCACGCCGTCGGCGCGGAGCGTCGCGAGGTTCCGCTGCGTCGCCGGGTGCTGCCACATCCGCACGTTCATGGCGGGCGCGATCAGGATCGGCAGGGTCGTGGCGAGCAGCACCGTGCCGGCGAGGTCCGGCGTCTGACCGGTCGCCATCCGGGCCATCAGGTTGGCGGTGGCGGGCGCCACAACCACGGCGTCGGCCCGGCGGGCGAGCTTGATGTGGCCGATATCGGCCTCCTCCGCCCGGTCGAACAGATCGGTATGGGCCCGCTCGCCCGCGAGCGCGGCGGCGGCGAGCGGAGTCACGAATTCCTGCGCGCCGGCCGTCAGCACCGGACAGACGCTCGCGCCCCGCTCGCGCAGGCGCCGGATCAGGTCCAGCGTCTTGTAGGCCGCGATGCCCCCGCCGATGACGAGGAGGATGCGGCGGTCGGCGAGCGGCAGGGTCATGGAAGAGCCTTCTACCGGAAGGCCAGCACCAGCGCACCGATCGCGATGCCCCAGAGCGCCAGGGTCTGGAGGACCGCCCGGCGGCGCTCGTTGCGGGCGAAGCGCTCGACGCGCTGCGCGTCGCCGGTGCCCGACTCGTCGAGGCGGATGATCACCCGCTTCAGGCGCTGGGCGAGGTCGGGCATGTCGGCAACGACATCCGCGATGGTGCGCAGCGCCTCCGTCCCCTGTTCGAGCCGACCCACCGGCCCGAGATTGCGCCCGATCCAGGCGCGCACCACCGGCTCGGCGGTGGTCCACATATCGAGGCGCGGGTCCAGCGAGCGGGCGACACCCTCGACCACCACCATGGTCTTCTGCAGCATCACCAATTCGGTCCGCGTGCTCATGTCGAAGAGCGCGGTGACATCGAAGAGGAGCGTCAGCACCTTCGCCATCGAGATCTCGTCGGCTCGGCGCTGATGGATCGGCTCGCCGATCGCCCGGATCGCCTGCGCGAAATCCTCCACCGAGTGGTGCGCCGGCACGTAGCCGGCCTCGAAATGCACCTGCGCCACCCGGCGGTAGTCGCGCATGATGAAGCCGAGCAGGATCTCGGCGAGGAAGCGCCGCTCGTTGCGTCCGAGCCGGCCCATGATGCCGAAATCGACCGCGACGAGCTTGCCAGACGCGTCCACGAACAGGTTTCCCTGGTGCATGTCGGCGTGGAAGAAGCCGTCGCGGATGGCGTGGCGCAGGAAGCTCTGGATCACCGCGCGGCCGACCGCCTCCGGGTCGAGCCCGGCCGCCACGATCTCCGCCTTGCTGTGGAGCTTCGTCCCGTCGATCCACTCGGAGGAGAGCACGTCGCGCGCCGTCAGCTCCCATTCAGGTCGCGGCACACGGAAATCGGGATCGTCCTTCGTGTTCTCGGCGAGTTCCGAGGCCGCCGCCGCTTCGAGGCGGAAATCCATCTCCATCATCACGGAGCGGGCGAGGATCTCCACCACCTCCCGCGGGCGCAGGCGCTCGGCCTGGGGCGAGAGCGCGTGAACCACGCGGGCGATGAAGCGCATCACCTGCAGGTCGCGCTGGAATCGCTCGCGCACGCCCGGCCGCATGATCTTCACGGCGAGCGCGCGCTGCGTGCCGTCGGCATCCTGCACCACCGCCTTGTGCACCTGGGCGATCGAGGCCGCGGCGATCGGCTCGCTGAAGGAGACGAACAGCGTGCCGACCGGCTTGCCGAAGGCCGCCTCCACAACCCGGATCGCGGTGCCCTGCGGGAAGGGCGGCACTCGGTCCTGCAGCTTCTCCAGGTCGCGGGCCGCCTTCATGCCCACGATGTCGGGGCGCGTCGCCAGGAACTGGCCGAACTTGACGTAGCTCGGCCCGAGCCGGGTCATCGCCGCCGAGAGCCGGGCCGCGCCGTCGCCGAGGCCGGGCCGCTCCAGCGAGCGGCCGAGCTTCAGCGCGAGCCGCAGGTGCGGCGGCAGCTCGGCGGGGTCGACGAAGGACAGCGCCCCCTCGCGCGCCAGCACGAAGCCGACATGGGCGCCGCGCGCCAGGTGGAAGATCGCGCCGAGCACCGGATCAGCCCTCTCGGTCGCGCCGCGGCGCGCTCACGAGACCTTCCAGCCGGAATGGATGGCGACGATCCCGCCGGAGAGCGGGCGGTCGGTGACGTGGCGGAAGCCCGCCTGCTCGATCAGTCCCGCGAAGGCGCCCCGCGTCGGGAACTTGCGGATCGATTCCACGAGGTAGCGGTAGGATTCGGCGTCGCCCGCCACCCGCGCGCCGATGCGCGGGATCACGTGGAAGGAGTAGGCGTCGTAGATCCTGTCGAGCACAGGCAGATCGACCTGCGAGAATTCGAGGCAGAGGAAGCGCCCGCCGGGCTTCAGCACGCGGCGCGCCTCGGCGAGCGCGAGGTCGATGCGCGGCACGTTCCGGATGCCGAAGGCGATGGTGTAGGCGTCGAAGGTGGCGTCGGGCAGCGGCAGGCTCTCGGCGTTGCCAGTGACGAAATCGATCCGCCCGGCGAAGCGCTCGGGCACCCGCTCGGCGCCGACGCGCAACATCGACTCGTTGATGTCGAGCACCGTGACGGCGGTGCGCGGGCCTCCCGCGTCGAGCACCCGGAAGGCGACGTCGCCGGTGCCGCCCGCCACGTCGAGGTGGCGGTGGGGCCGGCCCTTTGACGGGCGCAGCATCGAGACGAGCTGCGCCTTCCAGGCCCGGTGGAGCCCCGCCGACATCAGGTCGTTCATTAGGTCGTAGCGGCGGGCGACCGAGTGGAACACCGCATCCACGCGACCCTGCTTCTGTCCCAGCGCCACGCGCTCGTAGCCGAAATCGGTGGTCTCGTCGGCAGCTGTCCCGCCCCGCGCCCGATCCTCGCCCGTCATGCTCCACCCGTGCTCGCCTGAACGCGCCTCATAGCGAAGGTGGGCGCGATCCGCCATGCGTCGAAAACCCGGGTCCACCGGTCGCGGGGGCCCGGCATTGTGCGCGGGGCGCCGTGGACCGATATCCGCGGCCGATTCCACAGACGTCATCCGAAGAGACGATGCCCGAACTTCCCGAGGTCGAGACCGTGCGCCGGGGCCTCGCGCCGGCCCTCGTCGGCGCCCGCTTCGCCCGCGTGACCCTGCGGCGGCCGAACCTGCGCTTTCCCTTCCCCGAGCGCTTCGCCGAGCGGCTGGAGGGGCGCACCGTCACCGACCTTGCGCGCCGCGCGAAGTACCTGACCGCCCATCTCGATTCGGGCGAGACGCTGGTGATGCATCTCGGCATGAGCGGGCGCTTCGACGTGGCGATGCCGGACGGGCGCAACCTCTCGCCGGGCGACTTCTACCTCGAGGGCGCGCAGGGCGTGCCCAAGCACGACCACGTCGTGATGGCGATGGCGACGGGGGCCACCGTCACCTACAACGACGTGCGCCGCTTCGGCTTCATGGATCTGGTGCCGACGGCGGATCTCGCCGCCTCGCGCCACTTCGCCGGCATGGGCATCGAGCCGCTGGAGCCGGGGCTGAACGGGGCAGCGATCGCGCGGCTGTTCCGCAACAAGTTCACGCCCCTGAAGGCGGCGCTCCTCGACCAGCGCCTGATCGCGGGCCTGGGCAACATCTATGTCTGCGAGGCGCTGCACCGGGCCGGGCTCCACCCGGAGACGCCGGCCGGGCTCCTGGCGAAGGCTGATGGCAAGCCGACGCCGAAGGCGACGTTGCTGGCGCGGACCATCCGGGAGGTACTGACCGAGGCGGTGGCGGCCGGCGGCTCCACCTTGCGCGATTACGCCCACACCGACGGCAGCGCGGGCGCCTTTCAGCACGCCTTCCGGGTCTACGACCGCGTGAGCGAGCCCTGCCGGACGCCCGGCTGCGGCGGCACGATCACGCGCATCGTGCAGTCCGGCCGCTCCACCTTCTTCTGTGCGACCTGCCAGCCGGTGATGAGGGGGTGAGCGCGGGTCCCTAGTTGAACAGCGAGCCCACGCCGCCCTGCACGCGGGCGAGGCCCTGCTTGGCGACCGGGTTGTTCGGGTCGATGCCGGAGGCGCGCTGGTAGTTCTCCATCGCCTCCTTGCGGCGGTTCGACTTCTCGTAGGCGAGGCCCCGGTAGGCCCAGGAGGTCGCGTCCTTGTTGTTGACGTTGAGCGCCGCGTTGTAGTCCTCGATCGCCTTGTCGAACTGGTTCGTGGCGATCAGGCTCTGGCCGCGGGCGGCGTAGGGTGCCGAGACGAAGGGGTTGCGGTCGATGGCCGCGTCGAAATCGGCGATGGCCTGGGTGTTCTGCCCCTGCTTCTGCCGCACGAGCCCGCGGGCGTGGTAGGCCTCGGCGGATTCCGGCATCAGGCGGATCGCCACGTTGAGGTCGGCGAGCGCGCCGTCGAGGTCGCCTTGCGCGCGCAGCACGTTGGCGCGGCCAATATAAGCGGGGCCGTAGTTCGGATCGGCGGTGATCGCCTTGCCGAAATCCTGGAGCGCGGCGTCGTTGCGGCCGGTCTGGCGCAGCGCCAGCGCCCGGTTGTTGTAGGCCGAGCCGGAATTCGGATCGATCTGCACCGCCTTGGTGAAGTCGGCGATGGCCTCGCTGAACTGGCCCGCGCGGGCATAGGCCGCGCCGCGGGTGTTGTAGGCCGCCGCGTCGTTGGGGTTGCGCTGCACCACCTCGGTCAGCGAGGCGATGTTGGTGGTGGTCGCGCCCGTGGTGTCGGTCTCCAGCACCGCGAACTGGCGCGGGGCGGTCGCCACGCTGCCCATGGTCTCGCAACCCGCGAGCGCGACGGTCGCCGCCAGGGCCGACCCGACCAGCGCCGTCCGCGACGCCCGCACGCTCTTCACCCTCATCACCCGCTCCCCTCGGGGCACGATCCGCACTCGTCCCCTCAAAACCCTGTCCGCCGCGCCGATACGCCGACGCCCGCTCCGGTCTGCAATCCCGCTGGACCGGACGGACGGCGGGACAATCGCGCGGCGCGGTGAACGCGCGCTTAAGACCGGGCGACGATGTCCCTGGAAGCGATCGGATGTGGCGAAGGTATGGCCCGGCCACCCGCGACCGGGCCGGGGGCGCTCCGAGCCGGGACGTCGGGGAGGGGGTGTGTTCCGGAGGACTCAGTCCGTGCGGTGCAGGAGCCGCGTGACGTGGCCCATCTTGCGGCCCGGCCGCGCCTCGCCCTTGCCGTAGAGATGCAGGTGCGCGCCGGGCTCTGCCAGGATCGCCCGCCAGTCGCCCGCCTCCGGGCCGATCAGGTTGCGCATCTCGACCGTGAGGCCGCCGGTGCGGTCAGCCTCGCCCAGCGGCCAGCCGCAGACCGCCCGCACGTGCTGGGCGAACTGCGAGGTCAGCGCGCCCTCGATCGTCCAGTGTCCGGAATTGTGCACCCGCGGCGCGATCTCGTTGACGATCAGGCGCTCGCCCGATTCATCGCGCACCAGGAACATCTCGACCGCCAGCACGCCGACGTAGTCGAGGGCTTCCGCGATACGCCGGGCGATCTCGTAGGCGCCCTCGGCCGTCTCGGGCGCGAGGCCCGGCACCGGCACCTGGGTGAGCGCCAGGATGTGGTCGCGATGCTCGTTCTGGCAGAGGTCGAAGGCCGCGAAGCCCCCGTCCTGCCCGCGGGCGGCCACCACCGAGACCTCGCGCTCGAAGGGTACGAACCCTTCGAGGATCAGGGGCGCGCCGCCGAACTCGGCGAAGATCGCGTTGCGGTCGCCCTCGGCCGCCGTGCGGATGATGCGCTGGCCCTTGCCGTCGTAGCCGAAGCGGCGGGTCTTCAGCACCGCCGGCAGGCCGATGGCGTCGAGCGCTCGGGCGAGGTCGTCGGGGGTGTCGACCTGCCGGAAGGGCGCGGTCGGGATGCCGAGCCCGTTGATGAAGCTCTTCTCCGAGAGCCGGTCCTGTGTGGTCGAGAGCGCGTCGGCGCTGGGATGGAGCGGTGCGTGCCGCGCCAGAAGATCCGCGGTCTCGCGCGGGATGTTCTCGAACTCGTAGGTGATCGCCTCGACGCTCTGGGCAAAGCGGGTCAGCGCCTCGGCGTCGTCGTAGGCGGCGCAGGTGGTCAGGGCCGCCACGTCGAAGGCCGGGCTGTCGGCGTCGGGCGCGTAGACGTGGACCTTGAGGCCGTAGTTGGCCGCCGCGAGCGCGATCATGCGCCCGAGCTGGCCGCCGCCGACGATGCCGAGGGTGGAACCGGGGGCGAGAGGTCTGGCGGTCACGGGTGCTCGGTCTCCGGCCGCTCGGCCACGGCGGCGGTCTGGGCGGCGCGCCACGCGTCGAGGCGGGCAGCGAGCGCGTCGTCGGTCAGCGCCAGCACAGCGGCGGCGAGAAGCGCCGCGTTGACGGCGCCCGCCCGCCCGATGGCGAGCGTGCCGACCGGGATGCCGGCCGGCATCTGCACGATCGACAGCAAGCTGTCCTGGCCCGAGAGCGCCTTCGACTCGACGGGCACCCCGAAGACCGGCAGGCTCGTCATCGCGGCGGCCATGCCGGGCAGATGCGCCGCTCCGCCCGCGCCCGCGATCACCACCTTGAAGCCGGCTGCCCGGGCGCCCTTGGCGAAGGCCACGAGCCGGTCGGGCGTGCGGTGGGCCGAGACGATGCGGGCATCGTAGGCGACGCCGAGCGCATCGAGGGTCTCGGCGGCGTTGCGCATGGTCGCCCAGTCGGACTGGGAGCCCATGATGATCGCGACGGGTGGCGCTGCCGGGTTGCTCACACGCGTGCTCTCGCGTTCGCGCCGGGTCGCGCGACCCGGCCAAAGCCCGCCGTTACAGGCGCGCGCGCCGGCCCGCAACCCGCGCGGAGCGCCGATCCACGGGCTCAGGCGATGATGTCGGGGGTGATCTGGTCCTCGACGTAGGAGATGCGGTCGCGCAGGGTCAGCTTGCGCTTCTTCAGCCGCTGGATCTGCAGCTGGTCGGCCACCACGTTGCGCTCCAGCGCGTCGATCGCGCTGTCGAGGTCGCGGTGCTCCTCCTTCAGCCGGGCGAGCTCCGACAGCAGATCCGCCTGGTTGTCGTTCTGGCTCTCTTCGACCGACTCGCCCGTCATTGCCGCCCGCTGAAACCCTGCACCGCGCCGCTGCCGAGGATGCGCCAGGCGCCCCCGCACGGCAACACAATCTCGCACCGCACCACGCCCGGAAGCCCGTGGATTGCCTTCGACAGCCGGCAAAACCTGTGGCAGGTTCGATGCGTCAGAACAAGGACAGGAGATTCGCCTCATGTCGCTGCAGACGCATCTGAACCAACTCACCCGAAAGCACGAAGCCCTCGAGCGTGAGATTCAGGAAGCGATCCACAGGCCCTCGGCAGACGACCTTCACATCGCCGAGCTGAAGCGACGGAAACTCCACCTCAAGGATGAGATCAACCGGCTCCAGGATACGGCCGGCACGCTGCACTGACCCCCCTGAGGCCTTCAGGGCACGATGCGGGCCGCCGCACCGGGACACGGTGCGGCGGCTCACTGCGTTGAGCGGCCGGGCTCGCCGCTCAGCTCGCGAGGCGCAGGCCGTCACTCGCCTTCGGCGGCTCCTCGACCGTGACGACCGCGCGGTTGCGACCGGCCCGCTTGGCTTGATAGAGCGCCTCGTCGGCGAGCGCGAAGAAGCGGCCGGTGTCGAGCACGCTTCCCGTCGTCCAGGAACCGGCAAGGCCCACGCTGATCGTCACGACCGGCCCCGCGCCGCCGCGGCCGTGCGGCAGGGCGCGTGCCTCCACCGCGCGGCGCAGACGCTCGCCCAGTGCAGGCAGCGCTGCGTGATCGGTGCCCACGGCCGCGACGGCGAATTCCTCGCCTCCCAGCCGCCCGAGCCGCTGGCCGGGTTCGCAGCGCACCGCCATCGCATCCGCGACCGCCCGAAGAACCGCGTCGCCGCGCGGATGGCCGTAGCTGTCGTTGAACGCCTTGAAGCAGTCGATGTCGATCATCGCCACGCAGACGGGCGTGCCCACCTCGGCGCGATTCAGGTCCGCATCGACCATCGCGTCGAAGCCGCGGCGGTTGGCCAGCCCCGTCAGTGGATCGATTGCGGCGAGCTGTTCGAGCAGGTCGCGCTGCTGCGAGATCTGGCGCAGGCGGATCTTGTCCCGCTGCAGGGTGAGGAAGGTACGGCGGCGCTCGTTCTGCAGGCACCAGTTGGCGAAGACGCAGACGACGGTCTGCAGGACGCCGACGAGGGTGTAGCACACGACCATCGCCGGATGACCGAGCGGCGAGAGCGCGGCGCCCGCGATCATGATTACCGTGATGCCGCAACACACCAGGACGGCGACCGGCGTGTGCAGCGCGACGAGATTGATCGTGAATCCGAGGATGATCAGGTTGCCGCTGAAGTAGATGGCCGCGCCCGGCGAGACCGACTGGATCATCACCGACGTGACGGTCAGGCAGCAGGTGAGACCGGCAATGCAGCCCGCCGCCTGCCGGACCGCATCACCGCAAGCGGGGCGGGCGACGAGCCAGATCATCGCCAGATTGATCGGCAGGCCGACGCAGAAGCGCGTCAGGACGTCCTGCACGAAGACGTCCGGCGCGACGACCCGGTCGAGCACCAGGACCGCTATGTAGAAGAAGGTGCCCAGCGCGAGCCCGAAGACCGACTCTCGCCGCCGATGGTCGCGCTCGTAGTCCCGAAATGCGCTTTCGAGGTGCAGCGGCAGCTTCACGGTCGTGAAGATGCGGCCGCTGGACAGGCACTTGTTGATCTCGTCGATCGTCACGTGAATTCCGGTCCGGCACGACGTCCATCCCATCGATAGACCTCTGGTCCTAACGCCCCGTATAGAGCGTTCCCCCCGGCGACCTACAGTCGTGCACAGGCCAAGACGTTGACGCGATCCCGGTGCTGCGGTGGCTCGACGAGGCTCATCCAAAACGCCGGAAAATGCTTTACCCTAGGGCTCTTGCCGCCGGAGAGCGGCCCCTTGAGGAAAACGCCCCCATGACGTCCGCAAGCCTGCCCGGCCGCTATTCCGAGGTCTACGCTGCCGCAGGCCGCGATCCGGAAGCGTTCTGGCTGGAGGCCGCGCGGGCGCTCGACTGGTCCCGGCCGCCGACGCGCGCCTTCGACCCCGGCTCGGGCCCCTACGGCCGCTGGTTCCCGGACGGCGAACTCAACGCCTGCCACAACGCGGTTGACCGGCACGCGGACGGGGCGCGCCGCGAGCAGGTGGCGATCCGCTACGACTCGCCGGTGACCGGAACGAAGCGCGCCATCACCTACGGGCAATTGCAGGACGAGGTGGCGACGCTGGCGGCCGTGCTGGCCGATCTGGGCGTCACCAAGGGCGACCGGGTCGTGATCTACATGCCGATGGTGCCGGAGGCGCTGTACGCGATGCTCGCCTGCGCCCGGCTCGGCGCCGTGCACTCGGTCGTCTTCGGGGGCTTCGCGGCGAACGAGTTGGCCGTGCGCCTCGATGATGCACGACCCAAGCTGGTGCTCGCCGCGTCCTGCGGCATCGAGCCCGCCCGCACCGTGGCCTACAAGCCGCTCCTCGACGCAGCGATCGGGCTCGCGTCGCACAAGCCCGATGCCTGCCTGATCCTCCAGCGCCCGCAATGCGCCGCCACCCTTGTCGATGGCCGCGACCGCGACTGGGCGGAGGCGGTCTCCGCCGCCGCGGCGGCGGGCCAGCGCGCGGCCTGCGTACCGGTCGCAGCGACCGATCCGCTCTACGTGCTCTACACCTCGGGCACCACCGGCAAACCGAAGGGCGTTGTGCGCGACGTCGGCGGACAGCTGGTGGCGCTCGCCTGGACGATGCCGAACCTCTACGGCGTCGCCCCCGGCGAGACCTATTTCTGCGCCTCCGACATCGGCTGGGTGGTCGGCCACTGCTACATCGTCTACGCGCCGCTGCTGCACGGCTGCACCACGGTGCTCTACGAGGGGAAGCCCGTCGGCACGCCGGATGCCGGCGCGTTCTGGCGGGTGGTGGCCGAGACCGGTACGGTCTGCCTCTTCACCGCGCCGACCGCGCTGCGAGCCATCAAGAAGGAAGATCCGCGGGGCGAGCGCGTCGCCGACCACGATCTGTCCCGCTTCCGCAGCCTGTTCCTGGCGGGCGAGCGGGCGGACCCCGATTCGGTCGCCTGGGCCGAGCGGGTGCTCGACCGGCCGGTGATCGACCATTGGTGGCAGACAGAGACGGGCTGGCCGATCGCCGGCAACCCGCTGGGGCTGGGACTCCTGCCGGTCAAGCACGGCAGCACCTGCGTGCCGATGCCGGGCTACCGGGTCGAGATCCTGGACGAGGGCGGCAAGCCGGTGCCGGCCGGCACGATGGGCACGATCGCGATCCGCCTGCCGCTGCCGCCCGGCTGCCTGCCGACCCTCTGGGGCTCGGACGAGCGCATGCGGGCGAGCTACCTCGCGACCTTTCCGGGCTACTACGACACCTCGGATGCCGGGGTGATCGACGCGGACGGCTACATCACCGTGCTCGGCCGCACCGACGACATCATCAACGTGGCCGGCCACCGGCTCTCGACCGGCGGCATGGAGGCGGTGCTGGCCTCCCATCCGGACGTGGCTGAATGCGCCGTCATCGGCGTCCGCGACACGCTCAAGGGGGAGGTGCCCTGCGGCTTCGTGGTGCTGAAGGCGAACGTCGCGCGCGAGGCCGCCGAGATCGAGCGGGAATTGGTCGCGAAGGTGCGCGACGAGATCGGCCCGGTGGCCGCCTTCAAGCTGGCGCTGACCGTGCCGCGCCTGCCCAAGACCCGCTCGGGCAAGATCCTGCGCGCCACGATGAAGCGCATCGCCGATCACGAGCCCTGGACGATGCCCGCCACGATCGACGACGCGACCGCGCTGGACGAGATCGGCGCGAGCCTGGAGCAGCGGGGCATCGGCGGCGCCTGAGGCGCCCCACCGAGCGGGCGCAGCCCCGTCATGCCGCGGGGCATCTGGCATACCGGGTACCGCCGCGACAGATAGGGGCGGTCCATCCGGAGCCCGCCATGACCGCACGCCTGTTCGAACCGCTCACGCTCGACGGTCTGACCCTCGACAATCGCATCCTGATCGCGCCGATGTGCCAGTACTCGGCCCGGGACGGTCAGGCGACGGACTGGCACATGATGCATCTCGGGCAGCTCGCCATGTCGGGCGCCGGGCTGCTGACGCTGGAGGCGACCGCGATCTCGCCGGAGGCGCGCATCACCGCCTGGGACCTCGGCCTCTACGACGACGGCTGCGAGCGGGCGCTCGGCCGCGTGCTCGACGCGGTGCGGGACTACGCGCCGATCCCGGTCTGCATCCAGATCGCGCATGCGGGCCGCAAGGCGTCGAGCGAGGCGCCCTGGGCCGGAGGCGCCCAGATCCCGCCGGAGCGCCCCTACGGCTGGCGCACAGAGGCGCCCTCCGCCGTGCCGCACGCGGAGGGCGAGGTGGCGCCCCACGCCCTCGACGCGGCCGACCTGAAGCGGGTGCGCGACGACTTCGTGGCGACGGCCAAGCGCGCGGTGCACCTCGGGATCGAGGCGGTCGAGCTGCACGGTGCACACGGCTACCTGCTGCACCAGTTCCTTTCGCCGATCGCCAACAAGCGCACCGACCAGTACGGCGGCAGCCTGCAGAACCGCATGCGCTTCCCGCTCGAGATCTACGACGCGGTGCGCGACGTCGTGCCCGCGGGCAGCCCCGTCTGGCTGCGCGTCTCGGCGACCGACTGGGTCGAGGACGGCTGGGACCTCGACGAGACGCTCGAACTCGCCCGCGCCCTGAAGGCGGCGGGCTCACCCGCGCTCCACGTCTCGACCGGCGGCGTCTCGCCCAAGCAGGCGATCACCCTCGGGCCGGGCTATCAGGTGCCCTTCGCCGAGCGGATCAAGGCGGAGACGGGGCTCACCACCATCGCGGTCGGCCTGATCACCGAGGCGGAGCAGGCAGAGGCCATTCTGCAGGAGGGCCGGGCGGACGCGATCTCGCTGGCCCGCGCCATGCTCTACGATCCGCGCTGGCCCTGGCACGCGGCGGCAGCGCTCGGCGCGCAGGTCCGCGCCCCGAAGCAGTACTGGCGCTCGCAGCCGCGTGAGTACAAGGACCTGTTCCGGGACGCGTCCTTCGGCCAGCGCTGAGGCGGCGAGCGGTGGGCGTTCAGCGCGCCACCGCCCCAACCAGCGGTCCGAGCGGGCGGCTGAGGTCGCTGCGGCCGAGGTTCGGTGCATAGAGGCTCGACACGCTGCCGTCGAGGAACAGGGCGTTGCGGCAGCCGAGGTCGTCCCGGAACAGCCGCGCGAAGGCGCCGAAGGTCACCGGCCGCTCCGAGATGGCGAAGACCGCCGTGCGGCCGTCGTCGCGCACGCCGACGCCGTTGCGGATCTTCTGGGATGGACCGTCCGTCGAGATCTTCGGGTGGATCTGCCCGTCGATCACCAGCATCGGGCCTGATTGCGTGGCGAAGTCGGGCCGTAGCTTCGCCTTCAGGTAGCGGGCGGTGTCGAGTACGCCCGCGCGCTCGCCCTTCACGTAGAACACGCCGTTCGGCTTGAGGTGGAAGTTGCCCGGCCCGTTCGCGGTCGAGACCGGCTTCATCTCGCGCCCGTCCTCGACGTAGAGCCCGACCGGGGCCTGGCCCTTGTCGTACATGCCGGCGTTCATGGCGAAGCTCAAGGCCGCGCCCTGCCGCGCCGCGAGGCTGCCGAGGGAGGCGTAGGGCAGGCCGTCCGAGCCGAGCCAGAACAGGCGCACGCGCTGGCGCCGAAGGTCGACGGTGCAGACCGTGAAGCTCTCGCCCTGGGCCTGCACGGCCGCGCAGGGACCACCCGCCTTCGCGGTGTCCGGCGCGGCCCGGGCCGGCGCGGCGAACGGCGCGGCGAGCAACGATCCGACGAGGCCGGCCGCCGCGAGGCGGACAGGGACGCGGTGGAGCATGATCAAAGGATCCCGGTAGCGGCAGGGGGGCCCGCAAGCTGGGCCGGTTCCTCACGCGAAAAGACGGCGGCTTTCGGGCTCGCCGCCGTAGCACGATCCTTCCGAACACGAATCTTTGAGTCCCGCGAACCGATCTCTTGCGGATGGGTCAAGAACCGTCACGGGCTCCCGCACGTTTCGGTAGCAGTGGGGCAGTCTCAAGTTGTTCTCGGAGAATCAGATGAAGCGGGTTGTTCTCGCATCCAGCCTCGCGCTCGGTGCGCTCGCGATGATTCCGGCCTCCGCCGATGCGCGCGGGTTCGGCGGAGGATTCCACGGGGGCGGGTTCCATGGCGGCGGCTTCCGCGGCGGTGGCTTCGGTGGCTTCCGGGGCGGCGGCTTCGGCGGGTTCCGGGGCGGCGGCTTCGGCTATCGCGGCGCCGGCTTCGGCGGCGGTTGGCGCGGCGGTTATGGCGGCTGGCGCGGCGGCCATTACGGTGGCGGCTGGCGCCGCGGCTACGGCTACGGCCTCGGCGGTCTCGGCCTCGGTGTGGGCCTGGGCCTCGCAGCGGGCAGCCTCTACGGAGGTTACGGCTACGGCTATCCAGCCTACGGGTACGGCTACGCCCCGGTCGGCTACGGCGCCTACGATTACGGCTATGGCGGCTGCTACACCGTCCCGCGCGTGCGCTGGACACCCTATGGCTACCGCCGGGTTCTGGTCGAGCGTTGCTACTGACACCGTCGCGGCGAGGTCTGTGCACGATCCGAAGGGCCGCCAGCGGGCGGCCCTTTCTCGTCGGGCAACTGAGCGGACAGGGCGGGTCAGCGGCTTCCCCGCATCTCGTCGCGCCGCATCGGCATCACGTCGATCGTCGCGAACAGACGCTCGGGCGCGACCGGCTCTGTCGCGGTCAGCTTCAGCCCGCCGTCCTTGCCGATCAGCACGGCGCGGAACGCCCGCTCCGGCAGGCCGAGGCGGCGCCGCAGCGCGGACGCCTCGGCACCCGTGCCGACCGCCTCGACCACCACGAGATCGCGCTCCCGCAGCCCGGCCCGGGCCGGCACGAGGGCCTCGCGCTGGGCCAGGAGGCCTGGGTCCCGCACATCTGGCGCGGCCACCACGAGGATCCGCGAATTTCCCCGGTAGACCGCGAGCGGATCGGGCGCGACCGATCCGTCTGAGCCGCCCGCGAGCGCGAGAGCGATTCCGAGGGTGAGAGCGAGGGGCCGCATGTCGGTCTCCGGTTTCCAATTCGTCGGACCGGGTCAACGCGCGAGCGCCGACAGTGCGCCGACGCACCGGTCCAGTTTGCTGTCCGGATTTGCCATGGGCGGCCCACGGCCCAGATTGATCAGACGGTCGGGATTTCGAGCCAGCAGGAGAAGCCGTCATGGCCGCCATGAACCGTCGCATCGTGCTCGCCTCGCGGCCGCACGGAGAGCCGACGCCCGCGCATTTCCGCCTGGAAGAGGCGCGGGTGCCGACGCCGCGGGAGGGCGAGGTGCTGCTGCGTACCCGCTGGCTCTCCCTCGACCCCTACATGCGCGGGCGCATGAGTGCCGCGAAGTCCTACGCCCAGCCGGTAACGATCGGCGAGCCGATGGTCGGCGGCACGGTGAGCGAGGTGGTGCAGTCCAACAATCCGGACTTCGCCGTGGGCGAGCTGGTCTCTGCCTATGCGGGCTGGCAGGACTACGCCGTCTCCGACGGGCGCGGCCTGCACCGGCTCCCGCCGGGCCTTCCGCCGACGACGGCGCTCGGCATCCTCGGCATGCCGGGCATGACCGCCTATACGGGCCTGCTCACCATCGGCCGTCCCAAGGCCGGCGAGACCGTGGTGGTCGCGGCCGCCGCCGGTCCGGTCGGATCGCTCGTCGGCCAGATCGCCCGCCTGAAAGGCGCGCGGGCCGTCGGCATCGCGGGCGGCCCCGACAAGTGCCGCTACCTGACGGACGAGCTCGGTTTCGACGCCGCGATCGATCACCGCGCCGACGATTTCGCCGACGCGCTCGCGGCCGCCTGCCCGAAGGGCGTCGACGTCTATTTCGAGAATGTCGGCGGCGCGGTCTTCGAGGCGGTCCTGCCGCTCCTGAACGACTTCGCCCGCGTGCCGGTCTGCGGGCTGGTCTCGGGCTACAACGCCACCGAGCTGCCGCCAGGGCCCGACCGGCTGCCGACGCTGATGCGCACAGTCCTGACCAAGCGGCTGCACCTGCAGGGCTTCATCGTCTGGGACTTCGCCGACCAGCAGGAAGCCTTCATCCGCGATGTCGGCGGCTGGCTCGCCGAGGGCCGCGTGAAGCACCGCGAGGACGTGGTGGAGGGCCTGGAGAAGGCGCCCGAGGCCTTCATCGGGATGCTGCGTGGCAAGAACTTCGGCAAGCTCGTCGTGCACGTCGCCTGAGCGACCCGCCCGTCCGTCCACGGACAACGGTCCCGGGAAGCTTGATGACATTCTCGAACAAAGATAGAACATATGCGAGCCCGCGCGGCATGTGTTTACCGGGAACAAGCGCCGCCGCCGCGTTGCGGCCGGCGCGTCCGGAAGCCATCAAGGACCGGCCCGGGCTCGTGAGACGTACGCCCAGTGAGATCGAACGGTAGGAGAGAGCGATGGCGGGCAGCGTGAACAAGGTGATCCTGGTGGGCAATCTCGGGCGCGACCCCGAGACGCGCCGGCTCGGATCGGGCGACCCGGTGGTGAACCTGCGGCTCGCCACCTCGGAAACCTGGAAGGACAAGGCCTCCGGCGAGCGCAAGGAGCGCACCGAGTGGCACTCGGTGGTGATCTACAACGAGAACCTCGCGCGCGTGGCCGAGCAGTACCTGCGCAAGGGCTCGAAGGTCTATATCGAGGGCTCGCTCCAGACCCGGAAGTGGACGGACAACTCGGGCGTCGAGAAGTACACGACCGAGGTGGTGCTCCAGCGCTTCCGCGGCGAGATGACGATCCTCGACGGGCGCGGCGGTGGCGGCGGCGACTTCGCGTCAGACGACGATGGCGGCAGCAGCGGGCAGGTCAGTCGCGGCGGCGATTACGGCGGCGGTCGCGCCCAGGGCGGTGAGCGTCGGCCGGCTCAGGCGAGCAGCAGCGGTGGCGGCGGCGGGCGCGGCAACTACGACCTCGACGACGATATCCCGTTCTAGAGCGCTCTCCGCCGAAGTGGACGCCGGTTCGGCTCAAGAGAGCGCGTCAAAACAAGGACTGAGAGCCGTTTCCGATTGCAACGTGATCGGGAACGGCTCTAGGCCGATCGCCCGGAACATCAATATTACCGGCCCGGGTCGCGAGATCCGGGCCTTTTCTTTGCATTCCGGTCTTCGGACCGCGCCGGTGCTCAGCCGCCGCCGATCCCGGTCGTCACTTTGCCGGTACCCTTGCAATCGGGGCAGGCCGCATCGTCGATCCGGCCGCTGCCGCCGCAGTGCCGGCACAGGTTCTCCCCCGTTCCCGGCACCCCGGCCGGTGCCTCGTCGCCCGGCTTCGAAACGTTTGTCGCAGAGTCTGGATCAGGCATCGCTTCCTCCTGTCCTCGGGAAGAAGCCTGGATGCGCGAACCCTGTTCCTCACCAGATACGCGATCCCGGGAGACCTGGAACCGCGTTGTGCCGCGCCCCGTTCCCGCCGTGGGAAACCGGACTGGGGCGAGGGGCAGGATGATTGATCTCAACACAGCCACGGCCGAGGAGCTGGACCGCCTCCCGGCTCTCAGAGGCCACGGTTTCGAGATCGTGCGCTACCGCGAGGAGCGCGGCCGATTCACCAGCTTGCGGCAGCTCGACGAGGTTCCGGGTCTCGCCGGTAAGACGGATGGGGTGTCCGGCGCGCTCACCGTCGAAGCTCCGGAGCAGGGCGGCTGATCGGCCTCAGTCCGCGGGCGATGGCTCGGAATGGGAGGAAACCGAGCCCGCCGGCGTTGATGACAGGCTCGCTCGCGAGATGCGGGGTGAACCTATCGGGCCTCGCACCGTTCTCGTCCTGTCGAGCCGCTTCGAAACGGGGGAACCGGGGAATGATTCGTGGCATGGCCAGGGTCGTCGTATTGACCGTTCTCGCCCTGGGCGCGTCGCTTCCCGCCTCCGCCGCGGAGACGGGGCAGCCCGCGCGGGCGGACTCACCGGCCCAGCCCTTCATCACGGGCCCCATCCCGGGCGCGATCCGGGCCTCCAAGGTCATCGGCCTGCCCGTGGTCGGGGGGGACCATGTGCGTGTTGGCAAGATCGAGGATGTGCTGCTCGACGGGAGCGGGCGCGTGCAGGCGGCCGTCATCGGGGTCGGAGGCTTCTTGGGCCTGGGCGAGAAATCGGTCGCCGTGCCGTTCGACCAACTGGCCTGGAACTTCGGCGACGTCCCGCTCACGAGCGGTCCGAACTCGATCGTGACCGTCGACGCGGCGCCCGACGCGCGGGCGGCTGCCAAGGCTGGTCCGGAGACCATGCCGGGCGTCGATACGAGCCGGGACGTGCTCGCCGCGGTGCAGAACCAGCACAGCGACCGCGTCACCGACGCGACCGGCTCCGTGGAGCCACGGAAGCAGAACGATGCACCCGCGACGATCCTCGTGGGCGACAAGCTCTGGCACGCCGAGATTCGCCTGACCAAGGCACAGCTCCTGGAAGCTCCGGCTTTCCGGTTCGACGCGCCCCGGCCTTGAACCTGTTTCGCGCGAGCCGCCCGGCGGCCACGTCTTGTAGAGAGGACGCCATGCGGGACGCCGCCGTCGCCGGCCTGATCTGGATCGCCAGCCTGCGGGCAGCCCTGGCTCAGCAGACCAACCCAGCGCCGCCGATCTCCGAAACTGGCCCGGCCGGGTCGAGTTCGGGCGCGGCGACCGCAGCGGCGACCGACTTCAACTGGGTCTGGCTCAGCCTCGTCGTAGCTTTGGTCGTCATGGCGCTCTGGTACGTCGCGCGGCGGCGCCAGTCCGGCCCGCCGCGCTGACAGGGTTCAGCGCGTACCGGGTGCGCCGGAAGCAGGACGTATAGGTGCTCGCCGCCGATCTCGTAGCCGGCAACGGCACGCTGGCCCGCGGGCGAAACCAGCCAGTCGATGAAGGCCCGGCCGTTCCACATCTTCACCGTCGTGTGCCGCTCGGGGTTCACCAGCGTCACGCAGTAGGGGTTGAACAGGCGCGGATTGCCTTGGATCAAGATGGCCAGGTCGCCGCGATTCTTGAAGGCGAGCTACGTCCCGGCGGCGAGGATGTAGGCACCCAGCGTCGACGCCGTGTCGAGCGCCGGGCCCATGCCCTGGCCGACATCCCGGTATCGGTCGCCGCGCACCGCCGCGAGCTTGACGCCGGCCTCCTCCCAGCGGCGCAATTCGGCGCCTCGCGCACGCCGATCCCGCGGATGCCGGGCTGGTCCAAGGTAGGGCCGACGAGCACGAAGTCCTTGCGCATCACGTCCTGACGCGCCTTGGCGAGGCCTTCGGCCATGAAGGCTTCCTCTGCGGGCCGTTCGTGGACTGATCAGGGGAGCGGCGCTTATCCATAGGCCCGGGCAGCGTGACCGCGCAGGAGGGCGGCGGCGGCATTTACCACCACGACGAGGCTCATCAGCACGAGGCCGAGCGCGAGAGCGAGGCTTAGATCGCCCTTCTGGGTCTCCAGGGAGATCGCGGTGGTCATTGTGCGCGTGTGCCCGTCGATGTTGCCGCCGACGACCAGGACGGCGCCGATCTCGGAGATCGCCCGGCCGAAGGCTGCAAGCGCCGCCGTCACCAGCGAGAACCGAACGTCGTAGATCAGGATGCCGGCTCGCAGGGGCGCGGAGAGGCCGAGCGAGCGCAGCTGCTCGCCGAGATGAACCTGGGCGTCGGCCACCACTTGGCGGGTCAGCGCGGCGACGAGCGGCGTGGCGAGAGTCGCCTGTGCGGCGATCATCGCCGAGGGGGTGAAAAGGAGGCCGAGCGAACCGAGCGGCCCGGAGCGCGAAAGGACGAGGTAGAGGACGAGGCCGACGATGACCGGCGGCAGTCCCATGAAGGCGTTGAGCAGGCCGATGAGGACACCGCGGCCGGGGAAGGAGGCGACGGCGACGAGGGCGCCAAGTGGTATGCCGAGAAGAAGCCCGATCGACACCGCCGTCAGGCTGACGCGCAGCGACAGCCACGCGATCGCCAGAACGTCGCGGTCGAGGGTCCAGAGGCGGGCAAGGGTTTCCTGAAGGATCGCCACGGCCGGGCTTACCAGAGAAGCGCGTGCGGGTAGTAGGCGAGGCTCTCTCCCGGCGCGACTGCGGTTGCCTCGTCGGGCAGTTCAACGAGGCCGTCGCTCCCGGTCAGCGAGGTCAGCACGCCGGCACCGTCGCGGGCGAACTTGCGCGCCTCCAGTCCACCGTCGGCCGCGCGATCGAGGCAGACCCGCACAAACTCGCGCCGGCCCGCCTTCTTGCGGTACGCGAAGGCGGAGCGGACGGGCCAGGCCACCGGCTTCTCAGGCGCCGCGCCGCCGAGGCGGGCGAGGAGCGGGCGCACCACGAAGAGCAGGGTGACGTAGACGGCGACCGGGTTGCCCGGCAGGCCGACGAAGGGCGTGCCGTGAACGAGGCCCACCGCGACTGGGCGGCCCGGCTTGATCGCGAGGCGCCAGAGCATCAGCTGTCCGAGCGACTCGACGGCTCCCTTAACGTGGTCCTCCTCGCCGACCGAGACTCCGCCCGAGGTCAGGATCACGTCGTGGTCGCGCGCGGCCTCGGCGAGCCGGGCGGCCAGGCTCCCGGGCTCGTCGCGCAGGATGCCGAGATCGGTCACCGCGACGCCGAGGCGGGTCAGCAGGGCGGCGAGCAGCACCCGGTTCGAATCGTGGATAGACCCTGGCCGCAACGGCGAACCCGGCTCGGCGAGTTCGTCGCCGGTGGAGAACAGCCCGACCCGCAGGCGACGGCGCACCGCGAGTTCGGCGTGGCCGGTGGCCGCGGCGAGCGCGAGTTCGGCCGGGCGCAGGCGCCGGCCGGCCGGGATCGCGAGCGCGCCGCGGGCCAGATCCTCGCCGGCAGGGCGGGCGTTCGCGCCGGGCTTGAGCCCTGGCGGCAGGACGACCCGGTCGCCATCGAGGCGCACGTCCTCCTGCATGAAGACCGTGTCGGCGCCCGGCGGCATCGGGGCGCCGGTGAAGATGCGAACGGCGCCTACGATCGTTTGCGAGCCCGCCGCCGCGCCCGCCGCGAGCCGGCCGCTCACCGGCAGTACGGTCTCGCTGCCCTGCGCCAAGTCGACGTGCCTCACGGCGTAGCCGTCGACCGCCGAGTTGGCGAAGGGCGGCAGATCGTGGCGCGCGAGGACGTCCTCGGCAGCGATCCGCCCGTCCGCGGCGGCGAGGGGCAAGGTCTCGATCCCGGCGAGCACCGGCATGCGCTCGGCGATGAGGGCCGTGGCCTCCTCGATCCGCATCGGCCGGTTCCCGAAGGCGAAGCAGTCGTCCGTGACCTGTGCCATGGCTCAGGGGTGCTCCAGCCGGGTCAGGACCGCGTCCAGGGGCTCGGCGCGGTCGAGGACGAGATCGGCGATTCCCGCGATGTCGTCGAGATGCACCACGGGCCGGCCGGCATCCGGGAAAGGCCGGTCGCTCGCGATGCCGAAGATGCGGGGGTCTACCGGGTGCAGGGGCTCGCGGCCGTTCGCCGCCCGGAACACTTCGAGCTTCGGATGCGCCTCGCGCTTGAACCCCTCGACAATCGCGAGGCCCTCGGGCGTGAGGCGGCGGAGCAGGTCGGCGAGCCGCGCCTCCTCACCCTCCCCAACCTCGCGGATCTGGGCCCAGCGGCGCGCGGACGAGACGATGACCTCGCTGGCTCCGGCCTGCCGGTGGACGTGCGAATCCTTGCCGGGATGATCGACGTCGAAGGCGTGGTGGGCATGCTTCAGGGTCGCGACGCGCACGCCCCGCCCGACCAGCAGCGGGATGAGCCGGGCGAGCAGCGTGGTCTTGCCGGCACCGCTCCAACCCGCGAGCCCGATGACGCGCAGGCCGCTCATGGTGCACGCCCCGCCGAGCGCTCCGCCGGGACGAAGCCGAGGCCGCGGAGCGCCGCTTCCGCCTCCGGCGTGCCGAGGAGGTCGAGGAAGGCGGCGAGTGCCGGGTTCCGCTCGGCGCCCTCGCGGCAGGCGAGATCGTAATGCTCCTCGGTGAGCGGCAGGAAGCCGAGCCCGTAGGCCTCCGCGACGCTCGCGATCGCGACGCCCCAATCGGCCCGGCCCTGCGCGACGGCCGCCGCCACGGCGTTGTGCGAGCGCGGCTGGTTCCAGAACCCGGCGGGACGGGTGCCGTCGAGGAGTCCGTCCACGAGAAGGCGGGTGCCCGAGCCCGCGTTGCGGTTGACCATCACGGCTTGCCGATCGGCGAGGGCCGCGGCCACCGCCCCGGCCGCGTCGCGGCCCGCGAAGCGCGCGTCCCCGGCACGGAAGACCACGCCCTGCAGCCGACGCCATCCGGGGATGAGCACCATGCCGGGATCGAGGAAGGGCGCGTTGTAGCGCCCGCTCGCAGGATCGAAGAGGTGCATGGCGGCGAGGTCGCACTCGCCCCGGCGCAGGGCGGCGAGACCGCCCGCCGAGCCGACCCACATGGTGCGGGCGCGGTAGCCGCGCTCGGAGAGCAGCCCCACGACGCGGTCGAGCCCGACGCAGTGGCTGCCGACGACCGTGAGGTCCGGGGGGCGCACGCCCGCGCCGAGCCGCACCACCTGTACGGTCTCGCCCGCCTCCATCCCGGCCCGGGACGCCGGCACCGCGAAGAATCCGTCCGCCTGCGAGAAGGCGGTCACGGATCCCGAGCCCTTCGGCAGAGGCAGAGCCGCCAGACCCTGCGGACCGCGCACGAGCGAGGCCATCACGAATTCGGTGCGGCCGAGTTCCGAGGGCAGGCGCTGCGGCAGCACCGCCTCCACGGTCTCCTCCTCGCGCGGCGGCAGGCCGGCGAGCGCCCGCACCAGCGGCACGACGAAATCGTGGAAGGTGAACATCGCCGAGGTCGGGAAGCCCGGCAGCACGACGATCGGCTTGCCCTGTGCCGCCGCGAGGCAGAGCGGCTTGCCGGGCTTCAGGGCGACGCCGTGCACGAGGATGCCGGGCGCGCCGAGCCGCGACAGGATCCGGTGGGAGACGTCGCCCGCTCCCTTGGAGGTGCCGCCCGAGAGCACGACGAGGTCGTGGTCGGCCAGCGCCGCCCGCAGGGCCTCCTCCAGCGCCACCTCGTCGTCGCGCACGATGCCGCGCGGCACGGGCACGCCGCCATTCTCCGCGACGGAGGCCGCCACGATCTCACCGTTGGAATCGTAGATCGCGCCCGGCCGCAGGGGCTCGCCCGGCGCTACCAGCTCGTCGCCCGTGGAGAGGACCGCGACCTTCGGGCGGCGCACGACCGCCACTGTGGCGAGTCCGCAGGCCGCCAGCATGCCGATCTCGCGGGCGGTGGTCACCGTGCCCCGGCGCAGCACCGTCTCGCCCGCCGCCATGTCCGCGCCGGCATAGCCCACGAACTGGCCGGGCCGGACCGCGGCGGCGACCTCGATCGCGAGCGCGTCGGCGTCGAACTCGGTCTGCTCGACCATCACCACCGCGTCGGCACCGCGCGGGATCATACCGCCGGTGGCGATCGGCGTCGCCGTCCCGGCTTCAACTGTCAGTGTGGGTGCAACACCGCAGGCCAGGACCTCCCGGTTGAGCGCGAGGCGGCGCGGGCTCGCGGGACCGGCGCCCTCGACATCGACGGCCCTCAGCGCGAAGCCGTCGACGAGGGCGCGGTCGAAGGGCGGCACGTCGATCGGCGAGGCGAGATCGGCGGCGAGCACCCGGCCCAGCGCCTCGGCCAGCGGCACCGGCTCGGCCGGCAGCGCCGCGTGCGGCACGGCGGCCCGGAAGGCGTCGAGCGCCGCCTCACGGCTCACCACAGTGAGGAACTGCTCCTGGCGGGAGGCGGCGGCGAGCCGCTCGGCGAAGGCGGCGGGATCGTCGGACATCATAGCGGCCGGACCTCGACCTGATCGCCTGCGGGATGGCCCTCGCGCTCTGGCGCCACCAGCACGAACCCGTCCGCCTGCAGGAGGCGACGCAGCGGAAGCTCGAAGCCGCCGAGCGGCTCGACGCCCTGCGGGTTACGGCGGACAAAGACGATCTCGGCGAGACCGATGACGGACGCGATCTTGCGCAGGAGGGGGGCGGGCGCCGCCGGAGCGTCCACCGTCCCCGCGAGACGCGCGAGGAGCGGGGCACCGAGGGCCAGGAAGGCGGCGAGCGCCGCCTCGGGCCGTCCCGGCAGGATCAGGACCGGACGACCCGCCGCCTCGCCGACCGCGGCGGTCTCGCCGGGCCGCAGGGCGATACCGTGGGCGTGCAGCCGGCCCGCGCGGGCCAGTCCTGCGACGCTTCGGTCGGTGCAGCCATAGCCGCTGCCGCCGAGAACGAACACCGCGTCGGCGTCGCCACCACCGACGGCGGAGGCGATGGCCTCGACATCGTCCGGCACGGCGAGGCACTCACTGTCGCCGCCCCGCCCGGCGATCAGGGCGGCGAGAAGCGGGGACAGACCGTCCGGCGCCGCAGCGCCGGTGGCGACGAGGCGCAGGCAGGGCGTCCGGATTGGAATCGCGTCCAGTCCGGCGATCGCAAGGGCGAGGAGGTGGAGAGGGCCGATCCGCTCGCCCGCCGCGAGCAGGCGGTCGCCCGCCGCGAGGTCCTCGCCGGGCCCGCGCGCGCCCTCGCGGACAGCGAGATCCGCCACGGCGCCGTGCGACTCTAGGCTCTCGGGAGGGAGCACGGCATCTGTGCCGGTGGGCAACGCCTCGCCCGCTTCGACCCAGGCCGGCCGGTGCGGCAGCGGGACGGGGGCGTAGGGCGAGGCCCCGACGATCGCGGCCGAATCCACCGCGAAGCCGTCGCGCGCGGCCGTGAGGCCGCCAGGCAGCGCGCGGGGCGCCTCGAACGTCCCCCCGGCGATCCGGCCGCCGGCGAAGGCCAGCGGCACCAACCGCTCCGCGACAGGTCCGGCGGTGGCGCAGAGCAGGCCGAGCGCGTCCCCGAGCGGCATCAGCGCCGCGGAAGCGGACCGGCTCATCCGCGCCCGCACCCGAGGCGGGGTGCGGCGCGGCGCAAGCCCGGCGGCAAGGATGTTCCGGCACGCATCATCGTCGGAGCGATGCGTCATCCGCGTGCGCAGATCAAGGTTTCGTGCGGCGCGCGTCGCAGAACCGCAGATCGCGAGCCGGCGACATCCGAACGCCTGCTCGGCTATGGTCCGCCGCCCGAGCGAGGATCATCCCCGATGACGTGTATTTCCCGGCGTCCCGCCCCATTGCTGGCCGGGCTGCTCGCCGTTCTGCCCGCGATGCTGTCGATTCTGCCGGCCGCGGCCCAGATGCGAGGGCATGGCGGACCCGTCCGCGCCCTCGCGTTGAGCCACGACGGACGGCTTGCGATCTCGGGCAGCTTCGACCAGTCGGCGATCCTGTGGGGTCTCGACACCGGCGCGGCGCTCGGCGTGCTGCGCTTTCACGAGGGCGCCGTGAACGCGGTCGCGGGCCTGCCCGACGGGCGCTTCGCCAGCGCCTCCGAGGACGGGCGGATCGCCCTATGGCGGCTCGGGCGCGCGGAACCGGAGCAGGTGCTCGACGGGCATTCCGGGCCGGTGGCGGGGCTCGCTGTGTCGGCGGACGGCGCGGCGCTCGCCTCCGCCTCCTGGGACGGGACGGCGCGGGTCTGGCCGCTCGCCGGGGGCGCCCCCCGCGTGCTGGAAGGGCACCGGGGCAACGTCAACGCGGTGGCCTTCCTGCCGGACGGGCGGCCGGTGACGGCGGGCGCCGATGCGACCGTGCGCGTCTGGCCGTCCGAGGGCGCCTCCCTCACCCTCGCGACGCTGCCCACAGCCTTGAGCGCGCTCGCGGTGACCGCGGACGGGGAGATCGCGGCCGCCGGCGCGGACGCGACCCTGCGCTTCCTGCGGGCGGACGGGACGGTCCGCGCCGCCGTCGAGCTCGGGCCGCAGCCGGTGATCGCGCTGGCGCCGTCGCCCGACGGACGCCGCATCGCGGCCGCAACCGCGGGCGGCACCGTGGCGGTCGTCGAGCGGGAGACGGCCCGCGTGCTGCTGCGCCTCGTCGGGCCCGGGCTGCCCGTCTGGTCCGTCGCCTGGCGCCCTGACGGAACCGAACTCGTCACGGGCGGCGGCGACAGGCTCGTCCGGCGCTGGGACGCGCGGAGCGGCGAGCCGATCGGGGCGCTCGCGATGCCGCGCCCCGGCAATCCGCTGGCGGCCTATCACGGCGACCGCGGCGCGGAGGTGTTCGGGGCCTGCGTCGCCTGCCACACCCTGACGCCCGGGGAGGAGACCCGGGCGGGGCCGACGCTCGCCGGCCTCTTCGGCCGCCGCATCGCCAGCCTGCCGGACTACCGCTACTCCGAGCCGCTGAAGCGCATGGACATCGTCTGGACGCCCGAGACCGTGGCGCGCCTCTTCGAGGTCGGCCCGGCCCGCTACACCCCGGGCACGAAGATGCCCGAGCAGACCATCGGCAGCGCCGCCGACCGGGAGGCCTTGGTCCGCTTCCTCGAAAAGGCGACGCGCCAGCCCTAGCTGTCGGAGCGCTCGCGGAAATAGTCCTCGCTCGTGCGCGGCTTGGCGCGCTCGGGCATCGCGTGCGGGTCGAAGCCCTGGTTGAGCGCCGCCTCGACCCGGCAATCGTCGCACATCGTCAGCGAGCGGATGCGATCCTCCCCGGCCGGGCCGCTGAACATCCAGTGGCGCTCACGCAGGCGCTCGATCACGCGCTCAATCGTGGCGCGCGTGCCGAAGGGCTTGGCGCAGACCGTGCAGCAGAAGGGCTCCTCCTCCTTCACAACGCGCCGCGGCGCCGCCCAGGCCTCGAAATCCACCTGCGGGACCAGCGTGATCACGTCCTCCGGGCAGGTCGCGGCGCAGAGGCCGCACTGCACGCACAGGCTCTCCTCGAAGCCGAGCAGCGGCTTGTCGGCGCTGTCGGTGAGCGCGTGGGTCGGGCAGGCACTGACGCAGGAGAGGCACAGGGTGCAGTCCTGCGTGCGGAAATCGAGCCCGCCGAAGGGCGCGCCCGCCGCCAGCGGCACCCGCGCCACGGGGGCGGGGGCGGCCACGTGCATCTCGCGGAACGCCTGCCGCAGCACCGCCCGCTTGCCGCCCTCCGGCACGAGCCCGGCCGGGTTCGCGGTCGGGTTCCCGAGCGGCGCCGCGCGCAGCGCCTCGCCGAGCGCGTCCGGATCGTCGGTCTCGATCGTCGCCACGATCGCGGCGTCGGTCTCCGAGTCGTAGCCCAGCGCGCGCGCCAGGGTGTCGGCGAGATCCAGAGTGCGGTAGAGGGGCGCCGGATCGTGCTTCGGGCGCGCCCGGGTCAGCACGCGGACGCCCGCCGCGCCGTAGGCGAAGAGCGCCGCGATCGCCTCCGGGCCAATCTGGGTGACCTCATTGACCTGCACCGGCAGCACGCGCGCCGGCAGCCCGTCGCCGTAGCGTCCGAGCGCGTCGATCAGCGGCTCGCCGTGATCGCCGTCGTGGAAGAGCACGAGGGCGCGCTCCCCGCCCGCCGCCCGGTAGGCCCGCATCAAGCTGCGCAGGCGCCGCATCAGCGCGGCGGCGGGCGGCAGGGCGTAGGCGGCCGCGCCCGTCGGACAGATTGCGGCGCAGCTGCCGCAGCCGGCGCAGACATGCGGGTCGATCGCCACCGTGTCGCCCGCCGGCGTGATCGCGCCGGTCGGGCAGACCTCCAGGCAGCGGGTGCAGCCGGTGATGCGCGAGCGCGAATGGGCGCAGAGCGAGCCGTTGAAGTCGATGAAGCGCGGCTTGTCGAATTCACCGACGAGGTGCGAGGCTTCGCGGACGAGGCGCTCGACGGCTGCCGGGTCGCGCGGGTCGGCGCGCAGGTAGCCGGGACGGACCTCGTGGGCCGGGAAGAGGGCCGCGCCGCCCGAGAGGTCGAGCACGAGATCGCAGGACGAGACGGCGCCGTCGCGCGGCGTCCCGAAGACGAGGTGCGTGCGCGAGGAGGGCGCCGGCAGCGCGTAGTCGTCGATGCGCAGCTCGAACGCGCCGAGATGGCCCTTGGCGCCCCGGATCGTGCCCCGCAGGACCGGGAAGGTGTTGCGGTGGAGCGGCGCGATCTCGCCCGGCCGCGACAGGAGCACGGTGACGTCGAGGTGCTCGGCGAGCCTCTGCCCCGCCTCGACGGCGACTGCGTCCCGCCCGTAGATCAGGGCGACGCCCCGGCTCTCCAGCGGAACGGTCCCGGCGACCGGGACCGGCTCGGCCGCGGCGGCCAGCAGCGCCGCCATCTTCGGACCGGAAGCGGCCGCCTCGGACGACCAGCCAGCGCTCTCGCGGATCCTGGCGTAGGCGACCCGCTCCTCGGCCTCCATCTCCTCGGCGACCTCGTCGAAGAGGGGAGCCTGGAGCGTGCAGGATACCGTCACCGGACCGCCCTCGGCGAGGGCATCGCGGAAGCGGTCGAGCTCCCGGCCGCAGAGTTGGTCGGCCGTAACGAGGCGGGAGCCGCAGCCCCGGCCGATGGCGGCAGTGTCGAGGGGCATCGTCCGCTCGCAGGAGCAGGCGAGGATGAGACGGTCGGACACGGATGAACCTGGGACGAGACGTGTTACGCGGGCCCCTTCGCCTGAAGGGTGACACCCCTTATACGCGAAGCATTCTAAACGACGATCCGACAAGCGGGCGCAGGCCGCGATGATCTCTTGCAGGATGTCCTGCGCGATCCTCCCGGATGATCTCTTGCCGGCCCCGCCCCACAGACGCCATGCGATCGACAGCTGCTCCGACTCTTCCGCCGCATGCCGGCCTCGTCCTGCCACCGGGCTTCGGCCAACGTGTCGCCGTCGGCGAGACTCATGCGGAGGCGTGCCGGCTCGCTGCCGCCGGCGAGGCCGAGGCCGCGACCCTGGTGCTCGGTGGGCGTCCCGACCTCGTCGACCTCGCGGTCGTGCTCGCCCCGGACGAGCCGCTGCGCACGGCACGTCGCGCCTTCCTAGCTGGCATGACGGCGCTCGCCGACACGGTCGGGATCTTCGGACCTCCCGAGATCCCGGTTCGGATCGTGTGGCCCGGTACCCTGACCTTCAACGGGGCGCGTCTCGGCGGCGGCCGGCTCGGCTGGCCGGAGGCGTGCGCCGAGGATGCGGAGCCGGACTGGCTCGTCTTCTCCCTGACCCTGATCGCCTCGAAGGCCGCCGCGGGCGATCCCGGCCTGACGCCGGACTCGACCGCGCTCGACGAGGAGGGCTTTCCGCCGGACCTGCACGTGCCGTTCGCGGAGAGCTTCGCGCGCCACCTCACCAAGGCCTTCGAGGTCTGGCGCGAGGACGGGTTCGAGCGTGTCGCGGCCCGCTACGGCGCCCGGCTCGACGGCGCAGCCGGTCCGGGCGTCGTGCTCGGTAAGGACGGCGCCCAACTGACCCATCTCGACGGGCGGGTCGAGCAGGTCGCCCTGGCGACGGCGCTCGCGACCCCCGCCTGGCGCGACGCGGAGACCGGAGGGGTGCGCCTGTGAGCCTGAAGCTACCCCGGACCCTGCGGCTCGACCCTTCAGACACCTTCGTCTTCGCGCGGGCCGCCGAGCCCGGCGAGTGGGCGGTGACGGGCTCGTTCCTGTTCTTCGACGCCGACGTCGCAGCGCTCTCGGGGAAGGCGCGGGCGGCGTTCCGGTCCGGCTTCGTCGGCGTCGATTCGCTCGGCTTCTCCACCCTCGTGGTGGTCAGCGAGGCGAGCGAGGCCGAGCGCGCGGCGGCGGTGGAGGCGCTCGCCGCCCGGATCCACGCGCATCTCGGCGCGCCGGACCTAGACACGGCCCGCGCGGCCGCCCGCGAGGAGATCGCGGTCGCCGCCTCGCTCTGCAACCTGCCGGTCGGCAGCGTGGTGGCGATGCACCGCAGCGCGGAGGGCGGCGAGATCCGCGAGGAGTTCCGCACCCTCTACCAGCGCCCGGGCACGGAGCGGCTGCACGGGCGCGCCTTCCACTTCGTCGAGACCGACGGGGACGATGCTTCGGACGAGCCCGAGGAGCAGGCGGATCTGGTCGGCCTGCTGCGCGGCACATCCCAGGGACGCTGAGGAACATGACCGAATTCTGGGTCTCGAGCGGCCACCATCTCACGCAGCGCACAGCCGGCGGCGGCCTCGCCGTGACCGACGAGCTGATTCTCGCCTATCTGGCGCGGCCCGAGCTGGTGCCGCCCGAGGAGGCCTGCGCGGCCGAGCGGGCGCTCTACACGAGCCTGACGGCCGAACCGCGCCGTCCGGTCGCCGCGAACGAGATCGCGGCGATCGCCGACGCGGATGCCCGGGAGAACTGGGAGGTGATCCTAACCTTCCGGGACCGCCTGCTCGGCGCGCGCTCCGTCGAGGCCGCCTACCTGTCGCTGGTGCGGGGCAACCTGCTGGGCGTGCCCTCGCTCTTCCTGAACCAACTCGTCCACCTGATCCTGCGCAACGCGCTGGACGGCTGCGAGGACCCCTTCGTGCTCCGCGCGGCGGAGCTGTTCTTCCGGCCGCAGCGGGTCAGCTTCCACGAGGGCCGGGTGCTGCTCGCTGACGCCGAGGTCATCGCCGCCCGCGAGGGAAGCGCCCCGCTCTCCCCCCTCGTCACGATGCTCGGGCAGGAGGCCGCCAACGAGCTCGACGTGCTGACCGAGGCCAATGCCTGGACCTACTGGAGCCGGTCGGACGCCTTCACCATGGCGCTCGACCTCGCGGGCCCGCCGGGCCGCGCGGGCCTCGCGCGGGTGATCGAGGTCTTCGTGCATCACCTGCTGAACGCGGCGGTGCGGGTGACGCCGCTCGACCGGCTGGAGGATCCGGACTGGCGCTGGTTCGTTGGGCTCGACGCCGAGGGCACACGAATCGGCAACGCGCTCTGGCGCGGCGAGACCCTCGACGCTGCGGCGCGGGCGCGAATGCTCGCGGCCTTCGGCCTCGTCTTCGACGATCCGACGCAGGTGGAAGCCGCGGTGGGCCAGCGGCCGGTCTACCTCTTGCTCGCATCGCCCCAGGACAGGACCTTGCAGCTGAAGCCGCACAATCTCATCGTCGGGCTGCCCCTGGCCGGCGGCCGGGAGGCTGCCTGAGGTGTCCACAATGCCCGAGGATCGATTCGAGGTCGGCATCATCGTGGCGCGGCGGCGCCTGAAGGGCCCGTGGGCCGACCACGCTTGGCTGCCCGTCGAGGCTCTGCCGGCGGCCGCGGCCGCGGCGCCCGGCACCAAGCTCTCCGAGACCGAGGACGAGGCGCGTTTCTACGCAGGCGCCTACGAGGTCACGCTGCACCCCGCAGAGACCGCGCATTACCGGGACAACCTCGTCTCGGGCCGGCCCTCGCTCTGGGTCGCGCTGCGCGGCACCGGCGAGGAGGCCTACGCGGTCGCCAGCGTCACGGCCGACCCCTACGAGGGCGAGTCGATGGCCGAGGGCATCGGCGAGATCGTCGAGGCGGTGCCGATGCCGCCCGAGGTGCAGGCGAAGCTGCTCGCCTACTTCGAAGCCTTCCATGTCGAGCGCAAGTTCGAGAAGCGCAAGCGCGACCGGGCCGACCCCGAGGCGCTCGCCCGCGGCGCGCCCGCAGGCCGCGAGAGATCCGAATGAGCGACGGATTCCTCACCCGCTGGCAGCGGCGGAAGCGCGCGGTCCGGGCCGCCGAGCTGGCCGAGCGCGACGCCGCCCCGACGGCTCCAGAGGGCGGGGCTTCGCCCGGCGATGCGGACGGCGCCGCACAGCGCGCAGCGCTCGACTCGGAGACCGGGCAACCGTCCAGCCCGCGGGCCGCTTCCGGCCCCGCGGAGTCCGGATCGGCGGAGGCCTCCGACCTGCTGCCCGAGCTTCCAGACCTGGAGACGCTGACGCGGGAGAGCGACCTAGCTCCGTTCCTGCGCGCCGGCGTCCCGGCAGCGCTGCGCAATGCCGCCCTGCGCCGGATGTGGTCGCTGGACCCGGCCATCCGCGACTTCGTCAGCGAGGCGCGGGAATACGCCTACGACTGGAACAGCCCCGGCGGCGTGCCGGGCCTCGGCCCGCTCCTGCCGGGCGACGACGTCCAGGCCATGCTGCGGCGGATCGTGGGCCTGTCACCCCAGGAGGCCGCCGCGCCCGCCGACGACGAAGCGGAGCCGCCCACCGCCCAGGCGCGGCCGGAGGTCTCCGTCGAACCCGATTCGGAACTTGTGCCGGAGGCCGAGCAGGAGGCCCTGCCGATACCCCCGCTCGTCGCCGAAACCGTCCTGCTTCCCGCGCAGATGGAGCCAGAGGCGGTCACCGTGCACGCGCGACCTGCACCGATGCCCCTGCCGACGGCCCGACAACGCCTGCGACGACACGGCGGCGCGATGCCGTCGTGAGAATGCCAAATTCCAGTTGCGGGCGACCAAAATGCTTTTTAAGACCAGTCTAATGTACCGCTCCTGATGCGGGCTCGGGGAGGCCGATGGGCTCGGTAGCGTCTGCGTTGGAAGGTCCGGCAGGTAGTGTGTCGGGGATCGGTGCGCGTGTCGACGAGATCGACCTGCTGCGCGCCGAGCACTACGACCTGCTCGCGGTCTTGCTGGGCCGGGCGCCATCTCAGGCATTGCTCGACGGACTCGCCGCGCTCTCCCCGGGGGAGGGCGCGCTCGGTGCCGCAACCGCGGACCTACGCCGCGCGGCCGCCGGCACCGATGCCGCGACCGTCGAGCGCGAGTTCTTCGAGCTTTTCATCGGGGTCGGGCGGGGCGAGCTTCTTCCTTACGCCTCCTACTATCTCACCGGCTTCCTCAACGAGCGTCCCCTGGCACGGGTCCGCGAGGACCTTGGCGCGCTCGGGCTGACCCGCGTGCAGGGGATGAGCGAGCCGGAGGACCACCTCGCGTTCCTGCTGGAGATCATGGCGGGCCTCGCGGCCGGACGGTTCGGGGCGGAGAGCGGCGCCGAGCGGCGCTTCTTCGACCGGCACGTCGCGCCCTGGGCGCCCCGTCTCTTCGCGGATCTCGAACAGGCGAAGGCCGCCCGCTTCTACCGCGCGGTGGGGGCGCTCGGCCGCGTCTTCCTCGAGGTCGAGGCGGAAGCCTTCGGGATGGATGCGTGACAATCGCCCGGGGCTCGAGCCCCGGGCCAGATAACGATGTTTTCGCGGCGCGTTGCCCTGGCGGGTACGGGCCACTCTAGGAGAGGAATCGATGCGACAGGATCCGAAGACGCTCGGTCGTCGCCAATTCTTCCGGGCACTGGGCGGCAGCACCGTGGCGGCTGCCGCGGCGGTCGCCTCGCCCATGTCGGCGACCGAGGCGCAGGCCTATGATCCGGGCAATGCCGAGACCAAGGCGCGCTACCGGGAGAGCGACCACGTCAAAGCGTTCTACCGGACCAATGGCTACGAGACGCTCCTGAAGAACCCCGATCCCGCTCCCGGCACGAAGTGAGTCTGCCATGCTGACGAAGCGCAAGAGCGGCGAGGCGAGCCGCAGCAAGCACCAGGCCGTCGCGGCCGGACTCGCCTCCGGCGTGCTCGACCGGCGCGCCTTCCTGCGCCGGTCCGGCCTGACCGCCGGCGCGCTGGCCGCCGCCGGCACGGTCCAGCTCGGTGCCGTACGCCGGGCAGAGGCCGCGGGCTCCTCCGCGGTCGGCCCCGACACGGTGATCAAGAAGAACGTCTGCACCCACTGCTCGGTGGGCTGCACGGTGACCGCCGAGGTGGTGAACGGCGTCTGGGTCGGCCAGGAGCCGTCCTGGGCGAGCCCGATCAACCGCGGCACGCACTGCGCCAAGGGCGCGGCGATCCGCGAGCTGGTCTCCTCGGACCGCCGCCTGAAATACCCGATGAAGCTCGAGGGCGGCCAGTGGAAGCGAGTCTCCTGGGAGCAGGCGATCGACGAGATCGGCGACAAGCTTCAGGCGATCCGTGAGAAGAACGGCGCCGACTCGGTGTACTGGCTGGGCTCGGCCAAGTTCACCAACGAGGCCGCCTACCTGATGCGCAAATTCGGCGCGCTCTGGGGCACGAACTCCGTCGATCACCAGGCCCGCATCTGCCATTCCACCACGGTGGCGGGCGTCGCCAACACCTGGGGCTACGGCGCCCAGACCAACTCCTACAACGATATCCGCAACGCCAAGACGATGATCATCCTGGGCGGCAACCCCGCCGAGGCGCACCCGATCTCCATGCAGCACGTGCTGTCCGGCAAGGAGATCAACCGCGCCAACATGATCGTCATCGATCCGCGCTTCACCCGCACGGCGGCGCACGCCACCGAGTACGTCCGTATCCGCTCCGGCACCGACATTCCGGTGGTCTGGGGCATCCTCTGGCACATCTTCCAGAACGGCTGGGAGGACAAGGACTTCATCGCCAAGCGCGTCTACGCAATGGACGACGTCCGCAAGGAAGTCGCCAAGTGGACTCCTGACGAGGTTGAGCGCGTCTCGGGCGTGCCGGGCGAGCAGCTGCGGCGCGTGGCCGAGAAGTTCGCCAAGGAGAAGCCCGCGACCCTGATCTGGTGCATGGGTGCGACCCAGCACACGGTCGGCACCGCCAACGTGCGCGCGCTCTGCATCCTGTGCCTGGCGACAGGCAACGTCGGCAAACCGGGCACCGGCGCCAACATCTTCCGTGGCCACACCAACGTGCAGGGCGCGACCGATCTCGGCCTCGATGTGACGACGCTGCCGCTCTACTACGGCCTCGTCGAGGGCGGCTGGCGGCACTGGGCCCGCGTCTGGGACGTGCCCTACGAGTGGCTGCAGTCGCGCTTCGACGAGGTTCCGGCAGCGGCCGGCCGCAAGGGCCGGACCCGCAAGGAGAACATGGAGGCGCCCGGCATCACCTCCACGCGCTGGTTCGACGCCGTCAACCTGCCGCCGGAGCAGATCGACCAGAGGAGCCCGCTCAAGGCCTTCATGATCTTCGGCCACGGCGGCAACACCGTCACCCGCCTGCCCGAGGCGGTGGAGGGCATGAACAAGCTCGAGCTGCTGGTGGTGGCCGACCCGCACCCGACCACCTTCGCGGCGCTCGATGCCCGGCAGGACAACACCTACCTGCTGCCGATCTGCACCTCGCTGGAGATGGACGGCTCGCGCACGGCCTCGAACCGCTCGATCCAGTGGGGCGAGCAGATCGTGCAGCCCGCCTTCGAGTCGAAGAACGACTACGAGGTGCTCTACCGGCTAGCGCAGAAGCTCGGCTTCGCCGACAAGCTCTGCAAGAACATCCAGGTCGTGGACGGCGTTCCGGTCGCCGAGGACATCCTGCGGGAGATCAACCGCGGCGGCTGGTCGACGGGCTATAGCGGGCAGTCGCCCGAGCGCCTGAAGGCGCATATGCGCAACCAGCACAAGTTCGACCTCGTGACCCTGCGCGCGCCGAAGGACGATCCGGAGGTCGGCGGCGACTATTACGGCCTGCCCTGGCCGTGCTGGGGCAAGCCGGAGCTCAAGCATCCGGGCTCGGCCATCCTCTACAACACCGAGATGCACGTGAAGGACGGCGGCGGCACGTTCCGGGCGCGCTTCGGCACGGAGCGCAACGGGGCGACCCTGCTCGCCGAGGATTCGTTCTCGAAGGGCTCGGACCTCACCGACGGCTACCCGGAATTCACCTTCGGGGTGTTCAAGAAGCTCGGCTGGGACAAGGACCTGACCGCGGACGAACTCGCCACGATCCTGAAGATCGGCGGCGACAAGCCCGACACGGTCAGCTGGGCCACCGACCTCTCGGGCGGCATCCAGCGGGTCTGCCTGGAGCACGGCGTCACGCCCTTCGGCAACGGCAAGGCGAGGGCGAACGCCTGGAACCTGCCCGACCCGGTGCCGGTCCACCGCGAGCCGATCTACTCGCCGCGGCCCGACCTGGTCGCCAAGTACCCGACCCGGCCCGACGAGCGGCAGCTACGCGTGCCGAATATCGGCTTCTCGGTGCAGAAGGCGGCGGTCGAGCGCAACGTGGTCAAGGACTTCCCGATCATCCTCACCTCCGGCCGCCTCGTCGAGTACGAGGGCGGCGGCGAGGAGACCCGCTCGAACCCGTGGCTGGCCGAGCTGCAGCAGGACATGTTCGTCGAGATCAACACCGGCGACGCGACCGAACGCGGCATCAAGGACGGTCAGTGGGTCTGGGTCACGGGCCCGGAGAATACCGCCAAGACCAAGGTGAAGGCGCTGGTCACCGACCGCGTCGGCAAGGGCGTTGCCTTCATGCCCTTCCACTTCTCCGGCTGGTACCAGGGCAAGGACATGCGCGACTACTACCCAAAGGGCACTGACCCGGTGGTGCTCGGCGAGAGCGTGAACACCGTCACCACCTACGGCTTCGATCCTGTGACGGGCATGCAGGAGACGAAGTGCACCCTGTGTCAGATCGCAGCGGCCTGAGAGGAGCGACCCGACCATGGCCCGCATGAAATTCCTCTGCGACGCGGATCGCTGCATCGAGTGCAACGCCTGCGTCACGGCCTGCAAGAACGAGCACGAAGTGCCCTGGGGCATCAACCGGCGCCGCGTCGTCACCCTGAACGACGGCAAGCCCGGCGAGCGCTCGGTCTCGATGGCCTGCATGCACTGCACCGACGCGCCCTGCGCGGCGGTCTGTCCGGTGAACTGCTTCTACACCACGGCAGATGCCGTGGTGCTGCACTCCAAGGACATCTGCATCGGCTGCGGCTACTGCTTCTACGCCTGCCCGTTCGGCGCGCCGCAATATCCACGCGTCGGGAACTTCGGTTCCCGCGGCAAGATGGACAAGTGCACCTACTGCTCGGGCGGCCCCGAGCCCGACTTCTCGACCGCCGAGTACGAGAAGTACGGCTCGAACCGTCTGGCCGAGGGCAAGCTGCCGCTCTGCGCCGAGATGTGCTCGACCAAGGCGCTGCTCGCGGGCGACGGCGAGATGATCGCCGAGATCTACAAGCAGCGGGTGATCAAGCGCGGCTACGGCTCGGGCGCCTGGGGCTGGAAGACGGCCTACCGCGAGACCATCGCGATCTGACCTCCGGCGCCGCGGGAGAGCCGCGGCGCGTCTCGATCCTCGACCCGAAAGGAACGCCGATGCGGCGGGCATTGACGCTTCTCAGCACCCTCCTGGTGGCAGGCGCGCTCTGGGCGGCGCCGGGCGTCGACATGCCCGCGCGCGCGCAGAACCCGATCCAGGCCGACGGGCAGAACCCGATGGGCGCGCGGCCCACGGCGGATTCCGTGAACGAGGAGTTCCTTTTCAAGCAGGCCCCGAAGATCGCCGGCCGCATCAGCATCCCGGACGGCAAGGCGGCGAACCTGATCCAGCCGCAGGGCCGCGAGTACCAGATGTTCCGGGAAGGCTGGCTGCCCTGGATCGGCGCTCTCGCGATCCTCGGGATGCTCGGCGCGCTCGCCGTGTTCTTCCTCTGGCGGGGCCGCATCATCACCGAGCACAGTCAGGAATCCGGCCGCAAGATCCTGCGCTTCAACGCCTTCGAGCGCTTCACGCACTGGATGACGGCGGTGTGCTTCATCATCCTGTCGCTGTCGGGCCTGAACTACATCTTCGGCAAGCGCCTGCTGATGCCGCTGATCGGCCCCGACGCCTTCGGCGCCCTGGCGCAGTGGGCGAAGTACAGCCACGTCTATCTCGCCTGGCCGTTCATGTTCGGCGTGGTGATGATGTTCGTTGTCTGGATCCGCGACAACATCCCGAACCGCATCGACTGGGAATGGATCAAGGCCGGTGGCGGCATCATCGGCCACAAGCATCCGCATGCGGGCCGCTTCAACGCCGGCCAGAAGGGCGTGTTCTGGATGGTCGCTGGCTTCGGCGCGGCCATGGGCGTCACCGGCCTGATGATGCTGTTCCCATTCGCGCTGCTGGACATCAACGGCATGCAAGTCATGCAGGTGGTCCACTCCCTGATCGGAATCGTGTTCATCGCCGGCATCCTGGCCCACATCTACATCGGCACGCTCGGCATGAAGGGCGCCTACGATGCGATGGGCAGCGGCAAGGTCGATCTGGCCTGGGCGCGCGCGCACCACGACCTCTGGGTCGAGAAGGAGCAGGCGCGCACCGCGAGCGGCCCGCAGCTCGGCGGCCGTCCCGCGCCGGCCGAGTGAGCACGGCGGCGCCGCAACAGCTGGTCTCAAGCCCCGACTGGGAACTGCACCGATGAAAGCCTTTATCGCCGCCGTGGTCGCCGCCCTCCTGCTGGGGGTGGGCGCCATGCTGGCCCTCACCAGCAACCAGAAATTCGCCTATCAGGCCTTCGCGACCTCTGGCGCGCGGGTGTCCGAGCCCGGCACGAACCTCGTGGGACCGCGCTGGAACGGCGACCCGACCCCGGGCGAGTTCGGCGCCGAGCCCCACGGCAAGGCCGAGGGCGCGGCCTCGAGCCCGAAGCGGTCTTGAGATCTGCGAGCCGGCGGCCGAGCGCTGCCGGTGCCGGAAACGACGTGTTGTGTTGTGAGGGAGCCTGTCCGATGAAGCGGCCCGTGACCGACCTGCTCGTGGCGGCGAGCCTCGCGAGCGCGCTCCTGGCGGCGGGCGCCGCCCGCGCGCAGGAGCCCGGTGGCGCCTCCGCGGCGCCCGGCCGGCCGGCCGATCTCTGCCAGGAACTGCTGGCCTTCGTGAAGCAGCCCGAGCCGGCCAAGCAGGCGGCCGCCACGCCGCCGCAGCAGGCGACGGCCGTCTCCAATCCGTCGGGCCAGACCCAGGGCACCGCCGCGCCGGCCGGCGGCAACGTTCAGCAGCAATCCGGCTTGAGCGGCCCGGTGAAGGGTGAGACACCGACGCGTTCGGGCAGCAACCCCGCCCTTGCCCAGGCCAACGCCGCCGCCAAGAATCCGCCGGCCGCCGCAGCGCTGCCGGCCCCGCCAAAGCCGCAGGAGGCGACCATCGCCCGGATCGAGGCCGCTGCCGCCTCGGGCGATCAGCTCAGCTGTCGCGCGGCCGCGCGCGAGATGCGGGTTGCCGGCGTCGTCATGCCCCCGCCGCTCCTGGCGCTGTCGGCGCTCGATCCGAAGTTCTTCGCCCGGTAGGTCCACGGCCTCAGGCGTACGGCCGAGGATTTCGCGGAGCGGTCAGTCCTCTCCGGCTGTCCGGACAGGCAGCGTAATGCGCGCCCGCAGACCGCGGCCAGCGGCGCCGGGCGCGAGCGCGACCGTGCCTCCGAGGCGCTCCACGAAGGCCCGCACGATCGCCAGCCCGAGACCGCTGCCCGACGGATTGCCCTGACGCTCAATCCGGTGGAAGCGCTCGAACACGAGTTCGCGCTGGTCCTCGGGGATTCCCGGCCCGTCATCCTCCACGTCGATGCAGCAGCAGGGCCCGGCTCCATCTGCGCTTGGCGTGGAGACCGATACCCGGACCTCGCCGCCGGCCCGGTTGTAGCGGATGGCGTTGTCGATCAGGTTCCGCAGGACCTCCTCCAGGAGAAATGGATCGGCCGCGACGTTGATCGGCTCTTCGGGCCCGTCGTAGGAGAGGCTCACCCGGTGCTGTCGTGCCACCGTGACGAGCCCGAGCGCGGTCTCACGCGCGATGGCGCTCGCGTCGGCCACGGTCCTGCCGTCCCGGCGGGCCGCACCTTCCTCCAATCCCGCGAGCGTCAGCAACTGGGCGATGAGCCGGTCGAGACGGTCGACCGCCTCGTCGATGTCGGCGCGCGAGGAGCGCCACGCCGTGCTGCCCGGCGGCTGGCGGTCGAGCAGGCGCAGATGCGTCTTCAGGATCGCCACCGGCGTGCGGAGTTGGTGGGACGCGTCCGCCGTGAAGCGGCGGAGCGTGGTCATGGCGCCGTTGAGCTGGGCGAGCAGCTGGTTGAGCGCTTCGACCAGGGGCAGCGCCTCGCCCGGAACCCCCGCAACGGCAAAACCCGGCACGGCCCCGCGTCCGTGGAACCGGTGCTCGACCGCCCGGCGCAGATCGTCCAGCGGCGCGAGGCCCATCCGCACAGCGAACCAGACGAGCAGGCTTCCGATTCCCGCGAGCGTCGCGCCCAGAGCCGTCAGGGCGAGGAGCATGCGGTGGGCGAGCCGGTCTCGCCCCTGCGTCGTCTCCGCGACCTGAACGAGCGCGGCGTGGCGCGTCACGTAGATCGGCTTCAGCATCGCGCCGATCCGCACCCTCCGGCCGCGGAAGACGGCGTCGCGGTAGATCAGCGTCTCGGGCGGCGGCATCTGCGGGGGCGAGGGCAGGTCGGCGTAGCCCGTCACGAAGGTCCCGTCGGCGGTCACGCTGTAGTAGATGCTGTCTCGCTGGGCGTTGGACAGCATGCCGAACGCCGCCGCGGGCAGTTCCAGCGAGACGCGCTCGTCCTCGACCGTCAGCCGTTCCGCGATCGAGAGGATCGAGCCTGCCAGGACACGGTCGTAGCTGGCCGTCACGAAGGTATCGACGAACCACGTTCCGCCGATGCCGAGCAGAACCGCGAGCGCGGCCATCGGGACCATCAGGAAGGCGGCGACGCGGAATCTCAGGGAGCGCCAGGCGGGCCCGCGCGCGCTCACCGTTCCTCCCCGGCGCCGGTCTCGTTGCCGGGTTCTGGACCCGTCTCGGCGCTGGCCGCCTCCATCAGGTAGCCGAGTCCGCGCAGGGTCACGATCCTGGGGCCGGTGGAGCCGAAATGGCGGCGCAGCCGCGCGACATAGACCTCGATGGCGTTCGGTGTGATCTCCTCGTCGAAGCCGAAGACTTCGGCCACGAGGCGCTCTTTCGAGACGACCCGCCCGGCCCGCGTGATGAGCGATTCGAGGATGGCGAGCTCGCGCTTGCGCAGGGGCAGGACGCGGCCGGCCAGCGTCGCCACCTGCCCGGAGCGGTCGTAGACGAGGTCGGCGCAGGTGACGATCGGGTCGGGCCTGCCGTGGCCGCGGCGGACCAGGGCGCGCACCCGCGCCTCCAGCTCGGCCGGATCGAAGGGCTTGGCGAGGTAGTCGTCCGCGCCGAGGTCGAGCCCCGCGACCCGGTCCGCGACCGCCGAGCGCGCGGTCACGATCAGCACCGGCACCGTGAGGCCCGCGCGCCGGATCTCGCGCAGCACCTCGAAGCCGGAGCGGTCGGGCAGGCCGAGATCGAGCAGGACCAGGGCGTAGGCTTCATGGCGCAGGAGTGGCAGCACGTCGGCCCCGCTCGGCTCGTGGTCCACGGCGAAGCCGCTGAGCCGCAGCGACGAGACGATGCCGCGGGCGAGCGCGGCATCGTCCTCGACGATGAGGATCCGCATCGGTCGTTGTCCTCCGCGCCCGGACCTTCCGCCCGTCGGCGTCGCGGCGAGCCTAGAACATCTTCCCCAGCGGAGGATATGGGTCCGCGCGACGGTCGGGCGCCTTTGCAAGCCCGGCGCCTCGCTCCGATCGGGCCGTGTCCGAGCCGGGAGATCGACCGTGATCGGGCCCGACAACGCGCTGGGCTGCGCGAAGACAGGTTTCGTTCACCGCTTCCGCGCGTGTCAGGATGATGAAAGCTGGCCCGGCTACGGTCCCCGAACAGGCGCACCACGAGATGCGCCGAAATCCGGAGGATCGTTCCATGAAGATGCGGCTCGCCGCCTCGTTCGCCGTGCTGCTCGCAGCCGCTCCCGTTGCCCTCGCCCAGACCGTGCCGCAGGGCTACCCCGCCTCCTACGCCGAGGTGATCGCGGCGGCCGAGAAGGAGGGCGCCCTCTCGATCTACGCGACCGCCGACGCCTCGGAGGTTTCCGAACTGCTGACGCAGTTCCGGGCGCTCTACCCGAAGCTGAAGGTCGAGTACGCCGACCAGAACTCGACGGAACTCTACAGCCGCTACGTCGCCGAGGCCGCGGCCGGCAAGACCGCCGACTTCATCTGGTCCTCGGCGATGGACCTGCAGATCAAGCTCGTCAACGACGGCTACGCCCTCACCTACGCCTCGCCCGAGAAGGGCGCGCTGCCGGACTGGGCCAACTGGAAGGATCAGGCCTACGGCACCACGGCCGAGCCGATCGTCTTCGCCTACAACAGCCGCATCGTGCCCGAGGCCGAGGTGCCGCGCAGCCACGCCGACTTCGCCAAGCTGATCAGCCAGAAGAAGGACGTCTACAAGGGCAAGGTCACGTCCTACGATCCCGAGCGTTCCGGTGTCGGCTTCCTGTACATCACGCAGGACGTTCAGATCAGCCCGCAGACCACCTGGGACACCGTGAAGGCGATGGGCCAGGCGGGCGCCAAGTTCTACACCTCGACCGGCGCGATGATCGAGCGCGTGGTCTCGGGCGAGCACACGCTGGCCTACAACATGATCGGTTCCTACGTCCTGCAGCGCAACCACAAGGACCCGACCCTCGCCTACGTCCTGCCCAAGGACTACACGCAGGTGATGTCGCGCATCGCCTTCGTGTCGGCGAAGGCAAAGAACCCGAACGCCGCCAAGCTCTTCCTCGACTTCCTGCTCTCCAAGACCGGCCAGGTCGAGCTCGCCAAGAAGGCGATGACCTCGGTGCGCACCGACCTGCAGGACAGCCACGGCATCACCAGCCTGCCGGGTGCGCGCGAGGTCACGCTGCGGCCGATCCGGGTCGGCCCCGAACTCCTGACCCAGCTCGACCAGATCACGCGACTGCGCTTCATCAAGCAGTGGCAAAAGACGCTCGCGGCGAACTGAGGCCAGAGCGATGACCCGTCCGTTCCGCATCGCGATCGTGCTCGCGACCGCGCTGATGATCCTCGCCCCCGTCGGGCTGGTGATCTACCAGAGCTTCCTCAGCGGCCCGTTCTTCCAGCCGTCGAGCACTTTCACCACGCAGGCCTACGAGTTCGTCCTCTTCGAGGAGGACGACTTCCGCGAGGCCTTCATCAACTCGGCGATCATCGCCGCCGGCATGACGGCGATCGCGGTGCCGCTCGGCTGCATCATGGCCTTCCTGCTGGTCCGCACCGACCTGCCGGGCCGCCGCCTCATCGAGCCGCTGGTGCTCGTTCCGATGTTCGTCTCCTCAGTGGTGCTGGCCTTCGGCTTCGTCGTGGCGCTCGGCCCCGTCGGCATCGTCAGCGTCTGGGTGAAGGGGATCGTCGGCACCATCCCCTGGTACCTCTACTCGAAGACCGCGCTCATCGTCATCGCGGGCCTCACACACGTTCCCCACGTCTTCCTCTACGCCTCCTCGGCGCTGCGCTCGCTCGGCTCCGACGTGGAGGAGGCCGCCCGCTCGTCCGGCGCCGGCCCCTTCCGGGTCGCGCTGACCGTGAGCCTGCCGATGATAATGCCGAGCATCCTCTACGCGACGGTGCTGGTCTTCTTCCTCGGCTTCGAGCTGTTCGGCCTGCCCCTGGTTCTGGGCGATCCCGAGCGGATCCTCGTGCTCGCCACCTACCTCTACAAGCTCACCAACAAGCTCGGCACGCCCTCCTACGACCTGATGGCCGTGGTGGTGGTGTCGATCATCCTGGTGACGCTGCCGCTGGTCTACACGCAGCGCAAGTTGCTCGCCGCCGCCAACCGCTACGTCGCGGTGAAGGGCAAGGCGAGCGCCCAGAAGCCGCTCGCCATCGGCGCGTGGCGCTGGCCGGCCGTCGGGCTGATCGTGGTCTGGCTCGGCTTCACGGTGGTGATCCCGGTCTCGGCGCTGGTGCTGCGCTCCTTCCTCTCGACCTGGGGCGAGGGCGTCGCGATCTGGCCGAACCTGACGCTCAACCACTTCCGTGAGCTGATGGGCTACCCGAACCTCGTGCGCGGCATCGTCAACACGCTGCTCATCGCCTCCGTCGGCGGCGCGCTCTCGGTCGGCTTCTACGCGCTCGTCAACCTCGCGCTGCACCGCTGGCGCTCGCGCTGGACGGCCCTGATGGACTACCTGGTGCTGGTGCCGCGCGCCATGCCGGGGCTGATCGCGGGTCTCGCCATGTTCTGGCTGTTCCTGTTCACCCCCGTCCTGCAGCCGCTCCGCCAGACGCTGTTCAGCCTGTGGCTCGCCTACACGCTGGTCTGGCTCGCCTACGGCATGCGTCTGGTGAGCGCCTCGCTCCTCCAGATCGGGCCGGAACTCGAGGAGGCCGGCCGCGTCGTGGGGGCGCGCCCCGCCCAGGTCAGCCGGGACGTCACCCTGCCGCTGATCAAGGCCGGCCTGATCGGCTCCTGGGTGCTGATCTTCGTGACCTTCGTCCGCGAGTACTCGACGGGCGTCTACCTGCTCAGCCCCGGCACGGAGGTGATCGGCTCGCTGCTGGTCTCGCTCTGGGGCACCGGCGCCGTCGACCTCGTCACAGCGCTCTCCACCGTGAACCTCGTCCTCATCCTCGTCGGCCTCGCGCTGATGTTCGCCCTCGGGAACAAGCGTCATGCCTAAGCTCCTCATCGAAGATCTCCACCTCCGCTACGGCGCGGTCGAAGTCCTGAAGGGCATCGACGCCCAGTTCGAGGAAGGCTCCGTCGTCTGCCTCCTCGGGCGCTCCGGCAGCGGCAAGACCACGCTGCTGCGCTCGATCGCCGGCCTGGAGGAGCCCTACCGGGGCGCCATCCGGATCGACGGCCGCCCGGTCTACGACGCGGGCGCCGGGGTCAACCTGCCCCCGGAGCGGCGCGACCTCGGCTTCGTGTTCCAGTCCTACGCCCTCTGGCCGCACAAGACCGTGTTCGAGAATGTCGCCTACGGCCTGCGCCTGCGCGGCCAGAGCAAGGCCGACATCACCCGGCGGGTGCAGGAATCCTTGGACGGCGTCGGCCTCGGCGCACTCGGCGAGCGCTATCCCTCGCAGCTCTCGGGCGGCCAGCAGCAGCGCGTCGCCATCGCCCGGGCGCTGGTCTACGAGCCGCCGGTCATCCTCCTCGACGAGCCGCTGTCGAACCTTGACGCGAAGCTGCGCGAGGAAGCCCGGATCTGGATCCGGTCGCTGATAAAGCGGCGCGGCATCACGGCGGTCTTCGTCACGCACGATCAGGCCGAGGCGCTCGCCATCGCGGACCAGGTCGTGCTGCTCGACGGCGGCAAGCTCGTGCAGTCGGGCACCCCGGAGGATCTCTACGAGCGGCCCGCCACGCTGTTCGCCTCAGAGTTCATGGGCACCAACAACACCTTGTCGGTCGCGGTCTCCGAGAGGCGGGACGGGCGGGTGCTGGTCGATCTCGGCGGCCACCGCCTCTGGGGCGTCGACCGGGCGAACGGCGGGCAGCCGGCCGGCAAGGGCGTGATTCGCCTTGAGGCGGTGCGCCTCGCCGAGGCACCCGGCGAGAACCGGGTGCCGGCCGAGTACGAGACCTCGATCTACCTCGGCAACCAGTTCGAGCACCTGTTCCGCTGCGGCGGCCAGACCGTGCGCGTGCTCTCCGACCGGCGTGCGGGCCCCGGCCCGCACTGGCTGGAATGCCCTCCCGAGCGGCTCTGGGTTTTCTAGCGGAACCGTTCGGCGGGGCTGCTCGGGCCCCGCCGACCTCGCGGCAGACACGTCACGCGCCCCGCCCACGCGCCGGGCACGGGGCGGTCGCGCGCGCCGAGCCCACAACCAAAGCATGTTGCAGAAACAATACAGAAACGCGCTCAGTAACGTTCGTTCTGAAGAATCCGCTTGCCGCCCATGCGGACGACCGTCCTAATAGTGATCGTCCAGAGGGCTGACGACAGTCCATCGACAAAAATTGCACGACGACATCTATACAACCCGTGGTTAAAATTCGGGAAGATGTGCGATCGCGTGCCTTGGGTCGGAAAACAGAGGGGGGAATATCATGCGTTCCATCGACAGGATCCTGCTCGCGTCGGCAGCAAGTCTCATCGGTTTGCCGGCCGCCCAGGCCGCCGATCTTCCGGTGAAGAAGGCCGCCCCGGTTGAGTACGTGCGCGTCTGCTCGACTTACGGCGCCGGCTTCTTCTACATTCCCGGCACCGACACCTGCCTGCGCCTCTCTGGCCGCACCCGCTTCGAGTATGGCTACCAGGCCTCCTACAGCCGTGCGCCCGGAACCACGGCGGCGGGACCGGGCGATTACAGCGGCTATCGCGGGCTCGCCCGCATCAACCTCGATGCCCGCACCAAGACCGATTACGGGACGCTGCGCGCCTTCCTGCGCCTTGAGGCGGCGAGCCGCACCGGCATCCCGACCATCCATTCGGGCACGCAGACCCGCATCGCCAACGCCTTCCCGGCGCTGGGTGCGGACGGCTTCGGCCGCGTGCAGCAGTACTTCAACACCGACAAGGCCTTCATCCAGTTCGCGGGCTTCACCGCCGGCCGCGCCTCGTCCTTCTATGATTTCTACGCGCACGACTTCGAGATCATCGCCTCTTCGCTGAGCTCGGACGTCGCCTCGACCAACCTGGCGGCCTACACCGCCACGCTCGGAAACGGCTTCTCGGCCACGATCTCGATGGAGGATCCGAGTTTCCGCCGCACGCCGCTCTTCTCCGCGCAGACCGCTGCCGTGGCGGCCGCCGCGACGGGCAATTCCAGCGTCGCCCTCTACGCGCAGACCAACGCGCTCACGCCGCTCTTCGTCGGCTACAGCGCCGCGGGCGTGCCGACCGGCGTTGGCTTCGTCGACATGATCGAGCGCAACCGCCTGCCCGACTTCGTCGGCGTGCTGCGCTACGACCAGCCTTGGGGCTCCGCGCAACTCTCGGCCGCCGTGCACGAATTGAACGTCGGTAGCACGGCGCTCGGCACCTTCGTGGGCACGAATCTCGGCACCGCGGCGAGCAACACCAACCTGCGCGCCACCGGGCGCACGCCGTCCGAGTACGGCTGGGCGGTCCAGGGTGGCCTGAAGATCAACCTGCCCTTCATCGCCCCGGGCGACACCCTCTACCTGCAGGGCTCGTACGCCGAGGGCGCGGGTATGTACACCGGCGTGACGGCCTATATGGGCTCCTATGCCGGCAGCGCTTCCTCGATCCAGGGCTCGGCCTTCAGCCAGTTCTTCAACGACGCGACGCTGAACCCCTTCACCAATCGGCTCGAGCTCTCGACCACCTTCTCGGCCGTGGCCTCACTGCTGCATTACTGGAACCCGACGCTGCGCTCGGCCCTGTTCGGCTCCTACGGCGAGGTCACGTTCGCGCAGGGCGCCCGCGCCGCGCAGGGCGCCTATTACAGCCTGACCACGACCGGCCCCGGCACGCCGGGCACCCGCTTCTTCGACCTCAGTCAGACGCTCCGCGACAGCTACCGCTTCGTGGTCGGCGGGAGCCTGATCTGGTCGCCGGTGAAGGATCTCGATATCGGCGCGGAGGCGATCTACACCAAGTTCGGGGTGCAGAACGGGCGTGTTCTCGACCTGAGCCGGTTCCCGGGTCAGAATGCGGCCTACGTCAACAACCTGGCCAACCCTGTCTTCACGACGACGAGCGTCGACGTGATTCAGGTGAGAGCCCGGGTGCAGCGCGACTTCTGATCCGGCATATCGGGAAGCACCGAAGCTCGGGCCTGCCGGACGCCGTACCGGGGACGCGCGTTGCGCTGCCCCGGTTCCGGCGCGATTGGTCGGGGCGCGGGTCGGAAGGCGATCCTTAACCATACGGGGGACAGGATACGCATCTGCGAGGATGCGGACCGATGCGCAACACCGTGCAAACAGCTCTCGGGAGTCTCGTCCTGCTGGTCTGTGCGGGCGTGACAGCGTCCGCCGCCGACAGATGCGCGGCGGGGGCCATCGACATCCTGAAGGCCGCGTCGCCGAACGGCTACTCGGTCTTCCGGCAGGTCGGCGACAAGAAGTTCTTTCGTGCCTGGCTCGATTGCGGCGACGTCCAGTACGGGCTGCCGACCGCGGTGCATGAATCCGTGCACGCCATCACGGGCGAGACCGACGCCTATCCGCTGATCGGCGGGGGGGCGGTCAAGCGGCCGCCCGAGAGCGCGGCGCTGTTCGCGCCGGCCCGGATCGCGGGGCAGTTCCGCCCGAGCCTCTTCGTGACCACCTATCTGCGCCCAGGAGGCGCGACCGCGGCCACGGATTTCCGCTACCTGCTCGACGAGCTGAACGCCTACACGCACGACCTCGACACGGCGATCGCGCTCGACGGCTTGCGGGATCCGGACATCCAGCCGGCACACCGCGACGGCCTGGCCGCGCTGATGAGCTTCGTCGCGCTTTATGTTGAAGCCGCCGAGACCGTTCCGACCGCCTGGAGCGCCCTTAAGGGTCCGGGGATGCGCCCCGCTGTCTCGGCACTCTGGGGCCAGGCGGAGCGCACGATGGTTGCGTCCTGTCGCGTGCCGGATCTCGGTAGCGAGGACGGGACCTTCCTGAGAAAGGCTTGCGCGCCGGCCCCGATGAGTGCCCTCGAACGCCTGCTCGGGCGGCCGCCCGTCTGCCCGAAGGCCTGCCTCGCGCCCGCGTCACGGACGGCCAGCCGCGAGTGAGCGGCAGGACCGGCGAGGCGACCCCGGGGCCGCTATCTACGCGCTGGCGTCGCGTTCAGCAGCCGCAGCCGTGATAGACGTTCCGGACGCTGCCCGTGTGGACATACTGTGCCGGCAGGTGCTGCACGCGCGACATGTAAACGTTGCGGATCACCGGGACGGTGTGATGATGGACGCGCGTCACGGTGTGGACCTGCACGATGGGGCGGACGCGCGTGATGTTGTAGATCGGGCGCGTCTTGTGGACGAAGTGAGTCCGCCGGACATCTCGGTACTGCGTCCGGTTCAGAACCTGGTTGACGGTCCTGTAATTGTAGACCGGCGGAACAGGACCGCATGACCTGCAACCCGCTTCGGCCTCGCTCGACCCGCCGATGAAGGTCGCGGTTGCGATCAACGCGGCGAAAACAGTTGTCGTGAGGCGCATCATCAGCAAAATCCCGGTGCGAAGAGCTTTATCGCTCCTCGCTTAGCAAACACGGATCCTGCGTCAAAGCTCAATCGGCAGACTACGTATTGTCCGCGGGTATCGTTCGAGTGCGCTTCATGACCCATCGCGGGCGTGAGACAGCCCCGGCGCCGGAGGATTTCCACGGCGATCATCGCTGCGCCTTCCTGGCGCGGGTCTTCGCCCCACTGGGAGAAGACTGCAACCGACCGGAACAGTCGGGCCCGACAGCATGACCATCGCTCTCGAACAGGCGGGCGCGTGCCCGCCCTACTGCGAGGCACAGGATGGGGCGTACCTACCCGTAAAACGGCTGGCCGGGAGGTCCTGCCCGCTGGTCGGAGGTGTGCCTCTCAGGGTGCCGGCACGCGCAGTTCGTTCTCAGTCAGGTCGAACGGATTCATGTCCGCATCGCCCATGAAGTCCGGGATCGGGCCGAGCTCGGCATGGTCGCCCAGGATCCGGCGCGCCGACGCGATCTTCTGAAACGCCTGCCGGCTCGTTCCGGCACGACGGGCCAGATCCTCCAGGCGGCGCAGCTTCTCGATCGTCAGGATCGTCGCTGTATCTCCGAAGACCGAACCTTCCCGCACCAGCCGCTGCACCAGCCATGCGGTTTCCGGATCGATATCCGGGGTCTGCGTCTTCATTGGAGGCGTCCTCCCTGACAAAGCCCTGTTCGATGCTCTAGGCAGATGCTCGCCGACTCGCTTTAACTTTGGTGAAGACAACAGGCGAGATGGCGGAGTCCGTGCGATATCGAACGGAATCCGTCGAGCACATCGCTGCCTGGCACATGTGAATGCGCGCATTGCAGCGCGGCGTACGATCGAGCGGCCGGCCTGCAGCGAATGGCAAGCCGGCGTCCTGCGGGATGCCGCCGTCTCTTTCCCCCGATCCGGCGGTGCCCGCAGGGCTTGGGGTGCCCGCAGGGCTTGGAGCCCGAAGCCCGCCTGCATCGGTGCCTCCCGGTCCGTGCTTGATTGCGCGGCGGACTGGCTCCGTCATAGCGACTCGCGGATGGAGAACCAGGCCAGGAGCGCTTCCTTTCTTGAAGGCGGGAAGACTGTACGGCCGAGCCCGGGACAAACATCCTCTCTTCCAGAGTATCCCTCGAAAAGTCTGCCGCTCCGAACACGTCCTATCGTCATCCGGCAGCGTCTTCGAGTTGCGGCGCGAGCACCCGGTCGTCCTCGCCGTGCACAGTGACCGGCACCATCTTGGCCGCGGGTGTCTTGCTGCCGATCGCGCAGTGCCAGAGCGGCATCGAAACGTCGCACTCGGGATAGTAGCCGCCGATGCAACCGAAGAATCCCCAGCCTCCGGCGGGGAGGCGGTACGGCCTGTAAGAGGGCTTTTCCAACGCATCGCCTCCGGGACCGGGCCGCGACGCGCACCGGGATCCGGCCCGCCGTGATCCTGGCGGGCCTGACCGGCCTCGCCGCCACCCCCTTGCTGAGCCTCCGGCCCGCCCAGCGCAGGGGCCGGGCGCGCTGATCCGACCCGGTCCCCTCAAGGGGCCAAGCACGATGCTCCGGCGGGCGCGGTCTTCCGGTAGGGACCGATCAGTCGCTCGTACTCCTCCTCCGCCTTGCCGTAAGTGTCGCCGGCCGCGGCCTCGAGCTTGGCACGGTCCAGCACGATGATGAGGCCGCGCCTCGCCCGGATCATGCCGGCCCCCTCCAGCATGTGGGTCGCGATGGTCAGGCTGGAGCGGCGCACGGCGAGCATCAACGACAGGAATTCGTGCGTCAGGTGCAGCTCGTCGCCGTCGGTCCGATCATGCGCCAGCAGGAGCCAGCGGGCGAGACGCTCCTCGATCTTGTAGGCGCCGTTGGAGAGCGCAGTCTGCGACAGGACGAGCAGGAAGGTCTGCACGTAGCGCATCAGGACAGCGGTCAGGGCCGGGCTCTCTCCCATCGCCGTGCGCAGACGCTCGGCCTCGATCCGCAGCCATGTCCCTTCGATCTGCACTGTTGTCTCATGCGGCGTGCTGTCGACGCCGAGGATCAGGGCCGTGCTCACCATGCCTTCCCAGCCGCACAGGCCGACCTCCAGCCGCCGCGGCTCGCTCGTGTTCGAGATGATCGAGGCGAGCCCGCTCTCGGGGAACCAGCCGTGCCTGAACGGTTCGTCGGAGCGGACGACGACGTCGCCCCTGGCGACCGACACGGTCACGAGGTGCGGGGTGAGCAGCGCGAGGTCGGCTGGCGGCAGTGCGCGCAGCAGGCAGTTCCGGAAGGGTGGGATCATCGCACCATCGTGGTCGGCGCGCCGGCCGAGCGCGGGGTCTGAGCGGCAAGGCCCCGTCCTACAGAGACCGAGTCCTCGGCTTCATTCGCATAGGTGTAAAAGCCGGCCCGGCGCCGGCCCGTCGGACCGTCAGGGCCGCACGGCCGGCGTCTCGAGCGGCAGCGGTGCGGCCCGCGTCGCGAGGTAGAGTTCGAGCGCGACGTATTCGGGCGCCCCGTACCCGAAGGGCTCGGCCCGCATGCCGGTGAGACAGTTGCGCAGGCGCCGCTGCAGCGAGCCCATCCCCTGCCATTCGAGCCGGTAGAGCGGGTAGCCGGTCGGCTGCCCCTGCGGGATCACGGCCGAGCCGAGGCGGCGGCCCCAATGGTCGTCGTGGCAGATCGCGCAGGAGAGGCCGAGCTGGCCTTGGCGCGCCTCGAACAGCGCGCGGCCCTCCGCCCGCGCGGGTGCGAGCCGATGATCGTCCGGCGGCGCGATCGGCAGTCCGCGCGACTGCGCGGCGACGAAAGCCGTCAGCGCCAGGAGGTCGGGGCTCTCGTGGGCGAGCGGCTCAGCCCCCTGATGCTCGCGCCGACAGTCGTTGATCCGCTCCTGAAGATCAATCGGCCGCCCGCTCCGCGCGTCCCAGGCCGGGTAGCGCGCCGCCACGCCGCGCATGGTACTCGCGGCCTCGCCGTGGCAGCCGGCGCAGGCCGGTCGGCCGGAGGTCGGCGCCTGGGCCCAGAGTTCGGCCCCGTCCGCGACCGCGAGCATGCCGGGATTGGCTCCGTCGTCCCGCTGCATCGCCTGGATCTCCGGACTCATCTGGTCGAAGCCCGAGCGTCGTTCGGCGGGCGCGACCGGCTCCGCCATAGCTGGGGCAGCGGCGAGCAGCAGACCGAGGAACGCGGCCGTAAGCGGGAGGCCCGGGCGGCGCGGCATGGTGAGCCTCACGCCACCGCGATCGCCGCGGATTCGGTCTGGTCGAAGCCGTCGTCGCCGCGCCAGGTGAAGCTGAAGCGGCCGCTCCGCGTCGCGACCCAGGTGAAGGTGAGATAGGGGTTCGCCGCCGAGGCCGGGAACAGCTCGGCGCGGAAGATCTCCTCGTCCTCGAAGCGGCAGACGAACTCGGTGACGATGTTGCGCGGCAGGATGCGCCCGTCCGCGCCGGGGCGGAAGCCCGTCTCCATCGGGTGCGAGATCAGCGTCTTGATCGTGATCACGTCGCCGGTCTTTGCGGTCTTGGGCAGGTTGATCAGGGTGCGGGCCATCCGGCTCAGCCCTCCAGACAGGCGGCGAGCGTGACGATCGCGTCCGCAGAAGCCGACCAGTAGGTGCCGTCGCTCATCTCGGCGATCGCCGTGATGCGCTGTGTGTCGGCAAGCCGGATGCGCGTCGCGACCTGCGCGCGGCCCGCGCCCGGCCTGAGGTGGACGGTGACGACGTTCGGCTGCGGGTTCTTCTCGTTGAACACGGCGACGCGGCGGACGTGGTCCTCGGGCGTCATCGGGCTCTCGACGGAGACAGTGAGCGGCACCGTGTTGCCGTTCTCCACGAGCGGCGGCAGGTCGAGGGTGACGCGGCCCGGCCGGATCGGGTTGTCACCCGCGAAGCGCCGGATGGCGCTCTCGGTCGTCTCGGTTCGCGGCAGGCTCGCCGCCGCGGCCGGCCGCAGCGCGACCGCCAGCACCGTGCCGGCCGCGCCCGCGAGCACCCGGCGCCGGTCCAGCCCACGCATCCGCTCCACCTCCATCCCCTTCATGGCTGTCCCTCCGGCCTCTCCCCGGTCTCGCGCAGTGTCGCCAGGAAGGCGACGACATCCTCGATCTCGCCCGCGCTCAGGATCGGACGCCCCTGCCAGGCCCGACCCACGCGGGCGAGCCCCGACAGGCTGTAATAGGATGGCATGATGGTGTCCGGGTTCAACGCCCGACCGTCCACCAGTCGCAGCCGCAGCTGCGCCGGATTCAGCCGGGCGCCGACGCCCGCGAGGTCCGGGGCGAGGTTGCCCTGGAAGCGCTCCTCCGGGACGGGCCCGGCATGGCAGAGCAGGCAGAGCCCGCGGGTGCGGTCGGCCACGATCGCTCGGCCGCGGGCCGGATCGCCCGGCGCGCCGGTCAAGGATTCGGGAATCGCGTCGCCGACGATCGCGTAGGGCACCAGGCTCTCCGCGGCCCGCGTCGCGGTGGCGGCGAGAACCAGCACGGCCGCGACGAGGCGGGCGGCCCGGCGGCAGCTCACCCGAACACGTCCCGGGTGATCGTCCGGTACCAGCTCTCGCCATAGGCCGCCTCCTGCGCGCGCACCGCGTCCGGCGCGTCGAGCGGGCTGACGCCGCCGGCACCCGGCACGTCCGCGAGGAGTCCGTCATGCGGGCGGAAGACGCCCGCGATCGAGATGCCGTAGCCCGGTGCCACGAGGCTCCAGCAGGTGTTGATGAGCCGCGGATCCTCGGGCTCTCGCCCGGCCAGCAGGTCGATCACCGCCTGCGCGCAGACCTTCGCCTGCGCGTTGGCCGAGAAGGCCGATTTCGGCATCGCACCGGCGATGGCCGCGTCGCCGATCACGTGGATGCCCGGCACCAGGCGCGATTCGAAGGTCGCGGGGTCGATCGGGCACCAGCCGCTGCGATCGGCGCAGCCGGCCTGCGCCGCGATGGCCCCGGCGCGCTGGGGCGGGATGATGCAGGCGACGTCGGCCTTGACCTCGGCGAAGTCGGTGCGCACGACCATCGCGGCCGGATCGACCTCGCTGACCTGCCCGCCGGCGGCGAGCGGCACATATTCGAGCACGTCCGGGTAGAGCTTCGCCCAGGCCGTCTCGAACAGCTTCTGCTTGGAGAACGTGTCCTTGGCGTCGAGCAGGATGAGCTTCGCGCGCGGCTTCCGGGTCTTCAGGAAATGCGCGATCAGGCTCGCGCGCTCGTAGGGACCCGGCGGGCAGCGATAGGGATTGGCGGGGGCGGAGAGGACGACGGTTCCGCCCTCCGGTATGGCGGCGAGCTGGCGGGCGAGCAGGACCGTCTGCGCCCCGGCCTTCCAGGCATGCGGCATGGCCTCGGCCGCCCGCGCGTCGTAGCCCGGCACCGCGTCGAACCGCAGCTCGATGCCGGGCGAGAGGATCAGGCGGTCGTAAGCCAGCGCCGTCCCGTCGCCGAGGGTCACCCGACGCGCAGCCGGATCTACGGCGCTCGCGGTCGCGCGCACGAGCCGGAGACCAGTTCGGCCGAGCGCCTCGTACCCGAAGGTCTGCGCCTCGATGCCCCGCAGGCCTGCCACGACCGCGTTGCTGCCCGTGCAGGCGATGTAACGTTCGGACGCCTCGACCAAGGTGACGTCGATGCCGCCGGCGGCGAGACAGCGCGCCGCCGTCGCGCCGCCGAACCCGGCACCGACGACCACGACGCGTGGGGGTGTGCCGCCGATTGCCGGGCGCGCCAGCGCGGCCGCCGCGGCCCCGCCGATCAGGGCGCGGCGGGTCGGCGCGGATGATCCCCGGGGCATCACCGCGGTGCCTGCGCGGCGAACCAGGCGGCGATGGCGCGGCTCTCCTGCGCGTCGAACCCCTTGGCGATGCGGTTCATGAGGGTGGCCGGGCGCGCGCCCGAGCGGAAGGCGTCCAGCGCCCCCGCGATCTCGTCCGCGGACCGGCCCGCCAGCACGCCCATCGCCGAGCCCTCGGCGTGGCAGCCGGTGCAGGCGGAGGCGCCGGGCGGCGGCCGCGTCTCGGCGGCGCGCGCGCCCGTCCCCCAGACGAGGGCGACGAGCAGAGCGAGCGCCGGGTGCGGCGCCCTCATGCCCGGCGCAGGTCCGTGTCCTTCAGGGGCAGCTGACGCACGCGCTTGCCCGTCGCCGCGAAGACCGCGTTGAGCACGGCCGGCGCCGCCACCGCGATGGTCGGCTCTCCGACGCCGCCCCAGAAGCCGCCGGACGGCATCAGAATGGTCTCGACCGCCGGCATCGCGTCCATCCGCATCACCGGATAGCTGTCGAAGTTCGTCTGCTCGATGCGCCCGTCCTTCACCGTGCAGGCGCCGTAGAGCGCTGCCGACAGGCCGTACACGAAGGAGCCAGCCACCTGGGCGTCGATCTGCTGCGGGTTGACCGCGTGGCCGGGGTCGGTCGCCGCCACGATCCGGTGGATCTTCAAGTCGCCCTTGTCGGAGACCGAGACCTCGGCCGCGCCCGCCACGTAGCTGCCGAAGCCCATCGTCTGGCAGATGCCGCGATACACGCCTTCCGGCGGCTTCGTGTCCCAGCCGATCTTCTCGGCCACCGCCTCCAGCACGGCCCGGTGCTTCGGGTGGTTGCCCATCAGCTTCAGCCGGAACGCCAGCGGATCCTGGCCGGCCGCGTGGGCCAGCTCGTCCATGAAGCATTCGAGGTAGATGGCGTTCGGGTTCAGGTTCACGCCCCGCCAGAAGCCCGGCAGAATGTGCGGGTTGCGCATGGCGTGATCGACCAGGATGTTCGGGATCGTGTAGCCGATCGCGGCTTCCGGCCCGCCCGGGTTGAGCCCCTGGAAGGTGACCGGATCGCGGCCCTCGACCATGCGCTGGGGCGCGACCGAGGCCAGGATCGACTGGCCGGAGATGCGCATGTGCAAGCCGGTGAGGTTGCCGTCCTTGTCGAGCGCGGCGCGCATGCGGCACTGCGTGACCGGGTGGTACCGGCCGTGCGTCATGTCCTCCTCGCGGGTCCAGATCAGCTTGACGGGCGTGCCCGGCATCTCCTTCGCGATGAGAACCGCCTGCCGCACCCAGTCGTGCGTCGCCCCGCGGCGCCCGAAGCCGCCGCCGAGATGGATCTTGTAGACCTCGCAAGACGTGGCCGGCAGGCCGGCGGCGTCGGCGGTCGCGGCGAGCGCCGCCTCGCCGTTCTGCGTCGGCGTCCAGACCTCGCAGCGCTCCGCGGTCCAGAGCGCGGTCGCGTTCATCGGCTCCATCGTAGCGTGGTTCTGGAAGGGCACGCCGTAGACGGCCTCCACCACCTTGTCGGCGCCCTTCAGCGCGCCCGCCACGTCGCCCGCCTTGTTGCCGACGAAGGCCTGCTCGGCGTCGAGCCCCTCGCGCAGCACCTGCGCGATGGTCTCGCTGGAGACCCTCGCGTTCGGGCCCTCGTCCCAGACGATCGGCAGCGCGTCGAGGGCGGTCTTGGCGCGCCAGAACGTGTCGGCCACCACCGCGACCGCGCTGTCGCCGACCTGGACGACGCGCTTCACGCCGGGCATGCCCTGCACGGCCGCCGCGTCGAAGCTCTTCACGCTGCCGCCCGTCACCGGGCAGTCGCGGATCGCGGCGTTGAGGAGGCCGGGGAGCTTCAGGTCGATCCCGTAGACCTGGCTGCCGTCGAGCTTCGGCAGCGTGTCGAGCCGCTTCAGCGGCTTGCCGGCGATCGTCCAGTCCTTCGGATCCTTCAGGACCACGTCCTTGGGCGGCTCGATCTTGGCGGCTTCCGCCGCCACGGCGCCGTAGGTGGTGCTGCGCCCGGAGGCGGCGTGCGTGATCACGCCCCGCTCCGCGCGGCACTCGGCGGCCGGCACGCCCCAGCCCTTCGCGGCGGCGGCGACCAGCATGGTGCGGGCGGCGGCACCTCCCTTGCGGACGTATTCGTGCGAGTCGCGCACCCCGCGGCTGCCGCCCGTCGAGTAGTCGCCCCAGACCCGCTTGCGGGCGAGGTTCTGTCCCGGGCTCGGATACTCGGTGGTGACGCGGGCCCAGTCGCAGTCGAGTTCCTCAGCCACGAGCTGGGCGAGGCCGGTGAGCGTGCCCTGGCCCATCTCCGAGCGGGCGATGCGGATCACCACCGTCTCGTCGGGCCTCACCACGACCCAGGCGTTCACCTCCGGCGTCGCGGGCGCCGCGTCGAGGGTCAGGGCCCGCGCCGGGAACGGGATGTGGAAGCCGAGGGTGAAGATGCCGGCGCCGGCCAGGAGGGCGCGGCGCGAGGGGCGGGGGGCTCGCGAAGGGGCCTTGCGGTCGATGCTCATCGCTCTCCCCCTCAGCCGGACTGGCCGCGCTCGGCGGCGAGCTTGATGCCCGCCAGCACGCGGTTGTAGGTGCCGCAGCGGCAGATGTTGGTGATCTCCTGGCGGATCTGGTCCTCGCTCGGGCGCGGGTTCTGCGCCAGCAGGGCCGCCGAGGCCATGATCATCCCGGGTTGGCAGAAGCCGCATTGCGGCACGTCGAGTTCGGCCCAGGCCTGCTGGACCGGATGGTCCATCCCCGGCGCCAATCCCTCGATGGTGACGATCTTCTGCCCCGGCTCGATCGCGGAGAGCGGCATGGAGCAGGCGCGCACCGCCGCGCCGTCGATATGGACCGTGCAGGCGCCGCACTGGGCGATGCCGCAACCGTACTTCGTCCCGGTGAGGCCGATCTGTTCGCGGATCACCCAGAGGAGCGGCGTGTCGGGCTCGGCATCGACCTCGCGCACGACGCCGTTGACGTTCAGACGCGCCATCGCATACCACTCCCTGGAACTGCCCCAAGGCATACCGTATCCCCAGACCACGCCGCATCTCAAGGGGCGGATGGCGGTGGAGCATCCGTGACGCAGGGACGTGTCCCGAGGTCGTTCACGCGCGGCGCCACCGCGCGCGGGCTCGGCCGTCCGGCGATGCCGACGGCCGAGCGACCGGAGCGTCAGGGACAGGGATGGCGGGCGCCGTCGTTGCCCAGATATGTGCCGCTGGCCGGATCGTAGGAGCGGAAGCGACGGGCGCAGGCGGCGACTGCCTCGGGGGCGGGTCCGCCCTGCACCACGACAGGCGCGGGCTGCGCCTGCGCGTTGGCGATGGCGCCACCGATGATGGCGCCGGCCGCCAGCCCGGCCACACCCGCACCGACCGCGGCGCCGACGCCGGGACCCCGGCGGTAGCCGTAGCCGCCGCGCCAGCCGCGGCGGTAGCCGTAGCCCCGCGGGCCGTAGCGACGGGGGCCGAAGCGGCGGAACTGGACGTACTCGATCGACAGATCGCCGCGCGCGAGCGCCTCGGCGGGGCTGGGATTGGCCGGCGCTGCCGATGCCGGCGAGCCCGCAAGGGCGGCCATGACCGTGGCGGCCAGTGCGAGGCTGAGCTTCGTGGTCATCAATGCAATCCTCTGCGCTATCGCTCTGAGGCCAGACCTCAGTGGGTCCGGCCGTGACGCCCGTAGCGGCGGCCGATGAAGGCGATGACCTTCGGCAGGATGAACGCCGTCAGGATCTTTCGCAGCATGACGCGCCCTCCTCAGCGCCCGCGGCGCGTGAGCCAGCCGGCCGCGAAGGCGAGCACGGCCAGGCCCAGAACGGTGTGGGTGCGGTGGCCGTCGGCGTAGCGGACGGCGCGACGCCCGTAGGCCTTGCCGCGGCGACGCGCCTCGTGCGCCAGATGGCGGCCCTCCGGGATCAGGTCGTCGGCCCGGCCGCGGGCCGTGTCGGCGAGGTCCCGGCCGTCCTCGTAGAGATCCTCGGCCCGGTCGCGGGCCCGGCCGTAGGCGTACTGCGCCCCGCCGGCCACCTGATTCACGGCACCCCGCACCTGCCGGGCCGGGTCGCCGGCGAGGCCGCCGAGGGCGGTCTGCGCGCGACCCTTGAGGTGACGGGACGCGCCACGAATCTGGTCGCGGTTCATGCTTGCCTCCTGGATTGTGGAATGAAGCCCTGACGGGACCGGCTCTGCCGGTCCCGCCGAGGCGGCGTCAGTGATTGCCGGTGATCTTGTCGGCGATGTTCTTGGCGCCGTCCTTCACGTCGCCGACCGTCTTCTGGGCCTCGCCCTTCAGTTCCTGGGCCTTGCCCTCGGCCACGAGCCGGTCGTTGCCGGTGGCGTTGCCCACGGCCTGCTTCACGTTGCCCACGGCCTCGTTGGCCAGGCCCTTCAGCTTGTCGGTCGTGCTGCTCATCGCATGCTCTCCTGTCGCTGGTTGACGATCACCGGCCACGCCGGTGGGGACGGCTCCCGCCCGCGGGGCGGGAGCCGATGGGGATTTCGGTCAGGCGCGGCGCGCGTCGTAGGCGCCGAGCAGGGTGGCGGGCTTCGGGGCGCCGAGGCGGCCGCCGAAGAAGGCGGCGAGCGCGCCCAGGATCAGCGCCAGCGCCGCGTAGAAGGCGCCCTGCGTGGCCGCCGACTTGGCGGTCACGGCCGCAGCCTCGGCCTTCTGCTTGGCGGTGGCCACCGCCTGCTCGTACTGGCGCTGGTAGTCCTCGATCTGGGCCTTGGCCTGGTCGGGCGTGGTGCCCTGCGCCTTGGCGAGCGCGTCGGCCGCCCGGGCCTTGGCCTGCTCCTTCTGGGCCGCGTCACCGGTCAGCACCGCGCGCACCGCCGCGACCGCCGCGTCGCGCGCCGCCTGCGGGTCCTGGCCGGCGGCCTGCTCGCGCACCTTCTGCTCGATGCCGTCGAGCGGGTTCTGGATCTTCGAGAGCGAGGGTGCGGCAGCCTGGGCCGCGGTCTGGATCGTGCCGCCCACGAGGTTGCCGGCCCCGCCCAGCGCGCCCGAGACGGTGCTCAGCGTGCCGCCGACGAGGCCGGTGGCTGCCGAGGTGAGCAGGTAGAGCACGACGAGCGTGGTCACCGCCCAGGAGACCAGACCGTGCAGCGCGGCCGCGCCCGGCAGGGGCTTGCCCGAGAGCCGGCCGGCGATGAGGCCGCCGGCGAGCGAGGCCACGATGCCCGAGGCGACGAACCAGAGCCCGGCGCCGAGCGAGACGGTCGAGGCGGCCGGGTTGTCGGCGGCGTCGCCGCCCACCGCGGCCAAGCCAACGCCCACGCCCACGAGGTTCACGACGACCTGCGTCACCAGGGCGGTGACGGCGCCCGCGAAGATGGCGCCCCACGAGACCTGGTTGAGAAGGACCGCGCGCGTGTCGGCGTGCGTCTCGGCTGCGACGGATGGAACGAGGGTCTGGTTGATGGTCACGCTGTCACTCCGGTTTGAAGGTTTCGTCGGAAGAGCCGTCGAGGCGGCGGCTCAGTCGCGGCTGGCGTTGACCAGCAGGCCGAGGCCGAAGCCGACGGCGCCCGCGATCAGCAGGGAGGCCAGGGGGTACTCGGCGACCTGATGGCTCACCTCGCGCGTGCCCCGGCGGAGGTAGTGGCCGCCGCGCTCGTAGGCGTCCTCGGCGTAGTCGTAGGCCTCGTCAGCAACGTTCCGGACCGTGTCCTTGGCTTGGCCGTAGAAGTTCTCGGCCTGCCCGGTCGCCTCGCGCAGGCGGCCTTCCGCCGAGTCGCGCCGCGAGCCGGTGAGGTCGCCGACCGCGCCCTGAACCTTGCCGCCCAGTTCCTTCGCGGCGCCCGTGATCCTGTCGGTATCGACCATGTCGTTCTCCTGGTTGTTCGGGTGGTCTCGGAACCGGCGGCCGCTTCCCGGCGCGCCGGATGGTGTTCGTCAGTCACCGCCGCGCGGTTCGCTCGCCTTTGGCGACCGGGCTTCGTGCTTCTGGCGGCGGCCCTCGGTCTCGGTCCGGGCATCGCCCGTGAGCTTGCCGATGGCCTCCTTCACCGAGCCCTTGCGTTCCTCGGCGGACGGTGGCGTCCTTTGTTTCGTCATGGGTGCCTCATTCTTCGTGAGAAGATTCAGGTCGGGCGGCAGATGTGCCCGCCCGGCGCCCATTCAATGATCTAACTGTACTGGTAGGCCGGTGGATCTTTAGACGGCGATGACTGGTCTGGCCTTGTCTGCGGCAGCCGGCGCCATCGCCCTCAGTCGCGGTGCACAAACGGGTTGCGCACAAACGGGTTCCGGGGGCCGATGATTTTTCTTGGTATATCTCGATCACCGACGCGAACGTTATCGACCAGCATCGTGTCCGCCAGCTCGCGGAACGTCGTTCCGGCCGTCTCGCGCAAGCTCCGCCCTGCCGCGCCTTGGACAAAAGTCGAAGATGGCCGCGCTGCCCTCGCTACGTCACCCAATTGGAAGCGGAACGATTAGCCTCCGACCTCCCGACCGGACTTCGCCAAGCCGAGAGTACTTAATAGTTGCATGCGCGACGGCTTTTCCCCTTCTGCGTGCATTGCGGCGTAGACCGACGCGCCGTCCCCGCACCGGATGTGGATAGTTCCCGCGAAGCTGCGGGCTGCATGCATCCGGCACGGCGCAGGAGCGTTGCCGCTCGCCACACCCACATCCTCTCACCAGACGGAACTCTCTCGATGAACCGCCACGTCCTGCTCACGGCGCTGCTGCTCGCCGGTTCGCCCGCCCTGGCCCAGGCCCCCAACGCCGTGCCGGCGGCACCGGCGACCCTGAACGACGATCTCAAGGCGAAGTTCGTGGCGCAGGCGCCCGAGGATGTCGTCGCCTCGAAGCTCATCGGCACCAGCATCCGCAACGGCGCGAACGATACGATCGGCTCGGTCGCCGACGTGGTGTTCGACGAGAAGCGCGCGATCAAGTCCTACGTGGTCAGCGTCGGCGGCTTCCTCGGGCTCAATGCGAAGTACGTGGCAGTGGCCCCCGAGACCCTGCGGCTGACCCGCAAGGAGGGCGGCGCGCTCGACGCCGTCATCGAGACCGACAAGGACCAGCTGCGCGCCGCGCCGGAATACGTCTATCTCGGATCGGAGCCGAAGAAGTAACGCGGTCGGTTCCGCGGGCGGCCGCGCGCACCCGTGGTCGGACGGGCGCCGGGGATCTGCGCGGCCCTGAGATGGAAAAAACGCCGATACTGGTACGTCCGTCTCATAACGCCGGACCGACCTCAACCCACATCAGGGAAACGCGGGCCGGCATGAATTTGCGCGGCCCGCCACCGTTCCGAGGTTGTGCCGGGTTCTTCGCCCAATCAGGGCCCGGCACGGCCGCGAGGCCGGGCGCATGTGTCACTCCGGGCACGCGTCCGGCCCGTTGCCCTTTTCCGTCGCGACACAGAGGAAAGCCCATGGCCGGCGCACATCTGCCGGATGCTCCGGCGAACCTGCCCGACCCCGCGGATGCGCCGCCCGACCCGCAGCCCCGTCCCGCCGAACGGCCGCTCGGCCCGGACGAGCCTTCGGCACCTGTCGACATCCCGGCCGAGCAGCCGGTGCCGGGCATCGGTCCGGACGCGCCGCCGGGCGACCCCGCGGGCTCCGACCTCCGTGACTGATCCGGGCCACGTCCGAATGAGGCCGCACGACGGGACGGTCTCTCTCGCCGAGCGAGCGCTTGATGAGGCAATCGAGGCCGGCCTCACCCCCGCCGAGCTGCGTGCACTGCTGCGCGGCCGCACGGTCGTCGACCTCATCCCGCCGCTGCCGGGCGAGAGCCCTGCGGCCTACGCGGACCGGGCCACGAGCGAGCTTCTGGTCCGCTACCTCGCCGGAGACGCGGGCGAAGTCCCGCCTTCGGACTGACTGACGACGCAAACTTGAGGAGACTATGATCCGCCTTCCCGAACTGGCGCTTGCGCCGGCCCTCTTGCTCGTTGCCGTCCCGGCGCAGGCGATCGCCGCGCCGCTCGAGAACCGGTTCGACGGGACATGGTCCGTTGTGGCGATGACGGAGACCGGGAGCTGCCGCGGCCCCTACCACTACCCCATCGTCATCCGTGGCGGGACCGTGGACGAGGCAAGCGGCAACGCTGCCGACGCGTCGGGCCGGGCCGGTTCCGACGGCCGCATCGCCGGCACCATCCGGCAGGGACCCGCCACGATCGCCGTCAGTGGACGCCTCCGCGGCTCTGCCGGCAAGGGACGGTGGATCCTCGACGGCCTCGCCTCCTGCGCGGGTCGCTGGACCGCCCGGAGAACCGGCTGAGCGGCTGGACCGGCCCGAATTGGCCAACAGATCCCGTGCCGCCGGGCGTTCGGGAACCCGTATGGTGCCCTTATATCGCGACGACGTAAACCGCACGCGCGCGTCTCGTGGAATTTTACTATTAAAGATGCGCCAAGACGGTCGGGAAAATCAGTATCTTTACAGTACAGAAAACATTAAAATTTCGTCATCCTGAAACGGTATCGGACCGCTGGCGTTTCATGACCTCATCCACATGGAGGAAGAGGATGCGAATGAAACTCGCAGGCGCGGCCCTTCTCGCGCTCGGTACCCTGGCGGGCACGGCGAATGTCGCGGAGGCCGCACAGGGATGCGGACCCGGCTTCCATCGCGGCTATTATGGCTGGTGCCGCCCGCATTGGCGGCCCTACGCCTATCGGCCGGCCTACTACGCGCGCCCGGTCGTCTACGGCTACGGCTGGCGCCGTCCATGGGGCTGGCGACATGCGGGCTGGCATCACCGCCACTGGGGCTGGCGGCATGCCGGCTGGCACCGCCGCTGGTGACGTTTCAGGGGTCGGCGCGCGAGCGCCGGCCCATCCGGTTCGGTGACCGAATCCTGATGGGCCTTCCGCATGCCGCGTTCTCAGATGAGCCGCAGGCGCTGCAGGATCCGTGCGAGACGCGGCCTAAGGGGAAGCGACGCACGATAAAGGAACTCGGCGACCCGCAGCATGGGTTGGCCGCTCGCGAAGCGAAACGTGATCAGGCGCCCGAGCCAGCGCCAGCCCGGCAGGAGCGTCCATAACCGAGCGAAGGCCGCGGCACCGGAGATGAGTTGCCCATCGCGATCGCGCAGGTGGAAACGCCGAAGCGCAGCCTCCTGCGAGAGATCGGGGCCCAGTTGCTCCACGGTATCGCATCGGGAGACATCCACGAACGCGATCCGTTCCGCGCCCCTGCTGCGGCGATAATGGTCGATCTCGGCCCGACATAGCGGGCAAGCACCATCGAAGTAGACCGTGGATTCGTTTCCGCACTCCGAGTGCTCAGGTCCGCGCCCGTCCAGTTCTGATCTCACGGGCGGCCCGATACGGTGCTCGTGGGCTGGACCGTTCTGCTGTCGGCGCGTGCTTGGTCGCGTGTCGGGCCCGTCCGCATGAAGAGCGCGACGATGACCACGCCGACCGCCGCCACACCGGCCACGTAGAGCATGAAGTGCTTGTTGGTCGCGCGCATCCGTTCGTGTGCCTGTTCCTAGCGCCCCAGCCTCGCAACCGGTGCAAGCCACGGGAACGGCGTCGTTAAGCGCACGATCCGCACAGTCACGATCACGTTCGCGTGGATATAGAGCTGTCGCGTAATCTTCTCACGTGCGACGAGGTGCCCTGTGCAGTTTTGCCGCCGGGATACGCTGAAGACCCGCCGGATCGTCGCAGGCGAGAACCGCGAAGTGCGAGCCGCGTTGAGCGTCGTTCGCCGATTCTACGCGGGCCATCTGGCGTCGCCACGATCGCGGGTGATTGAAGCCATACGCGAGCGAGAGCGCGACGCGAACGGAAACGACGAGCCGAGCATGCCCCTCTTTCGCTCCGAAACCCCACCGCCGCCGGCCAACCTCGATTTCGGCCAACCGCCACCGTCGGATGAGCCGACCTCGGCCCAGCTCAAGGCCGACATCGACAGCGGCCTGACCGGAGACAAGGCTCCGCACGGCGATGTGGGCGCGGCGCCGCTCGGGACATGCGAAGAGGCCGGTGGCGCGGCGCCCAGTGTCCGCGATCTGCGCATCGCGCGTCGTACCGCGGCGGCCCCGCCACGGGTGCGGAGCGCTGCCGACCCGCACGGCCAGCGATGGTTCGTCGTACCGCTTTTCCTCTCCGTGACGACCGCCATCGGCGGCGCGATCTGTCTCGGCCTCCTGTACCTGTAGGCACTGGGCTCGGAGATCAGGGCGAAGGATGCGGCTCGAACCGATGACGCGGCGCCGGTCGTTCGAAGAGATCGCCCTTCGATAGGGCGGCGCGTGTCGCGAGTGGCATTCGCAGGACCAGACAGGCGGAAAGGACTAGAATTTTCGGCTGTTTCTGTACGTTGATACAACCTGAGTTTGTATTCGCCGACGCTTCCCCAAATGCCACAGACGCAGCAATTTAGTTGCGCGTCATTGACCTGCAACATCCTTGCTGCGCTACGGTGCAGGTTCCCTATGACCTGCCCTGCCACGTGCCGTGTCGACCCAAGAAGCTGACCGCCTCGCCGCTCTTCGGGCCCTCGCCCTGACGGGCACGGCACCGGAGCCCCACTACGACGCCGTTTGCAGGACGGCGAGGGCGCTGTTCGGCGTGCCGATCAGCCTCGTCTCGATCGTCGACGAGCACGAACAATGGTTCAAGGCCAAGTGCGGCCTGAGCGTAGATGGCACCTCACGCGCGGTGTCATTCTGTGCTCACGCCATTCTCTCGGACGACGTGCTCGTCGTGGAGGACGCCGGCCTCGACCCGGGCTTTGCGGAAAATCCGCTGGTCACCGGGGATCCGCATATTCGCTTCTATGCCGGCGCTCCCCTGATCCTCAAGCCGGGCCTTCGGGTGGGCACGCTGTGTCTCATCGACACGCGGCCGCGGCTTTTCTCCGCCGAGGAGCGCCGGCGCCTGCAGGATCTCGCCCTGATCGTCGTCGCGCACCTGCAGTTGCACGCGGCGTCCCGGGCGAACGCGGCGCTGGCATTCGAGCGCCAGCGTGCCGAGACCGCGCTCAACCACATGCGTCAGGCGCTGGTCATGCTCGCCGCGGACCAGACCATCCTGTTCTTCAACGCCCGCGCGCCGGAACTTCTGGACCTGCCCGCCTCCGTGCTCCGTCCCGGCGCGGCGTTCGCCGACATCCGGGCCTTCCAGCGCGCGCGGGGCGACTTCGCCCTAGTCGACGCTCAGATCAACGAGCGGGTGTCGGGCGGTGACCTGAACCGCCTGCCGCCTGTCTACGAGTGGCCGCGGCCCGACGGGAAGATTCTGGAGGTGCGGGGCTCGCCCCTGCCGGACGGTCAGTTCGTCTACACCTTCACCGATGTGACCGCCCGCAATGAGGCTCAGGCGGCGCTCCGGACGAGCGAGGCCAACTATCGCCTCCTCGTCGACGGGGTCGGTGACCACGCCATCTACATGCTCAGCCCCTGCGGGCAGGTGAGAAACTGGAGCCTGGGGGCGCAGCGCATCACGGGCTACAGTGCCGAGGAGATCCTCGGCCAGCACGTCTCGCGCTTCTATCCCGAGCAGGATCGGTGCGCCGGCCTCCCGGAGGGCGCGCTTCGGACGGCGGAGCGGTTGGGCGTGTTCCGCGACGAGGGCTGGCGGCTCAGGAAGGGCGGCGAGCGCTTCTGGGCCAGCGTCGTGATCCAACCCGTCCGCGACGCCGGCGGCACGCTCCTCGGCTTCACGGAGATCACCCGCGACGCGACGCAGCAGCACGCGGCCGAGCACGCCCTGCGGACCAGCGAGGCCCGCTACCGCCTGCTCGCCGAGAACACGTCCGACGTGATCATCCAGAGCGATCTCGACACGACGCGCCGCTACATCTCGCCCGCCGTCGCGGCGGTCCTCGGCTACACCCCCGACACCCTCGTCGGCACCAAGCCGCTTGATTTCGTGCATCCCGACGACATCCCCGCCTATCAGGCAGTGCTCGGGGACATCACCGAGGAACGCTCCGAGCGCGTCGTAACTCAGCAGCGCTACCGCCACCGCGACGGTTTCTGGGTCTGGATCGAGGTGTCCTTCGCACTCACCCGCGATCCCGTGAGCGGCCAGGCGACCGGCTACGTAGCGACCTTGCGCGACATCAGCGCCCGCCGGGCGGCCGAGCAGGCGGCGGCCGAGAGCGAGGCGCGCTACCGCGAGTTGAAGGACGCCGCCCACGACGCCATCCTGGCGCAGCTCGCCGAGGGCGTGATCGTCACCGACACGGCCGGCCGCATCACCCTCGTCAACGATGCTTCCGCGGCCATCCACGGCGTGGCGCGGCTCGACGTCGAGCCCGCCGCCTACAGCGACACCTACCACCTCTTCACCGAGGACGGCCTGCCCTATCCCTCGCAGGACCTTCCGCTGGCCCGGGCGGTGGGCGGCGAGACGGTGGAGGATGCCCGCTGGCGGGTCCAGCGCCCGGACGGCACGGAGGTTCTGGCGATCGGAAACGCCCGTCCCTTACGCGGACACGGGGGGCGGCAGATCGGCGCCGTCCTGACCCTGCGAGACGACACCGCCCGCGACGCGGCCGAACGGTCGCTGCGGGCGAGCGAGGCGGAGCTGCGCGACCTCAACGCGACCCTCAGCGAGCGGGTCGCCGCGCGCACCCGCGAGGCGGAGGCGGCGCGGTGCGAAGCCGAGCGGGCGAGCGCGGCCAAGACCGAGTTTCTGGCCTCGATGAGCCACGAGATCCGCACGCCGCTCAACGGCGTCATCGGTTTCAACGACCTCCTGCTCGACGAGCCCGGACTGCCGCCGGCCGCGCGCCGTTACGCCGAGCGGATCCAGTCGGCCGGCGCGACGCTGCTCACGGTCGTCAACGACATCCTGGACTTCTCCAAGATCGAGGCGGGACAGATCGAGCTCGTGCGAGCGCCGTTCCCGCTCTGCCGGCTTATCGAGGAGACTGCGGCGATCGTCCGGCAGGCGGCCGAGCGGAAGGGATTGTCCCTGCGCGTCGCCGTACCGCCCGTGCCGCTCCGGCTCATCGGGGATGAGACGCGCCTGCGGCAGGTCCTGCTCAACCTGCTCAACAACGCGGTGAAGTTCACGGCGGCCGGCGGCGTCGTGGTGGAGGCCGCAGAGGTCGCAACGACTGCGCGGCCGGACGGTGCCCACCGGATCCGGGTCGCGGTACGCGACACCGGACGTGGCATTTCGGTGGACGTCCAGCCCCGCCTGTTCCAGCGCTTCCAGCAGGCCGACGCCTGCGTGCAGCGGGACTTCGGCGGAACCGGGCTCGGACTCGCGATATCGAAGCAGCTGGTCGAGCTGATGGGCGGCACGATCGGCGTCGAGAGTCGGCCCGGTGCCGGGTCCACGTTCTGGTTCGAGGTCGATCTGCCGGCCGCCCCTGAGGCGCGCAGCGGCTCATCGACTGAGAGCTCGCCGCCGGGGCCGGGGGCGCGGCGCCTGCTCCTCGTGGACGACGTTCCGATGAACCAGGAACTGGCGCGCGCTGTGCTGACGATCGGCGGCCACAGCGTGGACGTCGTGGGGAGCGGCGCCGAGGCCGTCAGAGCCGTGCAGGCGGCCTCCTACGACCTCGTGCTGATGGACGTGCAGATGCCGGGCATGGACGGGATGACGGCCACGCGCCTGATCCGCAGCCTCGCCCATCCGGCCGCCTCCGTTCCGATCGTCGCCATGACGGCCAATGTCCTGCCGCACCAGATCGAGGCCGTGCGGGCGGCCGGCATGCAGGGCCATGTCGGCAAGCCGTTCCAGCGCGCCGAGCTGCTCGCGGTCATCGCCGCGCACACCGCGGATACGCCGGGTCCGGCCGCCGCGAGCGAGCCCGGATTTGACCGCCAGGCCTTCGCCGAGGTCAGGGAGATGATGGGAGCGAAGGGCGCGAACCGCCTGCTGACTTGGCTCGCCCGCGAGCTTCGCGACCGGCTGGGCGCCGACGGTGCGGTGCCGGACCGCGCGCGCCTCGCCCGCGAGGCCCACGCCCTCGCGTCCGCAAGCGGCCTCCTCGGGTTCGCGGCCCTGTCAGATCTCTGCCGCGAGGTCGAGGCCGCCTGCGATTCCGGGAACGACTACGACCCGCTCGTTCCACGCCTCTACGGGCTCAGGCAAGCCTGCCTGCGCACGATCGAGGAGCTGCTCGCGGCCTGACCGCGCGGCTCGAGGGCGGTTGCCGCGATACCGGAGCCGGCCGCTTCCCGCGGTCGGCTCCGGTATCGCCCGCGCCGATCGGCTCAGGCGTGAATCCGCGCAGTCGCGTCGTGGGGTTCGGCCCGAAGGCGCCTTTCGGCTTCCTGCGCCGTCGATGCGGCACGTGTCCGGACCTGGTCGAGCAGGCCGACGAACGCGTGCTGCCCCACTCGGTTCACATCCGCCTCGGTGCAGGCTTCCAGAGCCCGGCAATCGGCCTCCATCGCCGTGAAGCCGAGCGAGCCTGCGGGCGAGATGAGGCTGTGCGCCTCGAAGCGCAGCTCGTCCCGCCCCTTGGCCGTCGCGGCCGAGGCGGAGAAGCTTGCCCGCAGTTCCTGCACCAGGGTCGCGAGGAGCGCGGCGGCGCGGGCCTCTCCGACCCCCTTGACGATGGCGCCGTAGGCCGCCTCGTCGAAGGTGTCCTGGTGCTCGGCTCGGGCAGGGCCCTCGACCGGCCCGGCCGCGGCGCCCCCGGGCAGCCACCGATCGATCATGGCGTAGAGCTCGGACCGGTTGAACGGCTTGCCGACATGGTCGTCCATGCCGGCCTCGTGGAACATCCGAACTTGGTCCGGCAGGACATTGGCCGTCATGGCGATGATCGGCAGGCGCGCGCCGGACGTCCCCAGGCTGCGGATCAGGCGCGTGGCCGTCATCCCGTCCATGCCCGGCATCTGCACGTCCATCAGCACGAGGTCGTACCGGCCCTCATCGACGGCCGTGACAGCGGCCGCGCCGTCGCTCACGATGTCCACCGCATGGCCGGCGGCCTCCAGGACGGCGCGCGCCAGTTCCTGGTTGATCTCGACATCCTCCACGAGCAGCAGGTGCCCCCGTTTACGCGCGGCGGCGGGATCGGGTGCCGCGGAGAGCCTCGGCTGGACCGCGGCCTGCGGCAGGGGCAGCGTGAACCAGAAGGTCGAACCGAGCCCGTCCTCAGAGCTGAAGCCGACCTCGCCGCCCATGAGGTCGACCAGCCGCTTGCAGATCGCCAGACCCAGGCCGCTCCCGCCGAAATCCCGCTGAATGGTCCCGTCGACCTGGCTGAACCGCTCGAACAGGCGATGCTGCTTGGCCTTCGGGATGCCGATGCCGGTATCCTGGACCGAGAAGCGCAGGCAGTCGTCCGAGAGACCGCCGCCCGCGCGCCGGACCGCGAGCGTTACCGTGCCGGCGCGGGTGAACTTCACGGCGTTGTTGAGCAGGTTGAGCAGGACCTGTCGCAGCCGCCCCTGGTCTCCGACCACGAGGGCGGGCAGGCCGGCCTCCATCTCCACGGCGAGGGCGAGCCCCTTCTGCTCGGCGACGACGCCAACCATCGCGGCGGCTCCGTCGATCAGCCGGGGCAGGTCGAACGTTTCGGGGTGGAGCTCGATGGCCCCGGCCTCGATGCGCGAGAAGTCGAGGATGTCGTTGACGACTGTGAGAAGGGCCGAACCGGCCGCCCGGATGCGCCGCACGTGCTGCCGGGCCGGCTCGGGCAATCCGCGCTCTTCCAGGAGCAGGTCGGCGTAGCCGATGACGCCGTTGAGCGGCGTGCGGATCTCGTGGCTCATCGCGGCCAGGAAATCCGTTTTCGCCGCGCTCGCTCGCTCGGCCGAGAGCTTCGCCTCCTCAAGGGCTCGGGCCTGTTCGCGCCGCTCCGAGATGTCCCGGAAGCTCGCCACGATCGTGGGTGCGTCGGGCCCCGCCCCGGGAATGCGCCGGAAAATCCCCTCGACCCAGACCCAGCCCCGCTCTTTGTGCCGCGCGCGGTACTCGAGGCTCGCCTCGTCGCGGGCATCCCGCGAGAGGCTGCGCGTCGCCGCGAACAGCCTCGGGAGGTCGTCCGGGTGCACGTAGTCCCGCAGGGACAGGGCGGCGAGTTCGTCCGGCGTGAGGCCGAGCAGGCGCTCGGAAGCCGGCGAGATGTAGGATCGGCGCCCGTCGTCGTGACCGAGCATGATCAGCTCGCTCGTGTTCTCGGCCAGCAGGCGGAAGCGCGCCTCGCTCTCGATCGCGGCGCGCTCGGTCCGGCGCAACTCGGTCACGTCCATGATCGTGCCGAAGACCGCTGTGGTGGTGCCGGCGGCATCCGTTTCGCACAGGCCCCTGCACACGACGTCGCGCTGCCCGTCCTCGGCGTGGACGATGCGGGCCGAGAGGGCGAAGCTCGCGCCCGTCTCAATAGCCGCCGCGATGCAGCGCGCGACCTCCTCCCGGTCGTCCGGATGATAGCAGGCGATGGCCTCATCGAGCGGCGGCTCGCCCGCTTCCGGCTTCCGGCCGTGGATCGCGAAGACCTCCTCGGACCAGAACAGACCGTTGCCGGGCAGATCGATGCGCCAGTGGCCGATATGCGCGATCTGCACCGCCAGGGTGAGCAGTCGGTTGGCCTCACGCGCCTTCGCCTCGGCAGCGCTCGCGGCCGCTTCCTTCACGGCGAGTGTGCTGCCCTGCCGCCGCGCCTTCTCGAGACCGCGCGCGAGGGCGAGCAGCGTGAGGCAGAGCGCCAGCGTGACGCCGGCCCCGGCGAGATACGCCCGGCGGCGCTCGGCGACGAGCGGCGCCATGGTCTCCTCCAGCGACTTGCCGACGTTCACGACCAGCGGGAGCGCGCCGACCCTGCGGTATCCGTAGGCTCGGCGCACGCCGTCGTAGGGGCTCGTGAAATCGAATGTGCCGGCCTCGCGCTCCGCCAGCTGGTCGAAGAGATCGCCCCTCTGGGCGAGGTCGCGCGTGTTGATCTCGTACATGCCCGGGACCTGCGGGGCCCGCGCGCGCAGGCCGCCATCCTGCCCGATGAGCGCGATGCTGCCCTTCTCCCCAACATCGACGGCCCGGAACTGGTCCGTCAGGTAGTCCGGGCTGATCGAGGTCACGATCACGCCCGCGAAGCCGCCGTCGCGGTCGTTGAGTCGGCGCGCGGTCTGCATCACGTGGCGGCCGGTGATGCGCCCCAGCAGGGTGCGGTCGATATAGAGGCCGCGCTCCGCGCTGGCCTGCAGGGCGAGGAAGTAATCGCGGTCGCGGACATTGAAGCGCGGCATGCCCGGCACCCGGGGCGTCCGCGACGCGACGAGTTCGCCGTTCCGGTCAAACAGTGAGATCTGATGCGCGACGCCCTGAAGAGAGGTCGAGCGTTGCAGCCACGCGGCGAAGTCGAAACCGTCCGGATCGCGCGTGAAGTCGTCGGCGATGAAGCGCATGACCTGATCGACGCCGACCAGCAGGCGCTCGACGTGCTTCTCGACGCCGATGGACAGGTTCGCGACGTCGTGATGGACCTGCTCGCGCACCGCGGTCTCGCGCAGGTGCAGGTGGTAGAGCAGCCCGCCCCACACGAGGCTGACGAGGACGAGCCCGACCGCGAGGACGAGCCCCTGCAGCCGGTCCGTGCCCCGGTCCCGCGAGCCCGCGGCAGGCACCGCCGCCTGTCGAGAAAGCCTGACCATCAGGCGTCTCGATCGCACGGCGGCGCGACACCCGCGGCAGGTCTCCGGATGCTCATCGGCTCGCCGCTCGCAGGATGCATGGGAATAGCTCGGTTGACGTCTCGCGCCCGCCGGCCGGGCCAGGGCGCCCTCGCGGTACGCAGTAAGCGCTCGCGTGCGGATGAGATCTCTGGATTACAGCATCGAAGCCCGGTCCAGCGATATGATCAGCGCGATCCGGATCCTGCAGGTTCGGATCGGGTGAGAGGTGCGCGAATCGCCGCGCTGAAAATCAGTCGAAATCTTCCGGTTCAGTGCTCGTCCCGGATCGGCTCCTTGCCGCGTACAGTCGCGCAAAGCCTTTAATCGCGGGTAAGCGCGACGCTTGCGCACCTTTTTGTGATGCCCATGCCCGCGGCGGGGGGAGGATGCGGCCGCGCCATCGACGGGGGCCCGCGAGCTGCCGCTTCCCGAGTCAACCGCCTCGGACGATCGCGGCGTTGATTTATGCACAGCCGCGTCGTTGTCGCCGGGATTCACAAAGCGTGCGCCATCCGCCACGGTGCCCACATGATCCACACGCCGCCCGCCGGCCCGTGAGCACGTCCCGTCCGCTCCGTTCGCACCAGCGCGCCCTTCAGGCGCTCGTCGCGGCCATCGCCCGCGGCGAGGCGACGGGTGTCAGCGACGTCCTGGCCGCCGTCACGCCCGGTGGCGGCAAGTCGCTGCTGCCGGTGATCGCCGCAGCCGAACTGATCGCGGCAGGTCGGATCGACCGCGTCGTCTGGGTCGTGCCGCGCGATTCGCTCCGCCTCCAGGCGGAGGAGGCCTTCGCCGACCCGACCTGGCGCGCGAGCCTCCGGCACGATCTCAGCGTGCGCGCCGCCGACAACGAGCCGGACCCGGCGCGAGGTCTCGGCGGTTACGTCACGACCTATCAGGCGGTCGCCGCCGCGCCGGCCCTCCACCTCGCAGAGGCGCGGGCGCACCGCACGCTGCTCGTGGTGGACGAGGTCCACCATCTGCCCGTGCCGAACGCCGCCCGCGGCGGGGACGGAGACCACACCGACGCGGAGGCCGAGGCCGGCGCCTGGAGCCGGGCCATGCTGCCGTTGTTCCGGGCCGCGACCCTGCGCCTCTTCCTCTCCGGCACCCTGGACCGGGCCGACGGGCGCCGCATCCTCGGGCTTCCCTATCGCCCGGCGCGCGCGGGCAGCGGGCCGGAGGTCGACCTCGAAGCGCCGGGCCTGGCGGTCATCGGCTACTCACGGGTGCAGGCGCTCGCCGAGCGCGCGGTGCTCCCGGTGAATTTCGGCGCTCTCGACGGCGAGGCGAGCTGGCTGGAAGCGGGGCAGGCGGCGGGCGCCGCCCCCCGGGTCGGCCCGCACCGGATCGGCGGAGGTGTGCGCGTCACCACGCGGCCGGCACTGTTCACGGCGCTGCGCACGGGCTTCGCCCGCGACCTCCTCGGCGAGGCCTTCCACGCCACCCGCCGACTCCGGGCCCGGCGCCGAGCCGAGCGCGGCCTGGGGCCGTCCGAGCCGGCGCTCGGCCTCGGTAAGCTCCTGGTGGTCGCCCCCGACCAGGAGAGTGCCCGGCGCTACCAGGCGATGATCCAGGGCTGGATGCCGGCCGACCAGGCCGAGCGGGACGTGCGGATCGCCACCTCCTCGGCGCAGGACGCCCACGCGGCGCTCGCGGCCTTTCGGCTGCTGCCCGAACCCGCCATCCTCGTGACCGTGGCGATGGCCTACGAGGGCCTCGACGCGCCCGAGGTCGCTGTGGTGGCGGCCCTCACTCATATCCGATCCCGGCCCTGGCTGGAGCAGATGCTGGCCCGCGCCACGCGCGTCGATCCGAATGCGGGCGCCTACGAGAGCCAGCAGGCGCTGGTCTTTCACCCCGACGACCCGCTCTTCGCGAAGTTCCGGGCGGAGCTGGAGACCGAGCAGGGCAGCGCCCCGCGCCCGCGCGAGACGCCGCGCCTCACCGCCGTGACGCCGGAGCCTGTGCGCTGGCGTGATGACACGCCGCGCGGCATCACCCCGCTGGAGAGCAACGCCCTCGGCATCCGCTATGCCATGCTGCGCCCCCGCACCCCGGCGCCGGACGCGCCCGTCCGGCAGGCCGCGCCCGCACCGCAGGGGCCGCCTTCCCTGACGGAGCGCGCCCTGCGCCAGCGCCTCGCCGCCCAAGTCGTGGCGCAGGCGGTCGAGGACGAGGCGGCTTGGCGCGCGCCCCGCGGCGGCAACCTAGCCCACCGATACAACGCCGTCCTGAAACGGGTGACCGGCAAGGACCGCGCCTCCATGACGCTCGCGGAATTGGAGGCCGCCCTGGCTTGGCTGGAGCGCAACCGGCTCTCCGACCACGCCCACCTGCTCGACGGGGATGCCCGTTACGCCTGGTCGGTCCGACAGCGCCGCCGCGGCTGGTCCCCGGCAGGTCGCCGGGCGGAGGGGTGAGGGATATCGCCTCCTTGGATAGGAGCGCGTCGTCGAAGCCCGATCGGCACTGCGTGCCGTTCTGCAACCTCCTGTCCCCCACCATGAGCGCCGGGACCCGCGCCTCTCGGGGCATTTGGTCCGCTCAGGCCGGCACCCGCACCGTCGCCCGTAGGCCGCCCAGCGGGCTGTCGTGGAGCGAGACGTCGCCGCCATGCGCCCGGGCGATGTCCCGCGCGATGGCGAGGCCGAGCCCCGAACCGCCCGCGTCCTGGCGCGCGTCGTCCAGCCGCACGAAGGGCTTGAACACCTCCTCGCGGCTCTCCGGCGGGATACCGGGCCCGTCGTCGTCGATGGAGACCAGGAAGCTGCGCCCCTCGCGCCTGCCTGAGATCGCCACCGTCTCGCCGTAGCGGGCGGCGTTGGCCGCGAGGTTGAACAGGCAGCGCCGGAAGGCGTCGGGCCGCACCGTCGCGGTCGGCGGCCCGTCGAGATCCACCCGGTCAACGTGGGCGCCGAGCCGCTCAAGGTCGGTGCGCAGATCCTCAAGCATCGCCCGCATGTCGGTCGGTGCCGCCGCTTCCGCCGAATCGCCCCGGGCGAAGGCGAGATAGCCCTCCAGCATCCGGCTCATCTCGTCCACGTCCCGCTGCAGGTCGTCGATCTCGGGCGTCTGCTCGATCAGCGCCAGCGAGAGCCGGAAGCGCGTGATGATGGTGCGCAGGTCGTGGCTCACCCCGTTGAGCATCGTGGTGCGCTGCTCCATTGCCCGCTCGATGCGCCGCTTCATCTCGATGAAGGCGTGGCCGGCCTGCCGGACCTCGCGCGCGCCGCGGGGCCGGAACTCGATCTCGCGGCCCTTGCCGAAGCCCTCCGCCACCGCCGCGAGCCTGAGGATTGGCTTGATCTGGTTGCGCAGGAACAGGATCGCGACGCCGAGCAGCACCATCGAGGAGCCGCCCATCCAGACCAGGAAGATGTGCGAGTTCGAGGCGTAGGCCTGGCTGCGCCGCGCGGTGATCCGCATCACCCCCTCGGGGATCGCCACGCGGATCTCGATGAGGTTCGAGCGCCCCACCGTGTCGATCCAGAAGGGGCGCCCGATCTGCCGCTTGATCTCGTCCGACAGGGCCTCGTCGAGGATGGAGAAGAACGGGCGCGGTCCGGCGGGCGGGATCCTGGCCCCCTTGAGGATGTCGAGGTCGAGGCTCAGGCGCTCGCCCGCGATCCGCGCGAGCGTCTCGGCGTCCTTGTCCTGCGGGTAGCTCTCGTAGATGTCGATGAGTGCCGCGATGTCGGAGGTGACCGCCGAGGACAGGCGCTTCGTCACGAGCTGCCAGTGGCGCTCCATGAAGGTGTAGGCGATCACCGATTGCAGCAGCACCACGGGCGCGATGATGATGATCAGCGAGCGCGCGTAGAGGCCCTTCGGCAGGGCATCGCCGATCGCCCGCGCGATCCGCTTCCAAGCGGTGCGCAGGGCGGCGAGCGGCGCCGTGACCCGAGGGGGACGGTGCGGCTCGGCGAGGTGCGTGGTCTCTGTCCCGTCCATCGGCGTGGGGTCGGCCCGGTGAGGTTGCCCTTATGGCACCGCGCGGCGGCGCGACCAAGGAAGGCGGCGGAACGGGCGCCGCGCTTGTCGCGGCGCACGCTTCGGTCTAACGCTCGCGGCCCCGAACACCGGCGCGGGCCGCCGGTGACGGCGCGGCGCTCACGCCCCATCTCACCGCTTCGGGTCCAGGCGACATGGTTGCACACAGCCGGGCGGCTACGGCCCCCACCAAGATCCCGGGCGCGCGGGTCCTCGTGATCGAGGCGCGCTTCTACGACGACCTCGCGGACGCGTTGCTGGCGGGGGCCACCCAGGCGATCGCGGCGGCGGAGGCGGAGGCGACGGTCGTCACCGTGCCGGGCGCGCTGGAGATCCCGGCGACCGCCGCGATCCTGCTCGACGTGGCCGAGCGGCGCGGGCGGCCCTACGACGCCGTCGTGGCCCTCGGCTGCGTCATCCGCGGCGAGACCGGGCACTACGATATCGTGGCGGGCGAGAGCTCGCGCGGGCTGATGGACCTGTCGATCACCCGCGGGCTGCCGCTGGGCAACGGCATCCTGACGGTCGAGAACGACGCGCAGGCCTGGGCCCGCGCCCGGGTCTCCGAGATGAACAAGGGCGGCGGCGCGGCCGAGGCCGCGCTCGCCGTCCTCGCCCTGAAACGCGCCGCCGAGGGAGAGTGAGGCCGTGACGAAGATTGAAGGGCGCGCCGGCGCGCGGCTCGCCGTGGTGCAGGCCCTCTACGACATGGACATCTCCGGCAAGGGCGTGCTCGACGCGCTGGCGGAGTTCGAGGCCCACTGGATCGGCCGCGAGATCGACGGGGTCGCCCATCCGCCGGCCGAGACCGCCTTCTTCCGCGACTTGCTGCGCGGCGCGGTGGAGGAGCAGCGCGCCATCGATCCGCAGATCGACCAGGCGCTGACGCAGGGCTGGCCGCTCCGCCGGATCGAGGCGGTGCTGCGCGCGATCCTGCGCGCCGGCACCTACGAGCTGATGTTCCGCCGCGACGTGCCCGCCCGCGCCGCGATCTCGCAGTACGTGGACGTGGCCCACAGCTTCTACACCGGCGACGAGCCCGGCCTCGTCAACGCGGTGCTCGACCGGATCGCCCGCCAGACCCGGGCCGACGAACTGGCCCAGCAGAAGCGCGGGTGAGCGGGGACGGCCCCCGCCTCTCCGAGGAGGGGCTGATCGCGCGCCATTTCGCGCCGCTGGCGGGTCCCGGCGCGGACGGCCTGCGGGACGACGCCGCGAGCCTCTCGCCCACCCCCGGCCACGATCTCGTCGTCACGGTCGACGCCGTGGTGGCTGGCGTGCACTACTTCCCCGACGACCCGCCGGCCTCGGTCGCCGCCAAGGCGCTCGGCGTCAACCTCTCGGACCTTGCCGCCAAGGGCGCCGCCCCGCGCGGCTTCCTGCTGACCCTGGCGCTCGCCCCCGACTGGACGGAGGACTGGCTTGCCGCCTTCGCGCGCGGTCTCGGCGAGGCCGCGGCGCTGCATGGCTGCCCGCTTCTCGGCGGGGACACCGTGCGGGCGGCGGGGCCAACGCTGATCAGCGTCACCGCCTTCGGCGAGGTGCCGGCGGGCGGCATCGTCCGGCGCGGCACAGCCCGGGCCGGTGACCTGATCTGCGTCAGCGGCACGATCGGCGACGCGGCCATCGGCCTCCGGCTGCGCCTCGAATCGAAGACGGCTTGGGCCCGCGCGCTCCGGCCCGAGGACCGGGCGCACCTCGCCGACCGCTACCTGCATCCGCGTCCCCGTCTGGCTCTGGCCTCCGCGATCCGGCGCTTCGCCACCGCCGCCATGGACGTCTCGGACGGACTGGCCGGCGACCTCGCCAAGATGCTGCCGGGGCTGATGGGCAGGATCGAGACCGCGGCCGTGCCGCTCTCGGCGGCGGCCTGCGCCGCGATCCGGCTGGAGCCGGCCCTCATGGAGCCGGCGCTGACCGGCGGGGACGATTACGAGATTCTCTGCACGGTGGCGCCCGACGATCTCGACGCCTTCCGGGCGCAGGCCGCGGCGGCCGGGGTGCCGGTTACCTCGATCGGCACCGTCGCCGCGGGGGAGGGCGCGCCGGTGTTTCGCGGACCGGACGGGGCCGAGCGCCGCTTCCCGCGCGGGTCCTTCAGCCACTTCTGAGTCCGAACCTGGGGCCGCCCGAGACGGGCGGCCCCTTCGGGATCACACCGGCACCCACTTGAGACCGCCGCCTCCACGGGGGAGGCAGATTCCGGGTGAGGGGGGACGCTCTCACAGGTCGCCGCAGGTCACCGACGCGCGGGCCGTCCCGCCCTCCGCGATCAACGTGCCTGAGCCGAGAGGCAGGGAGGCCGGTCTCGGCTCTCCTCAGACGGTTGCGAATAGATCCAAGCTTTCGCAGCGCAAAAGACCGCCCGTCTGCTCGACGCAGCGCAGCAAAGTCATGTGTTATCTGCCAAAAGTCAGTTTGCTCTGTGCCGCGAAGTTTGGCAAGCATGGCGGGCATCTCTGGGAAGGAATGCCCGTACTGCAGCGAACGTCCCCGAAACACGTCCAGAGCACACGTCCCGTGGCCGGACCCGGCCAAGCTCCACGATCACAAGCCCACGCCAGGCATCGAATTCAAGGACGGTAGAATGACACCATTGCTGCTGATCATCCTGGGCGGGCTCTGCGCCGTCGCCTACGGAATCGTCACGATCACCGACGTCATGAAGCGCGATCCCGGCACCCAGCGGATGCAGGAGATCGCGGGCGCCATCGCGGAGGGCGCTCAGGCCTATCTGCGGCGGCAATACGCGACGATCGGCGTCGTCGGAATCGTGCTCTTCGTGGTGCTCGCCGTCTTCCTGGGGATCAAGGTGGCGGTCGGGTTCCTGATCGGCGCGGTGCTCTCGGGCGTCGCAGGGTTCATCGGCATGAACGTCTCGGTGCGTGCCAACGTCCGCACCGCGCAGGCGGCCTCGACCTCGCTCGGCGGCGGCTTGGAGGTGGCGTTCAAGTCGGGCGCCGTCACCGGCATGCTGGTGGCCGGCCTCGCGCTGCTGGGCGTCGCGCTCTACTATCTCTACCTGACCCGCGGGGCGGGGCTCGCGCCCTCCAGCCGCGAGGTGATCGATGCGCTGGTGGCGCTCGGCTTCGGCGCCTCGCTGATCTCGATCTTCGCGCGTCTCGGCGGCGGCATCTTCACCAAGGGTGCCGATGTCGGCGGCGATCTCGTCGGCAAGGTCGAGGCCGGCATTCCCGAGGACGATCCGCGCAACCCCGCCACCATCGCCGACAACGTGGGCGACAATGTCGGCGACTGCGCCGGCATGGCGGCCGACCTGTTCGAGACCTACGCGGTGACCGTCGTCGCCACCATGGTGCTCGCCGCGATCTTCTTCTCCGGGCCGACGGGCAGCGGCGGCGCGGTGCTTGAGGCCATGATGCTCTATCCCCTCGCCATCGGTGCGGCCTGCATCATCACGTCGATCGCCGGCACCTATGCGGTGCGGCTCGGCTCGAACCAGTCGATCATGGGCGCGCTCTACAAGGGCCTGATCACCGCGGGCGTCCTCTCGGTCGCGGCCATCGCGATCGTGAACTTCACGCTCCTGGGCGGCTTCTCGACGCGCTTCACCACCTCGACCGGGCAGAGCTTCACCTCGGCCGGCTTGTTCGGCTGCGCGGTGATCGGCCTCGTGATCACGGCGCTGATCGTGGTGATCACCGAGTACTACACCGGCACGAACTTCCGGCCGGTGAAGTCGATCGCCGACGCGTCCGTCACCGGTCACGGCACCAACGTGATTCAGGGTCTGGCGATCTCGCTTGAATCGACCGCGTTGCCAGCCATCGTCATCGTGGCCGGCATCATCGCCACCTACGCGCTGGCGGGCCTCTTCGGCATCGCCATCGCGGTGACCGCGATGCTGGCGCTCGCGGGCTTCATCGTGGCGCTCGACGCCTTCGGGCCGGTCACCGACAACGCGGGCGGCATCGCCGAGATGGCGGGCTTGCCGCCGGACGTGCGCAAGTCGACCGACGCCCTCGACGCGGTCGGCAATACGACGAAAGCGGTGACCAAGGGCTACGCCATCGGCTCGGCCGGCCTCGGCGCGCTGGTCCTGTTCGCGGCCTACACCTCGGACCTGAACTACTTCATCGCCAATGCCAGCGACACGCAGTACCGCTTCTTCAAGGGCGTGGTCGTCGATTTCTCGCTCTCGAATCCCTACGTCGTGGTGGGCCTGCTGCTCGGCGGTCTGATCCCCTACCTGTTCGGCGGCATCGCCATGACGGCGGTCGGCCGCGCGGCCGGCGCGGTGGTCGAGGAGGTGCGGCGGCAGTTCCGCGAGAAGCCCGGCATCATGCAGGGGACCGACCGGCCCGATTACGGCCGCGCCGTCGACATGCTGACCCGTGCAGCGATCCGCGAGATGATCGTGCCCTCGCTGCTGCCGGTGCTCTCGCCGGTGGTGCTGTTCTTCGTGATCCAGGCGATCGCCGGACGCTCGCAGGCTTTCGCCACGGTGGGCGCGATGCTCCTCGGCGTCATCATCACCGGCCTCTACGTCGCGGTCTCGATGACCTCGGGCGGCGGCGCCTGGGACAATGCCAAGAAGTACATCGAGGACGGCCACCACGGTGGCAAGGGCTCGGACGCACACAAGGCGGCGGTGACAGGCGACACGGTCGGCGACCCCTACAAGGACACGGCCGGACCCGCCGTGAACCCGGCGATCAAGATCACCAACATCATCGCTCTACTGCTGCTGGCCGTGCTGGCGCATAGCTGAGCTGCACCATCGACGGAGCAGGCGGGCCGGCCCCTGGGCCGGCCCGACCCGTGTGCGGTGCCGCACTGGCCGTGCCGGATCGATCGCCCATGTGAACGATCATCTGCAGATCGCAGCTCACGCACGGGATTAGAATGCCCTCACTGCTCGACCCGATTCGCATCGGTGCCATCGAGGCGCCGAACCGCATCTTCATGGCCCCGCTGACCCGCGGGCGCGCCGACCGGGCGCATGTCCCGACCCCGCTGATGGCCGAGTATTATGCCCAGCGAGGAAGCGCAGGCCTGATCCTCACGGAGGCGACCGGCATCAGCCAGGAGGGGCTTGGCTGGCCCTTCGCACCGGGCATCTGGTCCGATGAGCAGGCGGAGGCCTGGAAGCCGGTAGTGAAGGCGGTGCACGACCAGGGTGGGCGCATCGTCTGCCAGCTCTGGCATATGGGCCGTCTGGTCCATCCGGACTTTCTCGGCGGCGAGAAGCCGGTCTCGTCCTCCGCCACCACGGCGCCGGATCAGGCCCACACCTACGCCGGCAAGAAGCCCTACGCGGAGGCGCGTGCGTTGGAGATCGACGAGATCCCGCGCCTGCTCGCCGACTACGAGCGCGCCACCCGCAACGCGCTGGCGGCCGGCTTCGACGGCGTGCAGATCCACGCGGCGAACGGCTACCTGATCGACGAGTTCCTGCGCGATGGCCCGAACCGGCGCACCGACGCCTATGGCGGCCCGATTGAGAACCGGATCCGTCTCCTGCGCGAGGTGACGGAGGCCGTCGCCAAGGTCGCGGGCGCCGACCGCACCGGCGTGCGCCTCTCGCCGAACGGCGAGATTCAGGGCGTCAACGAATCCGACCCGCACGCCCTGTTCGGTGCCGCGGCCGCGGCCCTCGACCAGATCGGCATCGCCTTCCTGGAAATGCGCGAGCCGGGTCCGAACGGCACCTTCGGCAAGGCCGACGTGCCGCCCGTCGCGCCTGTGATTCGAGAGCGCTTCCGCAACCCGCTGATCCTGAACTCCGACTACGACGGCCGCAGCGGGCAGGCCGCGCTCGATTCGGGCGTCTGCGACGCGATCGCCTTCGGCCGCACCTTCATCGCCAATCCGGACCTGCCCGCCCGCATCGCTGCGGACGCGCCGCTCCAGAAGGACGACGCCAAGACCTGGTACAGCCAAGGGCCGGAGGGCTACGTCGACTATCCGACGCTTACCCAGAAGGCGGCCTGAGGCACCCCGAGACGTCAGCTTGAGCTTGGCCGGCGGGGTGGCGCGTGCTTCAAGGTGCGCGCCGCCCGAAATCTCGCACCCGCCGTGACGCCAAGCTCAATCCCGACCCGCGCGGCCCCGCCGGGCCGCTGGCACCTCGTCGTCCTCGACTTCGACGGGACGCTCGCCGACAGCTTCGACTGGTTCTGCGGCGTCCTCGACGGTGTCGCGGACTGTTACGGCTTCCGCCGGGTCCTGCCCGAGGAGGCCGACACGCTGCGCGGCATGAGCGCGGCGGCAATCGTGCGGCACCTCGATGTGCCGCTCTGGAAGCTGCCGCTGATCAGCCGACACATGCACGCCCTGATGGCCCGGGACATCGCGGCGATCCGCCCGTTCCCGGGCGTTCCGGAGATGCTGGCCGCTCTCGCGGCGGACGGGCGGGCGCTGGCCGTGCTCAGCTCGAACAGCCGGGCTAACGTCGAGCGCGTGCTGGGCCCCGAGAGTGCGGGCCGCGTCGCGCACTATGCCTGCGGCGCCTCGGTGTTCGGCAAGGCCGGGCGGCTGCGCAAGCTCCTGCGGCGCGCGGGCGTGGCGGCCGCGGAAACCCTCTGCATCGGCGACGAGCTGCGCGACCTGGAGGCTGCCCGCGCGGTCGGCTGCGCCTTCGGGGCTGTCGGCTGGGGCTACACCACGGCCGAGGCGCTCCGTGCCGCCGGGCCGGATCTGCTGTTCATGCGGCCAGCGGAAATCCGGGCCGCTATCGCCAGCCGTTCTGTTATCGCCGGCTGAGTTCGCTCCGGCCGTCGAGCACGGCCGGAGCAACGCGGCGCCTATCTCGAGTACGCGTAGATGGCGGCGGCGGAGGAGACTGGCCCGGTGACGGTTGAGAAGACGCCCAGCACCTTCTGCAGCTCGGTGAAGGGTGCGTTGGAGACGTAGATCAGGTCGCGGTTGCGCATGCGGAAGGCCTGGGTGGTGAACAGGCTGTTGGGGTCGCGCATGTTGATCCGGTAGACCACCGGCACCAGCGGCGTGGCGAGCAGCCGCGAGCCTGGATTGAGCTTGCGCACCACGGCGGCCGGCTCGAAGCGGAACACGAAGGTGCCTTCCGGGTCCGCCTGGAAGTCGGACAGGCCGCGCGACTTGGCCAGCGCCTGCGCCAGGGTGATGCCGTCGGCGCCGAACGGGACCTCGGTGGCGCTGCCGAGCGCGCCCACTGCCAGGAAGGTCTGCGGATCGCGCACGAGGGTGAGCGTGTCGCCCGGGCGCAGGTAGATGTTCTCGCGCGGGTTCGAGACGATCGTGGTCAGCGGCACGGTGGCGGTGGTCTGCCCGCGCGAGAGGCGCACGAAGGTCTCGTTGACGGCCGAGCGCACGCCGCCGGCGGTGGCGATGATGTCGAGCAGGCGGTCGCCGCGGGTGGAGAGCGGGATGCGGGCGCCCGCCGCGCCCTCGCCGGTGACGGTGACGGCCTGCGAGACCGGCTTGGCGACGGTGACCAGCACCTGGGGCTGGATGGCCTTGCCGGCGAGTTCGTTCTCGATGAGCGCCTGCACGTCCTGGGGCCGGCGGCCGAGCACCTGGATGCGGCCGGCATAGGGCACCGAGATGGCGCCGTCGCGGGTGACGGTCTGCTCGGGGATCAGCGCGGACTTGGATCCGGCGGAGAAGCGGTCGGCGACGAGCGGGCCGGAGAACAGGCCGCCGGAGCCGGCCTCCCAGATCGAGACGGCGACGCTGTCGCCCACGCCGATGACCGGCTCGACCGAGGGGCGGTGGTCGCCGAAGGAGGCGAGCAGGCTGTCGAGCGGGCGGGTGCGCAGCGCCTCGACCACGGCGGGCGTGATGTCGATGATCTCGTAGCGCGCAAACAGTCCGTCCGACGTCTCGACCTCCGCGCCGGCCACGACCGCGCGCGCGGTCGGTCCCGCCGCGGGCAGGACCGAGCAGCCGGCCAGGAAGCCGGAGGATCCAGCCACGAGGCCGGCCGTCAGCGCGGCGAGCGCTGCTTTACGCACCATTACACACTCCCATCCGGGTCCCCGGCCACGGGCCGGCCGTCGGTCTGGCATCGAACGTTGCTCCCACATGGCCGATATCGCTTTAACGGAGCGTTCAGCCACACGGCGTCAGTCCGAGCGTTGCCAGTCATGTCGCCGAGTGTCGGCATCGGCCTGCATTACGTCACCAGAGTGGCACGGTCACGCTTGAGCGGGGCTCGACGCGGAGGGCGGCGTCGGATCGGTGTGAAGCGTGGCTCGCAGGTGACGGCCTAGGGCGTCGGCCGTGCGGTCGATCCGCCTCGGCTCGGAGGCCGGGCCGCCGAACCGGAACAGGGCGTAGTCGGTGCTCGTCTCGCCGAAGCCGGGCCGGCAGGTCGGCAGGGCAGGGGCGTGATCCCCGAACACGCAGAGCGTCGCCCGCTCGTCCGCGAGACCTGCGACGAGTTCCTCGACCATCCGGCCCGTATTGGCGACGTGGTGGAGGTACTGCGCCAGCGGGTCGTCCACCCCCGGCAGCCGGCCGGGTTTCCAGGGCCCGTGATTCTCCATGGTCACGCTGAACAGGAAGAGCGGCCCGCGCCGCGCCCGCACCTCCGCGAGGATGCGCCGGCCGAGCGCCACGTCGCTTACGTAGGGTCCGACGCGCTGCGCGTCGGCGAAGTCCTCGCCCATCACGAGGCGGCGGAAGCCGAAACGCTGCATCACCCGGGCGCGCTGGAAGAAGTCGCGGTGGAAGGGGTGGACGAAGAGCGTCTCGTAGCCGTTCGCCGCGGCGCGTCGGGGCAGGCTTTCCGGCTCTTCGCCGCCATTCGCGAGATAGGGGTCGTAGACGCCGAAGCCGAGGTCGGACGGTTCGGAGCCGGTGAGGACGGCGTGCTCACTGCGCATCGTGTAGGCGCCGTGCGCCGGCACGCGCAGGCGGCCGTACTCGGCCGCGCGGGACCGGATCAGCTCCAGGGCGGGCAGCGGCGGGCCGCCCAGCCGCTCTGGATCGATGAACGATTCGAGTTGGATGACGATCACTACCGGATCACCAGGCGCAGCCGCCCCGGCCGGCATCGCGGCGCGGGCGGGCTCGGCGCGGCGGCGCAGCGCGTAGGCCATGAGCGTCGCCGGCAGGCCGATGCGGGCGATGTCCGAATCGAGGTCCGGCCTCGGGAAGCGCTGGGCGAGAGCCCGGGCGAGGGGGCCCCGCGCCGCCGCGGCGGCGAGCGCCAGCAGGGCGAGCGGCAACGCCAGGATCGCGGCGAGGCTCAGCCACAGGCTGGCGGGCAGCAGGCTCGGCTCCAACCAGTACCAGAGCCCGACACCCGCGACGGCGACGAGGGCCGGACCGGCGACGCGCGGGCTCGTCACAGGCGGGATGTAGTAGAGCTGGGGGTGGCGCGGCACCTGCGGCAGCAGGGCGAAATCGCTGAAGACCAGCGGCTCGCCGATCACCGCCCGCTTGGCCCGGCTGATCAGCACGAGCGCCGCGACGGTGGTCACGGTGCTGCTGGCAGCCAGCCAGGGGCGCCAGGAGAAGCTGAACCAGAACAGGGTGAGCAACGCGTAGGCGCCGAGCCGCAGGACGATGTCGCCCGGGCGCCGACCGAAGGGCGCTCGCGCGGCGCCACCCCAGGCCTCGATCGCGGAGGAGAGCGCGAGGGCGCAGGCCATGGGCGCGAGGAAGCCCGTGAGCAAGCTCATGCGTCCGGTCCCTGGCCCTGGCGGATGCCCCGGCGGGCGCGCAGGAGCCGGACGATCGGGTTGAGCAGCCCGTAGCGCGCCCGCATGGTCAGGTGCGCGAGGCGGGAGAGGGCGAGCGCGCTGCGCGGCGCCGTCTCGCGGGCGGCGCTGAGCCGGTCGAGGAGCTGCTCCGGCTCGCAGGGCTTCATCGCCACAGGGTCGAGATAGCGCGGGTAGAGGATGAGCGCCCCGGCGACGAGCTCGTCGAGTGCGAGGCGCCGGCCCCTGTCGGCCCCGGGTGCGAGATCCTCGCTGAGGCCCCAGCCCGAGTAGAACGGGCGTCCGTGCGTCGCCACGGTGAGCCCGCGGATCAGCGCCTCGAAACCGGCGAGCGAGGTCATGGTCTCGACGTGCTGCACGCGGTCGAGCAGGTCCACGATGCTGATCCCGGAGACGACCCGGTCGGCGAGCGCTAGTGCCTCCGCCTCCGGGATCGCGCCGGGCCGGAAACCGGCTTCGACGTCGGGATGAGGCTTGTAGAGCAGGAAGGCGTCGGGGTTGCGCGCGCGCGCGGCCGCCAGCAGGGCCCGGTTCGAGCGCACATTCGGCGAGCCGTACTGCACCGAGGCGTCGTCCTCGACCTGCCCCGGCACCAGCACGACACGGCGATCGCTGGGCCAATCGGCCGTGCCGGCATCGAGCCCGACATTGTACTTGCTGAGGCGCCGCGCCACGACCTCTTCGCGCAGGCGCCGCGCCCGGGCGACCAGCGGCGCGGGGAACTCCGCCGTCTTCAGGATCAAAGCGAGCCGGCTGTCGCGGCGGGGATCGTAGTAGATGCCGGCATCGTCCACGACGATCGAGGCGCCCGGCCGCAGGCTCGCGCCGAGCCCGACCGAGCGCAGGAAGCCGTCCTCGATCCGGGCGAGCGGCAGCCCGGCCTCGGCGCAGGCCGCTTCCAGAGCCTCCGGCGCCCGGGTCGCCCAGGCCTGCACCTGACCACCGTGGCGCCGTCCGGCCGCGACCGCATCCGCCGCATTCATGGTGTGGATCGGCGGCCCTGCGGGCCCGGCGGCGAAGACGTCGAGCGCCGGGCGCTTCCACTTCGAGATGCCGACATAGACGACGCGCCGGTGGTTCTCGGCGAAGCGGGCGGCCAGCCACGCGACCTTCTCGGCGCAGTCCTCGGGCGAGACCGGACGCCGCGTCCAGGGATCGAAATGGTGCACCCGCTCGCCCTCCGGATGCCGGATGCGCAGCGAGGCGAGGCCGGTCGCGGGGGTGTCGTAGGGACTCAGCAACGGGCCGGGCCCGACCACGAGCACGTTCAGCCCGAATCTCCCGACCATTCTGGCGGACAGCGAGCCGCCACCCCACACGGCGGCCAGCGCGCTGGGCCGCCCGAACCGGACGCAGGTGCCGCCGGTCGCCGCCTCGATCTCGGCGCGAAGGAGGTGGATCGTCGGTCCGATGGCGAAGAAGTCAGTCGATGCGGCGGCCATGTCCTCCGCCCTGTTCGGGCTCCATATCCGGTCCTGCCCAGGTCGAATGCTCGAGGGCTCGCCCGCCTGTAGCGCATTTTCAAGCGCGCGGGGCTGATCCTACGCGAAACGTGGGCAGCGGGGACAAGCCCCGGCCCGGCGGGAGCGGACATACCGCCGCCGTGATTGCTGCTTAACCCCGCTGAACCGGAGCAGTACCCCGCGTTGCGGCGCGGTCACAGCCCACAGGATTCACAGGAAGCGCCCCCGGCAGCGGATTGCTGAGAACCGGGCGTCGTGCAACCCCATGGTCGACTGCCGGAAATTCCTCACGGTTTCCGGCGCGGTGAAGGACGGAAGCGCCTCAGAATGCTGCAGTCTCGCCCAGATACCGCGACCACCGAGACCGCCGCCAGGCTTCCGCCGCGGCCAGAGGTTCGAGCAGCCTCTCTCGACATGCTGACCCGCGAGAGCGCCGGCCGCGACCGTCCCGCAACCTTCCTGTTCTTGCAGGGCATCGCCTCCCCCTTCTTCTCCGACCTCGGCCAGGCCCTGCGCGCGCGCGGCCACAACGTGCGGCGCATCAACTTCTGCTCGGGCGATTGGCTGTTCTGGGGCGGCGAGTCCGACCATTACCGCGGCCCCCGCACCGGTTGGGAGGCGTTCCTCGACGCCTACGTGGCCGAGCACGGCGTGACCGACATCGTGCTGTTCGGCGATTGCCGTCCCTTCCACGTGGTCGCCCGCGAGTTGGCAGCGCGAGAGGGCTTGCGCGTCCACGTCTTCGAGGAAGGCTATATCCGGCCGAACTGGATCACCTGCGAGCTCGGCGGCGTGAACGGCTACTCGTCACTGCCGCGAACCGCCGAGGCGGTGCGCGCTCTCGCCCGCCGCCTGCCGCAGCCGGCCCGGGCCATGCCGTCGACCGGCGACATGGCGCGCCGCAGCCTCTGGGACGTGAGCTACAACCTCGCCAACGTCCTGTTCCCCTACCTCTACCCGCGCTTCCGCAGCCACCGGCCGACGCACATCGCGATGGAGTATGCGGGCTGGATCAAGAAGTTCGCCCGCCGCGGCCGGACTCGGCGCGAGGCAGCGCGTTGCGACGAGATCTACCGCGCGGTCGGCTGCGACTACTTCCTGCTGCCGCTCCAACTCGACAGCGACTACCAGATCCGCGTGCACTCCCCCTTCCTCGGGGTCGAGGGCTTCATGGACCGGGTGATCAAGTCCTTCGCCGAGACCTCGAAGGCGCCGACGCGCCTCCTGGTAAAGCTGCATCCGCTCGACAGCGGCCTGATGAACTGGCGCCGCTTCGCCCGCGCGTCGGCCCGGCGCCACGGGGTGAGCGACCGGCTCGACTTCATCGACGGCGGCGACCTGCCGGCCCTGATCGCGGGCGCGCGCGGGGTGGTGATCGTGAACTCCACCGTCGGCATGCTGTCGCTGGAGATGGGCCGCCCGACCCACGCGGTCGGCACCGCGATCTACAACATGGCCGGCCTGACCCATCAGGGCGACCTCGACAGCTTCTGGACCGACCCGATCGCGCCCGACATGGATCTGGTCGCCGATTTTCGCCGCGTCGTCCTCAACCGGACCCAGGTGAACGGCGGCTTCTTCTCGCAGGAGGCGATAGCCCGTGCGGTCGCGGGCTCGGTGCCGCGGATGGAATCGGCCCTGCCGGACGCCACGCTTGCCGCCGCCCGCGCCATCCGCGAGCGCGCGGAGGAGGACGGCCGGCTCGCACCGGTCTACTGACATCCCCGGTTTCGAAAGGCCCGAGGCCTTTCGCGGGTGCAGGGCGGAGCCCTTCCGGTTCGGCGGAGGCGATCGCGACGCGCTTGATCCGCCGGAGCCTCGCGGGGTAGCACCGCCCCCATGCCCTGCATCCTGATCACCGGCGCGTCGAGCGGCATCGGCGCGGCGCTCGCCCGCCACTATGCCGGCCCCGGCACCACCCTCGTCCTCGTCGCCCGCGACCCTGCCCGGCTGGAGGCTGTCGCGGAAGCGTGCCGGGGGCAGGGCGCCGCGGTCGAGACGGAGCGCCTCGACGTGCGCGACCGCGCAGCCGTGCGCGCCTTCTTGGAAACCGTGCACGCGCGGCAGCCGCTCGACCTCGTAATCGTCAACGCGGCGATCAACGGCGGCCACCCGACCGGGGACGTCGAGACCGAAGCGGTAGCCTTCGAGACCGCGGACATCAACCTCGGCGGCGCCCTCAACGTGATGCTGCCCTGCGTCGGCCTGATGCTCGCCCGCGGACAGGGCCAGATCGCCCTGATGTCCTCGCTCGCGGCCTTCGCGCCCCTGCCCGACGCGCCCGCCTATAGCGGCGCCAAGGCGGCGCTCCTCGCCCACGGCTTGGCGCTGCGCGAGAAGGTCCGGGCCCGCGGCGTGAAGATCAACGTGGTGACGCCGGGCTACGTGAAGACCCCGATGGGCGGCGACTACAAGGGCTGGCGTCCGCTGGAGATGAGCGCCGAGGAGGCCGCCCGGCGGATCGCCCGGGGGCTGGAGCGGGACAGGGACATCGTGGCCTTCCCGACGCTGCTCGCGGTGCTCGCCCGCGGGGCCGGGCTTCTGCCCGAATCCTTGCGGCGCCTCGGCATGCACGGCTTCCGCTTCCAGATCCGGAAGCGGCGCTGATGGCGCGCGCCCGCATCGCGCTCTTCGTTCTGGAGGCGCTCCCGAACGCGCGCGCGGTGCGCCGGTTCGTGGCCGACCACGCGCTGGAGATCGCCTTCGTCGGGCTCTCGAACGCCGAGCGGCCGGCGGCCGGCGGGCTGGTGGGCCAGGTACGGCGGCATCTCGCCCGCTCCGGCCCCGCCATCCTGCCCTATCTCGGCATCAATTTCGGCCTGCCGGACCTGCTGCGCCCGCTGGCGCCCCTGACGCAAGCGCTCGGGCGCAGCCGCGACCTAAGCGAGACGACGCCGCTGGCCGAACTCTGTGCCCGGCACGGCGTCCCGACGCTGACGGTCGACGACGTGAACGGCCCGGAGGTCGCCCATGCCCTGCAGGAATACGCGCCGGACCTGATCCTCACCTACCATTTCGACCAGATCCTGACGCCGGAGACCATCGCGGCGGCTCGGCTCGGCGGGATCAACGCCCATCCGGGGCTGCTGCCGCGCCACCGCGGCCCGGTGCCGACGATCCACGCGCTTGCGGAAGGCCCGGACGCCTTCGGCATGACCCTGCACCGGCTCGCCCCGCAGATCGATGCGGGCGCGATCCTGGCGCAGGAGCGCTTCCGCCTCTCGCCGAGCGTGACCGCGACGCGGGCCTCGGTTCAGCTGCACCAGCACGGTCTGCTGATGCTGCAGGCCCTGCTCGACCGGATCGCGCGCGAGGGCGCGGTCCCGGAGGGCGAGCGCGTGCCGGTGCTGCCCTACTGCCCGTTCCCCGATCGGGCGATGCTGCGGGCGATGCGCACCCGCGGGCAGAAGCTGACGGATGCGCGGGATTTGGCGGAGGCGCTGGCGCTGAACGCGCGGGGATAGCGCTGCAGGTTCTCCCTCCACCCTCTGCGGGGGAGGGAGGCTAGGTGGCAGTCGACAAAAAAAGCTCTTCCGCCACACGGCGGAAGAGCCCGGATACTCGGCAGCGTTACCGCCTCAGCGCGAGAACTTCTTGTACTTCAGCTTCTTCGGGATGATCGAGTCGAGCCCGAGGCGGCGCTTCTTGTCGGCCTCGTAGTCCGAGAAGTTGCCCTCGAACCACTCGACGTGGCTGTCGCCCTCGAAGGCCAGGATGTGGGTCGCGATGCGGTTCAGGAACCAGCGATCGTGGCTGATGATCACCGCGCAGCCCGCGTAATCCTCCAGGCCCTCCTCGAGCGCCCGCAGGGTCTCCATGTCGAGGTCGTTGGTCGGCTCGTCGAGGAGCAGCACGTTGCCGCCCTTGCGCAGGGTCGCGGCGAGGTGGACGCGATTGCGCTCACCGCCCGACAGCGTGCCGACCTTCTTCTGCTGGTCGCCGCCCTTGAAGGCGAAGGCCGCGCAGTAGGCGCGCGAATTGATCTCGCGCTTGTTGAAGTAGAGGATGTCGTTGCCGCCCGAGATCTCCTGCCAGACGGTGGCATTCGGGTCGAGCGCGTCGCGCGACTGGTCGACGTAGCCGAGATGCACGCTCTCGCCGACCTTGATCTCGCCGGCATCCGGCTTCTCGGTGCCGGTGATCATCTTGAACAGCGTGGTCTTGCCGGCGCCGTTCGGGCCGATCACGCCGACGATGCCACCCGGCGGCAGCTTGAAGGAGAGGTCCTCGATCAGCAGGCGGTCACCGTAGGCCTTCGACAAGCCGTTGAACTCGATGACGTTCTGGCCGAGCCGCTCGGTGATCGGGATGACGATCTGCGCGGTCGCATCGACCTTCTGCTGCTGCTTGGCGACCAGCTCCTCGTAGCGCGTGATGCGCGCCTTGGACTTGGTCTGCCGCGCCTTTGGCGACGCCGAGATCCACTCTGTCTCGCGCGCGATCGAGCGCTGGCGGGCCATGTCCTCGCGGCCCTCCTGCTCCAGGCGCTTCTGCTTCTGCACCAGCCAGGAGGAGTAGTTGCCCTCGTAGGGGATGCCCCGGCCGCGATCGAGCTCGAGGATCCAGCTCGTGACGTTGTCGAGGAAGTAGCGGTCGTGGGTCACGATCAGGATCGCGCCCGGATACTGGCGCAGGTGGCCTTCGAGCCAGTTCACCGTCTCGGCGTCGAGGTGGTTGGTCGGCTCGTCGAGAAGGAGGAGCTCGGGCTCCCAGAGCAGCAGCTTGCAGAGCGCCACGCGGCGGCGCTCGCCGCCCGACAGCGTGGCGACCGGCTGCTCGTCGCCCGGGCAGCCCAGGGCCTCCATGGCCTGATCGACCTTCGAATCGAGTTCCCAGAGATTCTGTGCCTCGATCTGGTCCTGGAGGGCGGTCATCTCGTCCGCCGTCTCCTCGGAGTAGTTCATCGCGAGTTCGTTGTAGCGGTCGAGCATCGCCTGCTTCTCGGCCACGCCCTCCATCACGTTCTCGCGGACCGACTTGCTGGTATCGAGCTGCGGCTCCTGCGGCAGGTAGCCGACGCGCGCGCCCTGCGCGACGAAGCCCTCGCCGGTCCAGTCCGTGTCGATGCCGGCCATGATCTTCAGGAGCGTCGACTTGCCGGCGCCGTTGATGCCGAGCACGCCGATCTTCGCGTCCGGGTAGAACGAGAGGTTGACGTTCTCTAGGACCTTCTTGCCACCCGTGTAGGTCTTGGTCAGACCCCGCATGTGGTAGATGAATTCGCGGGCCATCGCGGGTTATCCTCTCAAGCGTTCGTGCCGGCGCGTTCGCGCGCGCCGTGCCGACGCACGGCTGACACGGGGCGGGCGCGGGCCGGTTCGCCCGATCCCCTCGGGTCGCCGGCCCCTGTCGCGGGAAATGATCACGCCCGAGTATCAGGACGCGCCTAGACGGGCAAGGATGACCCCGGGCAAAGGACGGATGCCCGTCAGGCGAAGGGGTTGCGCACCGGCTCCGCGCGCTCGCCGGGCTCGTCCGCCTCGTTGATTCGCTCCGGCAGGTCCTGCGCCTCCAGGGCGGCGACGATCGCCTCGGCAGTGCGCCGCAGCTCGCGCGACAGGGCGAGGCCGGCCCTGTCGCGGGTGATGTTGCAGGTGCCGTGCAGGGCGATGCGGCCGGTCCCGTTCTCGAAGGTGAGCGCGCCGAGCGTGCGCACTGCCGCGTCGTCCGCGAAGGGTTCGAAATCCGGCCTCGCCTCGCGCGGCGTCCGGTCCGTCTTGCGGCCTGTCTTGCCGCCTGTCTTGCGGTCCGGCATCGCCTCGTCCTCGCCTCAGAAGATCGCCCGCAGGGTATCGCGGATCGCCTTGCGCAGGGCCCGGCCCGCCTCGCGCCAGAGCCAGTCCTGCCAGGTCTCCTCGCGGGGACTGCGCCGCTCGGCCTCGTCGCCGCGCGCGAACTCGCGCGGCTCGGGCAGCGGCATGGCCTGCCTCTTCACCGCGTCCGGCAGACCCGGGAAGACGTCGACTCCGGCCGTGCCATTGAGGCCGGCGATCGAGACCGCCTGCCACGCAGCCCCCGCCCTGTTCGGTGCCAGATAGGCGCCGGCCTCCCCGCGCGCGGGGTCGTAGAGCGCCTTGTAGAGCTGCGTCGGCACCAGGACCCGGCTCTTCAGCGCGTCAACGGAACCGCCGGTAAAGACGACGCCGGTCACGACGTATAGCGTGCCTCGCTCGCTCGCGAGACGCCGCACGCTCTCCTCGATGCCGGCCCAGAGGCCGCGGTTGAAGGCGCGGTTCTGCGGGACGATGTTGGCGAGGCTGAACGACTGACCCTGCGCAGTCGGGGTGGGCATGTCGCCGGCTGGCGCCAGATGGCCGCGGTCGAAGCCCGAATGGACGTAGTCTTCCAGCTCCGAGCGGTCGACCGCGGGCAGCCGATCCTCCTCGTGGAAGCTGTCGTCGCGCGCGACCGCCCGCGCCGCGGTGACGCTCTCCCGCGTCAGCCGCTCGGCAGCGTAGAGGGGTGTGCGCGAGGCACCCGAGTGCAGCAGCGCGAAGGCCTCGAAGCACAGCGGCAGGGTACGCGCCGCGAGCTTCGGGTTTGTGAGCGCCGGGACGCGCCCGTCGGCGAAGTGTTCGGGACAGGCCGTCTCTGCCGCGGCCGGTGTAGCCGCGAGGAGGAGCGCGACGGCGATGGCGCGCCTCAGTAGCACATCCGCACCCTCCGCGGTCCCTGCAGGGTCGGGCGCTCGCGCCAGCCGCAGGGGCGTCCCAGGCTGCTGCGGAACGGCTGGACGGCACGGTCCGGCCCGCCTGGCACTGTCCGGGGCGGGCAATCGCCGAGGAAGCCGCACGCGAATGTGAGATTGCCGTCGACAGGACCCGGTGCGGCCGATGCCTGACTCAGCCAAGCTTGGCTCCAGAGGAGGCCCGAGAACAGCGTGATTCCGCATGAACGAACGGACTTCAAGGGCGGACCTCATGTTGCCGCAGGGGCACGAAATCGCAAAAAATCGCGCCCCAACATTGATCGGGGGCCCGATCATCCGTAACTGGCACTATCATGACAGCGGTTGTGTCTGCTGTCCCCCCGGAGTTCACGGCCCCGCTGGGGCAGCCGCGTGGACCACGCCCGAGATGGCCGGAGAGGGACGTGGCGCGATCCGGCACAGCTTCAAGAACGGAAGAGTTCCCCTTGGCCGAGAACGAGAGCGTGACGTCGATCCTTGAGGGTCTGGAGGAGCCGGCGGCCCTGCGCCGCCTGCCGGAGAGCCGCCTTCAGGCTGTGGCCGACGCCGTGCGCGCCGAGATGATCGACGCGGTCTCCGTTACCGGCGGCCATCTCGGCTCCGGGCTCGGCGTCGTCGAGCTCACGGTCGCGCTGCACCACGTCTTCGACACGCCCGACGACCGCATCATCTGGGACGTCGGCCACCAGGCCTACCCGCACAAGATCCTCACCGGACGCCGCGACCGCATCCGCACGCTCCGCCAGGGCGGCGGCCTGTCGGGCTTCACCAAGCGGAGCGAGAGCGTCTACGACCCCTTCGGCGCGGCCCACTCCTCCACCTCGATCTCCGCCGGCCTCGGCATGGCGGTCGCCCGCGACCTCGACGTGGCCGAGGCCAAGGCCGCCGGCCGCGAGAGTCCGAAGCGCCGCAACGTCATCGCGGTGATCGGCGACGGCTCGATGTCGGCCGGCATGGCCTACGAGGCCATGAACAATGCCGGCGCCCTGCACTCGCGCCTCATCGTCATCCTCAACGACAACGACATGTCGATCGCGCCGCCTGTCGGCGCCATGTCGGCCTACTTCGCCCGGCTGGCCTCCGGCGGCACCTACCGCTCGCTCCGCGAGACCGCCAAGCAGCTCGGCCAGCTCCTGCCGAAAGCCATCTACCAGCGCGCGGCGGCGGCCGAGGAGTATGCCCGCTCGCTCGTGGTGGGCGGGGGCACCATGTTCGAGGAGATGGGCTTCCACTACGTGGGACCGGTCGACGGGCACAACCTCGACCACCTCCTGCCCATCCTCAAGAACGTGCGCGACGCCGAGCACGGGCCCATCCTGCTCCACGTCGTCACCCAGAAGGGCAAGGGCTACGCGCCGGCCGAGGCCAGCGCCGACCGCTACCACGGCGTGGTCAAGTTCGACGTGGTCTCAGGCGTCCAGGCCAAGGCCAAGCCGAACGCCCCGGCCTATACCCGCGTCTTCGGCGAGAGCCTGATCAAGGCGGCCGACGCCGACCCGAAGGTGGTGGCGATCACCGCGGCGATGCCGGGCGGCACCGGCATCGACCTGTTCGGCAAGGCGCATCCGAGCCGCACCTTCGACGTCGGCATCGCCGAGCAGCACGCGGTCACCTTCGCGGGCGGTCTGGCGACCGAGGGCTACCGGCCGTTCGTGGCGATCTACTCGACCTTCCTGCAGCGCGCCTACGATCAGGTCGTGCACGACGTGGCCCTGCAGAACCTGCCCGTGCGCTTCTGCCTGGACCGGGCGGGACTGGTGGGGGCGGATGGCGCCACGCATGCGGGCGCCTTCGATCTGGCCTACCTCTGCTGCCTGCCGAACATGACGGTGATGGCGGCCGCCGACGAGGCCGAGCTGGTGCACATGGTGGCGACCTGTCACACGCACGACTCAGGGCCGATCGCGCTGCGCTACCCGCGCGGCGAGGGCGTGGGGGTTGAGCTTCCCGAGCGGGGCGAGGCGCTTGCGATCGGGCGCGGGCGGATCCTGCGGCGTCCCGAGGGTGCGCGGGTGGCGCTCTTGTCGCTCGGCACGCGTCTCTCTGAGGCGCTGAAGGCGGCCGACCAGCTGGAGGAGGCGGGGGTCGCCGTGACGGTGGCGGATGCGCGCTTTGCCAAGCCGCTGGACGAGGGGATGATCCTGGACCTGGCGGCGAGCCACGAGGTTCTGATCACGCTGGAGGAGGGCTCGCGCGGCGGCTTCGGCGCGATGGTGCTGCATCTCCTGTCGGAGCGGGGCGTGCTGGACGCGATGCGGGTCCGGGTCCGCACGATGACGCTGCCGGACGCCTACCAGGACCACGACACGCCGGACCGGATGTACGCCGAGGCCGGGCTCGATGCAGCCGCCATCGTCGCCAAGGTGAACGAGGTCCTGCCCGAGCGGAAGGCGCGGGCCTCCAACGTGGTCAGCGTCGCCCGCCGCCAGCGCTGAGGTTTCTCCTCTCTCCCCACACGGTGGGGAGGGAGGATCTCTGGCGGGGCAGCGAGGTTCGAACCGCGGCCTACTCCGCCTCGCCCTTCAGCGGCCGCGCCATCAGCCGCGTCACCACCGCGTCGACCCGCGTTGCGCCCGACACGATGTCGGCCACCGCCTCGGCGATCGGCATCTCGACCCCTCGCGCCCGAGCGAGCGCCACCAGCGCCGCGGCCGTGAAGGCGCCCTCCGCCAGCTTGCCGCCCGCGGCGGCCTCCGGCGAGGCGCCGGCACCCAACCGCTCGCCGAAGGCGAAGTTGCGGGATTGCGGCGAGGAAGCAGTGAGCACGAGGTCTCCGAGGCCCGACAAGCCCATCAGCGTCTCGGGCCGCCCGCCATAGGCCCGGGCGAAGCGCATCAGCTCCGCGAAAGCCCGGGCAATCAGCGCGGCGCGCGCGCTCTCGCCGAGACCGCTGCCCGCCACGATGCCGCAGGCGATCGCCAGCACGTTCTTGCCCGCCCCGCCGATCTCGACGCCGCGCACGTCGTCGGTGTGGTAGAGGCGCAAGGTCGGCCCGGAGAGGCGGTGCGCGAGGTCGGCCGCGAGGCCGGCCTCCGCTGCGGCGAGCGTCACGGCGGTCGGCAGGTTGCGGGCGACGTCCGCCGCGAAGCTCGGGCCGGAGAGCACCGCGACCGGTGTGCCCGCTGGCAGGCAATCGGCCGCGACCGCGCTCATGAAGGCGTCCGTGCCGCGCTCGATGCCCTTCGCGCAGAGCACGACGGGCGCGCCCGGCGGCAGGTGGCCCCCGAGCTGCCCGATCACCGCGCGGGCGGTCTGGGCCGGGGTGACGAGGAGCACCGTGACGGCCTCGCGCAGGCGGCCCGCATCCGCGGTCGCCCGGATCGCCGGGTGAAGCGGCACGCCCGGCAGGTAGCGGGCGTTCTCGCGGGCCTCCTCGATCCGCGTGGCGGCCTCCGCGTCGCGCAGCCACAGGGTCACCGGATGGCGGCCCGCCACAGCGTTGGCGAGCGCCGTGCCCCAGGCGCCGCCGCCGATCACCGCGACCGATCCGTTCTGGCTCATGCGCTCTCTCCGGGGCGATGCCGCGCCGCCAAGCGATACAGGATATGGCGGCTCAAGGGATGATCCGCCGCGATGGCCGGATGGGCGAAGGCGCCATCCGGGCGCATCCCCAGCCGCTCCATCACCCGGCGCGAGGCGAGATTCCCCTCCGCCGTGTAGGCCACGACCGCGGGCACGCCGCAGCGTCCGAACAGGTCGGCGAGCGCGGCGCGGGCCGCGCGCGTGGCGATGCCCCGTCCCCAGGCCTCGCGGGCGAGCCGCCAGCCGATCTCGACGCCCTCGCCCGGCCGCTCGCCGTCCGGAAAGGGCATCGGCCGCATCATCCGCAAGGCTCCGACGAAGCCGACGAAGCGGCCCGCCTCCTCGACCGCCCAGGGGCCGAACCCGTCCGCCTCGAAGCGGCGATCGAAGGCGCGCGCCTCGTTCAGGCTCTCGGCGCGGCTGCGCAGGCTGGGGAAGTGCGCCATCACGGCCGGATCGGCGTTCAGCGCGGCGAAGGGCGCGTCGTCGCCCCGCCGCCAGCGCCGCAGCAGGAGGCCGCCCGGCTCGACGATCTCGTCGGGCGCCGGCGGCGCGCGCTCCTTGCCGCGCCAGAGCAGCGAGCGGCGGTTCAGGAGGTGCAGATCCGCGCGTCCCGAGAGCAGGGCCTCGCCGAGTTCGGTCGCCAGGGCGAGGCGCTCCGGCGGCATGTTGGCCCAGGCGGGCGCGCACACGCTCTCGCGCCAGGGACCGCCGCAGGCGTTGTCGAGAAGAACGCGGGCGAAGCCGTGGTCGCGACGCACGGGCCAGTCCGGACGGGCGCGGGCGGCTTCCGGCAGCCGCCGGTCCACAAGGTCGCGCCAGCGCGCCTGCGGGTCCGCCACGCTCGCCGCCGCGAGGGGCTGGGCGGTCACTGCCGCGCGGTTGTCCGAGAAATTGCCGCGCGGCAGGACGAGGCGGGGCGCCCTCACACCGCGACCGCGGCGGCGGGCTTCTCGGCGAAGGGCCAGCGGGCGCGGGCCGGCACGGTGAGGTCGTCGGTCAGCCCGAGGCGCAGGCGCTCCAGGCCGGCCCAGGCGATCATCGCGCCGTTGTCGCCGCAGAGCTGGAGGGGCGGCGCCACGAAGGCGAGGCCGGCCTCGCCCGCGAGCGCCGCGAGCGCCCGGCGGATCGCGCCGTTGGCCGAAACGCCGCCGGCCGCCACCAGGGCGGTCGGGTGACCCGCCACGCCCGAGAAGGCGCGCAGAGCCACGCGCGCCCGGTCCACGACCACGTCGGTGATCGCCGCCTGGAAGCTCGCGCAGAGGTCGGCGACGTCGCGCTCGGCCAGCGGCGCGATCCGCTCGGCCTCGATGCGGAGCGCCGTCTTGAGGCCGGAGAGCGAAAAATCCGCCTCGCGCCGTCCGAGCATGGGGCGGGGCAGGGCGAAGCGCTCGGGATCGCCGGATTCGGCCATGCGCTCGACTTCCGGACCGCCCGGGTAGCCGAGTCCGAGGAGCTTGGCGACCTTGTCGAACGCCTCGCCGATCGCGTCGTCGATGGTGCCGCCGAGGCGCACGTACTGGCCGACACCCTTCACGGCGACGAGCTGGGTGTGGCCGCCCGAGGCCAGCAGCAGCAGGTAGGGGAAGGCCAGCCCGTCCGTGAGGCGCGCGGTCAGCGCGTGCGCCTCCAGGTGGTTGACCGCCAGCAGCGGCTTGCGGGTGACGAGGGCGAGCGTCTTGGCGGTGACGAGGCCGATCAGCACGCCGCCGATCAGGCCGGGCCCGGCCGCCACCGCGATGCCGTCGAGATCGCGCAGCCCGATTCCCGCCCGGTCGAGGGCGCGGTCGATGAGTCGGTCGAGCACCTCGACATGGGCGCGCGCGGCGATCTCCGGCACGACCCCGCCATAGGCCGCGTGCTCGGCGATCTGGCTCAGCACCTCGTTGGCGAGGATGGAGGCGCCGCCCGCCTCGTCGTGCGCGACGATGGCGGCGGCGGTCTCGTCGCAGGTGGTCTCGATGCCGAGGATCTTCATCGATGGATTGTCCGGGGGGCGCCTTCGGGCGTCCCTTCTACCCGCGCGGCCCGGCCCGTCGCAACGCGCCGCGTGGGCGATCCCCGCCTTCGCTCAGTCCACCGCCACCATGACGTCGGAGGCCTTCACCACCGCGTAGGCGTCGGAGCCCACCGCGAGCTGCAGCGCCTCGACCGAATCGTTGGTGATCGCCGAGGTCACAACCTGACCGGGCGCGATCTCGATCTTCACGTGTGCCGTGGTGGCGCCCTTCTCCACCGAGACGACCTTGCCCTTGAGCACATTGCGCGCACTGATCTTCATGGCACTCTGAATCCTTGGTTGGTTGAAGCCGCAGGGTCTCTAGCAGGCTCGCGTGACGGCGCGCCTCACAATTCGGCAGGATCCTCGCCCGCGTCCGGCGCGTCCTCAGGAATCGGCGCGGCGCCCCATCCGGTGAGCACCGCGTTCAACTCGTCGAGCACGAAGTGCCGGGCGCTGTCGCGGTCGTAGCCGTCGGCGAGCAGGTCGTCGTACTCCGTGAAGACGTGGCGCGCGTAGGCGAGCAGCGCGAGCCGGGCGGCGGTCTCGGGAGCGGCGTTGCGCAGGCCGGGGCTCAGGAGCGCCCGATCGACCGTGGCCTCGCTCTCGAATTCGGGCAGGCGCGGGGCGAGGCGCCGCAGGGCGTCGGCGACCCGGGTGCGCCTGTCCGTCGCCGGTCCGGACCCAACAGGTCTCACGGGCACCCCCTCTGTTACCTTCCAAGCACGGCGGCGCTGTCATACTCTCGGCGGGCGCGCGTCCGATCCTGCGCGCCCAGGAACGAGGGGCCCCGCCCGGGTCCCGGGAGATTCTCGTCCATGCGCCGTCTCACGTGCCATCTCGTGCCGCGCGCCGCCACCGCGCTGCTGGCCCTGACCCTCGGCGCCGCACCGGTGCTGGCGCAGCCCGGTGCCGACCCCGGCGCGCCCCGTGCGGGGCGCAGCCTGACCGCGACGGGTCAGACCAAGCCGCCCGGCATGGTCGCCGGTGCGCCCATGAAACCGACGAACGAGGCCGCCATGATCAAGGCGCAGAAGGCCGCCGAAGCCCGCAACAAGGCGTGGGACACCAAGATGCGCTCGACCCTGGGCTCGATCTGCCGGGGCTGCTGAGGGGCCCGGGGGCTCAATCGTCGTCGGCCTCGTCGGCGCCGTTGCCGACATGCGATCCGTTGATGCGGGCTTTCAGGACGTTCGAGGGCTTGAACACCATCACCTGCCGGGGCTCGATCTCGACCTCGACGCCGGTTTTGGGGTTGCGCCCAACCCGGCGGCCCTTGCTGCGCACCACGAAGGAACCGAAGGAGGACAGCTTCACGGTCTCGCCCTCGGCGAGGCAGGTGCAGATCTCGGAGAGGACGGTCTCGACGAGCGCCGCGGATTCCGCCCGCGACAGACCGACCTGCTGGTAGACGGCCTCGCTCAGATCGGCGCGTGTGACCGTCTTGCCCGTCATGCCTACCCCCCTCGGAGATTGTCCGGAACGGCGCCGGCTGCGACGTATCCCTATGATCCGGCACGCTAATCGGCGCCTCGGCCGGGGTCAACCACGCGCCCGCGCCTCGCCCGCGGAAATCTCGGCGGCCTACCAGCGGATCAGCGCAGCGCCCCAGCTGAAGCCGCCGCCGATCGCCTCGATCATCACGAGGTCGCCCTCGCGGATGCGCCCGTCCCGGCGGGCGACGTCGAGGGCCAGCGGGATCGAGGCGGCCGAGGTGTTGCCGTGCCGGTCGACGGTGAGCACGATCTTGTCGCGGGCGATGCCGATCTTGTCGGCCGAGGCCTCGATGATGCGGCGGTTGGCCTGGTGCGGCACAAACCAGTCGAGGTCGGCGGCCGTCGTCCCGGCGCGCTCCAGCGCTTCCACGATCACGTCGGTGACGGAGCCCACCGCGAAGCGGAAGACCTCGCGGCCCTCCATGCGCAGGTGCCCCGTGGTGCCGGTGGAGCCCGGACCGCCGTCCACGTAGAGCTTGTCCCGGTGCCGTCCGTCCGAACGCAGACTGGAGGAGAGCACGCCGCGCCCCTCCGCCGCCTCGGCCTCGCGCGCCTCCAGCACGATCGCGCCCGCGCCGTCGCCGAACAGCACGCAGGTGGTGCGGTCCTCCCAGTCGACGATGCGCGAGAAGGTCTCGGCGCCGATCACGAGGGCGCGCCGCGCGCCGCCGGTCGTCAGGAACTTGTCGGCTGTGGTGACCGCGAAGACGAAGCCCGCGCAGACCGCCTGCAGGTCGAAGGCCGCGCCCTGCCGGATGCCGAGCGCCGCCTGGATCTGTGTCGCGGTCGACGGAAAGGTGTGGTCGGGCGTCGAGGTGGCGCAGATCACGAGGTCGATGTCGTCGGCCGACAACCCGGCATCGTCGAGCGCGGCCTGCGCGGCGCGGGTACCGAGAACCGAGGTGGTCTCCTCGGGGGCCGCGAGGTAGCGCTGCCGGATGCCGGTGCGCTGAACGATCCACTCGTCGGAGGTGTCGACCCGCTCTGTGAGCTCGGCATTGGTCACCACCCGGGCGGGCAGGCTCGATCCGGTGCCGACCACGACGGAACGCAGGCTTGTCATCGTGTTCCTTCCCGGAGCGCCCGGGCCCTTTCGGCTCGCCGCGCTCCTTCCCTCATCGACCGGAACGCGTTCGAGGCCGTACCCGGTTCCGATCGGAAGCGGCCTCTGAGGTTCCGGGCCCGCAGCGTCGGCGGGCGGTGTCATACGCTCCGGCGCGCCCCTAGACTCGCGCCATCGTGGTCGGCGTCTCGTCCAGCATATCGCGGATCGTGCGCATCAGGTCGTGGCGGGCCATGTCGTGGGCGAGATCGACCGCCGAGGCGAAGCCCGCCGCGTTCTCCGAGCCGTGGCTCTTGATGACGATGCCTTCCAGCCCGAGGAACACGCCGCCGTTGGCCCGGCTCGGGTTCATCTTGTCCTTCAGCGCCCGGAAGGCCTGCCGGGCGAAGAGCGCGCCGATCTTGGCCGAGAGCGTGCGCGTCATGGCCGAGCGCAGGTAGCTGGAGATCTGCTTGGCGGTGCCCTCCGCGGTCTTCAGGGCGATGTTGCCGGTGAAGCCCTCGGTCACCACCACGTCCACGGTGCCGCGGCCGAGATCCGTGCCCTCGACGAAGCCATGGTACGAGAAATTGGCGGCATCGTGCTCGCGCAGCAGGCGGGCGGCCTCCTTCACGGCCTCGTTGCCCTTCATCTCCTCGGTGCCGACGTTCAAGAGGCCGACCGTCGGGCGCTCCAGGTCGAACACGATGCGGGCCATGGCCGAGCCCATCACGGCCATCTCGACGAGGTGCTCGGCATCCGTGCCGATGGTGGCGCCGACATCGAGCACCACGCTCTCGCCGCGGACCGTCGGCCACAGGCAGGCGATGGCCGGGCGCTCGATGCCCGCCATGGTCTTCAGGCAGATCTTCGACATCGCCATGAGGGCGCCGGTATTGCCGGCCGAGACGGCGGCGTCGGCCTCGCCGTCGCGCACCGCCTGGATGGCGCGCCACATCGAGGATTTGCCCCGGCCCTGGCGGACTGCCTGGCTCGGCTTGTCGTCCATCGCGATGGCGTAGGTGGTGTGGCGCAGCTCCACGGCGCCCTTCAGGCGCGGCTCGGCCTCGATCAACGGGCCGACCACGGCCTCGTCGCCGAACATGATGAAGCGCGTCCCGGGATGCCGCTCCAGCGCGATCGCGGCGCCCGGCACGACCGTCGAGGGCCCGTGATCGCCGCCCATGGCGTCGAGCGAGATGCACACGCGTTCTGACATGGTCTCTGGCGATCGCGGCCTTTGCAGCGGCGTCGGACGGGCGTTGGACGCCGGGCCGTTCGCGCGGACGGGAGCAGGTGTGGAGCGGGCGACGCGCACCGCTCCGGCGGCGGGTCCCTCCCGCCATCGGCCGACGCGGCGAGCCTTGCCCGGCGCGCCGGAAAATAGCGATCCAGCCCCAACGGGCAAACGATTTCTGCGGCGTGCGGGTTGCAGCGCCCCCAGCCTCACCCCTTCTCGTCGCGCAAGCGCTCCAGGGCGGCGAAGGGGTTCGGGTCCTCACCGACCTGGACCGGCTCGAACGCGACGCCGGGTTTGCGCGGATAGGGATCGAGCCCGAGCGCCAGGAACTCGGCGGTCAGCGCGCCGAAATCGACGCGTCCGCCGACGATCGGGTCCGGCACGTCGGCCTCCTCGGCGTCGGTGCCCGCGAACTGGTCGGTGTCGGTGAACTCGACCTCGACGGGCTCGCTCACCCGCGACTCGAAGGGTTCCAACGTCACGCTGCAGACCTGCGTGACCTCAGCCTCCACCGTCCCGGTCACCCGCAGGCGGTTCATCGAGCCCGCGATGTCGAAGCGGCCGACGAGGTCGCGGATCGCCGGAATCTTGAAGTCCCGGGCCAGCGCCTCGGCCTCCGCCGGGCTTGCCTCGACGGTTACGCTGCCGCGCCCCTGGGGCAGGCGGTCGACGTTCACCACCCGCGAGAGCGGGCCGGGCTTGTCGGCGTTTCTCATGCACTCACTCCTGAATCCTTGAAGGCGGCCGGCTCGGGAAAGCGTGGCCCAGCCTCCAGCAGCCCGTCGAGGTCGCTGCCCTCGAGCGCCTCGGCCGCTGCCCGCACGTAGGCCGCGAGCCCGGCGGCGTCGGCGGGCGCGTGCTCCGCGCCGTCCTGGCCGAGTACGTTGCGGGCGAGCGCCGCGCGCAGGGCCGCCATATCGCCCGCGTCGAGCGCCGCGTCGTAGCCCTCCGCCCGGCCGTAGAAGGCCGCGCCGAGCTTCTTCATGCGCTTGGGCACGCCGAAATCCCCGACGCCGAGTTCGCGCAGAGCCGCGTCGAGCTGCAGGAAGACTGAGTTGACGAGATCCTGCGCCACGTCGGAGGCGGGATCGGGCAAGCCTCGCATCCGGCGCAGCACGAGGATGACGTGCAGGCACAGGGCCTCGAACCGCCCCTCGACGCTGTCGGGCACGCCGAGGTCTGCGTAGAGGGCCGGGGCCCGCGAGGCCTCGTTGATGCGCAGGTGCAGCGTCTCGATCAGGCGCCGCCGGGCATCCTCGCGGCGGAAGAATCGGGCGATCATCTCACGTCCTCGCCGGTGCGGCCGGCTTCTCCCCGGCCCTGTGGCCGAGCTTGCCTTGTCAAAGCCATAACCCCGCGGTACGGCAACCCACCGTCAAGGTGCAAGCGTGGCGGGCGTCGTTTCCGGGCGCGTGCACGCCTTCCAACACAGCGACTGCAAGGGGGGCCGATGCGGCGCCGTCTCGTCTCGTCACTGGCGCGTGCCGCCCTTCTCGGCGGCCTCGGCGTCGCCCTCTCGGGCTGTATCGGCGAGGAAATCCGCCACGGCTATCAGATCGACCAGACCGCGCTCGCCGCGGTGAAGCCCGGCATGAGCGCCGAGCAGGTGCTGCAGACCCTCGGCACGCCCTCGACGGTGTCCACGGTCGGCAACAAGTCCTGGTACTACATCTCGCAGAACACCAGCCGCACGGTGATGTTCCTGGGCGAGCGCGTGGACGACCAGAAGGTGACGGCGGTCTACTTCACCCCCGCCTTCAAGGTGGAGCGCGTGGCCCTCTACGGGCTGCAGGACGGCAAGGTGTTCGACTTCATCGAGCGCACCACGCCGACCAGCGGCCAGGACCGCGCCTTCCTCAGCCAGCTCTTCCGCGGCCTGACCCGCTACGAGCCCTTCGGCAGCGGCTCCGGCACCAGCATCGTCCCGGGCGCCAACCGCGGCCTGTGAGGCGAAGGGGAGGGGCGAAAGGCCTCTCCCGCACCGCGCGGCCGAGGCGTCGCGGTGTGCCCATTCGGCTTCTACAGGACGCCCGGATGCGGCGCGGATCGGATCCGACGCGGATTTCCAGCTTCGCGGAGCGTGTGCGGAACCCGCCACGCTCTCTCTCCCTCGCACAGGGGGGAGTGGATGCGCGTCGGCTAGAGCGGATTGACGGGAAGCGATTGCGCGCGTCTCAGGCGTTCACGCACGCGCGCAACATGGTGCGGCCGAGCAGGCCGCACCGTCGATAGCGGCTCAGGCGCGCTTCGCCAGCAACTGCTCGATCAGCGAGCCGCCCTGCTCGATCGCCGCGAGCTCCTCCGCCACCGCCGCGACGGTGTCGCGGATCTGGTCGGCTTCGTGCTCTGAGGTCATGAAGAAGCGCAGCCGCGAGGCCCGCTCCGGCACGGCCGGGTGGATGATCGGCTGCACGTTGATGCCGCGCTTGTACAGGCGGTGGGAGAGCGTCACCGACTTCAGAGAGTCGCCCACGATCACCGGGATCACCGCGAGCCCCAAGCTGAAGCCGGTGTCGAGCCCGTGCTTCCTGGCGCAGTCGAGGAAGAGGCGGCCGTTCTGGCGCAGGCGCTCGACCCGCTCAGGCTCGGCCTGCATCACGGCAAGCGACGCCTCCGCCGCGGCGGCGAGCGGCGGCGACATGCCGACGCTGTAGACGAAGCCGCCGGCCGTGCACTTCAGGTACTCGACGAGCGCCGCCGGACCGCAGATGTAGCCGCCGCAGCCGGAGAGCGTCTTCGAGAAGGTGCCCATCCAGATATCGACCGCCTTCGGGTCGATCCCGGCATGCTCGAACAGGCCCGCGCCGGTCCGGCCGAGAACGCCGAGCCCGTGGGCGTCGTCCACCATCAGCCACGCGTTGTAGCGCTCTTTCAGCGCGACGAGGCCGGCGAGGTCCGGCGCGTCGCCGTCCATGCTGTAGAGGCCCTCGACCACGATCAGCGCCCGGCGGTGCTCGTGGCGGGTCGCCTGGAGCAGGGTTTCCAGCGCGTCGAGATCGTTGTGGGCGAAGGAGCGCCGCTGCGCGCCCGAGAGCTGGGCGCCGGTGACGATCGAGTTGTGGCTGAGCGCGTCGTGGTAGATCACGTCGCCCGCCTCGAGCAACGCGCCGATCGTGGTCACGTTGGTGGCGTGCCCGCTCACCATCACCACGCAGGCATCGACGCGGTAATGAGCGGCCAGCGCCTTCTCCAGACTGATATGGCCCGGGCGCTCGCCCGCCACCACGCGGCTCGCAGAGGACGAGGTGCCGAAGGCGTCGATGGCCGCTTTGGCCGCCGCGCTCACCTTCGGGTGCCCGTTGAGCCCAAGATAGTCATAGGACGAGAAGTTGACGAAGGGACGGCCCTCGATGCGGGTCGTCGCGCCGGCCTTCGTCTCGTGGACGTGGAAGAACGGGTTGCCGAGCCCGATCAGGTCGGCGGCCGAGCGCTGCAGTTTCAACTCGCGGTAGCCCGGCAGCGACTCGAAGCTGAGGATCGCGGGATCCTGCGCGGGCTCCGGGGCCCGGACCGGCTGCGGCCGGGTCGGCGCGCGACCCAGCCGGTTCGTCACAAAACCTGCCAGAGCGGCGCGCCCCCCGTCCGGCTTCGGATTGCTCATGGAAGGATCTCTTTGATCTCGCGACTGTTCTGCTCGACGAGGTCCTGGAACGGCGCGATCGCGGCCGCGTCGACCTCGCTGCCGACATGCTTCGAGGCGAGGCTGAGCGCGACGCCGGCGGCCTCGTCCATGGGCGCCGAAACCGCCTGAATTAAGGTCTCGGACAGCTCGTTCACCGTGAGACCCGAGGACAGGCCGGCCGGGGGCGAGTCGAGACCGAAGCGCTCCTGCAGGCTGGCGCCGAGTTCCACGCCCATCAGCGAGTCGAGGCCGATCTCCGAGAGCTGGCGCACGCGGCTGATATCGTCCTTCGGCAGGCGCAGGATGCGGGCGATATCCTCGACGATCGCGTCGGCCACGGTCTTGCGAACCGTGTCGAGATCGCCGCCCTTGAGCAGCGCGGCGATGTTGATCGTCGCGACGGTGCCGGCCTCCGCCTGCTGATCGGAGCCGAGGTCGCTGTAGCTCGGCGACTTCAGCGTGGCGAGGCGCTCGCGCGCCTTGCCCCAATGCATCGCCGCGATGGCGACCACCGCCTCGTCCGGGCTCTCGCCCTGGGCCTGCAGCGCCTCTTCCATCAGGTCGAGGCAGCGGCGCGCCTCCATCGGCGTGACGCCGACGCGGGAAGCGAGGGTCTCCATGACCGCCTTGTTCCGGGCGAGCATGCCGACATCGCCGATAGCGCCCCAGGCGACCGCGAGCGCCGGCAGCCCCCGGCGGCGGCGCTGACGGGCCAGTCCCTCCATGAAACCGTTGGCGGCGACGTACGCACCCTGGCCCGGGTTGCCGATGAAGGTGGTGGCCGAGGAGAACACCACGAAGTAGTCGAGCTGACGGTCGCGGGTCGCCGCGTCGAGGTGCTGGGCGCCGATCACCTTCGGGCCGATCACCGCGTCGAGATTGGCCGCATCGATGTTGGCGATCAGGCCGTCCTGCAGCACGGCCGCCGCGTGGATCACGCCCGCGAGCCGGCCGCCCCTGGCCTCGATGCCCGCGATCAGCCGGTCGACCGCGGCGCGGCTGGTTATGTCCACCGCCGGCGCCTCGACGGTGACGCCGCGGGCCGCGAGTTCGGCCACCGCCGCCTTCGCCTCCTCGCTCGCCGCGCCCTTGCGGCCGCAGAGCACGATGTGCCGAGCGCCGCGATCCGCGAGCCAGCGCGCCGCCTCTAGGCCGAAGCCGCCGAGGCCGCCGGTGACGAGGTGCGCACCCCGGTCCGAGATCGCGAAGCTGGAGCGCTGCGCGGCCGGCACGCGGCCGGCCTTTGGCGGGCTGATGACGATCTTCCCGATATGGCCGGATTGCTGCATCAGCCGGAAGGCGTCGGAGGTCTCCTCCGCCGTGAAGGGCTGGAAGGGCAGGGGCTTCAGCCCACCCTCGCCGAACAGCGCCATGACCTCGCGGAACAGCCGCGCCCCGTCCTCGCCCTGATGCTGGAGCACCTGATCGAGATCGACGCCGAAGTAGGAGAGATTCCGGCGGAACGGGCGCAGGCCGATATGGGTGTTGGCGACGTAGTCGCGCTTGCCCAGCTCCACGAAGCGGCCGAAGGGCTTGAGCGCGTTGAGCGAGCGCTCCATCGCCTCGCCGAACAGGCTGTTGAGCACCACGTCGACGCCGGAACCCGTGATCGCCCGGATCTCGTCCACGAAGGCGAGCGAGCGCGAATCCAGCACGTGCTCGGCGCCGAGCGCCTTCACCAGCGCCCGCTTCTCGCGCGAGCCGGCCGTCGCGATGACGCGCGCGCCCTTCAGCTTGGCGATCTGGAGCGCGGCGAGGCCGACGCCGCCCGCGCCGCCATGGACCAGCACCCACTCGCCGCGCCGCAGGCGGGCCAGCGAGACGAGCCCGTAATAGGCGGTGAGGAAGGCCACCGGCACGGTCGCCGCCGCCATCGGGTCGAGCCCATCGGGAGCAGGTGCCACCACGAGGTCCGGCACGACGATGTGGGTGGCGAAGCCCGACTGGGCGAAGGCCACGACCGGATCGCCGACCTTGAAGGTCGCGACGCCCGGGCCCACCGCCGCGACGCGGCCGGCGCATTCAAGGCCCAGGCGGGGACCGGCGAAGCCGTCCTCCAGGATCTCCTCCGGGAGCATCGAGAGCGCCCAGAGTACGTCGCGGAAGTTGAGGCCGGTCGCCTCGACGGCGATCTCGACCTCGCCGGGCCCGGGCTTGCGGCGCTCGGCCGGGCCCCAGACCATCTCGTTGAGGCCGCCGGTGTTGCTGCGCTCCAGACGCGCGGCCTCCGCCGGCACGGTGTCCGCGGCGCGGCGGCGCGCGGCGCCCGGGTGGAAGCGGACCACCTGCGTGCGGTCCTCGTCCAGCACGATCTCGGTCTCGGGGGTCCCCGAGAGGATGAGGTCGCGCAGGCGCTCGGAGGCGCGCTTGGAGGACATCTCGGGCGCGAGATCGATGCGGCGCACGTCGAGGTTCTGCACCTCGTTGGCGAGGGTGCGCGAGAAGGCCCAGACGCCGGCCTCGACGTTGGTGGCCTGTCCGCCGCGCTCGCGCGTGGCACCCGGGGCCACGACCCAGAGCCGGGTCTGGCGCGCGCCCAGATGTTCGATGCAGCGCTTCAGGCTGAGGCAGCGGTCGCGCAGGCGCTCGGCCGCCTCGCCGCCACGTGTGAAGGCGCCGGCCAGGAACACCACCGTGTCGGGGGTCTCCCGCTCCAGCTCCATCAGGGAGGCGTCGGAATCGAGGATGATCGAGACGTGGACGCCGCTCGCCACCAGCAGGGTGGCGAGCGAGGAGGCGGTCTCGGCCGCGAACTCGTCGTCCGAGCCGATGACGAAGGCGAAGGTCTGGGCCGGCGCCGGGGCCGGGCGGGCCGGCGCCTCGGCGACGAGGAGTAGGTCGTCGCCGTTGGCCGAGGCCGCGCGCTCCGCCGAGACGCTGACGAGGCCGGTGGCGCTGAGGGTGCGCTGCCAGCCCGCGATGTCGTCGAGCCGGCCCACGGGGAGGTCGCCGACGCCCGCCTCGAACCAGCCGGGGGTGAGGCCGAAGACGAGATCGCGGAACAGCGAGGCGCCGGGCTCGACCGCAACCAAGAGGCCGCCGGTGGCGAGCGCGTCGGCGAGCTGGCGGGGCAGCTCGCGAGCGCCGCGGTGCAGGGCGCCGCTCGTCAGCACGAGGTCGAAGCCCGCCGCCGGCAGTTCCTCGGCGGTCTCCGCCACGGTGACGCCGCGCGGCAGGGCGAGGCGGGCGCGCTCGGCTAGACGCCGGTCGGTGTCGAACACGGTGAGCCGCGCCTCGACCTCGTCCGCGAAGGTCGCGACCTGGGCAGAGAGCGGACCGAAGCCCACCTGGAGGATGCGCAGCGCCCGGTCCTTCGGCAGGCGCTCGCGCGCCGCCTCGGTGATGCGGGCGACCACGTCCGCGGCGTGGCGGGCGGTGGCGCTGCGCAGCGTGAAGGCGTCGAGCGCGTTCTGCGGCAGGGCCGGGGCCTCGGTGAGCTGGCCTGCGAGCAGGCGCTCGACCAGGGCGCCGACGTCGGCGACGAGCACCAGCTCGGCCGAGAGTTCCGGATGGTCGGCCGCGATCCAGCGCACGATCTCGTCCGGCGCGGGGAGCGCCGAGCCGTCGTTGAGCGTCCAGGCGGAGCCCGCCTGCTCGGCGAGACCGCTGCTCTCCAGCGCCAGCAGCGCGTTGACGAGCCACGGGCGCAGCTCGTCCGGTACGCGGGTGTCGGCCGCGACCTTACCAGCCTGGGCGAGGCCGGAGGCCAGCCGGTAGGCCAGCGAGGTAGCCCAACCTTCCAGCAGGAGGTGGCCCGGCGAGAGGGCGGCATCGGCTTCGGCACTCGCCGCATCAACGGCCGGCTTCAGGCGCGCCGCGATGGTCGGGCGCCTTTCCATCGGCACGGCGGTCGGCTCGGTGGCGAGTTCCGTGGTCTGGGTGATCGCGTAGGCTGCGAGATCGTCGCCGCCCTTGGCGCGCAGTGCCTGGAACCGGCCCTCGCGGATCGTGGCGACGACCTCACCGTCGGCATCCAGAACTGTGAAGTCAGCCAGGATGCTGCGCTCGTTGCAGCGGCGGGTGCGGATCACCGCGCGGGCGATCGACACGCCGGGCTTCACGAGGCGGATCTCGCCGAAGCGGACCGGGATGTAGGCCTTGCCGGCATTCTCGCCGAGGAGATCCGCGAAGAGCAGGATCAGGCCGTGGAAGCAGGCGTCGAGCCGCGCCGGCACGAGGCCGTAGCGGGCGTCAGCCTCCGCCGGCACGAGGTCGGAGACGATGGTCTGATCGTCGAGGCGGGCCGAGAGCGCGACCTGCCGGAAGCTCGGGCCGAAGCCGAGCCCGGCGGCGAGCGCCTGGGCGTAGAGCGCCTCGCCCGTGACCGCGCGGTCCTCGGGCATCTCGACGTCGGGTGCGACGGCCGGGGAGAAATGGCCCTCGACCACCTTGGCGGAGGCGTGGAGCTGCCAGGGCGTCTGCGCGAGGCGCGGGCGGCTCAGCACCTGGATGCCGTTGCCCGACCCTGAGAGACGCACCGCGACCTCGCGCAGCGCCTCCTCGTTGAACACCATCGGCGCGTGGATCTCGAAGTCGGCGAGCACGATCTCGTCGCTGCGCAGGGCCTCGCGGGCGCAGGCCAGTGCCATCTCGACGAAGCCGGCGCCGGGCATGATCGCCTGGCCCTCGATGCGGTGGTCGTCGAGCTCGGGCACCGTCACGGTGTCCACGAAGCCGTTCCACTCAAGCCCGTCGGGCGTGGTGCGCGAGCCGATCAGCGGGTGGTAGTGCCGCGCCGAGGTCGCGCCGACGCTTTCGGTGGTCTCGGCCAGCCGGAAGGAGCGGCGCTGCCAGGGATAGGTCGGCAGGCTGATCGCGCCCTTCGGCGCCGCGCCGAACAGCAGGGCCTCGTCCACGGCCGCGCCCTGGACCAGGGCGGCGCTGACCGCCTTGGCGATCGGGTCGCCGCCGGCATCCTTGCGGTGCATCACGCCGACCACGGCGTTGTCGATGCCGAGCGGCTCGATCGCGTCGCCCACATGGGACATCAGGGTCGCGCGGGGTCCGACCTCGACGAAGATGCGGGCGCCCTGGCGGGTCGCCTCCTGCACCGCGTCGCAGAAGCGGACCGGCTCGCGGATGTTGCGCCACCAGTAGGTCGCGCCGAATTCCTCGCCCGCCAGAACCTTGCCGGTAACGGTCGAGACCATGCGGGTGGTGCCGGACGACGGCTTCAACCCCGCGAGGTCGCGCAGCAGCGGCTTCTCGGTCGGATCCATGATCCGGCCGTGGAAGGGGTAGTCGAGGTCGAGCTTGCGCCCGCGGCGGCGCTTGCGCGAGAGCGCCTTCAGCGCCGCGTCGATGTCGGCCACCGGCCCCGCGACGGTCACGGCCTTCGGGCTGTTGTAGGCGGCGATGTCGAGGGCGGGGAACTCCTTCAACGCGCCCGGCACCTCCTCGACGGGCATGAGCAGCACCGCCATGGTGCCTTGGCCGCGCGTCGTCTCCTGGTGGTGGCTGCGGTAGAAGATGACCCGCACGGCCTGCTCGAGGCTGAGGATGCCGGCGGCCTCGGCGGCTGCGATCTCGCCGACGCTGTGGCCGAGCACGTAGGCCGGGTTCAGGCCGCGGGCGCGCAGCGCCGTGGTCGAGGCGCTCTGGATCGCGAAGATCAGCGGCTGCGAGACGCTGGTGAGCGCGAGGCGCTGGTCGAGATCCTCGACCTCCAGCGCCTCCTTCAGCGACCATTTGGCGTAGGGCTGGAACAGTGCGTCGATGCGGTCGAAGGCGGCCCGGAACGTGGCGTTCTCGGCGTAGGCCTCCCGGCCCATGCCGGCCCACTGGCTGCCGTTGCCGGAGTAGATGAAGGCGACCTCAGCGGCGCGGTCGATCGCCGTGCCGGTCACGGCGTCCGCCGTGTCCTCGCCCTCGCCGACGGCGCGCAAGGTCGCGGCGATGTCGGTCTTGCCGTCCAGCGGGATCGCGAGCCGCGCGTTCAGGCGCTCGCGGCGGTGGGCGGCGCCGGCCGCGATCCGGGTGGCTTCCTTGGCGTCGGCTCGCTCGAAGCGCTCGGCGTAATCGAGCGCGAGGTCGTTGAGCGCCGCGCGGCTCTGGGCCGAGAGAAGCAGCACTTCGGGGCCGTGGTCCGTTGGACCCGCCATCGCGACGCGGGCGGTCGGCTCCGCGTCGCTCAGCACGACGTGGGCGTTGGTGCCGCCGAAGCCGAAGGAGTTGACGCCCGCGAAGCGCTCGGCCGCGCCGCGCGCGATCGGGCGGGCTTTCCGCACCACGTCGAGGTTCAGCTCGCCGAACGGGATGTCGGGGTTGAGCTCGGCGGAGTGGAGCGAGGCCGGGACGAGGTCGTGCTCCAGCGCGAGGCTGGCCTTGAGCAGGCCGGCGAGGCCCGACGTCGGCTCGGTATGGCCGATATTGGTCTTGATCGAGCCGATCGGCAGCGGCGCCTTGCGCAGCCGGCCGAGCTTGCCGCCGATGGCCGAGGCCTCGATCGGGTCGCCGACCGGTGTGCCGGTGCCGTGCGCCTCCACGAAGGCGATCCGGTCGAGGTCGATCTCGGCCTCGCGGTAGACCTTCTCCAGCAGCGCGCCCTGGGCGTAGCCGGAGGGCAGCGAGATGCCGGTGGTGCGCCCGTCCGAGTTGACGCCGGAGGCGACGATGCGGCCGCGCACGGTCGCCTCGTCGCGCATGGCGGCCTCGGCCGATTGCAACACGAGGACGACGCCGCCCTCCGAGCGCACGTAGCCGTCGGCGTTGGCCGAGAAGGCCTGGCACAGGCCGGTGCGCGAGAGCATCTGCGCGTTCGAGAAGCAGATGAAGTTGAACGGGCTCGCCAGCACGTTCACGCCCGCGACCACCGCCGTGTCGATGCGGCCGGACTGGATCGCCTGCACGGCGTTGTCGAGCGCGACCAGCGAGGACGAGCAGGCGGTGTCGACCGTGAAGCTCGGGCCCTTCAGGTCGAAGATGTAGGAGATGCGGTTGGAGAGGATCGAGAGCGTGTTGCCGGTGGCCGCGTAGGCGTCGCCCGACGAGGCGTCGAGGATGCGCAGGTTCCCGTAATCGAGCGAGGAGGCGCCCACGAAGACGCCGATCTGCGAGCCGGCGACCGCGGAGGGACGAAGCCCCGCATCCTCCAGCGCTTCCCAGGTCAGTTCGAGCAGCAGGCGCTGCTGCGGGTCCATCTGCTCGGCCTCGCGTGGCGAGATGCCGAACACGGCCGGGTCGAACGACCAGACGTCGTCGAGCACGCCCGCCGCCCAGGTGTAGCTCTTGCCGCGCTCCTGCGCGCGCGGGTGGCCGAAGCGGTCGAGCGACCAGCGGTCGTCGGGCACGCGGCTCACCGCGCAGCGCGGCTCGGTCAGAAGCTGCCAGAGGCCATCCACGCTGGGGGCGCCGGGAAGGCGGCAGGCGCGACCGACGATGGCGATATCTGTACGTTGAGTCACGTTCGGTTCGCACACGCTCGTTACGGGAGCCGATTCGTCCGCCGGCCACGGGGCATTCCCTTGATCCCTTAGTATGGCTCCAATGCGGAGGCAAACCGGCGAGAGCTGGGAAGATGTGGGCCGTGACTCGAATGCATCGGCCTGTGATATGTATTCATCGGTGAAGCGGCAGGCATTTCTGGACTGCGGCATTGACGAAGATCACACCACTGATCCCGCTTGCTGTGATTTCGCAGCATAATGGCCTCAATTCGGCCGCAGTGCGGGTCCGCGACCGCCGATATGGGCCCGCGCCGGCGCAACCCGACTTGAGCCGCTGGGCGCGAAGATCGACCTCCCTGGCACCTGGTTCGCAGCGGTCACGCTCGGTCTGCCGGGAACACGTGCTGTAAGGCTCCAGATTCCCCCCTGTTCCCGTATCGAAGCCATGCCGTGCTCGCATGGCGCGGATCGTCAGGCGGCCTCGCCGTCGGGACGACCGACGCTCACGTAGCGAAAACCGTGCCGCTGCACGCTGGCCCGATCGTAGACGTTGCGCAGATCGACCAGAACACGGTCCGCCATGATCTGTCCGAGACGGGCGAGGTCGAGGGCCCGGAAGGCGTTCCACTCGGTCACGATCACCAGGGCGTCGGCGCCCTCGGCGCAGTCGTAGGCGTCGCGCGCGTAGGCGACCTCGCCGAGCAGGGGCTTGGCGGCCTCCATGCCCTCCGGATCGTAGGCGCGCACCCGCGCGCCCGCATCCTGCAGGCCGGTGATGATCGAGAGGGCGGGCGCGTCGCGCATGTCGTCGGTGTTTGGCTTGAAGGTCAGGCCGAGCACCGCCACCGTCTTGCCGCGGACCGAGCCGCCGCAGGCCTGCACCACCTTGCGGGCCATGGCGCGCTTGCGGCTGTCGTTGACCGCCACCACCGTCTCGACGAGCCGCACCGGCGTGCCGGCGTCCTGGGCGGTCTTGACCAGCGCCAGCGTGTCCTTCGGAAAGCAGGAGCCGCCGTAGCCGGGCCCCGCGTGCAGGAACTTCGCGCCGATGCGGTTGTCGAGCCCGATGCCGCGGGCGACCTGCTGCACGTCGGCGCCGACCTGCTCGCAGAGATCGGCGATCTCGTTGATGAAGGTGATCTTCGTCGCCAGAAAGGCGTTGGCAGCGTACTTGGTCAGCTCCGCCGTTCGCCGGCCGGTGACAAGAATCGGCGCCTGGTTGAGGAAGAGCGGGCGGTAGATCTCGCGCAAGCTCTCCTCGGCGCGCGGGTCCTCGGCCCCGACGACGATGCGGTCGGGGCGCTTGAAGTCACCGATCGCCGCGCCCTCGCGCAGGAACTCGGGATTGGAGGCGACCGAGATCTCGGCGTCCGGCCGGATCTCGCGGATGATGCGCTCGACCTCGTCGCCGGTGCCGACGGGCACGGTCGATTTGGTGACGACGACCGTGAACCCGTCCACCGCCTCGGCGATCTCGCGGGCGGCCGCGAACACGAAGGAGAGATCCGCGAAGCCGTCGCCGCGCCGCGACGGCGTGCCGACCGCGATGAACACCGCGTCGGCCTGCGCGACCGCGGGCTTGAGGTCCGTGGTGAAGCTGAGGCGGCCCTGCTGGACGTTCTCGGCCACCAGCGCGTCGAGGCCCGGCTCGTAGATCGGCATGCGGCCGGCGTTGAGGGCCTCGATCTTGGCCGGGTCCTTGTCGACGCAGACCACCTCGTGGCCGAAATCCGCAAAGCAGGTGCCCGAGACGAGGCCCACATAGCCGGAACCGATCATCGCGATACGCATGGGCGACCTTATTCCTTTGGAGCCGGCGACGGACCTCCGGACGGGCCGCCCATCGCCGGGCTTCGCGGTCAGATTGAGGCGCGTCCCCCCGGATGGCCCAGCTTTTGCCGGATCTCCCCGCGGGGTGCCAGTCCCCGAGGGGCGGACCATCATGAAGGGATCAAGAAGCGTCCGTATGACGGGGGAATGCCCGCGGCTTCGCAGGCGCCGACAAGTCCGTTAGAAAGTCCGCCCGCTCGGGTAAGCCGGCCGGGCGCGAGGGAGACCCATGACCGAACTGCCGAACGTGCACGTGCGCGCCGAGGTGCTGGCCCAGGCACTGCCCCACATGCAGCGCTACGATCAGGAGATCGTAGTGATCAAGTACGGCGGCCACGCCATGGGCGACCGGGCGGCGGCGGAGGATTTCGCCGAGGACATCGTGCTCCTCGAGCAGTCCGGGCTGAAGCCGATCGTCGTGCATGGCGGCGGCCCGCAGATCGGGCGGATGCTCGACCGGCTCGGCATCCAGTCGGAGTTCCGCGGCGGCCTGCGCGTCACCGACGAGGCGACCGTCGAAGTGGTCGAGATGGTCCTCGCGGGCTCGATCAACAAGCAGATCGTCGGCTGGATCTCGGCCGAGGGCGGTCGGGCGATCGGCCTGTGCGGCAAGGACGGCAACATGGTCCGCGCCAAGCGCGCGACCAAGACCGTCCGCGACCCCGACAGCATGGTCGAGCAGGTGGTCGATCTCGGCCTCGTCGGCGAGCCGGAGCATGTCGAGCGCGGCGTGCTCGACGCGGTGCTGAAAGCCGAGCTGATCCCGGTTCTGGCCCCCGTTGCCTACGGGGCGGACGGGCAGACCTACAACGTCAACGCCGACACGTTTGCCGGCGCCATCGCGGGCGCGCTCAGGGCCAAGCGCCTGCTCCTGCTCACCGACGTGCCGGGCGTGCTCGACAAGGACAAGAACCTGATCCCCGAACTCACCGTCGAGGATTGCCGGCGGCTTATCGCGGACGGCACCATCACCGGCGGCATGATCCCGAAGATCGAGACCTGCATCTACGCGATCGATCAGGGCGTCGAGGCGGTGGTCATCCTCAACGGCAAGGTCAACCACGCGGTGCTCCTGGAGCTGTTCACCGATTACGGCGCCGGCACCCTGATCCGCCGGTCCTGAACCCCGTCCCAGCGGCCGGGACTCATCCCGGCTGCACCCTTCCGCCGTCGAGAGCCTCGTGTACCTGCCCGGAACCTTGCCCGACGCCTGTCGCCTGACCACACCCGATGCCCGCGGCTTCGACCGCGTCGATACCTGGGTGTTCGACCTCGACAACACCCTCTATCCCAGCGACGCGATGGTCTGGCCGCAGGTGGACGAGCGCATTACGCTCTACGTGATGCGCCTCTACGGGCTCGACGGGATCTCGGCCCGGGCGCTGCAGAAGCACTTCTACCACCGATACGGCACCACCCTGAAGGCGCTGATGATCGAGGAGGGGGTCGACCCCCACGACTTCCTCGATTTCGCCCACGACATCGACCACTCGACGATCAAGCTGGATGCCGCACTCGGCGACGCGATCGAGCGGCTGCCCGGGCGCAAGCTGATCCTCACCAACGGCTCGCGCCGCCACGCCGAGCGGGTGGCGGAGAAGCTCGGCATCCTCGATCATTTCGAGGACGTGTTCGACATCGCGGCGGCCGATTTCGTGCCCAAGCCCGAGCGCTCGACCTACGAGCGCTTCCTCGATCGGCACGACATCGACCCGACGCGCGCGGCCCTGTTCGAGGACATCGCCCGCAACCTCGTGGTGCCGCACGATCTCGGCATGGCGACCGTGCTGGTCGTGCCCAAGATCGCCGACCCTTACCGCGAGGCCTTCGAGCAGGCGGCGGTGCAGGAGCCGCATATCGACCACATCACCGACGACCTCGCGGGCTTCCTGGAGACCTGCGTGCTCCCGGTGAAGGCGCCGTGAGCGCCGAGCCCGATACCGCGGCGCTGGCCGCCGCGAAGGCCCCGAGCCTCGCCGAGATCGAGGCGCTGGCGGACGCGGCCTTCGCGGGCCTGCCGGAGGGGTTCCGCGCGCTCTGCGCAGGGGTCCGCATCGTCGTGGACGACTTCCCCGACGAAGAGACGCTCGCCGAGATGGAATGCGAGTCCGAGTTCGACCTGCTCGGGCTGTTCCGCGGCGTCGGGCTGGCGCAGGCCGGCGAGGTCGTGACCGGGCAGATGCCGAACGCCGTCTGGCTCTACCGCCGCCCGCTGCTCGACTACTGGGCCGAGCACGACGAGACGCTGGGCCACCTCGTCGCCCACGTGCTGGTCCACGAGATCGGCCATCACTTCGGCCTCTCGGACGAGGATATGGCCCGGATCGAGGCGGCGGCGGAAATCGCCTAGCCGGCCTCGCCGTCGCGGATGCGCCGCAGCCGGCTGATCTTCGGGCGGCTGGTGCGGAACTGGCCGCGCTCGATCGCCACGAAAACGAGGATCGTGAGCGCGATCGCGGTGAGCCACCAGACCACGGTGAGGCCGACGCCGATGCACGCGACGGTGAAGGCGCTGGCGAAGGCCGCCATCGCGCCCGGGACCAGGAGCGGGTTGTCGCGCCCCGCCCGCCGGATCGAGGCGTGGAGCGCGAAGGCGGCGGCGAGCGAGCCGACCACGCCGAGCTCGTACCAGAACTCGAAGAGCGCCGTCGTCGGGGCGTTCATCGGCACCAGCCCGGCGAAGCGCCCGCGCAGGGCCGTCTCGAAGCCGTGGCCGGTGATGAGGCGCAGGGGTTCGGAGGTGACGACCTTCTGCCAGCTCTTCAGCGACAGAACGCCGGGGGCGAGCGGCCCGAAGAGGGCCGCGCCGACCGGCCGGGCGATGAAGGGCAGGAGCGGGGCGGCCGCGAGCAGGCCGGCGCTGATCCCGGCGGTCAGAAGCACGCCGAGGCGCGGCCGGTAGCTCGTTACCGCGAAGGCCAGCGCGCCCACCACGAGCGCCACGATCTGCGTGAGGTTCGGCGAGATCGCGAGCGCGGCGGCCGTCACGAGCGCGATGGCGAGCGCCTCCCGGTCGCGGCGGCGTGAGCGCAGCCAGGCTACGGCCGGCCAGACCAGCAGGGCGAGCAGCGTCAGGCCGCGATCGAGAGCCCCGTCATCCTCCGGGCCGCCGCGCATCAACTGCTCGCCGAACAGGCCGAGCAACACCGCCACCAAGGCCGCGACGGTGACGCCGAGCGGCAGCAGGTAGAGGTTCGCCGAGCGCATCCGGTCGGGCAGGGCGAGGTAGCCCATCATCGTCAGCAAGATCACCGCGACGAGGTTGGCCAGCCGCTCGGCGGCCGCTCCGAGGAACGGCGTCCAGGCGAGGGAGAGGGCCGACCAGAGCACCACCAGCATCCCGGCCAGGAAGGCCGGTGAGCCGAGAAGTCGGAGACTGAGAGGTCCGAGCCGGCGCTGGCGCCCGTCGATCGCGCTGGCGATCACAAGGAGCACCACGGCGATCGGTGCGAGGATGATGGAGGCGCGCCGCGCCACCTGGGCCACCACCGGGACCACCACGAACAATCCGAAGAACCCGACGCGCCGCAGCAGGGCGGCGGCATCGAGGGCCGGATCGATGTTCGGGTTCGGTGCACGCGCCATCGGTCGGGACTCTGAGCACGGATCCCGGGCGCGCGGAGGTCGCACAGGTTCGTGACTTCTCCCTAGTGCAACGCGCGGGCAAGCGGCTGTAGATGCCCGGACACACCACGCCCGCGATGCAGTGCCGCGAAGCGGCTTCAGGCGGTCGTCGTCTCGGCCCGCGGCCGGCGCCGCACCGTGCGACGGCCGACATCCGAAACCACCCGCCAGCCGCCCCAGGCGGCCAGGAAGCCGAGGAGCCCGGCCACCAGGCCGTCCGCCGTGGTCGGCACCGCCGGCTGGTAGTCGCTGAGCGTCGCCCGCACGAGCCCAGGATCGGGATGACGCAGGATGGCAACGGTCCGCCCGAGCGGGCTCGTCGCCTCGGCGAGCGCCTGCTGCTGGGCGCTCAGGTCCGCGAGGCGCTCGATCGTGGCGCGGGCGGCCGCGCCGCGGCGGGCGACGAGTTCGTCCGGGTTGCCGCGCAGGCGGTCGACCGCGCCGTCGCGGGTGTTGCCGGTGGCGCGCGCGTCGGCGTCGAGGCTCGCGACCTCGCGGCGCAGCTCGTCCACGGCGCCGCCCAAACGCTGGGCGTATTGCTGCGCGAATTCCGGCCCCTGCGCGGCGACGCCGCCGCCGAGGAGCCCGAGCGCGAGGCCGAGGGTGCGGAACACGGCGAACACGGCGACCTCCGATGATGCGCCCGGGACAAGAGCATGCCGGGCGGGCCGAGGCCAGGGGCTCGCCCCCCGTCATGGATTCCAAAGGTCCGAGACCTTTGGCGGGTGCAGGGCTCCTCCGACCCGGCAAAGCCGGGTCGGAGGAGCCGATCCTGGGGCTGCGCGCCCCGGGACCCAGCCCAATGGCCTGGAGGCCCTTGGGGATCCCCGACGTCAGGCCGGGAGCGTCAGCAGGCCGGCCTGCCCGTCGGTGCAGCCGAAGGCGAGGCGGTTGCCGCGGCGGTCCCAGGCGAGCGCCGAGATCCCGCTTGCCTTCACGGCCGGGCGGACCAGCAGCTCGGCTGCGTCGCCGAAGCGCACGAGCAGAATGCAGCCGTCCTCGTAGCCGATCGCCAGCACCGGCGCCTTCGGGTGGAAGGCCACCCGCGAGACACGGGCCGGGCGCACCCCGCATTCCCGCGGGGCCTTGCCGGTGGGCCCCTCCTTCGAATCGAAGGGCCAGATGATCGCGGCCTCTGCGCCGCTGGTCGCGAGCCACTTGCCGTCCGCCGACCAGCCGAGGGAGCGCACCTTGGCGGGATAGCCCGACATCCGCATGTGGCCGGGATCGGGCTGGAGGCGCCAGCCGTGGAGCGCGTTCTCCTGCATTGTCGTGACCACGAAGCGGCCGTCCAGAGACCACGTCACGTCGATATGCGAGCCTTTCCACGAGACCACCTCCGGCGGAGTCTCGAGGTTTGGGTACCAGAGGCTGGCGCCGTTGTAGTGTGCTACGGCCAGCCGGTATCCCTTCGGTGCGAAGGCGAGGCCGCGGGCGGTCGAGGGCGCCTCGAAGGTGCGCTCGCGGCCCTTGGCGTCGAGCGCCACCACGCGGCGCCCCGCCGAGAAGGCGAGGCCGCCGTCCGGGTGCAGCGCCAGCGCATCGATCCAGGCGTTGTTCTTCGCCACTGCCGTCTCGGTGAGCGTCCCGTCCCTGGCGATCGCGACCACCCGCCCGTCGTCACCGCCCGTGAGCAGACGTGTGCCGTCGCCAGCCGCCACGAGGATCGACCCCTCCGGATGGGCCGCCGCCCGCACGGTGTCGCCGTCGGAGGCCAGCACCGCCGTGCCGTCACCGAGCGCCAGCGCCAGTGTGTCGCCGAGCCAGTGCGCCGCTGTCACGTGCGCGCCGGCCTCGACCGGGGCGACGTGGCTCGTCAGGGAGGCGGGCGTGCTCATGCGCGGATCCTTCAGGGTACGGCGGTGACCGTCCGAGCGGATAGGACGGCGGAGACCACCGCGAAAGTCCCCCCGACCAGCGCGGGCGCGAGGAGGGCATAGAGCTGGTAGGCATCGTAGGCGAGCGTGCCCACCAGCGCCCCCGCGAGCAGCGCCAGCCAGACCGCCGCGTCGCCCACCCAGCCGAAGGGCGGCCCCGTATGGGTGAACGCCTCGGCGATCTTCTGGGCGAGGGCGAAGAGGGCGCCGGTGACGAAGGTGGTGCCGGCACGGAACCCCTTCACCTGCGACAGCACCGCGTTCTGCGCGCCCATCGCCATCGCCATGAAGAAGGAGGCAAGGCCGAGCTCGGGCGTGGCGAGGCCGAGCGAGAGTGCAGCCAGGATCAGCAGGGTCTCGTAGGTGAGCACGACCGCCGTGACCCAGCGCCGCGGCAGCACGATGGCCAGCCCGCTGCCCAGCGTCGCGCCGAACAGGAAGCCCGAGACCAGCATGGCGGGTAGCGCGGCGTGCCGGAAGGCGCCGTTGGCGAGCGAGACCGAGAGCTGCGTCGTGTTCCCGCTCATGAACGAGGTGTAGAGGCCGCCGAGCCGCACGAAGCCGATCGCGTCGACGTATCCGGCGAGACCCGTGAGCACGAGACCGGTGCCGACCTGCCAGGATCTGTTCACGAATTCCTCCCCCCGAAAGCTTCGCAATAAGACTCTGTTAACCGTTTCTGGCGCTCCGTTCAGGCGGGGGCGGGCAGGGTTAAGGCTTCGCTCACCAAACCCGAGCAATTCGATCCAATCACGGCGAACACCGGCGCTGAGGGCCCCGTTGGTCCGACGATCCGGTGCCGGGGCCTCAAGCCCCGCGCCAGGTGAGTTGGAGTTGCGTCATGATCCCCTTCGCCTGCACCGCGCTCGCACTGCCCGCCTTCCTCGACAAGATCGATCACGCCTCCTCGACCGTGCTCGTCGTCGAGGACGAGCCCTTCGTCTGCGAACTCGCTGCCGAGGCACTGATGGACGAGGGCTACCGCGTGCTCACGGCGGCCGACGCCTGGGAGGCGGAAGAAATTCTTGCGCGCGAGAGCGTCGACTTGCTCTTCACCGACATCGACCTCGCCCGCAATACGAACGGACTCGCTCTCGCCCAGCACGCGCGATGCCAGTGCCCGGGCCTGCCGGTTGTCTACACCTCGGGCGGCCGGACCTGCCTGCCGGCGAGTGAGCAGGTCTCCGAATCCGTCTTCGTGCCGAAACCCTACCGGCCGAGCCAGCTCGTGGCGCTGACGAACGACCTGCTGCGCCGCGCCGATCCCCACCACGCCTGATCCGACCCTCCGAGACGATCCATGATCCGCATACGCCTCATCCTCGCCACCCTCGCGCTCGGCCTCTCGGCCGGCGGGGCCCACGCCGCCTGCGACGTCGCGGGCGCGCGGATCGAGGAGAAGCTCGCCGGCAAGAGCGACCTGCAGCAGGACGCCAACCAGCAGACGCTGCGCGACCTGCGCACCCTGCGCGACGCGGCGATCGTGCTGGACGCCTTCAAGTACGGTGCCGAGTGCGAGCGCCTGCTGGCGATCGTCACGGAGCTGGCCGCAAATCCCGAGCAGGCGATCGAGCAGGGAGGCGACACCGACGAGGACAAGGCCGAGAGCCTCGTCCAGGCCCGCAAGCCCCGCATCCCGGCGGGCGGGAACGAGCCGAACCCGAAGTCGCGCTGAGGTCAGGGCTGCGCCGGCGTCGGCGCCGGGGTAGGCGCCTCGCGCTCCCCGCGGGGCCGTTGATTGGCCTTGGCGAGCGTCCGGGCGAGGCCCGCCGCCATCTGCTGGCGCAGGGTCTCGGTGACCTCGATGTCGGTGAGCCGCCAGGCCCAACCGCGCAGGCGCATGCGGATCCGGGTCTGGTCCTGGCGGGGAGCGCCCGGCGGGATCGCGATCACGACGGTGCGGAAACCGCGCGTCTCCGAGGCGAGATAGTAGGGTAGCAGCGCGCTGACCCGGTCGATGCGCAGGCCCGCCTTTACCGTCGTATCCCTCCGCCCCTGCTCGACCTTGTCGAGCCAGCCGTCGTCGAGCAGGTCGATCACGGTGGCCGGCGTCACCATGGTCTCGGCGAGTGCCAGCGCGACGCCGGTCGCCGCCTCGCCGAGCTGCTGGCGCTCGCGGGGGGCGAGATCCGGGTTCTGGTCGGCGGCGGCCTTCACGGCGGCGGTGGTCTGCCGCACCAGCGAGAGGCGCAGTGTGCGGAAGTTGACGTGGTTCTCGACATAGGCCGCGTCCCGCGCCCGCACCGCCTGCGCGAGGTCGTAGAGCGACCAGAGCGGGCTCAGCGTGAACAGGATCCAGCCAAGCGCGATCGCGAGGGGGACGGCGAGCCAGCGCATCGGGCGGCTCAGCCGGGCCGGGTCGCGCTCAAGACTCGCGCGCCCACGCCGCCAGCGGCGCGAAGGCGGCGACGACCGATTCGTAGACCGGCCGCTTGAAGGGGACGACGAGCCCGGGCAGCTCCTCCAACCCGGCCCAGCGCCACGCATCGAACTCCGGCTTGTGCGCCCCGCCGCCCGGGTGGTCCACGTCGATCGCCTCGTCGGTGCCGAGAAAGCCGAAGGCGAACCATTTCTGGGTCTGGCCGCGGTAGCGCCCCTTCCAGGCCTGCTTCATCGCGTCCGGCGGCAGATCGTAGGGCAGCCAGTCCGGCACCTCACCGAGCGGGCGGATCAGGGCCGGGGAGACATTTGTCTCCTCGTACAGCTCACGCACGGCCGCGGCGGACGCCGCCTCGCCGTCGTCGACCCCGCCCTGCGGCATCTGCCAGGCATGGGCGCCGGCTTCGAGCCGGTCCGCATCCTTGCGGCGGCCCACGAACACGCCGCCCGCCCGGTTGATCAGCGCGACGCCGACGCAGGGACGATAGGGCAGGGAGGCCGCAAGGCCGGAGAAAGGGGCGCTCGTCATCGCGCGGGACCATAGGGAGGGCAGGGACCCGCCGCAACGGCCGGAGGGCCGCGCTACTCCGCCTTCGAGACGCGCTCGTCGGGCATCTGGTTCCGAAGAGCCGCGCTCACCGGCACGAGACGCAGGCCCCGCGCCTCCAGGTCGCGGCTCCAGCGGGCGATCCGGTCAATCGTAATCGGCAGGGCGCTGGCCGAGGCGAGCACGAAGCCCTTGGCCCGGGCCTGCGCCTCGAGCCGGGCGAGTTCGCGGTCGATCGCCTCGGGACGGGCGACGCCATCGAGGACGATGTCGGCGCGCGCGAGCGGCGCGCGCGCCTTCCGGGCCAGGTCGGGCGCGACGGGGCGAGAGCCTGTGCCGTCGTCCACGAAGCCGAGGCCGCGGGCACCGATCTCCCGGAGCACCGGCTCGAAGGCGCCCGCATCGCCCATCAGCTTCGCGCCCATGAAGTTCACGATCCCGACATAGCCGGTGAAGCGGCTCATCGCCCAGGCCAGACGGTCGGCGTTCTCGGGGCCCTTCAGGGCGGTGAGCAGGGTCTGAGGACCCGGATCGCTGTCGGGGTAGTCGAAGGGCTCCATCGGGGCCTGGAGCAGGGTCTCGTGCCCGGCCGCGCGGGCGCGGGCGGCGGCGCGCGCCACCTCGCCGCCGTAGGGCGCGAAGGCGAGGCTGACGGCCGGCGGCAGCTTGACGATTGCCGCCGCCGTCGCCGCCTGACCGATGCCGAGGCCCGTGACGAGGATCGCGATGCGGGCACCCTGGCCCGGCTCCTCGGGGCGGGCGTAGACGTCGAGGGCCCGGAGGCGCCCCTCGCCGAGCTTCGGCAGCGCGCCGTGCCGCCCGCGGTCGGTCAGGCGCGGGTCCGGTGCCGGGGCGAGCTGAGTCACGGGCGAGGGCACGCGGATCACTACCGCCTCGCTCGGCGCGGCCGTGCCGCTCGGGCGGACCACTGTGACGCCGGAGGCGGATTCGATCTCCTCGGCGCTGCGCTGCGCCCGGAATGGTGGGGCTTCCGGCTCCGCCCGGGGCGGGGCGGGGGCCTGCGCGACGGGCTGGGGGGCTGCCGGCTCCCGCAGGGTGATCGCCACCGTCACCCGGGGCTCTCCGCCCTGCGGGTCGCCGAAGGCGACGAGCGCGCCGGCGCCGAGGGCCAGGATCGCCGCGCTCCCGCCGAGGATCGCGCGCGCGGTGAGCAGGCCGCGGAGCCGGGCGCGCACGCGCTCGCCGCGGCTCTTCGGCTCGGCCACCCCCAGGGGACGTGTCAGGATATCGTCGGAACTCTCGCTCACCGGCGTCTCGACAGGGCCTGCGCCGGATCCACGGGACGCGGCGCGGGCGGGCTACCTCGGTATTGCCGGCCCCCACGGTTAATTTTCTCTCAACGGGCTGATCCGGTCGGGTTTGATAGGACAAAGAAAAACCCCGCCCGGCTCATGCCGGACGGGGCTCTTCGGTTTCGCGTTCGCGCCGATCAGTTCGGCAGGCTGGGCTTCTGCGTATTGGCCGCACCCTTCTGGATGCCGTGCAGGAAGTCCACCGCCGCGGTAATCTGCTTGTCCTTGGCAGGGTCCGACGGCATGTAGGCCGACGAGCCGCCGCGCTCCTCGGTGTCCTTCTGCTTGAGGTGGCCCTTCAGGCCGGCCTCGCCCTTGGTCTCGTCCTTGCCCTTCAGCTCGTCCGGCACGTCCTGCAGGACCTCCATGTCGGGCTCGATACCCTTCGCCTGGATGGAGCGGCCGGATGGTGTGTAGTAGCGCGCCGTGGTGAGGCGCAGGGCGCCCGAGCCGCCGAGCGGGATGATCGACTGCACCGAGCCCTTGCCGAAGGAGCGCGTGCCCATGATGGTCGCGCGCTTGTGATCCTGCAGGGCGCCGGCCACGATCTCGGAGGCCGAGGCCGAGCCGCCGTTGACCAGCACCACCACCGGCTTGCCCTTGGTGATGTCGCCGGACTTGGCCGAGAAGCGCTGGGTCTCATCCGGGTTGCGCCCGCGGGTCGAGACGATCTCGCCGCGGTCGAGGAAGGCGTCTGAGACCAGAACCGCCTGGTCGAGCAGGCCGCCCGGGTTGTTGCGCAGGTCGATCACGTAGCCCTTGAGCTTGTCCGCGCCGATCTCGCCGGAGAGCTTGTCGACGGCGGTGCGCAGGCCGTCGAAGGTCTGCTCATTGAACTGAGTCAGGCGGACGTAGCCGATGTCACCGCCCTCGACGCGCGAGCGCACCGGGCGGATCTTGATCACGTCGCGGGTCAGCGTGACCTCGATCGGGTCCTTCGCCTCCTTGCGGCTGATCTTCAGCTTCACGTTGGAGTTCACGGGCCCGCGCATCTTGTCGACGGCCTGGTTCAGGGTCAGGCCCTGGACTTGGTCCTCGTCGATCTGGGTGATCACGTCGTTGGCGAGGAGGCCCGCCTTCGAGGCCGGGGTGTCGTCGATCGGGGTCACGACCTTGATCAGGCCGTCCTCCATCGTGACCTCGATGCCGAGGCCGCCGAACTCGCCCCGGGTCGTGGTCTGCATGTCGCGGAACGCCTTGGCGTCCATGTAGCTCGAGTGGGGGTCGAGCGAGGTCAGCATGCCGTTGACGGCCGCCTCGATCATCTTCGACTCTTCGGGCTTCTCGACGTAGTCGGTCCGCACCTTCTCGAACACGTCGCCGAACAGGCTGAGCTGGCGATAGGTCTCGGCAGATGCGGCGACGGCGCGCGGGCCCGACAGGAAGTCGGTCTGGGTCGCCACCATCGACGTCCCGGCGCCCAGGAACGCGCCGAGCATGATGAGGGAAGTCTTGCGCATTAGCCGCGAACCTTCTCGCTTGGGCTCTTCGCCCACCAAGGCTCCGGATCGATGGAGCCCCCGTCCTTCTTGAACTCGACGTACAGGACCGGATCGGTACGGTCAGTGTCGGGCGCCGCCTGGGCCACGCTTCCCTCGCCCATGCTGCCCACCGGCTCTCCTGCGAGCACGAACTGTCCGACCTCGACGCTGATCTGATCCATCCCGGCGAGCAAGAGATAGTAGCCATCGCCCGCGTTGATGATCAAGAGACGCCCGTAGGACCGGAACGGGCCCGCGAAGGCCACCCAGCCGTCCGCCGGAGAGGAGACGACGGCCTTCGGCCGCGTCGAGAGCGATATGCCGCGCGTCAACCCGCCGTTGCCGTCGGGCTGGTTGAAGCCGCGCAGGAGCCGGCCGGCGACGGGCCGCGGGATATCGCCGCGGGCCTCCACGAACTTCACCTTCGGGGCGAGCCGGGCCGGATCGCGGAAGCCTGCGGCCGCGAAGCGCTCCTGAGTGGCCCGGGTCTCGCGCTCCTCGGCGGCCCTCGCGGCATCCGCTGCTCGGCGCGCTGCGGCGACCTCGGACTCCACCCGGTCGAGCAGGTCCTTGAGATTGCGGGCCTGATTGCCGAGCTCGGCTGCGCGCACGCGCTCCGAGGCGACGCTGCTCTCCAGTTCGGCCTGGCGGGTGCGGCGCGCCGCGACCAGCGCGTCGAGGCGCTGCCGCTCGCGGGCCCAGCCGGTGAGATCGTTCTGCAGCGCCTGCTTGTCGGAGGCGATGAGGCCGCGCAGGCGGACGAGTTCCGTGAGGTCGCCCGCCAGGGTGTCGACCTCGCCGCGCAGTTCCGGCACCACGGCGCCGAGCAGCATCGAGGTGCGGATCACCCGGAGCATGTCCTCGGGGCTCACCAGCACGGCCGGCGGCGGGCGCCGGCCCATGCGCTGGAGTGCGGCCAGGATCTCGGCGATGACGCCGCGTCGGGCGTCGAGCGAACGGCGGATGGCCGCCTCGCTGTCGCCGAGCGTCTTGAGGCGCTCCTCCAGCCGGTTCATCCGGTCCTCGGTCGCCTGGGCTTGGCGTCCTGCATCGAGGAGGGCCGTGTTCAACTTGGCGCGATCGCGCCCGATCTCGGCGATCTCGGCTTCGGCCTTCGCGCGGGCCCCGCCGCTGGCTGCGAGCGCCTCCTCGATTCGTTTCAGGTTCTCGGCGCGGCTGTCGCGCTCCTCCTGGGCCTTTCGGACGCGATCCGGGTCGGCGGACGCCTTCGTCTCGGGCCTCGCCTCCTGCGCCCGGCCGCGTTCGGGACCGGCCGCGAGGGCGGCGAGGAGCGCGAGGCAGAGGGCGCGGAGCGTGGGGGGCATGCGACGATCGACGATTCAGGCGCCCGCGTCGCCGCGGTGGTAGGGGTGCCCGGCCAGGATCGTCATGGAGCGGTAGAGCTGTTCGAGGACGAGCACGCGCACGAGTCCGTGGGGGAGGGTGGCTGCCCCGAAAGAGAGGATCAGCTCGGCCCGCGTCCGAATTGAGGCGTCGTGACCGTCCGCACCGCCGATCGCGACCGCGAGTGCCGGCCGGCCCGCGTCGCGCCAGCTGCCGATGCGCTCCGCGATGCGCTCGCTCGTGAGGTCCGAGCGCCCGCGCTCGTCGTAGGCCACGAGCACACCGTTGGACGGCAGATGGGTGAGGAGGCCCTGCGCCTCCTCGGCGCAGCGATCCGCGGCGCGCCGCGCCCGGCTCTCGGGGATCTCCAGGATGTCGCAGCCGGGGCATCCGAGCCCGCGCCCGACCTGGGCGGCACGCTCACGGTAGCGCTCGGCCAGATCCCGCTCGGGGCCGGCCTTCAGCCGCCCGACCGCCGCGACGAGGAGGCGCAAGGGAGCGCGTCAGCCGGCGAGTTGCTGGCCCGCCGGGCGATCGGCGCCCCACATCTTCTCAAGGTTGTAGAAGCCGCGGACCTCGGGGCGGAAGATGTGCACCAGCACGTCGCCCGCATCGATCAGCACCCAGTCGCAGGCCGGTAAGCCCTCGACCCGAGCGTTGCCGAAGCCCTTGGCCTTCATCTCCTGCAGGATCTTGTCGGCGATGGAGCCGACATGGCGCTGCGAGCGGCCGGACGCGATGATCATGGTGTCGGCCAGCGAAGTCTTGCCGGCAAGATCGATCGCGATCGTCTCCTCGGCCTTCATCTCCTCGAGGCACCCGAGCGCGAGCGACCTCAGATCGTCGATCCGCTCCAGCGCGGCGGTCTCGGGCTGTTGCGCCCCGTTGCGGCTCGTCTCGGACAGCGTCACGGTTCCTGATAACTGCGTTCGGTCCCGCCGGAGCGGTAGGCTTCAGAAGGTGGATGGTTCGGAAGCCGATTGCAATACGCTGTTCTGGCCTCGACCGCCATTGCGGATCTGCGTTGACGACAGCGTTGAGCGCGGCCCGTGCAGGTAGATCCAGGCCGGCGGCTCCCGCAGGGGCAGCGTGAGCGCCTCCGATTCCGGCACGCGGGCGCGGGCAAACAGACGGGCGGCGCGCGAAGCGGGCGCTTCGAGCGTGAAGCCCGGCCGGTCGACGATGGCGATCGGCATCATCGCGGCGATCTCGCGGGCCCCTTTCCAGCGGTGGAAGCTCGCCAGCGAATCGGCGCCCATGATCCAGACGAAGTGCACGCCGGGCCGCCGCTGCGTGAGGTAGCGCAGGGTCTGGCGGGTGTAGCGTGCCCGGATCGTCGCCTCGAAGCCGGTGACCGCGATGCGCGGATGGTCGGCGACGCGCTCGGCCTCCGCGCAGCGCCGCTCCAGCGGCGCCAGCACGCGCGCGTCCTTCAGGGGGTTGCCGGGCGTGACGAGCCACCAGACCCGGTCGAGGCCGAGCCGCCGTATCGCGGTCAGCGTCACGTGCCGGTGCCCGAGATGGGCCGGGTTGAACGAGCCGCCGTAGAGCCCGATCCGCATCCCCGGTGCGGAGGGCGGCAGGCCGAGCCGCACGGCCCCGTCAGACGGGGCGCGTCTGGCCGTTGCCGTGGACCCGGTACTTGAAGGTCGTGAGTTGCTCGACGCCGACCGGGCCGCGCGCGTGCATGCGGCCGGTGGCGATGCCGATCTCGGCGCCGAAGCCGAACTCGCCGCCATCCGCGAACTGGGTCGAGGCGTTGTGGGTGACGATCGCCGAATCGACCTCGGCGAGGAAGCGGGTCGCTGCCTCCGCATCCTCCGTGATGATCGCGTCGGTGTGGTGCGAGCCGTTTGTCTCGATATGGTCGATCGCCGCGTCGAGCCCATCGACCACGCGGGCCGAGATCACCGCGTCGAGATACTCGGTGCGCCAGTCGGCCTCGCTGGCGGGCGTCACGCGATCGTCGACCGCCTGCACGGCCGCGTCGCCGCGAACCGCGCAGCCGGCGTCGAGCAGCGCCGTGACGAGTGGCGTCAGGTGAGTCTCGGCGCAGGCCCGGTCGACCAGCAGCGTCTCGGCGGCGCCGCAGATGCCGGTACGGCGCATCTTGGAGTTGAGGAGCACGGTGCGGGCCATGTCGAGATCGGCCTGCCCGTGGACGTAGACGTGGCAGATGCCGTCGAGATGGGCGAAGACCGGCACCCGGGCCTCGCTCTGCACCCGCTCCACGAGGCCGCGCCCGCCGCGGGGCACGATCACGTCGACGCAGCCGTTCAGGCCGGCGAGCATGGCGCCGACCGCTGCGCGGTCGCGGGTCGGCACGATCTGGATCGCGTCGGCGGGCAGGCCGGCGGCGGCGAGTCCCTCGCTCATCGCCTGCGCGATGGCGACCGCGCTGCGATGGCTGTCCGAGCCCGCGCGCAGGATGGCGGCGTTGCCGGCCTTGAGGCAGAGCGCGCCGGCATCGGCCGTGACGTTGGGGCGGCTCTCGAAGATCACGCCGATCACGCCGAGCGGCACGGCGACGCGCTCGATCATGAGCCCGTTGGGGCGCTCGATCGCCGCGAGTTGGCGCCCGACCGGGTCGGGCAGGGCGCCGATCTTCTCGACCGCCGCGGCGATCCCTTCCAGGCGCTTCTCGTCCAGGGTGAGCCGGTCTATCAGCGCCTGAGTCTGGCCGGCGGCCTTGGCGGCGGCGACGTCGCGGGCGTTCTCGCGCAGGATCGCGTCGCGGCTCGCCCGCAGTCGCTCGGCGATGGCGCGGAGCGCCACGTCCTTTGTCTGGGCCGGAGCCAGCGCCATCTGCCGGGCCGCGGCGCGAGCGCGCCGGCCGATCCCCTCCATCAGGGTTGCCAGATCGTCGGAATTGGCGAGGTCCGACTTGAGATTCAGAGCAGGCACGTGACTAACCTCGTCGATCGCAGCGTCAAGCCCCGATCATCTGCAACGCGTCTTCGCATATTCGGATCCGGCGAAACAAGTCACGGATCGCACACCAGAGCTATTCCACGAACAGGGCGAGGTCGTCCCTGTGTACCATCCAGGAGCGCCCCGGATGGGTGAGCAGTTCGGCGATCCGCGCGCTCGGATGCCCGATGATCAGCGCCGCTTCGCCGCTGTCGTAGGCCACGAGGCCGCGCCCGAGCGTGCGGCCCGCGAGGTCCCGGATCAGCACGGCGTCGCCCCGCGCGAAGCTGCCCTCGACCCCGCGTACGCCCACCGGCAGCAGGCTCGCGCCGCCCTGGAGCGCGCGGACCGCGCCGTCGTCGACGATCAGGCTGCCGCGCGGCTCCAGCGAGCCCGCGATCCAGGTCTTGCGGGCGGCGCTCGGCGTCGAGCCCGAGAGGAACCACGTGCAGCGCCCGCCCTCGGCCACGCTGCGCAGCGGGTTCTTCTGGCGCCCGTCCGCGATGATCATGTGGGTGCCGCCGCCGACCGCGATCTTGGCGGCCTCGACCTTCGTGCGCATGCCCCCTCGCGACAGCTCGGAGGCCGGGCCGCCCGCCATCGCCTCGATCTCGGGGGTGATGCGCTCGACGAGCGGCAGATGCCGCGCGTCCGGGTGGCTTCCGGGCGGGGCGGTGTAAAGCCCGTCGATGTCGGAGAACAGCACCAGCACGTCGGCACCGATCATCGTGGCGACGCGGGCGGCGAGCCGGTCGTTGTCGCCGTAGCGGATCTCGCTGGTCGCCACGGTGTCGTTCTCGTTGACGACCGGCACGGCGCGCAGTTCGAGGAGCTTCTGAACGGTGGCGCGCGCGTTGAGGTAGCGGCGGCGCTCCTCGGTGTCCTGCGGGGTGACGAGGATCTGGCCCGCCACGATGCCGTGATGGCCGAGCGCCTCCGACCAGTGCCGTGCGAGCGCGATCTGGCCGACCGAGGCCGCGCCCTGGCTCTCCTCCAGCTTCAGCGCGCCCGGCGCCAGCCCCAGCACGGTGCGGCCGAGCGCGATGCTGCCCGAGGACACCACCAGCACGTCGACGCCGCGGGCGTGTAGCTCTGCGATGTCCTCGGCGAGCGCGGCGAGCCAGGCGTGGCGCAGCCGGCCGCGGGCCCGGTCGACCAGCAGGGCCGAGCCGACCTTGATGACGATGCGGCGGAAATCTTCGAGGACGGGTGTGGCGGCGGGCGTCATGGTGCGGGGCTGTGGGCGGGGACGATCTCCGTGTGGACGAAGTCGTCGCCCTTGAACAGGAGGGGCAGGCGCATGACCGACGCGACCGCGTAGGCCATGCAGTCGCCGAAGTTCAGGCCTGCCGGATGGCCCCGGCCCTTGCCGTAGCGGCGGAAGGCGTCCGCCGCCGTCTCGGCCATGGCGGAATCGAAGGGAACGATCGTGATCCCGCGCTCGGTGATAAGCCTGTGCAGGAAGATCCCGGCCCGGTCGGACAGGCGCCCTTCGAGAACGATCCGCGTCTCGACGAGGGTGGGAGCACCGACAATGCTCCTCTCCAGCACCAGGATCTTCTCGAATGCCGGCGCTTCAGGTTCATGCGGGATCGTGGCGATGATCGCCGAAGAATCGAGCGGGATCATCCGATGTCCGTCAGACCGGAAGGCCGTGTTCGTCGTAGAGGTCGCTGTGATCCGACGTCGCGCCGGGGAGCACGTAGGCACGCGCGTCCGCAACGAGCGCGTGCAGCGCCTCCAAAGCCGCGCGCTGGGCGGGCGTCATATCGTCGAGGCTCGGGACGATGACGGGACCCGGTGCGCGCTCGATGCGGGCTGCGGCCGGCTGGGAGGCGGTATCCAGCGCTGTGCGCAGCGAGTCGATCACCGCCTGCTCGACCGTGACTCCACGACGCTCAGCCAGTTCGCGCGCGAGTTCAGCCGCCTCGTGATCCTCGACGACCAGCGCATCGCTCATCGGCTTGCCTCTTCCGCATCAAGGGGCCGCTTTCCCGGGCGGAACGATGCGCGATCCCTCGCGCGACCGCAACGGGATCGGCGCTACGGCTGCCAAGCCGGCGCATCCGCCTCGGCCTCCTCCGCCGCGGCCGCCTCGATCGTGGCGGCGAGCGCCCGCAGGGCCTCCTGCACGCCCTGGCGGGTGGCGGAGGAGAGCACCAGCGGCGCGCGGCCAGCGGCCTCCGTCAGCCGGGCGACCTGCGCCTCCAGCGTCTCCGGGTCGAGCACGTCCGCTTTCGACAGGGCGACGATTTCGGGCTTCTCGGTGAGGTCGTTGCCGTAGGCCTCCAGCTCGCCGCGGACCAGCCGGTAGGCCTCGCCCGCATCCTCGCTCGTGCCCTCCACGAGGTGGAGCAGCACGCGGCAGCGCTCGACATGGGCCAGGAACTTGTCGCCGAGGCCGACGCCCTCGTGCGCGCCCTCGATCAGGCCCGGGATGTCGGCGAGCACGAACTCGCGCCCGTCCGTGCTGACGACGCCGAGCCCCGGATGCAGCGTGGTGAAGGGGTAGTCCGCGATCTTCGGCTTGGCCGCCGTCACGGTCGCCAGGAAGGTCGACTTGCCGGCGTTCGGCAGGCCGACGAGGCCCGCATCCGCGATCAGCTTCAGGCGCAGCCAGATCCACATCTCGGTGCCTTCCTGGCCCGGATTGGCGTGCTTCGGCGCGCGGTTCGTGGAGGTGGTGAAGTAAGCATTGCCGAAGCCGCCGTTGCCGCCCTTGGCGAGACGCACGCGCTGGCCGGTCTCGGTGAGGTCGGCGATCAGGGTCTCGCCGTCCTCGGCGAGCACCTGCGTGCCGGCCGGCACCTTCAGCACCACGTCGGACCCGTTGGCGCCGTGGCGGTTCGAGCCCATGCCGTGCTCGCCCTTCTTCGCCTTGAAGTGCTGCTGGTAGCGGTAGTCGATCAGGGTGTTGAGACCCTGCACGCACTCGATCCAGACGTCGCCGCCGCGCCCGCCGTCGCCGCCGTTCGGACCGCCGAACTCGATGAACTTCTCGCGGCGGAACGATACGCAGCCGGCCCCGCCGTCGCCGGAGCGGACATAGACCTTGGCTTCGTCGAGGAACTTCACGGCGCCACTTCCTTCCGGGAGCGTCCCCCGGGGCCCGCTCCGCCTGCATCACTCAATCAGCGGCCGGCCGCGGAACGAGTTCCCCGGCCGGCTCTCGCACGGCGCTCAGGCCGCGAACGCGGTCTCAGGACCAATGGCCGACGCTCCCAACCAACGTGCACGCTCCAAGCGGAACAGGTCCACCGTCACGTCGTCGCCGCGCGTCAGGAAGGACCGAGCCTCGGTCGCAGTGCGCACGAAGCCGCTCCGCTCCAGGAGCCGGCGCGAGGCCGGGTTGTCGAGCCGCGCGGAGGCCCGGAGGACATCCCCTCCCGCATAGGCGAAATAGGCGTCGCGGATCGCGGCGACGGCCTCGCCCATCAGGCCGGCGCCCCAGTGGGGCCGACCGAGCCAGTAGCCGAGTTCGGGCCCATCAGCACCGCCTGAGACCGCGACGATCCCGATGAGGTCCGCGGGTGCCGAGCGCCGTGCCAGGGCGAGGGTCAGGCCGGTGCCGGCCGCGTTCCCCCGGCGCGCCTGCAGCAGGAAGGCGTCCACCTCCGCCCGCGGCAGGGGGTGCGGGATCCGCGCGGTCATCTCCGCCACCGCCAGATCGCCGGCGAGGCGAAGCACGGCCTCCGCGTCCTTCGCGGTCGGCCAGCGCAGCCAGAGACGGCGGGTCTCGATCCGGAAGACGTCGTCGCGGGTCAGGTCGGGGAACATCGTGTCACCTCGCGGGCGGCGCCTCGCTCCTCGAGCGCGCCGCGGTCAGAGACGACGAAGGGGAGGATGGTGGCCCATCCTCCCCGCTGGTTCCGTCCGGTGCTGGCTCGCGCCTGGAGGCACGATGCTGGCTCGGGAACGCCTGCCGGGTGTCTGGGACACCGGCGGGACGCTCGCTTCGCCTACGCGCGCCCGCCGCTTACTCTGCCGCCTCGAGAGCCGGCACCACCGTCACGAAGGCGCGCCCGCGGCGCGTCTCGAACTGCACCTTGCCGGGTACGAGGGCGAACAGGGTGTGGTCCTTGCCCATGCCGACATTGGTGCCGGGATGCCATTTGGTGCCGCGCTGACGCACGATGATGTTGCCCGGAATGACGGCCTCCGAGCCGAACTTCTTGACGCCGAGGCGCCGGCCTTCCGAGTCGCGACCGTTGCGGGACGAGCCGCCAGCCTTCTTGTGTGCCATGGGAGATGCTCCGAATTCTGAGGTTCAGGGTAGCGGTCGCGGTCCGGACCCGGTGGCCCCTCGCGCGCCCAGCGATGTCAGGCCTGCAGGCTCAGGCCTGGATGCCGGTGATGCGGACCACCGTGTGGGCCTGCCGATGGCCGCGCTTGCGGCGCGAGTTCTGACGGCGGCGCTTCTTGAAGGCGATGACCTTCTTGCCGCGGCCGTGGCTGAGGATCTCGCCGGTCACGGTGATGCCGGAGAGGGTCGGGGCGCCGACCTGGGTCGCGCCCGCGCCATCGGCGAACAGCAGAACCTCGCCGAACTCGACGCTCGAGCCGGCCTCGCCCGGGAGGGTCGCGATCGTGATGGTGTCGTTGGCGGCGACGCGGTACTGCTTGCCGCCCGTCTTGATGACTGCGAACATCGTTCTCTCGTGTTCTCGAACGGCCTCCGGGGCGGATCCCCTGGACCGGCTTCTTGTTTGAGGTCGTGACCCCGGCTCAAGACCGGCATCAACGCGAAACGCGCGAACTTCTGCGAGGAAGCCGCGCGTGGTGGGCGGTGCATAGGCCGCGGGGCGGCCGATTGTCAATGATTCGGCCCGCGATCAGTTCACGCGCATGATCTGGATCACCGCGGGCGTGATGATCACCACGAAGAGCACCGGCAGAAAGAACAGGATCATCGGCACCGTGAGCTTCGGCGGCAGGGCGGCCGCCTTCTTCTCGGCGTCCGTCATGCGCTGGTCGCGGCTCTCCTGGGAGAGCACGCGCAGGGCCTGCCCGATCGGCGTGCCGTAGCGCTCCGCCTGGATCAGGGCGGTCGCGACCGCCTTCACGGGATCGAGGCCGATGCGGATGCTCAGGTTCTCGTAGGCGAGGCGCCGGTCGGGCAGATAGGACATCTCGGCCGTCATCAGCGCCAGCTCCTCCGCCAGCACGACCGAGGAGGTCGCGATCTCGGTGCTGACCCGCCTGAAGGCGTGCTCGATCGCCATGCCCGACTCGACGCAGATCAGCGTGAGGTCGAGGGCGTCGGGCCAGGCCTTCCGCACCTCGGCCTGCCGCTTCTTGGCGGCGTTGATGAGGAACAGTTCCGGCGCCTTGATGCCGAGATAGGCCGCCACGATCACCAGGGCGACGCGCACCAGCGTCGGCTGGTCGAGCACCTCCAGCACGAAGAAGTAGAAGATCGCGCCGAGCGTCATCGCCACCGGCATGATGAGGCGGAAGAACAGGAACGCGGTCTCGGATTGCGGACCGCGGTAGCCTGCCTGCATGAGCTTGACCTTTGCGGTCTCGGTGCCGAGCCAGCGGCGCAGGTCGAAACGCTCGACGACCTCCTTCATGTAGGTCTTGGTCTCGACCCGGAGCGTCGCCCGGGTCGAGGCCTTGTCGCGCTCTCGGCGGCGGATCTGCTCGCGCTCGTCGCTGACGAGCTTCATCCGCTTGGCGAGCTTGTCGGATTCAAGCAGCGGCTGGGCGATCGCGAAGGCGGTCGCGGCGGCGGCGATCGCGGTCAGCACCGTGCCCAGGGTGCGGGCATCGAAGAGCCACGCGGCGATCTGCTCAAGCATTGCGGGAGGCCTCCGGATCGGCCGTCAGAAGTCGAAGGCGATCATCTTCTTGATGGTGAAGATCCCGGCACCCATCCACAGGGCCGAGGCCACGAGCGCGATCTTGCCCGCATCGGTCGTCCAGAGCAGCGAGATGTAGTCGGGGCTCGTCAGCGTGGTGATGCCGGCGACGCCGAAGGGCAGGGCCGCGATGATCGAGGCCGAAGCCTTGGCCTCCATGCTCATCGCCTGGACCTTGCCCGCCATCTTCCGGCGCTCGCGCAGCACACGCGAGAGGTTGTTCAGGGCCTCCGAGAGGTTGCCGCCCGATTGCTGCTGGATGCTGATGACGATGGCGAAGAAATTCACCTCCGGCACCGGCACCCGCTCGTAGAGGCGCGACACGGATTCGGCGAGCGAGAGGCCGAGCGCCTGCGTCTCGATGATGGTGCGGAACTCGCTGCGCACCGGCTCCTCGGCCTCGCGCGAGACCATGCGGAAGCAGTCGCCCACCGGAATGCCGGTGCGGATGCCGCGCACCACCACGTCGACGGCGTTCGGCAGCTCGGCCGTGAACTTCGCGATCCGGCGCTGGCGCAGGGTGCGGAGCATGTACTGGGGCACGCCGAGAGCACCCACGAAGGCGCCGCCGAGCGCCACCAGGGGGCTCTCGGTGATCATCAGGAGGATCAGGGCCAGCGCGAAGCCGATGCCGGCCGAGACGCTCCAGAAGGTCTTGACGCTCCAGGGCAGGCCGGCGCGGGCGATCTTCAACTCCAGCGTGACCTTGGTGGTGCCCTTAGCCTTTGCGTCGATCTCGCTCAGCGTCTTGGCGATCTGGTCGCGCCGGCTCACGCCGGCCACCCGCACGGAGGCGTTGCCGGCGGGCAGCGTCATCGTCTTCAAGCGCTGCGCGGCGCGCCGCTCTCCGCCCATCAGCGGCAGCACGAAGACGTAGACGAGGCAGGCGGCCGCGAAGGCGCCGAGCCCGATCGCGATCCGGGGATCGACCGCGCCGCTCACGCCGCCGCTCCCGTCTCGGCGGCGTCGAGGGCCGCCGAGAGCTTCTGCTCCAGCCCATAGTAGCGCGCTCGCTCCCAGAATTTCGGTCGGCCGATCCCGGTCGAGCGGTGGCGTCCGATCAGGCGGCCGTTCTGGTCCTCTCCGACGATGTCGTAGAGGAAGACGTCCTGCGTGGTGATCACGTCGCCCTCCATGCCGATCACCTCGGTGATGTGCGTGATCCGGCGCGAGCCGTCGCGCAGGCGCATGGCCTGAATCACCACGTCGATCGAGCCGACGATCATCTCGCGCAAGGTCCGCGAGGGCAGCGTGAAGCCGCCCATCGAGATCATCGACTCGATGCGGGAGAGGCACTCGCGCGGCGAGTTGGCGTGGAGCGTGCCCATCGAGCCGTCGTGGCCGGTATTCATCGCCTGGAGGAGGTCGAAGGCCTCCGGTCCGCGCACCTCGCCGACGATGATCCGCTCGGGCCGCATGCGCAGGCAGTTCTTGACGAGGTCGCGCATGGTGACCTGACCCTGGCCCTCCATGTTGGGCGGGCGCGTCTCGAGGCGGACCACGTGGGGCTGCTGCAGCTGCAGCTCGGCCGCGTCCTCGCAGGTGATGATGCGCTCGTCGTGCTCGATAAAGGCGGTGAGGCAGTTCAGGAGCGTCGTCTTGCCCGAGCCCGTGCCGCCCGAGATCACCACGTTGCAGCGCGAGCGCCCGATGATCTTCAGGATCTCGGCGCCCTCCGGCGAGATCGCGCCGAAGCGCACGAGCTGGTCGAGGGTGAGCTTGTCCTTCTTGAACTTGCGGATGGTGAGCGCCGGGCCGTCGATGGCGAGCGGGGGCGCGATCACGTTGACGCGGGAGCCGTCCGGCAGGCGCGCGTCGCAGATCGGCGAGGCGTCGTCGACGCGCCGTCCAACCTGGCTGACGATGCGCTGGCAGATGTTCATCAGCTGCTGGTTGTCGCGGAAGCGCACGCTCGTCAGCTGGATCTTGCCGCTGACCTCGATGAAGGCCCGGTTGGCGCCGTTGACCATGATGTCGGCGATGTCGTCGCGGGCGAGCAGCGGCTCGAGCGGGCCGTAGCCCAGCACGTCGTTGCAGATGTCGTCGAGCAGCTCCTCCTGCTCGGAGATCGACAGGACGATGTTCTTGAGGCCGATGATCTCCGAGACGATGTCGCGGATCTCCTCCCGCGCGGTCTCGCCGTCGAGGCGGGCGAGCTGGGCGAGGTCGATGGCCTCGATCAGCGCGCCGAAGATCATGCTCTTCGTGCGGTAGTAGTCCTCCGAACGCTGCGTCTCCACGACGACCGGTGCCGTCGCCGGGATCGGATCGGAGCGGCGGGCGGGGGCGTCGGGCTGGACGAGGACGGGGGCGGTGGGCGCCTTCGGCACCGGCGCGGCCGCTACCGAGGCGCCGACCGGGACGGCCGGGCTGGCGGCGGTCTGTCTGCGACCGAACATGGCGGGCCTCCTCGGGCTCTCGGGGCCGGACTCAGGACGCCTTGCGGCGGGCGAGCTTGGCCAGGAGTGGCTGCAGCGGTTCGAGCAGGTTCGTGCGGGTCCGGCGCGGCTCGGGCCGGCCGAGGATCGTTGCGGAAAGTTCCGAGAAGATCTCGGCGACCTTCGAGCCCGCCTGCACCTCGGCGATCATCTGACCGTTGTTGGCCGCCGTGCCGAACAGCGCCGGCTCGAAGGGGATCGTGGCCGCGAGCGTCGTGTCGAGCGCCTTCGCGAATTCCGCCGCCCCGATCTCCGGCCGCTTGGGCAGGCCGATGCCGTTGAGGACGACGCGCGGGGCCCGGTCGTTCGGGCGCCCGTGCTGGAGCGCGGTGAGCAGGTTCTTGGCGTTGCGCAGGGATGCGAGGTCCGGCCCGGCCACGACCACCAACTCGTCGGCGCCGGTGAGCACCCGTCGCGACCACGCGCTCCAGAGATGGGGCACGTCGAGCACGATGCAGGGCACGGCCGCGCGCAGGTGCTCGATCAGGCCGTCGAAGGCGGGCTCGGCGAGGTCGATCGTGCGGTCCAGGGTGGCGGGTGCCGAGAGCAGGCTCAGATGATCGCTGCACTTCGAGAGCAGGCGCTCGACCAGCGCGGAATCGAGGCGCTCGGGCGCGAACACCGCCTCGGCGATGCCCTGGGGCGGATCCTGGTTGAAGTTGAGGCTCGCGGTACCGAAGGCGATGTCGAGGTCGGCGATGACCGTCTGCAGCTTCTGGCTGCGGGCGACCGTCCAGGCGAGATTGTGGGCGATGGTCGAGGCGCCGACGCCGCCGCGCACGCCGCAGACCGCGACCGTGCGGCCGACCGGCTTCACGCCCGGCGCCGAGAACAGGTCGGAGATCGAGGCGATCAGGTCCAGCGGATCGACCGGCGCGATCAGGTAGTCGCTGACGCCGCGCTGGATGAACTGACGGTAGAGCCCGACGTCGTTGACGTGGCCGATGACGATAACTCGGGTACCCTCGTCGCAGACCTCGGCGAGCTGGTCGAGATATTCGAGGGGCTTGGTGCGGGACCCCTGCGTCTCGATCAGGATGACGTTCGGTGTCGGCGCGTTCCGGTAAGCCTCGACCGCGGCGGCGGCGCCGCCCATCTGGACCTTGAGGTGAGCTTTCTGCAGGCGCCGGTCGGCGCCCGCGCTCTCCACGGCCGCGGCGGCCTCCGGCGTCTCGCAGTAGGCCTGGATGGTGATCCGCGGCACCGGTGCGATCATGCGCTCGGGTGTCTCGGAAGGGTCCGGCATGGGTCTGGTGTTCCGTCTCGGATCCGGAGCGGGGAGGTTCGCGGTAGGGGCTGGTTCAGAGGCCCAGGCGGCTGCTCACGTTCGTCTGGCCATCCTGCCGCCAGTTGGTTGACGGATCCTTGCCTTCGCGCACCTGACCGATGTCCTTGACGCGTCGCGCCGTGTCGAGCCGCCCCTCGGTGCGACCGCGCACGAGATCGATCGGGTCGGCGATCTGGGCGGCGACGTTGGACTGCGTGGCGCAGCCGAGGTTCCAGGCGGGCTCGTTGCGCAGGTTCGTCATCGGGGTGCTGAAGCCGAGATCCTGCGGGTAGAGCCCGCACTTGTCGGCGACCTGCGCCTGGAGGCGCTGGAAGCTCAGGCGTACCGGCGCCGCGAGGCCCGGATTGGCCACCGGATAGCCGGCGACCACGAACTCATGCGAACCCACGCCGCCCGTGGCCGCGAGGCGTCGCAGGGCCAAGAGCGTGCGCTCAGCGGCCGCCCCGGCGCCCGGCCCGACGCCGCGCGGCACCTCGACGGTCAGCGTCCCGCGGCCGTAGCGCCGGTACTCCAGCACGAAGGCGTCGATGTCGGCGGTCTGGCGCGGGTCGAGATGGCCGACGCCGGTCGGAAAGACGTCGAGCATCCGCGTTCCGTCGGTCAGGACGATCGGGTGCCGGGCCCGGTAATCGTGGGGGTAGAGCGAGCCGGTGGTCGCGCGGTCGGCCTGGCAGCCGCCGAGCGCGGTGCCGACGAGGACGGCGAGGGCCGCGGCGGCGCGGCGGGTCGGACGGGGCAGGAGGGGGTTCATCGCGCGGAAGGATCCTGGTCGGGGCGCAGGCCCGGGCGATGCCGCCCGAGGAGTCTCGGTTGCCGGGAGGCGGCTCAGTCGGTGATGAAGCCGACGCGGCCGCGATAGGAGCGGCCGAGCGGCTGCGCGCCCGCCACGCCATAGAGGCGGTTGATCTGGCCGAGCAGCACACCCTGGCCGTCGGTGGCGTCCACGAAGCCCTCGTCCGGCCGGGTGACCTGCCGGGTCTCGATCGGCTTGGCGATGTAGGGCGTCACCATGATCATCAGCTCCGTTTCCTGCCGCTGATAGTCACGGCTGCGGAAGAGGGCGCCGAGGATCGGCAGGTTGACGAGGCCGGGGAGCCCGGCCACCGCCGCCTTGCTCTTCTGCTGGATCAGACCCGCCGTCATCATGGTGCTGCCCGAGGGCAGCTCGACGGTGGTCTCGGAATTGCGCACCGTCAGCCCCGGCACGGCCGCCGTCGCGTTGCCGCTGACGAAGCTGTAGGAGTTCGCCGGATCGATCTCGCTGACCTCTGTGCCGACGCGGATCGAGATCCGGTTCTCGGACTGGACCACCGGGGTGAAGTTCAGGCTCACGCCGTACTTCTTGAAGGCGATGCCGACCACGCAGGTGGGCTGCTGGCCGGCGACGAGGGCCGGCGTGCAGGACTGGCTCGAGGGCACCGGAAGCTCGCCGCCGGCGGTGAACTTGGCCGATTCGCCCGAGATCGCGGTCAGCGTCGGCTCCGCCAGGATGCGGGAGACGCCGGCCTGCTCGAAGGCCTTCAGCGTCGCCGTCAGGCTCGCGCCGCCCGCCCCGTTGATCGTGCCCGAGATCAGGTTGCCGGTGGGGAACTGGCCACCGGAGATCGCCAGGGGTGCGGCGTTGACGAGGTTGAGGTTCGACCAGCCGCCGCTCAGGTTGACGCCGAGCTGCTTCAGCACGGTGCGCGAGACCTCGGCGACCGTGACGCGCAGCATCACCTGATCCTTGCCGCGGATCGTCAGGTTGTTGATCACCGCGCCGCGCGCGCCGCCCGCAATGCCCGCGCTGCTGGCCCCGCCGCCGCCGCCGGTGCCCACGAAGGCGTTGGCGATGTCGATGGCCTGCTGGGCCTCGGCCGCCGAGTTCACCGAGCCCGAGAGCAGAACGGAATCGCCGCTGGAGCGTACGTCGAAGCGCCCGCCCGAGATGCTCTGGCCGAGGATCTGGCGCAGCACGCCGAGGTTGAGGTCGCGCGCCACCGTGACGTCGAGGGCGGCGATCTGCCGACCCTCCGCGTCGAGGATGAAGATCGAGGTGGTGCCGTTCTCCATACCGATGACGAAGACCTTGCGGGTGGAGCGCACCACCGCGTTCGCCACCTTCGGGTTGGCGACGAACACCTCCTTGGCGTCGCGCGGCAGGTCGACGATCACCGAGCGCCCGGCCGTCATCTCGACCTTGCGCGACGCGTTCGCTTCCGCGTTGCCGATCGTGATGGCTGGCGCCGGGCCGAAGGCCTGACGCTCCTGCGCGGCAAGCGTCACCGGAAGGAGCGCGAGGCCGAGGGTGAGCGCGGCGCGCAAGCGGGCGGAGATGTGGGGCATCGCGGCCATCACCGGGTGGATTGCTGACGGGCGACGCCGAAGCGCACGACCGTGAGGGCGTTGCTGGTCTGTTGCGGCTCGGGCTCGGCGACGCGGCCCGAATCGGCGAGGCTCCGGAGCGACAGCGAGAGCGCGCCGACCTTCTGGGCGAGGGTGATGGTCTCGGCCTGCGAGGGCGTGAGCGCGAGCGTCGCGGTCTCGCCGGTGACGACGTTCGTGCCGTTCTTCTCTTGGATCAGCTGCCCGACCGCCAGAACGCGCACGTCCGTGAGGATCGTCTGCGCGGTCTGCACGTCGGCGCCGCTGGAACGGGAATTGTCCTCGTCCCGGGCGGTGCGGATCACGTCGACCCGGTCGTTCGGCAGGATGAAGCCGCCCGCCGAGTTGGTGCCGCGGCTGTCGGTGACGATGGCGACCGCGCGCATGCCCGGCGGCAGGATCGCCGCCATGAATCCGCTCTCGGGCTTCACGAGCTTCTGCGGGCGCACGGGCTCGCCCGGCAGGAAGGGCGAGCGCACGGTGGCGCCGACCGTCTCCTCGAGAGCCTTGGGGTTGCTCCTGCGGGCGATGTAGCCGGAGGCCAGGGCGTCGTCGGGCCATTTCTGCCAGCGCAGGTCGGCGGCCTGGAGCACCTGCCCCATCGGCAGCTCGGCTGCGGCCACCAGGACCTCGCTGACCGGCGCGGGCGGCGGCGCCTCCACCCGCACGACCGGCGGCGGGGGCGGGGGGTCCCCACCGCTCATCAGGAACGCCGCCCCACCGCCCGCGACGAGGGCGATGGCGAGGACGGCAAGGCGTGCTGGTTGCATGTCGGCCCACGGCATCCGCGACGGCGTGAGGTTCGCCGTCTGGACCAGTTTGCCCGGCCATTCGTGTAAGTATGGTTAAGCGGAGGTCACCGCCCGCGATCGTGACTGTCCCGATACCGGGTGATCATGCCGAGAGTGCGCGCGCCCAGACGATCGTCTCGGGAAACACGAGAAGTGCTGCGGAGGCCAGAGCGATTCCGTACGGAATGCCGGTCTTGGCGTCGTGCAGGTGCAGGACGAAGGGCAGGCGCGCCGCGGCTCGGGGCAGGGGGTGGCTGCGCGCGGCGAGGATCGCCAGCGTCAAGCCGCCGCCGAGCAGCGAGGCGACCAGCAGGTAGTCCACGAGCCCGTCGAAGCCGAGCCAGAGGGCGGTCGCGGCGGCGAGCTTGGCGTCGCCTCCCCCGATCACCCCGAAGGCGAACAGGCCGAAGGTGACGGCCAGCACGAGGGCGGCGGCGCCAAGATGCAGGCCGATCTCCTCCACGGACATCAGGCCGGTGCAGGCCAGGGCCGCGAAGGCCGCCACGAGCGCCAGCGAGATCCGGTTCGGGATCAGCATGGTGAGGAGGTCGCTCGCCGCGGCGTAGGCCATCAGGAACGGGAAGATCACCAGGATTCCGAGCGTTGCCATGGCGTCTCGTGCTCGCGGCGGGCGTGCGGACAGTCGGCGCGGTGCCCGCGGGCGCGCCGAACGCGACGCGGCCGATCCCGCGCGGTGGCGGGATCGGCTGCGTCGCCGGTGAGGGGCGGCGCGTCGCTGGACCGCCGTGACGCTGGTCCGGCGCGCCGGTCGGATCAGTTGAGCTGAGCCGAGATCGAATTGAACTTCGCGTTCAGCTGGGTGCCGATGATCTTGAGGGTGCCGATGATGACGACGGCGATCAGGGCGGCAATCATGCCGTACTCGATCGCGGTGGCGCCGGATTCGTCGGAAGCGAAGCGCTTGAAGACAGACTTCATGAGAACGATCCTTGGTGCAACGACTTGCGAGGGCCGTCGAAGCTGCGAGGTCTCGATCGGCGACGGGGGCAGGATGTCTCAGGGCGCCTTGATATTCGGTTAAATGGAACGTCCTCATACGCGCCTCGCGAGGCGGCGCTGAACTTGGTGAAGAGGTGGTTAGCGAGCTGTCGGCGCTAGCGGAATCCTTTTGTTGAATGAGGATTTAAGCTGTTTGGGAGGTCCGTCCTGCGCATCGCCGGTGATAGCGCGGACCTGCTGGGCCGGTGCTTTGCGGCCCCGCCCCGATAGGGAGCGGACCAATACGGCGTGGGCGTGCGCCTCCCGGCCCGCCGGCGCCTCCGCGGGGTGCTGCGCCCCCGGACCGCTTCCGAAAGCAAGCTCCCCGCTCGCGCCAAAATCCTCGTTGACCGGCCCTGCACACTTAAATAGATTATGTTAATCATGATAGGGATGCCGATCCCGAGTGGATCGGGCGATGGCGGGACGATGACCCGTCGAAGCCGTTGAAGGAAGAAACGGTGAGAAACCCAAATCGCCCCGCGCGTCGGGCCTGCCGGTGTGACGGTCTCCGGTGACAGGCTTAGGTTGGCCGAGGTTCGGTTGGGCCTCATGTCAGGGCCGGCCGAGGCCGGCAGTGAGGCGCCGAGCTTCCATCTTTACCCGCACGCCAATCAATAAAACATCATCCGAATAGCCCAATTCCCCAAAACTCAGTCATGCAGGTGTAGAATATAATAATCTATCTAACTGGAAATACTAATCGGCAATGTCGGCAAGTGCGCATGTAATTTTGCATATTTTCAATTTAGCGCCGCAATAAAACGTCTAAATCGGATAGATCATCGTTCGAAAAGCCGCAAAAATTTTCCGATCAGAAGACACCATGAAGGCTGATCAATGATCCTGGACGATTCTCCGAAAACCCATCCGCCTTCACGGCGAAGGACCGTCGAGTGGGACGATCCACGTACCACCGCCGCGGCGGGGCAGAGTCTTGCCGGGGTCGATTTCCTGCGCGCGCTCCTGGCTGGCGAGATCCCGCCGCCGCCTGCGATCCAACTGCTCGGCATTGAGTTCGTCTCGGTCGATCCGGGCACGGCCAGCATGCGCATGCCGGCCGCGGAGTACCTCTTCAATCCGCTCGGCTCCGTCCACGGCGGCTCCCTGGCGACGCTCCTCGACAGCGTCATGGGGTGTGCCGTGCACTCCACGCTGCCGGTCGGTCGCGGCTACACGACCCTCGAGTTCAAGATGAACTTCCTGCGCCCGGCGACCGGGCGCTCCGGCCTGCTGACCGCCGTCGGACAGGTCATCCACGCGGGTCGTCAGCAAGCGGTGGCCGAAGGCCGTCTCAGCGACGAAGCCGGACGCCTCGTCGCGACCGCGAGCACGACCTGCCTCGTCTTCGATCTGCCCGTAACCGGGGCGCCTGTCTCGGGCGGATGATCGAGCAGACCCTTCACCGTGCACTTCCCGCTTCAGCGAGTCTTCCGATGACGTCACGTCAGATCGTTCTCTGCCATCCTGTCCGTACGGCGATCGGCGCCTATGGCGGCAGCCTCAAGGACGTCGCCGCGACGGAACTCGGTGCGGTCGCGGTCCGGGAAACCCTGCGCCGCGCCGGCCTCGACGCGCGGCGGCTCGGCAGCGTGACGATGGGGAACGTCGTGCAGGCTGGCAACCGCATGAACCCAGCCCGGCAGGCTGCAGTTAGCGGCGGCGTGCCGGTCACCGTTCCGGCGCTGACCGTCAATCGCGTCTGCGGCTCGGGCGCGCAGGCCATCACGACAGCGGCCGACGAGATCCGGCTCGGCCATCACGACGTCGCGGTGGCGGGCGGCATGGAGAACATGGACCGGGCACCCTACTTGATGGAGGGCGGGCGCTGGGGCCATCGGATGGGCCACGCTCAGATCCTCGACAGCATGCTCAACGACGGCCTGGTCGATGCTTTCTCGGGGGAGCATTCCGGCTGACACACCGACGAGCTGGCAAATCGGTCCCAGATCGGCCGGGAAGCGCAGGATGCCTGGGCGGCTCGCTCCCAGGAGCGGTTCGCGAAGGCGCTCGCGGCAGGCGCGTTCGAGGCCGAGATCGCGCCTGTCGAGGTCAAGGGCCGCAAGGGCGTCGAGACCTTCGCGCGGGACGAGGCGCCACGTCCTGAGACGAGCGTGGAGACGCTGGCGCGGCTGAAGCCGGCCTTCCGCAAGGACGGGACGATCACGGCCGGCAACGCGCCGGGCCTCAATTCGGGCGCCGCCGCGATGGTAGTGGCCGAGCGGGGCTTTGCGGACGCCAACGGGCTCGACACCTTCGGGCGCCTCGTCGCCTACGGCGTCGGCGCCTGCGAGCCTGGCCTGTTCGGTCTCGGGCCCGTCCCTGCGGTCCGGCAGGCCCTGGGGCGGGCCGGCTGGTCGCTGGGCGACCTCGACAGGGTCGAGATCAACGAGGCGTTCGCGGTGGTGCCGCTCGCCGTCGCGAAGGACCTGGGCCTGCCCGAGGATATCGTCAACGTCGAGGGCGGGGCCATCGCCCACGGCCACCCGATCGGCGCGACCGGCGCGGTTCTGACGACGCGCCTGCTCCATTCGCTGCGCCGGGATGGGCTCAGGCGCGGGTTGGTCACGCTCTGCATCGGTGGCGGCCAGGGCATCGCGCTGGCCATCGAGACCGCCTGAGCAGGAATGCTCGATGGTGGATCCTCAGGCGATCCCGGGCTTGCAACGCCTGCCTTCGTGAGGGTCCCGTCGTGGACACGTGCACGCAACGCCTGCTGGAAGCGCCTACCGTGCCGATTGCGACCCGGATGACGGCGCCAGTGTCGCGGCCTTGCCGGCCGCGGAGGAGTAAAGGCACGCCATGTTGCTCGACCCGCCCGCGGCCTCGGGTTGGCGCCGTCTCCGAAGACGTCGCTGATCTTCGAGGCGCGGCTCGCCGACGAGGGCCGGCTCGTCGCGAACCCGCACAGGCAGTGATGGCGCCTATGCCTGGACCGAACATCTAGAACACTGACAAGACACACATAATGCGATCTCATCCCGGCATCTACGCAAGGCCTTTCGACCTCAACTTTCGACCTCAAACTGGTAAATTAGTCATCCGGTTTGGGTCAGGGCGAGATATTCGGCACCGGAAGGTTATTTTTCGATCAACTAGGCTCCGAATAGGCTCCGAACGGCCATAAAAGGGAAACTCAGACTCGTAGAGCCATGCTCCAAAAGGTTCCGCTTGCCGAATGCTTCGCCCAATATGGCGGCAATCTTCGTTGCAAGACTGGGCCTTGCTTGACTTAACGCACAAACCGACAACGGCCGTGCACGACGTTCCGAGATCGAACGGTGAAACGATCGTGCGCCCGGCTCCAGCGCATCGCTGGCCTGCGCGCCTGTGCTGAAAGATGCGTTGCGATCGCGCCGAGGATGGCGACACCATCCGCGACGAAGCCGTTGCACGAGGCGAAGTCGATGGTCAACAGCGTGCAAGCACAGCCGCCGACCTCATCGACCGCTCGGAGGAAGGCCGCGCCGTCATGCCGGAGATGCAGCGCCACTGTGCTGCCCGCGATAGCAGGATGATCACAATGTGTGCATCAAGATTTCTCTTGCAAAGCAGAGGGTTGAGCGGAAATTCGATTAAATCTTGATCGACCGCGGCAGCGACACCGCACGTGTCGGATAATCCAGCGCCCACCATCATCGAAGCATCCCGAACGATCGATGCCTCGAAAGTTTTGCTTCAATCGTCCTTCGATGATGAAAGCGCCGGCACTGGTTCTCGGATCACAGGTCCGCGGCCTCATGACGTTGGCCGTGCGCAACGGCGACTTTCTTCATGAGCTGGGTGAGAATCTGCCGCTCTCCTGAGGAGAGGACAGCCACGGTCGCTTCATGAGCCTGCCGGGCGGCATCGGCCATGGCATTGTGAATTTTAATTCCTTCTTCGGTCAATCGACAGCTTTGTGCGCGACGGTCCGCCGTCGAGGTCGTCCGGCTAACCAGGCCGCGCGCTTCGAGGCGACGGAGCGCTCCCGTCGTCGTCGTTCTATCCAGAGCTACAGCGTTCGCTAGCGTCGTTTGATCGGCCTCTATCCGAGACAACAACTCCGACAAAAGGCTGTACTGAAGAGGCGTAATGCCGAACGCGCCGCATCGTTCGGCAAAAAGACTGACATGTATTTGGTGCAACCGCCGAATCAAAAACCCAGGACGTTCGGCCAGCGGCCAGGATCGTTCTGAGACTTCAGGCTTCCGGAGTTCCGGGTGCCTGTCGGGTGCGAAAGCGTCACCCTCGTTCTTTCCTGCACCATCAACCATCGCCGCCCCCCCCTCCTTCACCAGCTCACACTGGCACGGATCATGCTACCTCTGAAAATACGAAGCATGCTTCCTTTTTTGGAAATATTCTGCCTATTCTCGATCGGACAATGAGACTCAACGGACAAGGTGGTGTGATGAACGAGACCCGCTATGACCTGATCCTGCGCGGTGGGCGTGTCATCTGCCCAGCATCCGGCATCGATGGCGTCCGCGACGTGGCGGTGCAGGGCGGTCGCATCGCGGCGATCGAGGAGACGATCCTGCCCTCCGCCGCCGCCGAGGTCGTCGACGTCTCGGGCAAGCTCGTGCTGCCCGGCATGATCGACACCCACGCCCACGTCTACCAGTACGTGACCGGCCGCTTCGGCCTGAACCCCGACATGGTCGGCGTGCGCTCCGGTGTCACCACGGTGGTGGACCAGGGCGGCCCCTCCTGCATGACCTTGCCGGGGTTCCGCCACTTCATCGCCGAGCGGGCCGAGACGCAGGTGCTCGCCTTCCTCTCGGCCTACCTGGTCGGCGGCCTTGAAGGCCACTTCTACCCGAACCTCTACAGCCCGGACGGCGTGGACATCGACGCCACGGTGAAGTCCGCGGCCGAGAACCGCGACCTCGTGCGGGGCATCAAGGGCCATGCCGAGATCGGCGGCTTCGCCCGCTGGGGCATCAAGGTGATGGAGATGGCCGCCGAGATCAGCCGGCGGGCAGATCTGCCCCTCTACGTGCATTTCGGCCAGCTCTGGGGCCTGCCGGAATCGGGCGCCAATGGCGAGGATGCCGACACCATCATGGAGCGCGTGATCCCGCTGCTGCGCCCCGGCGACGTGCTGGCCCATCCCTTCACCCGCCACCCCGGCGGCTTCATCAACGAGCAGGGAGAGGTCCACCCCATCATCCGGGCCGCGATGGACGCGGGGCTGAAGGTCGATGTCGGTCACGGCAGCCACTTCTCCTACCGCGTCGCCCGCGCCTCTCTGCCGGCGGGCGTGATTCCCTACACGCTCGGCGCCGACATGCACGGCTACAACACCGAGGTGCCCGAGGCACCTCGGCCCGCCGGCACGCCGGACGAGCACCACGACGACGAGAACCACCCCTTCCTCGGCCAGGCCCGCTTCAGTCTAACCCAGGCGATGAGCTCGATGATGGCGCTCGGGCTATCGCTGGAGGAGGTGGTGCCGATGGTGACCTCGCACCCCGCCGAGATGCTGCGCATGAGCGACCGCATCGGCGCCCTCAAGGTGGGTTTTGCCGCCGACGTCTCGGTGCTCCACGACGACCGCGGCCGCTTCCTGCTGCGCGACAACGAGGACACGAAGGTCGTGGCCGAGCGCCTGCTGCGCCCCGCCTTCTGCCTGCGCGCCGGCCGCCGCTTCGACTCCGATTCGCCGATCCTGCCGCAGGCGATCGCGGCCTGATGGCGGCCCCCGGGACTGCTTCCTCCGCGGCGTCGGGCTTCGTCCTCGCCGCGCCCGAGCCCGCCGATCCCCGGCTTGCCTGGGAGAGGCTCGACGATGCGGCGCGGGGCGCCTGCTACGACAACAACGCGGGCGTCCCCGACAGCGCCGCGCAGGTCGCGGCCCGCAACGCGGCCTCGGCCGCCTACCGGGCCGCGCACCCGGCCGGCCTCGACATCCCCTATGCGGGGGCCGAGCGCACCGCCTTCGACATCTATCCGGCCGCCGATCCCGGCGCGCCGTGCCTGGTCTTCGTGCACGGCGGCTACTGGCAGCGCAACGCGCGCTCCGACTTCGCCTGCTTCGCCGAGGGGCTCAACGCCGCCGGCTGGTCCGTGGCGATGCCGGGCTACACGCTCGCGCCGGAGGCGAGCCTCGCCGGCATCGTCGCCGAGATCGGAGCGGCCCTCGACTGGCTCGCCGAGCATGGGGCGGGGCACGGGCTCGGCGGCCCGATCGTCCTGTCGGGCTGGTCGGCCGGCGCGCAACTCGCCGCCATGAACCTGGGTCACCCGGCGGTGACGGCGGGGCTCGCGATCTCCGGCGTCTACGACCTCGCGCCGATCCGCGAGACCTACCTGAACGAGAAGCTGCACCTGACGGACGCGGAGATCGCGACGCTGTCGCCCCTGCGGCTGCCCGTCGTCGCCAAGCCCATGGCCATCGCCTACGGCAGCCGCGAACTGCCCGCCCTCGTCCACGACGCGCGCAACCTGCACGCCCGGCGCGCCGCCGCCCACGCGCGGGGCGCGCTCCTGCCGGTGCCGGGCGCCGACCACTTCTCGATCCTCGACGCGTTCCGCCGGCCCGACGGCCTTCTGGCGCGCGCGGCACGCGACCTCCTTGAGGGAGCTTCTCGATGAGCGACACGGTCCCGCCGGGGGGCGTCCTCGCCCGGGGCAGCCTCGCCCAGGGCGTCGGCGCGCCCCTGCCCCGCAAGGAGGACGACCGCCTGATGCGCGGGCGCGGCCAGTATGTCGGCGACCTGCGCCTGCCCGGCCTGCAGGACGTCGCCTTCGTGCGCAGCCCGCTGGCCCACGCCCGCATCCGGGCGATCCACGTTCCGGAAGCCTATCGCGACCGCGTCTTCACCGCGGCCGATCTGGAGAGCGTGCAGCCGATCCGTGCCGTCTCGGGGCTGCCGGGTTTCAAGGTCTCCGAGCAGCCGGTGCTCGCCGCCGGCAAGGTCCGTCAGGTCGGCGAGCTGGTGGCGATGTGCGTGGCCCCCACCCGCGCCGAGGCCGAGGACATCGCTGCCGCGATCGTGCTCGACCTCGAGGAGCTGCCGGCCGTCCACGACATGCTGGCGGCGCGCGCGCCCGGCTCCGCCCTCGTCCACGAGCACTGGGGCGACAACGTCTTCCTGGAGACGCTGGTCGACATCGACATCGCGGCCGCCCTCGACGCGCCGATCAAGGTCAGCCGCACGATCTCGACCGGGCGCCAGTGCATGGCGCCGATCGAGGGCCGCGGCACCGTCGTCCAGCTCGACCACCGCCTCGACCAGCTCGTGGTCCACACCGCGAGCCAGATGCCGCACATCGTGCGCAACGGCCTGTCCGAGTGCCTCGGAATCGAGCAGGGCCGCATCCGCATCGTCTCGCCGGACGTCGGCGGCGGCTTCGGCTACAAGGCGATCCTGCTCGCCGAGGACGTGGCCCTGTGCTGGCTGGCGCTCCGCCGCGGCCACCCGGTGCGCTGGCTGGAGGACCGGCGCGAGCACCTCACCGCCAATGCCAATTGCCGCGAGCACCACTACCGCATCACGGCCTACGCGGAGCGCGACGGCCGCCTGCGCGGCATCGACTGCGAGGCGACCGTCGATTCCGGGGCCTACTCGGCCTACCCGTTCTCGGCCTGCCTGGAGGCCGCGCAGGTCGCCAGCATCCTGCCGGGCCCCTACGACTTCCCCGCCTACCGCTGCCGCACGTGGTCGGTGGCGACCAACAAGTGCCCGATCCTGCCCTACCGGGGGGTGGCCCGCACCGGCGTCTGCTTCGCCCTCGAACTCGTGCTCGACGCGGTCGCGCGCGAGGCGGGACTCCCGCCGGAGGTCGTGCGCGAGAAGAATCTCGTGCGGCCCGAGCAGATGCCGTTCGAGAACATCACGCGGAAGCACTTCGACAGCGGCGACTACCCGCAGGCGCTGGCCCGCGCGCTCGCGGCAATCGACGTGGAGGCCGTCCGCGCCCGCCAGCGCGCGGGCGAGCCCGACGGGCGCCGGATCGGCCTCGGCCTGTCGGTCTACTGCGAGCAGGCGGCCCACGGCACCTCGGTCTACTCGGGATGGGGCATCCCGATGGTGCCGGGCCACGAGCAGGCCTCCGCGCGGCTGACCCCGGACGGCGGGCTGGAACTGCGGATCGGCGCGCATTCGCACGGCCAGGGCCTGGAGACGACGCTCGCCCAGGTCGCCCACGAGATCCTGGGCGTGCCGGTGGCGCGCACCCGCCTCGTCCACGGCGACACCGCGATGACGCCCTACTCGACGGGCTCCTGGGGCTCGCGCGTGATGGTGATGGCGGGCGGCGCGGTCGCCGCCGCCTGCGAGGAATTGCGCGACCGCGCCGTCAGGATCGGCGCCCACCTGCTCCAGGCGCGTCCCGAGGATTGCCGCTTCGCGGGCGGCCACGTGGTCGGGCCCAACGGCGACGTGCCGCTCGATGCGATCGCCCGCACCTGGTACCGGCGCCCGCAGGACCTCGCGCCCGACACCGACCCGGGCGGGCTCGAAGTCACCGCCGGCTACAAGCCGCAGCGCGATTCCGGCACCTTCTCGTATGCGGCCCACGCGGTCGTCGTCGCGGTCGATCCCGATCTCGGGGCGGTCGAGATCCTCGACTACGTCATCGTCGAGGACGGCGGCACACTGGTGAACCCGCTCGTCGTGGACGGCCAGATCTACGGCGGCCTCGCGCAGGGCATCGGCACGGCGCTGTTCGAGGAGATGCGCTTCGACGCCCGCGGCCAGCCGCTCGCCTCGACCTTGGCCGATTACCTGCTGCCGGGCCCCGCCGAGGTGCCGATGGCGCGCATCGACCACATGGAGACGCCGTCCCCCTACACGCGCTTCGGCCAGAAGGGCATCGGCGAGGGCGGGGCCATCGCGCCGCCCGCGGCGCTGGCCAACGCGATCAACGACGCGCTTAGCCCCCTCGGCGTCGAGCTGCTGCACAGCCCTGTCACCCCGCACCGGATCGTCGAGGCGGTGCTCGCCGCCAAGCCGGCGCAGACCCGCGCCCGGGAGGCCGCATGAAGCCCGCCGCCTTCGCCTGGGAGCGCCCGGCGAGCCTGCCCGCGCTCCTCGATCGTCTTAGGCAAGCCACGGGCTCCGTGAAGCTGATCGCGGGCGGCCAGTCGCTCGGGCCGATGCTGAACCTGCGCCTCGTCGAGCCGGACCTCGTCATCGACATCACCGGGATCGCCGAACTCCGCCAAGCCCGCATGGAAGGCGGCACCCTCGTGCTCGGCGCCTGCGTGACCCATGCCGACATCGAGGACGGGCGCGTGCCCGACAACACCGGCGGCGCCCTGCGGCGGGTGGCGTCCGCCATCGCCTATCGGCCGGTGCGCAACCGCGGCACCGTCGGCGGCAGCCTCGTCCACGCGGACCCCGCCGCCGACTGGGTGAGCGCGCTGACCGCGCTCGGCGCCGAGGTCGAGATCGCCGGCCGCGGCGGCCGCCAAACCCTCCCCGTGGAGCGCTTCATCACCGGCGCCCTCGACGTTGCGCTCGGGCCCGACGAGATCCTCGCCGCGGTCCGGGTTCCGGCGCTGCCGGACGGCGCGGCCTGGGGCTACGTCAAGCACTGCGCCAAGATCGGCGAGTTCGCCCACGCCATCGGCGCCGTGCGGATCGAGCCGGCGGCGGGCCGCGGCCGCGCGGTGATCGGTGCCGTCGACGGACCGCCCGTCCTGCTCGCGGATGCCCGCCCGCTGTTCGGTGGCCGCATCGGCCCCGACTTCGCCGCGCGGTTCGAGCCGCGCGTCGCCGACGCGGCGCTCGCCGAGGCCGGCATGGCCGACCGGGTCGCGCGCCACGTCCACGTCACGGTGCTGGCCCGCGCGGTGGCGCAGGCGGCACGCCCGACCCCCCTGTCCGTACCGGAGGCCGCATGAGCGCCGCCCTCGCCGCGCCCCCCGGCCGCATGGCGCCCCCCGGCCGCATGGCGCCCCCCGGCCGCATGGTCCTCGCGCTGACGGTGAACGGTGTGGACCGGCGGATCGAGGCCGAGCCGCGCAGCCATCTCGGCGACGTTCTGCGGGACGGGCTCGACCTCACCGGCACGCATCTCGGCTGCGAGCACGGCGTCTGCGGCGCCTGCACGCTTCTGCTCGACGGCGAGCCGGCGCGCGCCTGCCTCACCTTCGCCGGCGCCTGCGCGGGTGCCGCCGTCACGACAATCGAGGGCCTGGACGACGACGCCGTCGCGACGGAGCTGCGCGCGGCCTTCAACCGCGAGCACGCGCTCCAGTGCGGATACTGCACGCCCGGCATGCTGGTGGCCGCGCGCGACCTCGTGCTGAGGCTGCCCGAGGCCGACGAACGCCGGATCCGCGTCGGGCTGTCGGGCAATCTCTGCCGCTGCACCGGCTATGCGGGCATCGTGCGGGCGGTGATGAGCGTGATCGCCGACCGCCGCGCCCGGGGCATCGGCCCCTCTGCGGGCAACGAGCGCGGGCTCGGCCCGGTCGGGGCCCGGAACGGCGAGGCGGTTGCCGCGCTCGCGCCGCCGGCACGGACGGCCGCGGCGCTCGCGCCGGCCCGGAGCTTCACCCAGGCCCAGGACCTCGCCGAGGCTTTCGCACCGGCCCAGAGCTTCACCCAGGCCCTCGACCTCGCCCATCCGCCCGAAGCGGTCTTCGCGCTCCTCGCCGATATCGAGGCCGTCGCGGCCTGCCTGCCCGGTGCCGTCCTGACGGCGCGGCCCGCGCCCGACATGGTGGAGGGCGGACTGCAGGTGCGGATCGGCCCAATCGCTGCGACCTTCCGCGGCCGCGCCCGGATCGAGCAGGACGCGGCGGCGCTGAGCGGCCGTGTCCGCGGCGCCGGCGCGGATGCGGGCGGGCGCTCGGCGACCGAGGGCGAGATCCGCTACCGGGTTGGCCCTGGCCCGGCCCCCGGTACGGCGCGGCTCGACCTGGAAGTCGGCTACACCCTGACCGGGCCGCTCGCACAGTTCGGGCGTCCCGGCCTCGTGCGGGACCTCGCCGGCCGGATCAGCGCGGATTTCGCCCGCAACCTCGACGCCCGCCTCTCGGGCGTCGCCGCCCCGGCGCCCGCCGACCTCAACCCGCTGCGCCTCCTCCTCGACCTCGTCCGCTCCCGCCTCGCGGCGTGGCGCGGACGCGCCTGATCTCGTCCCGAGCCTCAAGCTCAAGCCCCCGGAGACCCCAGAATGCCGAGCCGGTTCACCCTCACCACCGCGATCCTGCTGGCGCTGACCGTCACCGGCGCGCGGGGCGACACGATCCGCATCGGCGTCAACGAGCCGCTGACCGGGCCGTTCGCGGCCTCAGGAACCTACGTGGTCAACGGCGCGAAGATCGCCGCCGACGAGATCAACGCGCGGGGCGGGGTGCTGGGCAAGAAGCTCGAACTCGTCATCGAGGACAACAAGAGCAACCCGACCGAGGCCGCGGCGGTCGCCGAGAAGCTCATCACCAGCGACAAGACCCCTGTGATGATGGGGGCCTGGGGATCGAGCCTGACGCTCGCCGTGATGCCCAAGCTGGTGGACTACGAGGTGCCGATGCTCGTCGAGACCTCGTCGTCGGGCAAGATCACCACCTCCGGCAATCCTTACGTCTTCCGCATCTCCCCGCCCTCCTCGCTCGAGGCGGAGACCTTCGCGCCGATGGTGGCCAAGCTCGGCATGAAGAAGGTCGACTTCCTGGTGCTGAACAACGATTTCGGTCGCGGCGCCGCGACCGATTTCGGCAAGATGCTCAAGGAGAAGGGCGTCCAGGTCGGCCTCACCGAGACCATGGACCAAGGCGCGCAGGATATGAGCGCCCAGCTCTCGAAGCTGAAGGCCTCCGACAGCGACACGATCATGATCACGAGCGCCGTCGATCAGCTCGTGCTGCTGTTCAAGCAGATGTCGGCGCTGGGCCTCAAGAAGCGCGTCATCACCACGGGCGGCTCGCAGAACCCCGATCAGATCATCGCACAGGCCGGCTCGGCGGCCGACGGCACGATGCACCTCACCACGTTCCTGCCCTGGATTCCCGAGAAGACCCCGGACCCGAAGGCGACCGAGACCTTCATCGCCGAGTGGAAGAAGCGCGGCTTCGAGTTCGCCGGCGTCACCGAGAGCTTCCGCGGCTACGACGGCATCCGAGCGATCGCCCACGCCATCGAGAAGGCCGGCAAGACCGAGTCCGCCGCGATCGCCAAGGCCTTCTGGGCGGTCGACTTCGTCGGGCTCAACGGGCCGATCCGCTTCGCCAAGTCCGGTCCCGCCGGCAAGGAGAGCGGCCAGAGCAAGCCGCAGGTCTACCTCATCGAGATCAAGGACGGCCGCGTAGTCGTGCCGACGCTCTGACGCCGCCCGGGCCGGCCCCCGGGCCGGCCCGCCACGCCCATCGCACGCACGCCATCGGGAGGGCCGCCCATGGACCAATTGATCCAGCACCTCGTCAACACGCTGATCCTCGGCGGCACCTACGCCCTCCTGGGGATCGGGCTGACCCTGATTTTCGGGATCATGAACGTGGTGAACTTCACGCACGGCGCCCTCTACACGGTTGGGGCCTACCTCACCTACCTCGCCGTCGCGGCACTGGGGCTCAACTTCTTCCTGGCGCTGCCGGTTGCGATTCTCGGCGGCCTGCTGCTCGGCGCCGGGATCGAGATCGCGCTGCTGCGCCCGTTCCGGGGCCAGGACATCGACACCACGATGCTGGTGATGATCGGTGCCGGCATCGTCCTTCAGTCGGGCACGCTCTGGATCTTCGGCGGGGTCGCCAAGGCGGTGCCCTCGCCGTTCCCCGAGGCGCCGCTGCAGGTCGGTCCGGCCTCCGTCTCATGGCTGCGCCTGTTCGTGCTGGGCGCCGCGCTCGGCCTCATCGCGTTGACCTACGCGCTGATCAACCGGACGAAACTCGGGCTCGCCATGCGCGCCGCCTTCCAGGACGCCGACACGGCGGCGCTGATGGGGGTCAACGTCCGGGTGATCTACACGACGACCTTCGCGATGGGCTCAGGCCTGGCCGCCGCGGCCGGCGCCCTGCTCGGGCCGGTCTACGTCGTCCACCCGCAGATGGGCGGGCTCGCCGAGCTGAAAGCCTTCGCCATCGTCATCCTGGGCGGCCTCGGCAACGTCACGGGGGCGGCGATCGGCGGCTTCATCCTGGCGCTCGCCGAGGAACTCGGCGCCGGCTACGTCTCCTCCGGCTACCGGGACGCGATGGGCTTCCTGATCATCATCGCGGTGCTCCTCTACAAGCCGACCGGCCTGTTCGCGAAGGCGGAGCGCATCGGATGAGCCGGCTCCTCCCCCTCGCGCTCCTGACCGCCCTCGTCGCCCTGCCGCTGGCGCTGGGCTCCAACCCCTACCTGCTCAACGCGCTGATCATCACCGGCATCCTGACCATCGGCGCGATGAGCCTGAACCTGCTGCTCGGCTTCACCGGGCAGCTCAGCCTCGGCCACATCGCCTTCTTCGGCATCGGCGCCTATGTCAGCGCGCTGACGAGCCTCGGCTTCGACGTGGAGATCGGCTTCGGCTACCGCGTGGTGCACGAGCCCTGGCCGGCGGCCGTCGGCTTCCTCCTGGCGGTGGCGGCGGCTGGGCTGTGCGGCTACCTGATCGGCCGTCTCTCCTTCCGGGTGCGCGGGGCCTACTTCGTGATCGTCACCATCTCGTTCGCCGAGGTGGTACGGCTCGTCGCCCTCAACTGGGTGGAGCTGACACAGGGGCCGCTCGCGCTCACCAACATCCCGGCGATGACGCTGGGTCTGCCCGGTCTCGGCACCTGGACGCTGCGCACGAAGCTGCAGAACTACTACCTCGTCCTCGCGGTGGGGACGCTCTGCTACCTCGTCATCGCGCGCCTCGTCGGCTCGCGCTTCGGCCGCGCCATGCGGGGCCTGAAGGAGAACGAGTCCCTCGCGCTCTCGGTCGGCATCAACGCCACGCGCACGCTCACCGTCGCGGCGGTGGTCTCGGCCGCGATGGCGGGGGCGGCGGGCAGCCTCTACGCGCATTACCTGCGCATCATCGATCCCGACGTGTTCCTGTTCGCCACCACGGTCAGCATGGTCATCATGGTGGTGGCCGGCGGCAAGGGCACGCTGATGGGACCCGTCGTCGGCGGCCTGATCTTCGGGCTCCTGCCCGTGGCGCTTCGGCCGGTGATGGCACCGGAGGCCCAGTGGATCGTCTACGGGCTGGTGCTGATCGTGATCCTGTTCGTGATGCCGCGCGGCATCGTGCCGGGCCTGGCCAAGGTTCTTGCCCGTCGCCGGCCGGCGCGCGCCGTCCCCGTCCTCAAGGCCAGCCCGGCGGTGCAGCGATGAGTGCGATCCTCTCGGTCGAGCATGTCGGCGTGCGCTTCGGCGGCCTCGTCGCCATAGCCGACCTGCATTTCGACGTTCAGGAAGGCGAGATCGTCAGCTTGATCGGCCCGAACGGGGCCGGCAAGACCACCGCCTTCAACGTGATGACGGGCTTCCTTCGCCCGAGCCAGGGCGAGGTCCGCTTCCGGGGAACCGCCTTGCGGGGGCTGCAGCCGCACGAGATCACCCGGCTCGGCCTCGCCCGCACGTTCCAGCGCACCAGCGTCTTCCCGGACGACACGGTGTTCGACAACGTGATGATCGGCCTGCACCGGCAGGGCGCGGCCGGAGCACCCGGCATCGGCAGGGCACCGCTCCTCGACGCGCTGCTTGGCCGCGCGGGCGCGAGTGAGCGCGCCCTGCGGGAGCGCGCCGCGGCCCTCATCGACTGGGTCGGCCTCGGGGGCCGAGCCCAGGAGAAGGCCGGCAGCCTGGCTTACGGCGAGCAGCGCCTCGTCGGTGTCGCGCTGGCGCTCGCCACCGAGCCCGCCATGCTGCTGCTCGACGAGCCCGTCTCGGGGATGAACGCCTCGGAGACCCGCGTCTTCGTGCGCCTGATCCACCAGATCCGCGAGCGCGGCGTCACCATCCTTCTCGTCGAGCACGACATGCCGATGGTGATGGAGGTCTCCGACCGCATCGTCGTGCTGAACTACGGACGGCTGATCGCGGAAGGGCCCCCGGACCGGATCCGCAGCGATCCGGCGGTGATTGAGGCCTATCTCGGCCAGGGCAGCGCCGCCCGCCGGACGGCCAGCCAAGCGCAGGAGGCCGCCCATGCTTGAGATCCGCGACCTCGTCTGCGGCTACGGCCAGGTCACCGCCCTGAAGGGATTGACGATCGAGGTGCGCGAGGGCCAGCTCGTCGCCCTCGTCGGGGCGAACGGCGCCGGCAAGTCGACGACGCTGCGCGCCATCTCCGGGCTGGTCCCGGCCCGGTCCGGCACCATCCGGTTCGATGGCCGCGACATCGCGGGCGCCGAGCCCCGCCGCATCCTGGCCGCAGGCATCGCCCATTGCCCGGAGGGGCGGCGCGTCTTCCCGCAGATGAGCGTCGCCGAGAATCTCGCCATGGGCGCGTATCTCCGCCGCGACCGGGCGGGCATTGCGGCGGACTTGGAGCGCATCTACGGGGAGTTCCCGCGGCTCGCCGAGCGCCGCGACCAGGCGGCCGGCACGCTCTCGGGCGGCGAGCAGCAGATGCTGGCGATCGGGCGCGCCCTGATGGCGCGCCCGAAGCTCGTGCTCTTCGACGAGCCCTCCCTCGGGCTTGCCCCCAACATCGTCGAGCGCATGTTCGCGGTGATCAGGGCGATCTGCGATGCCGGCACCACCGTGCTTCTGGTCGAGCAGAACGCCTTCGCGGCCCTCGAACTCTGCGATCACGCCTACCTGCTGGAGACCGGCCGCATCGTGCTCGAAGGCTCCGGCGACGCCCTGATCGCGGATCCCCATGTCCGGGCAGCCTATCTCGGCGCCTGACGGCGTGCCCGCTCCCGAGGGAACGTCGGACTCGGACCATCCGCGCGCTGAGGAAGCCGCCTGGATCCGCGTTGCCGCCCTGGCGGCATTCGGGAGCAGCCGGATCGTCCCGGTCACGGTCGGCGGGCAGCCTCTCCTCATCGTGCAGGATGGCGACCGGATCTTTGCGCTCGAGCGGACCTGCCCGCACGAGGGCGCCGATCTCGCCAGGGGGCGCTGCGTGGCGGGCCGGCTGCACTGTCCCCATCACCAAGCCTCGTTCGCGCTCGCGGATGGTGCGGTTTCTCCGGGCTGGTCGTTCCGCCCACTGCGCACCTATCCCGTTCGGATCGTGGACGGTGATCTGTTTATCGACGCGCCCGATCTCATCGGGGATCGATCCGGTGCGCCATCAGAGAGTGTTCGATCCCAGATTTGGACGGTGCAGGCTTGAGGCTCGCGGCGATGCGCCGAGCGATCTGCCCGTTGCCGAGGTCCCGCGCGGAACTAGAGCCGTTCCCGATCGCGTTGCAATCGGGAATGGCTCTAAGTCCTTGCTTTGACGCGCTCTCTTGCGCCGAACCGGCGTCCACTTCGGCGGAGAGCGCTCTAAAGGTACCTCAGGACCGGCCACGCCCTCAATTGCTTCAGGCGCACCATGGCGCGGCACGCCAGCCAGAGGGGAACGCTCACGGCGGCCGCGATGACCCAGAGTGCGAGGGGCGAGCCCGCTTCGACCCGGCCCGACGCTCCGGCGAAGCCGAGCGCATGCGCTCCATCGTACAGGACGCGCAGGAGCGCGAGGTGGAGCAGGTAGAAGAACAGCGGCGCACCACCGAAGACACGGAGACCCTCGAGGAGGCGCCGCGGCACCATCTCGAACAACGCCAGCAGGCCAAGGCCGAGCCCGAGCGTCAGGAGCAGGAAGTCGGCCGACGGCGGGTACTTGGTCAGGTTGACGAAGGACAGGGCGGTGGCAAGCGGCGAAGCCCCCTGCTGCCACGGCACCGGCTCGCCGTAGCCGTTCAGCGCGCGCAGGACGAGGACGGTGGTGAGCGAGGCCATACCCAGCGCCAGGAGCCAAGCCTGCCGCCGGACGGCGTCCGCCCTCTCGGCAAACAGCGGCCCGAGGGCATAGCCCGCCGCGATGACGCCGATCCAGGGCAGGAGCGGGTACGAGGTCCGCGCCGCACCGCCCCAGGGCAGGGCGATCATCCCGCGCTGATGCAGGATGGACCAGAGCACGTAGCCCGGCTCGTCCGCCCGAAGCACGATCCCGTCGAGCAGGTTGTGGCCGAGCATGAGCGCCAGGGCCCCGGCCACGAGGAGGGCGCGCGGCAGCCAGATGAGCGCGGCCAGTGCCAGCATGCAGAGTCCGATCACCCAGATGACCTGCAGGTAAAAGATCGCCGGCCGAAAGCTGCCGGTCCAGGCGAAGCTGACGAGCGTCAGTTCCAAGAGGATCAGGAGCAGGCCGCGCTTGAGCAGGAACACGGCGGTCTCCTCCGTGCCGTGCCTCTGGCCGTAGAGGCTCGCCGACAGGCCGGTGAGCAGGATGAAGACCGGCGCGCAGAGATGGGAGGCCAACCGGGTCAGGACGAGGTCGGGCGGCGTCGCGGCGAGGTCCATCGGGTCACGGACCTGGGAGTGCAGGTAGAAGAATTCCCGCACATGGTCGACGAGCATCAACAGCATCACGAGCCCGCGCAGGGCGTCGATCGAGAGGATGCGCGCGGGGCGCTTCACACCTGTGTTCGTCACGGATCGGACCTGCTCTCAAGATGGCGCAGCAGTTTGCGCAGATCGGCCGGCAGCCAGACGCTACCCCCGCGCGACTTGGGGTAACCGCGGCGGCTCAGGGTGTCGGATTGCCGTCGTGGTAGGTGCGCGCAGCATGGCTGTCGGCACCCGCCGGAGGGCGCGTCTGTAGCGCGGCGCGCCGAGCGATGCGGTTCGCCGTCCCACATCACGCGGGCGCGCCCCGCGCTCCGAGGTGGCGGGAGACGCTGGCGCGCTCAAACGGACCATACCGCGAAGCGACGCAGGGCCAGCCTGACCAGGATCAGGGTCATGCCCCACAGGCTGATCGCACCGAGCAGCGCCTGCCACCGCGCCGCGTCCAGCGCCGGGGCGGCGGGGAAGCTCGGGACGGAATCGTAGGCATCGAAATCGAGGCGGGCAGGGCAGCCCGCGCAGACGGCCGCGGGGCGCACCTCCTGCGCCAGGATGCGCGGCTCGAAGAACGCGCGCAGGGTCTGCCGGTGTGCGGAAGCCGCGGCGAGGAAGGCGGCGTGGCGGGCGGCGTCGGTGCCGGCCGCCGTGTCCAGCGAGAGGGCGAGCGCCGTGGCCGGGGACAGGAGACCCAGTCGGGCGCTCCAGACCGCCGCGCCCTCGGCCCGGGCCTGCATCGCCGCGCGGTAGGGCGCGAGCGTCGCATCGTAGAAGGCATCCCGGGCCAGCCGCTTGATCTGCGGCGTCTCGCGCAGGTCGGGCCGGTCCGCACCGGCGGGCACCCGCACCGCCAGCCAGGCCGCCGTGACCCTCGACGCCTCGTCACCCCTGTAGAAGGCGTCCTGAACCCGGCGGCTCGCGTCGATGGCTTCGATCCGCGAGGAGGGTGGGGCCAGGGCAGCGACCGCGAGACCGAGGAGGGCGGGCAGGACGATCGTGAGGCTCGCCCATGCCAGGACGAGGATCGTCAGCGCCGCCACGCTCCCCCGCCACAGGCTGGCGGCGAGCGCGCAGGCGGCCACCCACAGCACGGTGTAGGCGCAGAGCGCGGTGGCCAGCAGGGCGAGGGTGACCGCCCAGCCCGGGGAAAGCGCCGGCTGACCCGCCAGCGCGAGGGCCAGCGCCGTCCCCCCGAGGACGGCGGCGACGAGGACCAGCGCCGCCGCACCGAACTTCGCGCCCGCGACGATCCGGGGCTCGACGGGCTGGGCCGCGATGAGGCGGAGAATGCCGGCATCCCGCTCCGCCGCGATGCGCGTCCCGGCGAGCGCGATCACCGCCAGGGGGACGAGATAGACGAGGACGAAGGCGAGGTCGAACGGCCCGAGCCTCAGGGCGGCGGCCGAGCCCGGTTCGTAGGCGGTATCGTCGAAGACCGTGCTGAAGCCGAAGCTCGTCTTCATCACGGCGGGCTGGATCTCGCTCTGCCCCGCCGAGAGGGCGCCCAGGGGTGTCGGCGGCTTCACGGCGTAGGTCGTGAGGAAGTAGTGCATGTAGCCGAAGGCGTGGGTCGGATCCTGCCAGTAATTGACCTTCAGCGCGCTCGGCTGCGCGTAGCGGGCGGAGGCCTCCCTGGCCTCGCGCACGGAGCGCGCGGTGTCCTCGCGAGCCTCAGCGATCGCCTTCCCTTCGCCGGCCACCCGTCGGGCGCCGGTCTCGGCGCCGAGGCAGAGCGCCGCCAGGAGCGCGGCGAGGATCGCCCATGTCATCCGCTCGCGCAGGATCAGGCGCAGTTCGCTGCGCAGCAGCGGCAGGAAGCGGCGGGCGCTCACGGCGCGAGCCTGCGGATCAGGGGAACGCTCGCTGCGGCGAGCAGCGCCAGCCACAGACCGAGCGCGAGGGCCGGCACCCGGACCTCACTGAAGGACCGGGACAGCGGCAGGGGCGTGTAGGAGAAGGCCGGTATCACCCGCCACAGGTCCGGCCCCGCCAGCAACGCGCTGCCGTCGCGCCGGGGGTTGTCGCGGATCTCGGCGTTCATGCGCTCCGAGATCGCCCGCCGGTAGGCCTCGGCGGACCAGACGAAGTGGGCGTGCTGCGCGAAGTCCGTTCCCGCGAGGCCCTGCGAGACCTGCTGGAGGGCGATGCGCGGCGAGAGCAGCCCCGCCCAGCCGAACGCCGCGTCCTGCGCGGACAGGGCCGCGAAGAACGCCCCCAGTTCCCGATCATAGACCGCGAAGGCGTGGTGGTCGTTCTCCACCATCATCAGGCCGCGCAGATCCACGGGCAGCTCCTGCGGATCGCTCACGCCGTAGCGCGCGAGCGCCTCCTGCGCCCGCGCATCGCTGGACTCGGCGGATCGATGGGGCCGCAGGTCCGCCTCGATCCGCAGGCGGGCCTCGCGATAGGACGGGGCTGGCGAGACCACCGCCATGCCGGCGGTCGCGAGGCGCGGTGCAACGACGCAGAGCGCGACCCAGACCGCGAGGGAGAGCGTCAACGCCCCTCGCGCCGTGCGGGCCAGCAGGGAGGCCAGCATCGCGACGAGCAGGAAGGTGGACCCGTAGACGGCCTGCACCCCGACCCAGGCGACGAGGCGCGGCCAAGCCTGCCAGCCCTCGGTGCCGAGACTCGCGACCGCCACGCCGCCGAGGGCGAGGAGGGGCAGGCAGACCAGGACCACTAGGACCAGGGTCAGGGCGGCCAAGCGGGCGGCGAAGAGCGGGCCGGGCGGCGCGCCGTTGCCGAGAGCAAGGCGCAGAGTGCCGCGTTCGCGGTCCGCCGCGAAGGCGGCGAAGCCGAGGAGAAGCGCGACCAGGGGGACGACGAGCCCGACGATGTCCGAGACATCGGAGAGGCCGGCCCTGTCGAAGGGGCCGGCATCCTGCGCGGCGCGGTAGACCGCGTCGTTGAACAGGTGCGCCTCGATCCGCACCATCCGGCCCATGTAGGGCTCCGTGCCGGGATCGAGGACGGCCAGGGGCGACGAGAGGCGGAACGCCCAGAGGCCGTAATGGTCGGCGGAATGCGGGTTCTTGGCATCCTGCCCGAGCCAGCGCGCCCGCTCGGCGGCGGTGACCCGTGCGACCTCGGCGCCGGATTGCCGGGCGGATTGCCACGCGCCGAGGCCCGTCACCGTCATCAGCAGGACGAGCACGGCGCCGATCCAGCGGACCCGCGCGTCCCGCCACAGCAGCGCCAACTCGGCACCGACGCGCCTCATGCCGCCTGCCCCGACAATCGCTCGATGTAGCGGCGTTCGAGTTCGATGTGATCGATCTCCCGCGGGTCCATCTCCTCGGCGACGCGCCCAGCCGCCAGCACGCCGACGCGGTTCGCCATCTCGCTCACCCGGAACAGATCGTGGGTCGCCATGAGCACCGCCGTGCCGCGGCGGGCCGTCGCCCGCACGGTTTCGGAGAAGGCGGCGGCTGCCGCCGGATCCAGGCCGGAGGTCGGCTCGTCGAGCAGCAGCAGCCGGGTCTTGCGCGCCAAGGCGATGGCGATGCCCACCTTCTGGCGCATCCCCTTCGAGTAGCCGGCGGCGGGCCTCGCCCACGCCTCGGACGCCAGACCGGCCTCGGCTAGGTGCTCCTCGGCCTCCGCCCTGCCGAGGGCGAGACCGGCGAGCGTCGCGAAGTAGCGGAGGTTCTCCAGGCCCGATTGCCCGGGGTACAGGGCCACCTGCTCAGGGATGTAGGCCGTGTGCGCGCGGGCCCCGACGGGATCCGCCCCCGCATCGAGACCGCACACGCGAACCTCCCCCGCCTCGGCCTTCAGGAAGCCGAGGATGAGGTTGATCGTCGTCGTCTTGCCCGCCCCGTTGGGCCCGAGCAGGGCGTAAGCCTCCCCCGCCCGCAGGGTGAGGTCGAGGCCGTCGAGGGCGATCCTGGAACCGAAGCGCTTGACCACGCCGCGCAGCGCCAGAACCGGCTCGACCCCGTCCGCCGCCATCAGAACCGCACCGTCACGGAGCCGGTGATCCGCCGGGGCGAGCCCGGATAGACGCGGAAGACGTTGAGGGAGCTCTCGTAATACGCGGTGTCGAACACGTTCTCGACGTTGAGCGCGAGGCGGGCATTGCCGAACTTGTAGTAGGCGAGCGCATCGACCGCGATGAAGCCGGGGAGCGTGAAGCCGGTACCCGCCGCATCGCCCGCCCGCTCGCCCACGCCGCGCACGCCGCCGCCGATCCCGAAGCCTCGCCACGCGCCTCCCGGCTCGTAGACCGCGAGCAGGCTGCCGGAATGGCGCGGTACGTTGACGAGGGGTGCACCCACGGGGAGCACGTTGTCCCGGGTCACCTTCGCGTCGGCGTAGACGTAGCCGGCGAGCAGCTTCAGTTCCGGCGTGATCTGCCCCTGGGCGGTCAGCTCGAAGCCCTGGCTGCGCACGGCGCCGGCCGCGAGCGAGAACCCCGTATTGGCGGGATCGGGCGTGAGGACGTTCTCCCGCTCCACCCGGAAGGCGGCGGCGGTGAGGAGCAGGTTGCCGCCGAACAGCTCGGACTTGGCGCCGACCTCGTAGCCGAGGCCGGTCTCGGGCGGCAGGGCCGTCCCGCGCGTCACGGCGGCGGCGTCGGGTCCGATGTTCGGCCGGAAACTCGTCCCGACATTGGTGTAGACGGCCAGTTCCGGGATCGGCCGGTAGACCAGGCCCGCCCGGGGCGAGGCCGCGACCCGCGACTGATCCGCCTGGGACCGCGGGATGCGCTCCCGGAAGGACTGTTCGAAGATGTCGAACCGCACGCCGACCAGGGCCCGCCATTCCGGGCTCAGCACGATCTCGTCCTGCGCGTAGAGACCCGTGTTGGTGATGCGCTCGATGTTGTTGCGCGGGATGGTGATCGGCGGCAGCGCCTGCCCGTAGACCGGCGAATAGATGTCGAGGGCGAAGGGGCTCGTGCGGAAGTTCGAGCGCAGATAGACCGTGCGGCTGTCGGTGCTCTCCCGGTCCATGCCGAGGAGGAGCGTGTGGCCGATGCCCCCGGTGTCGAAGCGCCCGATCAGGTCGGCCTGGCCGACCGCCACGTCCCAGCGGTAGTCGCGCACGTTGCGGTCGCGCGAGACGGTGCGGTTGTTGGCGGCGATGGCGCGGATCTCCGCCGATTCCCCTTCGAGATCGCCGGTGTTGAAGTAGGCGGCGAGCCGCATCTGCCAGTTCTCGTCGAAGCGATGATCGACGCGGACCTGCAGCGAATTGTTGTTCTGGACGGTGCTCTGGCCCGGCTCGCCGAGGAAGCGCGACAGGGGCAGGAAGCCGAGTTGGCGGTTGATCGCGATGACGCCCCGGTCGAAGACGATGCGGTTCTTCACGAACTCGGCCTCGACCGTGACGCGCGTGTCCGGCGTAACCTGCCAGCTGACGACCGGAGCCACGAGGAGACGATCGCTGTCCACGAAGTCGCGGAAGCTACCCGCGCCCTGCGCGGCGAGATTGAAGCGATAGAGAACCGTCCCGTCCTCGTTCAGGGCGCCGCCGGCATCGATGGTGCCGCGCGTCAGACCGAAGGAATCGACCTGGTTGCCGAACTCGACGAACCGCTCGGCGGTGGGCTGCTTGGTGATGAGGTTGACGAGGCCGCCCGGATCGCTGCGCCCGAACAGGGCCGCGCCCGGCCCCTTGAGCACCTCGATGCGCTCGACGTTCTGCGCGTCGGGCGGAGGCGGCGTGCCCCGATTCAGGGGAAAGCCGTTCTTGTAGATCTCCGAGGTCGTGACCCCGCGGATGGCATAGCTGAAGATCGAGAGTCCGCCGAAATTGTTCTGCTGGGCGACGCCGGGCAGATAGTTGAACGCCCGATCGACACGGGTGACGGCGAGGTCTGTGATCGTCTCGCGGGGCGCCACGGAGACGGCGACCGGCACATCGATCTGCGGGGTGGAAGTGCGCGTCGCGCTGACGGCGGTGTTCGCGCCATACCCCGGCGTCGGGCCGATCAGACCGATCGTGCCGCGCCCCGACACGGTCGTCCGGGCATCTCCCTCGCCGACCTGCTCGACCGAGAGCTCTCCCAGGGTCACGCTCTCCTGCGCGCGAATCGCCCCGACCGGCGCGCCGGCCGAAAGGACTGCAGCCAGGGCCAACCGCCCGCGGCGCCTCGGTCCCGTCCGGCGGCCGAACGACTCTCGGCTCCGCCCGGCGCTCACGTGGAAGGAAGGCTCTCGATCCGCGGCCACCGCACACTCGCTACTGTCGGGTGGCGGCCACGCGGAAGCGAGCGGAGCACGCCCGAACAGGCGGCACCGCGCGCTCCACGGGGCACCCCGCCCGAGGGACGTCATCGTGCCGAAGGCAGGTCTCCTGGCTCACGGGTCCCAGCCTCTGCCAGACCTTCCCGATGCGGAGCATCAGTGGTCGTCGCTGGCAGACGCTCGCCGTTCACAGTTGCGGGGTCAGCTTCGGATTCGCTCCGGAAAGCTCACCGAATTCCCATCTTAGCTCCGGGCCGGGACCCGGAGAACCTTGGCTTGACGATACTTGCCTTGCCATCCTCTCCCGTCAACGGGCCGAGCAAAAATTGTAACACTGTTACAGGAGGCGTGGCCGAGCGGCCACAGCTTCCGGGCCGACCCCGGCGAACCTAGAGGGATGCTGTCGGAGCTGCGGCAACAGTGTCCTGTGTCTTTCAGGAGGCGCAGGAAGCCCCCGCGATCCCACGTCCACGACGGCTCTCCAAACGACAGTCCGGGTCCTGTGCGGCGCCTGCACCGTGCATCTCGACGGCCAGGCGACCCGATCCTGCCAGGTGCCGCTGGAGAGCGTCGGCAGCCAGACCATCACCACCATCGAGGCGATCGAGCAGGATGCGGTCGGCCGGAAGGTCGTCGAGGCCTGGGTCTCGATGCAGGTGCCGCAATGCGGCTACTGCCAGTCCGGTCAGGTCATGGCCGCCGCCGCCCTGCTGAAGCAGACGCCGCACCCGACCGACGGCGACATCGCCGACGCGATGACGAACCTGTGCCGCTGCGGAACCTACAACGCCATCGCCGCCGCGGTGCGGCAGGCCGCCGCCTGAGGAGCCCGGCATGCATCCGCTTCTCTCCCGGACCGCCCCGTCCCGCCGCCGCTTCCTCGGCACGGCCGGAGGTGCCCTCGTCCTCAGCGGCCTCCTGCCGGCGCGCATGGCCCGCGCCGAGGCGCAGGGCCCCGCGGAAGGCGCGGGCGCTCTCGCCTCCAAGCCGGGGACCCGGGTCGCTGCCTTCCTGGAGATCCACCCGGACGGGACCATCAAGCTGCTCAGCCCCTTCGTCGATCCTCGTCGCTCGCGATGCCGCCCGGCTGCGGGGGGCGGCCGACCCTATCGGGCACGAAACAGGCGTGGCCGTCGACGTCATGGCCGCCGATTTGACTCTGCCGGCGGACCTCGCGGCGGTCCGGGACCGCGTCGGTGAGGATTCGGGTCTCGGCTTCCTCGTGAACTGCGCCGGGCTCGGCCCCCTCGGGCCATCGCTCCACAGTCCGGCAAAGCTCTACGATCGAATGCTCGATCTGAACGTCAGGGCGTTGCAGACCCTGACATTCGCGGCGGCGAGGGCTTTCGCGGAGCGGGGCGGCGGGACCATTGTCAATGTCGCCTCGGCCGTCGCCCTCAATCCGGAATGCTTCAACGCCGGCTACGCCGCGCAGAAGGCCTTTGTCCTCGCGCTGACGCAGGGGCTCGTAGCCGAGATGGGAGGCAAGGGTGTGCGGCTCCAGGCGGTGCTGCCCGGCGTCACCCGCACTGAATTTTTCGAGCGGGCGGGGGCGGATATCGGTCAGATCCCAGCGGAGATGATCATGGAGGCACACGACCTCGTGGTGGCGGCGCTCGCCGGATTGGATGCGGGCGAGATCGTCACGATCCTCTCTCTCACGGATTGCGGCGACTGGCAGGCGTTCGAGGCCGCCCGCTTCCGTCTCGGTCCGATCCTGTCCCATCGCAAGCCGGCCGCGCGCTACGGGCTCGCATAGGACCGCGGACGGCCCGACGCCTTGTTGAGTGGGAGATCATCGATGCCGCAGGTCATATCGGACGCGCGGAGCGAACGAGATGCCGAGGCCGCGCTGACTGCCCATCGCACTCCGGATGAGCCAAAGCTGCCGGGCGGTTGGAGACAGCTCGAGGCGTTGCCCGTCGGCCCGTTCGCGGGGGTGATGGGTCTGACGGGGTTGAGCGTCGGCTGGCGGCTCGCCCAGGGCCGCCACGGGGTGCTCCCTTTGATCGGCCCGCATGCGGTGGACCAAGGTCAAAGTTCGTGCAGGATGGGCCTCTGCTCCACGGGTCGCTTGGCCGGCGGAGCCGGTCGGGTGAGCGCAGCATGCGAGCGGACGCCGTTGTAATGTCGTCGCCAACTCTCGATCACGATCTGCGCCTCCTTGAGTGTGTAGAAGATCTCACCGTTCAACAGCTCGTCCCGTAGCCGTGCGTTGCTTGTCGTTGACCAGCCAGCCGGCTGCCTTCAGCAAGGCGCTGATCTTCCGATAGCCGTAGCGGCCGTACCGCTCCGCCAACGCGACGAGGTCGGCTGTCAGTGCGGCCTCGTCGTCTCTGCCCCGCGGCACCTTGCGCTGCGTCGAGCGGTGCTGTCCGAGCGCCCGGCAGGTCCGGCGCTCGGACACCTTGATCGTCTGAACGATGTGCTCGACACAGGCGCGTCGGCGTGCGGGGCTTAGACGTTTCCCCGAGCCGCTTCCTGCAGGATCAGCTTGTCCAGCGTCAGGTCGGCAAACGCCTTGCGCAGCCGCTGGTTCTCGAGCTCCAGGTCCTTCATCCGCCGGACCTGATCCGTCTTCAGACCGCCGAACGCCTTGCGCCAGCGGTCGTATGTCACCTCGGTCACACCGAGAGTGCGGATCACGTCGGCCACGCTCTGGCCCTGCGCGATCAACACGTCCGCCTGCCGCAGCTTGGCGACCACGGCCTTCAGCTTGTGCCGCTTCGATCCCATCTGTCCGTCCTCATCCTGGCCGCAGGCCCATACCTCAGGGCGGACCACGTCGATCGGGGCGGATCAGAAGTGCCGCAGCGAGAGGGATCATATGTCCAGTCAAGTGGCAGGATCGCGCCTTGAAATTGCACGTACTATTATAGACTACTTTTAGTTGCGCTGTGATACAGAAACAATGCTAAAAGGTACGTTTTGAGACAATGTCTTTCTTGACTGCTTGTTGCGTCAGGTAGAATTGCTTTCCACGATTCGCGTGTGGATAGTCAATGAAAAAGCAGATCTTGCTCAGTACGGGCCTACGCAAATGAGTGAGGGGTTGCGGCTGCAGCAGGTCAGTACGCTCAGGCAGGCCGTGCCGTTGCCGGATTACCTGTTCGAGCGACATATGCCCGACGTCGACCATCGCACAGCCGGCGAGGTGCTCTCGCATCCGGCCTTCGCCACTGTGCGGCGAAGCTATGTGGTCGGCACATTGGCCAACTACGAGATCACACGCTTTCCGGGCAACATACAGGCCGCGGCCTATCGCACGGCGGCCATCGGCGTACTTGTCTGCCTTTGGTCGGCCTCCGACCCCGCTGATCGCGCGACGTGGCCGACGGTGGCTCATTTTAAACAGTTGGTTTCTGCCTTCAGCCTAGCAGGCACTCGCCAGATCGACGATTTCATCGGTCGCCTCGTCAGAACAGGCGACATCGTTCTGGATCGTGTTGCAACCGACGGTCGCGTGCGCCTACTGCGCCCCACGGACAAGCTTTTGGCCTGGGACCGGCAGACCCTCAAATCCTACTATGATGTGCTGCAGGCGCTCTACCCGGAACCAGGGTACGGACCGGCCGTCGCATGCGATCTGACATTTCAACGAGCCCACCGCAAAGGCGCCCTGGCGGTTTTTCCGGCGATCGGGAAGTTCCTTCACCGGAACGTCGACCTGCTCCCGTTCCATCAGATGTACCAGGGCGGCCACATACTGATGGTACTGACAGATCTGGCATTAGCCGACCCGGGAAAGCCAATACGGGAACGCGATCTGATCCACCTTCGAGACCGCTTCGGCGTCTCTCGCTCGCATATCCGCAACATCCTGCAGGCGGCCGAGACCGCGGGCCTCTTAGTCCGGACCGAGCAAGCTCGGCAAGGTTTCGTGCCGACGCCCCGCGGGCTTACAGCAGTCGATATTTTCATTGCCAATACCCTCGCGGCCCATGATTTGACATACCGACTGGCGTTCCATGAGATGGGGCGAGATGTGTGTGCGCCATTGCGGTAATGCGCTGGGCGGTTTCGGCATAATCCGCCCCGATCGAGGTGGTCCGCCCTGAGGTATGGGCCTGCGGGCCAGGATGAGAACGGACAGATGGGATTGACCTGACCGGCTGGTTTTGGACCGGGCTGATTGAGAGGATCAGCTGGGACCGAAGGCGTCGGACAAGCGGCGAGGACAGAAGACGCGCGCGGAGCAGGTCGTGCTGAAGCTGCGCCAGATCGAGGTGCAGACAGCATAGGGCAAGAGTTTGGCGCTGGCTCAGCTCAGGAGGCAGAGATCTCTGAGCAGAGCTATTACCGCTGGCGCAAGGAGTACGGTGGCCTCCAGGTCGATCAGGCCAGGAAGATGAAGGATCTTGAGCGCGAGAATGCTCGGTTGCGCCGCCTCGTGGCCGATCTATCCCTGGAGAAGCAGGTGCTGGCGGACGTCGCTTCGGGAACCTTGGTTCGCCCCGAGCGACGCCGGCAGGCGGTGGCCGGCATTCGGGAGAAGTATGGCCCTTCGGAACGTCATGCCTGCCGGATCGTCGGCCAGCACCGGGGCACGCAGCGCTACGTGCCGACCGTACTGGCCGACAAGGATGAACTGACCCGCGCCGTCATTGCTCTGGCGTCCGAGTACGGGCGCTATGGCTACCGCCGCGTCACCGCGCTGCTGCAGGCAGGCGGCTGGCAGGTGGGCAAGGATCGGGTTCAGCGCGATCCAAGCGTCGCGAGGGGCTCAAGGTCCCGCAGAAGCACCGCCCGCGCAGCCGCCTCTGGCTGAGAGGCGCTGGCCGACGTCATGTGCCTGCACGGCATCCCCGATGCACATCCGCTGCGACAATGGCCCTGAGATGATCGCGAAGGCCCTGCGCAAGCGGGTCGCCAAGACAGGCTCGCAGATCCAGTACGTCGCCCCGGGCTCACCGTGGGAGAACGGGTACTGTGAGAGCTTCAACGGCAAGCTGCGCGACGAGTGCCTGCGCCAGGAGATCGTCTACTCACTGAGACAAGCGCAGATCGTGATCAGTCTCTGGCAGAACACATACAACCGCGTCGGGCCGTACGCGTCCTTGGGCTACAGACCACCCGCGCCCGTGAGCTTCCCCGATCCGGCCTTCCGCCTACCCATGGCAGCGGCCATGCAGTAGCCTCTCACGCGGCTCGGTCCAAAATACCGGTCTGGTCAATCGCCCCGCGTTCCATCAGGCTGACGCCTTCCTGCTTCAGACGAGCATCGAGTTTGCCGTCGCACCCGGCTTCGAAGCCTTCCTCAGCGGCCAGCGCCTGCAGACGCCCGAAGATGCGGTACTCTCGCGCACGCCTCTCCATCAGCGCCGGCCAGTCGCCGACGAGCGGATCACGCGGCGGATCGAGGTCGCGCCGCAGGCGCGTCAAGCGCGCGCTTCGCTCCCGGTCGACATAGGCGCGGAGATGGTCACGGATCTGGCTGGTGGTGCGCATGGCGGGATCGTCCCGAACGCGGAGGCTTTCCGCGTTGAGCGCCCAGCCGAGCGTGCGCGCACTGGATGGGTCGGTCGTGCCCAGGCTCAGAGCGACCGTGGTGGAATTCCCCTCAACAGAGGCACCAAGCGGTCGGGTCCGCTCATCGCAACGGAATCGCCTACGCCACCAGCATACCGCACCACGACGGTACACGTTAGAACAAATCGTCAACGGCCTGCCGCTGTGGACAAGTGCGTGCAACAGCTCTGTGTACAATCGGCGCAGCCGCGGGAGCAGCCGAGCATGGATCGCAATCAGATCAATGACTTAGCTGAGGCTTGGCTGGGGCGCCAGGATTCTCACCCAGAACGACCTCAGCAAAAGACATCTACTAAATCATTGCAATTGCAGGCACTTTAGCTTTGTGCGCACACGCAGTGGATACGATCCTGCGCTCATTGCCAAGGGCGCGCTCTTGCAATCCACAGGCAGCTGAACGGCATCGCTTTCTTACTCACTCGGATTGATCTGAGGCATGTCGAGGATCAGCTGCGCGCCACGAGCTGAAGTTGGCTCGTCGCCCGGTAGCGGACATTCAGCTGCGCGAAGCTGCCCGTCCGATATCGACCCAAAGCGGGCCCTCAATACCTCCATTCCGGGCAGCCGCTAAGTCCAAGCCGTCCAACCTCAGTCCCAATGCCACCATCGGTCTCATTGGGCCCGCGTGTCACGGCATTCTAGCACGCACCGATTGGTTTGCAAAAAGTCCAGTTTCATACAATTAGTCAAGCCGCGGGAGAGTATAGCCGATGCGGTTGCTGCCTCCTGCTCGTGCCGTCGATCAGTCCCTCAGGTGGAGGCCACCATGAACCGTATGACAGCTCTTTCGACTCCGGCGGCACCCACGCCACTCGGTCACTACAGACAGGGGATGCGGGTTGCGGGGTTGGTGTATATGTCAGGGCAACTCCCAATCGTCCCTGGGATGCAGCCCGACAACCAGGCTGCCAGCTTCGAGCAGCAGGCCGAGCTCGTGCTCAGGAATTTTCTGGCGGTCGTCGCTGCGGCGGGCGCATGCCGCGAGGATGTGGTGAAAGTCACTGCCTACGTCGTCGGCTCGATGAACTGGCCGACTTTCAACCGCGTGTTCGCCGAGGCGTTCGGCGAGCACCGGCCAGCCCGATCAGTAGTACCGGTTCCCGAGCTACATCACGGCTACCTGATCGAGATCGACGGGGTTGCTCTGGAGCCGGCGGCGGCTTGAACCAACGCGTCGGGCGGAGGCCGCGCCGGCCTCCGCCCATGGCTCTCAGTAGTGCGTCGGTGATCAGGCAGCGACTGCCTGCTCGGTCACAGTCCCTTCGACTGCCAGCGTCGGCTCGCTCCCGGCCGGAACCAGTTCGTTCTCCCATTTGGCCACCGCAGCCGTGGCGATGCCGTTGCCGATGACGTTCGTCATGGTACGGCCCATGTCGAGGAACTGGTCGATACCGAGGATCAGGAGCAGACCTCCGGCCGGCAGGTCAAACATCGGCAAAGTCGCCGCGACGACGACGAGCGACGCGCGCGGCACGCCGGCAATTCCCTTGCTGGTGACCATCATGACCAGCAGCAGAGTCGCCTGCGTGGCGAAGCTCATCTCGATGCCGTAAGCCTGCGCGATGAACAGCGCTGCAAAGGCTTGGTACATCATCGAGCCGTCGAGGTTGAACGAATAGCCGAGCGGCAGCACGAAGCCGCTGATGCGCTCCTTGACCCCGAACCGCATCAGCTGCTCCAGCGTCTTCGGAAAGGCCGCCTCGCTGCTCGCGGTCGAGAAGGCGAGCAGCATCGGCTGACGCAGAAGCTTCAGCAGGTGGAACACCGGACGGCCGAGAACCACCATGCCCGCCCCGATCAGAACCAGCCAGAGTACGGCAAGCCCGAGGTAGAAGCTTGCGATGAAGTAGCCGTAGCTCACCAGGACTCCGATACCCTGGGTCGTGATCACGGCGGCGATGGCGGCGAAGACGCCGAGCGGCGCGAAGCGCATCACAAAGTCGGTGATGCGCAGCATGAGGTGCACCATTTCGTCGATCAGGGCCGCGGTGTTTCTCGCAAGCGAGTTCTTGAAGGCTGCCAGCGCGGATCCGAAGAAGATCGAGAAGATCAAGATCTGTAGGATCTCGTTGGTAGCCATTGCCTGCACGATGCTCGTCGGAAAGACGTGCGTGATGAAGTCCTTCAGATTGAGGCTGGAGGCCGCCAAGTTGGTCGTCGCGCCCGCACTCGGCAAAGGCAGGGTCAGCGACCGGCCCGGAGCGAACAGGTTGGCAAACAGCATCCCGAGGCCGAGCGAGATCAGCGAGGCTGAGATGAACCACGCCATCGAGCGGGCGGCGATTCGGCCGACGGCCCCGCCGGACGCGCCCAGGCTGGCGATTCCGGAGACGATCGTGGCGAATACGAGCGGGGCGATGATCATCTTGATCATGCGCAGGAAGATGTCCGTGACGATCGAGAAGTAGCCGGCGATGGCTTTCGCCTGCTCCGGCGAGGCGGCGAACCGATTGCACGCGTAGCCGACGGCGATGCCGGCGACGAGACTGATCATGATGAGATTTGTGAGCTTGTTCGTGCTCGCGGATGGACCGGCGTGCATGGATGTTTCTCCCTGTGGTCGCGAACTCCGGCGATCGGGATCTCGAGCCGGAAGACGGGAGGCGCAGCGTGCGTCCAGGTGGAACCCCGGACGGTCTGTCTGATTTACCCGTCATCTGGACATATCGTCCAATTATGGATATTTTGGCAAGAACATTTCCGATCCGCTCAGGAGGCCCGCATGATCCCCGCCAGCTACGTCGATCCCCGGGATGGGCGCCGTTATCCGCTGGACGTTCCGCGCTGGTGTTCGGACGAGCGCATGCCGCTCCTCGTCACCCCGGGTGCCGGCATCTCGCGGGACGACATCGAGAGTCGGACCCGCTCGCTCTGGCGCTACCGCGCATCCCTCCCGGTCGGCATCGCCGACCCGATCACGATCGGCGAGGGCTGCACCCCACTGGTGCAGCGGCCGTGGGGCGATCTGCGTCCCCTGTTCAAGCTGGAGTGGTTCAACCCTACCGGCAGCTTCAAGGACCGCGGTTCGTCGGTGATGCTCTCCTTCCTCCGCCAGATCGGCGTCGATGCCGTGCTGGAGGACAGTTCGGGCAACGGCGGCTCCTCGGTCGCGGGCTTCGGAGCCGCGGGCGGCCTGCGGGTGAAGATCCTGGCGCCGGCCTCCACGTCGCCGGCCAAGATCGCGCAGGTGCGCGCATACGGCGCCGAGGTGCAACTGGTCGAAGGACCCCGCGAGGAGTCGGAAGCCGAGGCTATCCGCCAGTCGGACCGAACCTTCTATGCCAGCCACAACTGGCAGCCGTTCTTCCTGGAGGGCACCAAGACGCTGGCCTACGAGATCTGGGAGGATCTCGGTTTCAAGGCACCCGACAACGTTGTCATGCCGGTCGGGGCGGGCAGCAGCCTGCTCGGCTGCGCCTTCGGTTTCCGAGAGCTCCTGAAGGCCGGCCAGATCGCGAAGCTGCCGCGCCTGTTCGCGGCGCAGCCGCTGAACTGTTCGCCGATTGACGCTAGCTTCCAGGCCGGCATGGATACTCCTGTCGCGCGCGCGGTGCATAAGACCATCGCCGAAGGCACGGCCATCAAGCGTCCGATGCGACTGGGCGAGATCATCGCGGCGATTCGCGAGAGCGAAGGCGGCACCGTCGCGCTGAGCGAGGAGGAGATCGTATGCGCCCTCGGCCGGCTCGCCCGGCAGGGCTTGTTCGCCGAGCCGACCTGTGCGAGCGCTGCCGCAGCTCTGGACAAACTGTCCAGCGCCGGCTCCATCAAGGCCGGGGAGACCACCGTGGTGATCGTCACGGGCACCGGACTGAAGGCCGCCTCCACTGTCGCCGACCTCGTGCAGCAGGACGAAAGCCGATCGTGACCAGGAAGAAGCCGGGACCGCCACGTTCAGTCGCCGCGGATCAGGAGGTCCTGTTCGCGCAACTCAGGCAGATCGCCCAAGGGCTTGGGGCGACCTTCGCGCCGTTCTGCGAGGTCGTGGTGCATGACCTGACCGATCCCAAGAACGCGATCGTCGCCATCCACAACAACCTGTCCGGCCGCAGGGTCGGTCAGCCGGCGACCGAACTCGGGCTCGCGCGCATCGCCGACCCGGACTATCCCCAGGTCGTTGCCAACTACGCCAACGCCTTCGCGGACGGGCGACAGGCCAAGAGCACGTCGATCGGCATCAAGGACGCAGAGGGCAACTACGTTGCCGCGCTCTGCCTGAACATCGACCTGACGCTGTTCCAGAGCCTCCAGGCGGCCATCGGGCAATTCACCCGGATCGACGCTCCGACTTCCGTCGAGGAGTCACTGAACCCGACCGGCGCCGACGCCATCCGGGCGCGCATCGACCAGTTCGCCGCCCGACTGGCCACCACGCCGCGCACCCTGAAGACCGACGAGCGGCGGGTCCTTCTTCGTGAGCTCAAGGACGCCGGCTGCATGGACGTGCGCCGGTCCTCGGAGGTCATTGCCGCCCATCTCGGGGTGTCGCGCGCTACCGTCTACGCCGATACCAAGCACCTCACGGACACGACCAGTTGATGCCGAGCGACGCAGAACTTTTGATCCTGTCCGGTCCGCAGGTCGAGCCGCTTCTGAACCCCACCGAGGTGCTTGAGGCCGTGCGCGCAGCCTTCGTACTGCACAGCGAGCGGCAGGGCCGAGTGTTCCCAGTCGTGCGCGAACACCTCGATACGGGCGGTGTGTTCGGCATCAAATCAGGCGACGTTCAGGCACGGGGCCTGCTTGGATTCAAGGCGGCCGGCTTCTGGCCGACGAACCGGGACCGGGGCAGCGAACCCCACCAAGCCACGATCATGCTGTTCGATCCGGCAACAGGCCGACCGACCTGCCTGATCGACGGCAACGCCGTCACCACGGCGCGCACGGGTGCGGCCGGCGCGCTCGGGATGCGGCATCTCGCGCGGCCCGACAGTGCCAGGCTCTGTATCTTCGGGACGGGCGTCCAGGCCCGGGTTCAACTGACACGGACGCTCGAGGTGCTTCCGGCGATCCGCGAGGTCCGCTACCTCACGGCCCAGGGTGAGCCGGACGCGGACTTCGAGGCGGCGTTCGCGCAGAGCCGGACGATACGGCATGTGACCAATGCGAGTGCCGCTGTCGCGGCCAGCAACGTCGTCATCACAGCCACCCCTGGGAACGGCCCTCTGTTCGCCGCAGAGGCCGTGCAACCCGGCACCCATATCAACGCGGTCGGCGCGGACACCAAGGGCAAGCGCGAACTGCCCCCCGGCCTTCTCGACAAGGCTCGCGTGGTGGTCGACGACCAGGAACAGGCCCACCGGATCGGCGAGAGCCAATGGTACGACCACCTCGACGTGACGGAGATCGGCGACGTGCTGACAGGCCGGGTACGTTTTGTGCGGGCAGCGACAGACATCACCGTTTTCGACATGACTGGTCTCGCCCTGCAGGACCTGACGGTCGCCGGAATGCTTGAGAGCCGTGCCCGCGACGGCGGTCACGGCACACGCACGCCATGGCCCTGGTAAAAAAGGGATGCTGTCGGCGGTCCGGATCGTGGGTTGATAGTTCGTGGCCCCGCTACTGATCCCAAGGAGGCCTGCTGCCGTCGTGTTCGACATGGACGGCCTGCTCTTCGACACGGAGCGCCTCTACCTCCAAGCGATGATCGAGAGCGTGGCCGCCCACGGCCATGAGATGACGGACGCCTTCTACAAGTCCATGCTGGGGCAGCCCGGGTGGGCGATGCGCGAGCGGATCCTGGCACACTATGGAGCTGCCTTCCCGTTGGATGGCGTGAGAGCGATGTGGCGCACCCGCTTCGGGGCGTTATGCGAGGACCACCTCGCCTTGAAGCCGGGTGTACCGGAACTGCTCGACTTGCTGCAGCGCCTGGATATCCCCTGCGCTATCGCAACCTCCTCGCGGCGCTATCGGGTCATGGAACACCTGCGTCGCCATGCGCTCGCCGACCGTTTCCGGCACGTCGTCGCGCAGGAGGACTACGCCCTCGGGAAGCCGCATCCGGCTCCCTATCTGACCGCCGCCCACCATCTCGGCGCCGAGACGTCGTACTGCCTGGCCTTGGAGGACTCGCACAACGGCGTCCGCGCCGCGGCCGCGGCCGGCATGATGACGATCATGGTGCCGGATCTGCTGACCGCGACCGAGGAGATCAGGGCGCTTTGCCTCGGCGTTGCGCGCGATCTCATCGAGGTCGCATCTGCCCTCGCTCGGTTTCCGGATGCGTCCGGTCGGGGCCGCACACTTGATGATGGGACGGCGAGGGTCGATTTCGAATCTGGACCCGTCTCTCAGTAAGTCGCGGCAAAGGCCTGCTGGACTTGGTCGGCGCCCGTAATGCCGTTGGCGACGAGCAGTTGCACGAGCACTCGGGCCTTCTGCGGGTTGAGATCGTAGGACACCACGAAGCCGCTCCTGTCGTCATCGACTTCGACGTTGCGGTTGACGAAGCCCGCTCCGACCCGGGTCGAGCGGACGACGATGACCCCCTTCTTAACGGCACGAGCGAGGGCGTCGAGCGCCGCCTTCGAGGCGCTGCCGTCGCCCTCGCCCGCGACGACGATGGCTTTGGCCCCGTTGCGGACGGCGTTATCGATCTGCAAGCCGTCCATGTTGCTGTGCGCATAGACGATCTCGACACGCGGCAGTTGCTCTCCAGTCGGCAGGTCGTAACTCGTTCCTGTCCGCATGGCGGGCGCGAGGAAACGGATGTGCGCCGGGTCGACATAGCCGAGCGGTGCGGCGTTCGGAGAGCGGAAGGTTTGGACGGAGGTCGTGTTGGTCTTGGTGACCCACCGGGCGCCGTGGATCTCGTCGTTCAGCACAACCATGACGTGACGGCCCCCGGCCTGCGGGCTCGCTGCGACCTGGACTGCTTGATAGAGATTGGATGGGCCGTCGGCACCGGTGGATCCACCCGGCCGCATCGCGCCGACGAGGACGACCGGCTTTGCCGAGCGGACCACGTTCTCGAGGAAGAAGGCCGTCTCCTCCATCGTATCGGTGCCGTGGGTGACCACGACGGCGTCGGCCTCGTCGCGGTCGAAGATCTCGTTGATCCGGCGCGCCAACTGGAACCAGATTTTGTCGTTCATGTCCTGCGAGCCGACGTTGGAGATCTGCTCGGAGCTGAGGTTGGCCAACTTCTCGATGCCGGGTACCCCCTTTAGGAGTTGCAGCCCGGTTACCGTCCCCGAGTTGTAGCCGATTGCCGAGCGCGGGTCGGCCGTGCCCGCGATGGTCCCGCCGGTGGCGAGAACGACGACGCGCGGCTGGGCCGCCGTCTGAGCAGCCTGATCCATGGCGGGCTTGGCTGCGGGAGCGTCCATCGCGAACCCGGCCGCGGGCAGGGTCAACGAAACCCCGAGCATCAGTCCGAGATGGATCTTGCCGCGCTTCGTCGTGGCTACGTTCGGCATGATCGTTTCCTCCCTAGAATGGACGAGGGTAAAAATTCCGCTCGCGTTGGCGTTGCAGGAGCCGCTTGTCAGGCCGCTGGGACTGCAGCGACGATGGCGATTTCGACCTTCGCGTTGCCCTGCAGGGCCGCCTGAACGCAGACGCGGGCCGGGAGCCGGCCCGGTACGACCCAGGCGTTCCAGACCTGATTGAACGCTGCGACGTCTCCGTCGACGTCCGCCAGCCAGATCGCAGCCGAGAGAATGTTCGACTTCTCGGTACCCACCCGGCGAAGTCTCGCATCCAGTTGTGAGAGAACCTGCGCTGCCTGATCCGCCACCGCGGCCGATACATCGTGCGGAAGAGCTCCAGAGATGTAAGCCAACCCATTGAAGACCACGGCGTCGGAGCGATGCTTAAGATCGTCGGGGTTATCGTAAGCGATTTGCATTTCGGTATTTCCCCCTGATGATTTCGTAACTACCAGCCATTGATGCGGTGCCAGATCGCGCCGACGCCGCCGGAGCCGTCGAGGACATGGTAACGGTCGTGCTGCGCTCCCGTCGCGCAGGCGTGGTTCGGCAGGATGCGCAGGCGCGCGCCGATCGCTAGATCCGGCAGGTCCGCCGCCGAGCCGGGGCGCAGCGCCACGATACCGTGCTCCTGGTTGGCGTCGCGGACGATCAGGTCGGGATAGGGACGCCGGTCGAGGTCGCAAACCACGCCGTAACCCTGGTCGACCCGCTGGCGCGCGGTGCCGCGGTCGCGCGACAGCGCCATCCAGCCGGCATCAGTGACGATCCAGCCCTTGGCGCGCTGGTGGCCGATCACGGTCGCGAGCACGCTGAGCGCGATGTCGTCCACGGCGTGCGAGCCGATCCCGGCCTGGAACAGGTCGCCGATCATGAAGACGCCGGCCCGCACCTCGGTCACGCCCGTCAGGTCGCGCGCATAGCGGGCAGTTGGCGTCGAGCCGACGCTGACCACCGGGCAGGGGAGGCCTGCTGAGCGCAGGGTCTGGGCCGCCAGCACGGCTGCGCGGCGCTCGGTCTCGGCGGCCTGCGCGAGCGCCTCGGGATCCTGCTCGATGGCGTAGCTGTCGCCGGCATGCAGCAGCACGCCGCGCAGGGCGCCGGCCTCGTGCAGGATTGTCCCGATCGCCCGCAAGGCCTCTGCGTCCCCCGGTGCCACGCCGGCGCGGTGCCCGTCGGCATCGACCTCGATCAGCGCGGGGATCGGATCGCCGGTCGCCCGGGAGCAGGCGGCGACCGCCAGGGCCTGCTCGGCGGAGTCAAGCACCACCGTGAGGTTGGCGCCCTCGGCTCGGATCCCCTGGACTCGGCCGAGCTTGGCTGGAGCGATGCCGACGCCGTAGATCAAGTCGCGCACGCCGCCCGCTGCTAAGTGCTCTGCCTCGCGCAGGGTCGAGACCATGGCGGGCCCCTCTGGCGCGGACATGGCGACGCGGGCGACGTCGAGCGACTTGGCAGTCTTGAGGTGCGGCCGGAACGCGACGCCGAGTCCGGCGAGATGCGCCTTCATCCGATCGACATTCGCCCGGAGCCGCGCCTCATCGAGGAGCAGGCAGGGCGTCTGAAGCGCGTCCAGCGTGACGGTGGACTTGGACGTCCCGCCGGCCCCTGTGGTTTCCGTCATCGACATGGTGCTTATTCCGGCGCGCCTCTCGGCCGGACAGGAACCACAGAACAGCCGCATCTGGCCATTAACGGCTTCTATGTTCTGCCTTAAGGTTGGGCTTAATGCTGACGACCGACGATCTTCGTTTCTTCGCCGCCATCGTTTGCGCGCCTTCGCTGGCTGCGGCCGCGCGCGACCTCAACGTCTCCGCGCCGGCTGTCACGCAGCGGCTGCGCGCGCTGGAGGAACGACTGGGCGCGCACCTCATCGTCCGGGCCGGGAGACAGCTCACGCTGACGGACGAGGGCGAACTGCTCGCGGAGCGCGGGCGCCGTGTTCTTGCAGAACTGAACGACCTCGACGAGGCCCTGGCCGAGCGGCAGGGGCACGTGAGCGGGCACCTGCGCATCATCGCGCCCCTCGGGTTCGGACGCCGCCACGTGGCTCCAGTGGTTGCGGCTTTCCAAGAGGCACATCCACGGATCAAGATTGATCTGGCCCTCTCTGATCGCATCGGAGGCGTGCCTTCGAGCACATGGGACATCGCCGTCCATGTCGGCGAGATCCAGGCGGCTACGCCGAGCCTGATCGTGCGAGGCCTCGCACCCAACGAGCGTTGGGTATGCGCGGCACCAAGCTATCTGGCCCGGCAGGGCGCGCCAACCGATCCGCACGATCTGCGTACCCATAGCTGCATCGCATTGCGCGAGAACGACGAGGACGTGACGCTATGGCGTTTCCGCTCCATTGACAGCGGCGCCGAGGAACGCGTCCGCGTCGCGCCCTCTCTGGCCAGCAACGATGGCGAGGTGGCGCGCATCTGGGCAATAGCCGGGCGTGGTATCGTCATGCGATCGGAATGGGACGTGGCGGACGACATCCGGGGAGGCCGACTGGTTCGGCTTCTGAAGAACCACACGCTGCCGTCGGCACCGATCGTCGTTCTTCTGAGCGCGCGGCAGGAGGCGCGAGCCGCCCGGATCGGTCGGTTCATCGATGCGCTCAAACAAACGTTGGACCCGACACCGTGGAGGAACATGGTTACGGACGTCCCTTGCATGAGCGTTGCCGCTCCTCAGTGCCGTTGAGATTTCTGGCAGTAGCTGCGCCTCGTCATTGTCCTCATGACAGGCACGCTGTCGGTCCGATCAGCGAGGTCTGCTTCTGTCGCAGGGACCGGAGCAAAGTTGGAGGCCAGCTTTCGGGCAGCGATCTGATGACAGCTAATGACCCCAACCGGACATTCGCTGGTGGCGCTGCGAAGGTCGGCTGGGCAGGAAATGCCGGACGTCGGACCGTGGACATACGCTGCGCCAGCGGCTCAGGCGCACTTGACCTTCGTGCCGCGGCACACATTTTCGATAGCAAGCTATCGAAAGATTGGCCCGATCCCACAGTTTGGCCATAAATCAACGGTCAAGGTGGGGCATAGACGAGCGGGAGAGAGCCGGTGCGAACCGGCCGCCGAAGGAGCAACCGCCCCGGAAACTCTCAGGCACCCGGACCGCTCGTTCGTTCAACACTCTGGAAAGCGGAGCTCGCGCTCCCGCCGATGGTGTAAGCCGAATCCTCGTCCGAGGCGCCGGCGAAACTCTCAGGCCGATGACAGAGGGGGCTCGCGCATGGCGCGCGAAGCGACCTCGGAGGCCTGCGCGATGACATCCCCATAGCCTGACACGCTGCGAGCCCATCGGCTCGCGCTGGCCTCACCGCATAGGGACCCGGCTCGCCCGCGAGCCGCAACGACGCTGCGCGCCCTGTTCGCATCGCGCAGGCGTGCCCGATCCCGTGCCGTCCTTCGAATACCAATCGGGATGTCGTCCCATGCTGCCCACACGCCGCTCCCTACTGCTGGCCGCCACCCTCCTGGCGCCCGCCCGCGCCCACGCCTTCTTCTGGGATACCGAGCCCGAAGCGCCGAAGGCCCCGCAGCCCGTCCACGCGCCGCGGAGCCGCGACACCTGGTATGTCGGCACGATCCCGGACGAGCCCTTCGACATCCCGAGGGTCGACCTCGCCCTCGTGCCACCGGAGTTCCGACGGCAGCTTGTGGACTACGACGGACTGGAGCGGGGTGGCACGGTCGTCATCGACACGCACCAGCGTTTCCTCTTCCTCGTCCGCGAGGACCGAACCGCTATCCGCTACGGCATCGGCGTCGGTCGAGCCGGCTTCACCTGGTCAGGCATCGCGGTGATCAAGCGCAAGGCGAAGTGGCCGGGCTGGCGGCCCACCGCGGCCATGCTGAAGCGCCGACCCGACATCCCGCGATACGTCGAGCCGGGGGTGAACAACCCGCTCGGATGCCGCGCCCTCTACCTCTACCAGGGCGAGCGGGACACGCTGTACCGCATCCACGGCACGAACGAACCTTGGACGGTGGGCGGTACGGATTCCTCGGGCTGCATCCGGCTCCTGAACGAGGACGTCCTCGACCTGTACGGCCGTGTCCCGCTCGGCACGACCGTGGTGGTGAAGACCACCCAACCCGAGATCCTGGTGCAGAGCGAGTGGGACGACCGTCCCCGCTCCGACAACCAGGTCCTGCTCTTCAAGTGACGGGCCAAGCCGATGTTCGAAACCGTTGCCGCGACCCTGGACTGGTTGGGCGTGATCGTCTTCACGGTCACCGGCGCCCTCGCGGCCTCCCGCAAGGAGATGGACTTCGTCGGCTTCGCCGTGCTCGGCACGGCGACCGGCATCGGCGGTGGCACCCTACGGGACCTGCTGCTTGGGCTGCCGGTGTTCTGGACGGGCCAGCCGGCGTACCTGCTGGCCTGCCTCGCCGTCTCGGGCGCGGTGTTCTTCACCGCCCACATCCCGCAATCCCGGTACCGATCCGTCCTGTGGCTCGACGCGCTCGGCCTAGCGCTGTTCGCCGTGGCCGGCGCGGAGCGGGCCTGGCAGGCCGGCGCGAGCGCGACGGTCGCCGTGGTCATGGGCGTAGTCACCGCGACCTTCGGTGGCGTGATCCGCGACCTGCTCGGCGGCGAGAGTCCCGTGATCCTCAGCCGGGAGATCTACGCCTCCGCGGCGCTTGCGGGGGCGGCGACCTTCGTCGGGCTGACGGCCTTCGGCGTGCCGCGGGAGGTCGCGCTCGGGGCCGGCTTCGGGGTCTGCCTCGCCGTGCGTGCCGCCTCGCTCCGCTTCGGCTGGGCGCTCCCGCGCTATCGTCCCCGGACCGCGGGCCCCTAGAACGGGACGTGATAAGCCCTCTCTCGACGAGGAGCAGCCAGGAGGCCGTTCCGGGAACGCTTCCGAAGCCTCGCCGTCGCGGCGCTGCTCGTCCTCTCCGGTCCCCATCTTGCGGGACAGGCGCGTTGCCCGGTCCCTCGGACGACCAGCTCACGAAGCTGGAGGCCATCTACCGGGACATCCACGCCAACCCCGAGCTGTCGATGCAGGAGCGGCGCACCGCCGGCATCGCCGCGCGCTGGCTGCGGGAGCAGGGCTTCGAGGTCACGGAGGGCGTGGGCGGCACCGGCGTCGTCGGGCTCCTGCACAATGGCGAGGGCCCGACGGTTCTCCTGCGTGCCGACATGGACGCGCTTCCGATGAAGGAGGACACGGGGCTTCCCTACGCGAGCGTGAAGACCGGCACCGATCCGGCGTCCGGCCGCGAGACCGCGATCGCGCATTCCTGCGGACACGATCTGCACGTGACCTGGCTGATGGGCGCGACGCAAATCCTCGCCGCGAACAAGGCCGGGTGGCGCTGCACCATCATGGCCGTGTTCCAGCCCGGCGAGGAGATCGGCGAAGGCGCTCGCGCGATGGTCGGCGATGGGATGATGAAGCGCTTCCCGAAGCCGTTCGTCACCCTCGGGCAGCACGTGCTGCCGTTCCCGGCCGGGCAGGTACGCCTCAAGAGCGGTCCCGTCCTCTCCCGCAGCGACAGCCTGAAGATGACGCTGTACGGCCGCGGCGGCCACGGCTCCGGCCCTGAATCCACCGTGGACCCGGTCGTGATGGCGGCGGCAACCGTGATGCGGCTGCAGACCATCGTCTCGCGCGAGGTCGCCACGACCGACGGTGCGGTGGTCACGGTCGGGTCCCTGCACTCCCGGATCAGTCCGACTTGCAGCTCAACATCCGCACCTTCGACGATCAGGTGCGGGACACGGTCCTCTCGTCGGTGAAGCGGATCGTCACCGGCGAGGCGTCGATGTCGGGTGCCCCGAAGCCGCCGCTCATCACCATGTTCGGGCCGTTCCCGCTGACGGTGAACGACGAAGACGCGACCGCCAAGGTGGCGGCCGCCCTGAAACGGCGTCTCGGCGACGAGCGGGTGCAGCCTTCCGGTAATGCCGCGGCCAGCGAGGATTTTACCGAGTTCGCCCGGGCCTGGGACGTGCCGTCCGTGTTCTGGTTCGTCGGCGGTACCGATCCGAAGCGCTACGCCGAGGCCGAGAAGGCCGGCACCCTGAACGAGCTTCCCTCCAACCACTCACCCGAGTTCGCCCCGGTCCTGAACCCAACCCTGCGCACGGGCGTCGAGACGATGCTCGCGGCGGCCGGCGCCTGGCTGGCTCCCACGGCCGCAAGCCCGCGCGCGCTGATGCCCCTGAAGGGGCGCACGCCTCGGGCTCAAGTGGATGCGCCGAGGAGCCCCTGGCGCAAGGTCGCGGTCAACCGGTCTTCTGACCGCGCTCCTTCGGCTTGCCGTCCTCAGCCCATCGCGCCTGGCCGTCCGAGGCCGATGGCCTTGGCCAGTGCGGAGCGCTGGGCCGCGTAGTTCGCCGCCACCATAGGGTAGTCCTTGGGCAGCTCGTAGCGCGCTCGATAGCCTTTGGGATCGAGCTCGTGGGCTGCGATGTGGCGCTTGAGGTTCTTGTAGGGCCTGCCGTCGATGAAGGAGATCAAAAACGTCCGGGGTGATGGATTTCCTGATCTGAGCCGGCGTCGGCTTCTCAAACGTCTCGACAGGCGCTGCGCACGCGGCCGATGCGACATCGCCCAACCCTCGCAGGGCGAGATGCACGTTCGCGATCAGGGACGGCATTGCGGCGGCGGGAAGGGAGTTGTTCGACACGTCGGCCGAGACAATCCCGCCGGCGAGTCGAGCAGCGCGGATGCCCGGTCGTGGTTGAAGTCCATCGAAGAATACTTCAAAAGCTCCTCTTGCATTCAGTCGCGTTGTCTCCGGATCCGGAAGTACAAGGCTGTAATACCGGGCGCCTGCGCCCGTTAAAGCCTGGGATGGGTCTTCGGGGCGAGGCGCCGCATCATCATTCGCCCGATAGCCCACCTCAGCATCTCGGCATGGTGCCGGAGGGAGGTGTCCCCATCCTCTTGGATGGCACCCTGCGCCGCGACGGCGTGGTTCGCAGCCCGGACCAGCGGGCTCGGCGTGCAGCCGTCCGCTTGGGGAAGACGCTCACCGGCAGACGCTTCCGTCATCTCGTCGATCGACACCTCGCCGCGCCCGACGAGCGTCGCGACGCGCTCCCCGGCTTCGTCTCGCACGTGGACTCCGATCAGGGCTGATCCGCCCCGGCGCAGCTCGTGCGCGAGCAGAGTGCCGAGGACACGTCGAACGTGACGTCGCGCGGCATCCAGGTCCGCAAGTTCGTGGCCCTCGTCATCGCGGACGGTCCCGACAACCTCGATGTCGAAATAGAAGCGCGGCACGCGTCCTCCGCCCGTCGTCGCGGGCGCCTCTATTCCCGCTGTCGATGGGCCATATTAGCCAGCAGGCAGGGTGCGGGATCGGCTTCCTCGGAATGGATTCTCGGCCGCACGAGAAGGCGTCATGCGAAAAATCTTTACGACGGTCGGCCTCCACCCGCGCGACCGCTTCGACTACTGGATGAGCGTCATCCGCCGAGACATCATCGAGAACGATGCTGTCCCGGCCCGGAGGAGAGCTTTCAGGGCGGAACTTCGCGCCGGCGCGATCGGCGGGATCAAGCTTGCGCTCGCACGCAGTTCGGAGCTTCGGATCTCGCACACGAAGCGCCACAGCGGCCAGCCCAGCGACGAGCAGCTCTTCGTCTTCATGCCCCTGTCGGGAACGAAGACCCTCCGTCAGAATGGCCGGCAGGCCGTGCTGGAGCCCGGGCAAGTCGCGCTGGTCGACCCGCGGCTGCCGCACGAGGGATGCTTCTCCGAGGATTCCGAGGTCCTCACGGTGATCATGGAGCGACGGGCGCTGGAGAGCCGCCTCGGGGCGATCCACGACCTGACGGCGCGTCCGCTCACCTCGGGCACCGCCGAGGGGAGGCTGGCGGCCGGATATCTGGCAATGCTGCCCCCTCAGGCCGGCCGATTGCGTTCGGCGGCCGAGGACATGGTCGAGACGCACCTGCTCGACCTCCTCGCGCTCGCGTTGGGCAAGGCCGCGGAACGGCGGGTATCGCCCGGCTCTTCGACCCGCTCGCTTGTCCGCATGAGGCTGCACGCGGCGATCGAGGAGATGTTGGCCGACCCCGGCCTGGACACGGAAGCGGTCGCGGCCGCCGCCGGCGTGAGCACGCGCCACGCCAACGCCATCCTGGCCGATGAGGACACGTCGCTGGGCCGGCTCATCCAGGCCCGGCGCCTCGCCCGCTGTCGGGACGCGCTTGAGGACCCGAGCCAGATGCACCGGACGGTGAGCGAGATCGCCTACGGCTGGGGGTTCTCAGACATGACGCATTTCGGCCGTCGCTTCAGGGCCGCCTACGGAATATTGCCCAGCGCGTGCCGTCGGCAGGCGCGCGCCCGGAGCTGAGAGCAGCGCCGAGCCCGGACCGTCGTCCCGGGCATGGGGGTGAGGCGCGAGCGCGTTCCCCACGGGTCCGCCACGAGGAGCGCGTCCCCGTCCTCGACCAGGGGCAGGCCGCCGTCCCGCCAGCACGTCCGCGCAGCCATCAGGATCGGCGCCTCGGCGCGCAGCTCGACCTCGGCGAGGCCGGTTCGTCGCGCCGTCGCGCACGGGGGCGCCGCGGCTGTTCCAGACGTTGCAAGCCAGCTGGTGATGATGGCCGCCAGCGCCGAGGAACAGGGCACCCGGATAGCGACACATGACGTCGAAGCCGAGGAGACCCGTGTGGAAGCCTTCCGCCACGTCGAGGCCCCCGACCTGCAGGTGGACGTGCCCCACTCTGCTGCCGGCCGGCATCCTGTCCCAGGGACCGGCGGCCGCATCGACGATGCCGGCACGGTCGAGCCGGTCGTTGCGCATCACGACCGTGCCGTTCGATGCCCATGTCCAGGCTTCGGCCGGGCGGTCAACGTAGATCTCGATGCCGTTGCCCTCCGGATCGTCGAGGTAGACGGCCTCGCTGACGAGATGGTCGGCGGCGCCCGTGAGCGTGATGCCGAGCTCGCCGGCGTGCAGGAGCCAGGCGCCGAGGTCGCCGCGGCCCGGCAGCAGGAAGGCGGTGTGGAACAGCCCCGCCTCCCGGGATGTCCACGGACGGGCCGCCGGATCCCGCCTAAGCGTGACTAGGACGGTATCGCCGACGCCGAAGCGCACCGTGCCGGCATCCCGCGAGACGGGAGCGAGCCCGAGGACGTCCTGGTAGAAGCGCGCGAGGGCGCTCGCGTCGCGCGCGATCAAGGTCACCGTGCCGATCCGGTAGGGCGCCTTGGCGAAACCGGTATCGAACCCGGCGTTGGCCGGTTCAGGTGTCGGGTTTCCCATGGTCGCCCTCCAGGATCGTTCGGGCCGCAGCTTCGCGTCTCACCGACGGGCGAAGAGCAGGACCACGGTGGCCGCCGCCGCGGCGACGAGGCCGGCCTCGATCGCGGCGGGCGTGCCGAACTGCCCGAGCCGGCGTGCCAGGCCCAGCACCAGGAGCATGAGGGCGATGGCCGTCGCCCGGGCGGCGATGATCCTCATCGAGCCTTCCTCGCCGAACCACGTGGTCCCGACGTTCGCGGATTGAACCGTGCCGCGTCGCGGTTTGCCAAGCCCGCCCACACGTGCGGCGGCGGCCGGCCTTTGAGGGGCGAGTCGCGTGGTCGCTCACGCGGTCACGACCCTCAAGGCCGGACGTTCGGCCCGGCCCGCCGAGGCGTGCGCGGATGGTCCTGACCCGCGCCCGGCACCGGACCGAGGCGGGGGGACCACCAGCACGTCCATGCCGCCTGCGGCGAGGACGTCCTCGGTGACGCTTCCCAGAAAGGCCTTCCGGATTCCGGCTCGGGCATGCGTGCCCATTACGAGGAGCTCCGAGGGCCTCCGCGCGGCAAGGCGAACGATGACCTCGTCCGGGGGCCCTTCCTCCACCCGCCTCGACCAGTTCCACCCTGCAAGACCGTCGGATTCGAGGAAGGCCTCGACCTCCTCGGCGAACGAGGACCGCCAGCTCTCGACGTAGCCCTCAATGTGCTCGCGCGCGATGCCAAACGCGGACAGCTTCGGCTTGCCCAGGGCCTCGAAGGCGTGGACGACCGTGACGTCGGCGTCGTCCGCGAGCCGGAGCGACGCCACGCTGCGCAGCGCCCGCGCCGAAGCTTCGGAGAAGTCGACCGGGACCACGATCCCGGTGTAGGGGCCCGCGGCGGACCGGCCGACGACGAGGACCGGGCATGCCGCGGCGCGGATCAGGCTGCGGACCGTCCGCCCGGAATCGCGCGCAGCCGTCCTATGGGGGACACCCACGACGATCAGGTCGGCCCCGTGAGCCGTTGCCGCGTCGAGGATCGCCTCGGGAGGACATCCTGCAATGACGAGCGGGCGGCACGCGACGCGAAAGAGCTCCGGCACGACCGCGATCTGCTCGATGGCCATGCGTTGCGCCTCGCGGAGGTCGCGCGCGACCTCCCGCGGGCGCGCGCCGTCCACCACGTGGACCAGGATGACGTCGCCCCCGCGCTGACCGGCGAGGATGCCGGCGCGTCGCACGGCCCGCTGCGAGCGAGGCGAGAAGTCGGTGGCGACGAGGATACGCATGGTCTCTCTTCTGCTCGGGTCGGCCGGCGCCGACGACGTGCACGATCCCTCCCGGGGCGGGCTGCCCCGGGTGTGGATATGTCATGACGGGCTCCTGTCTGGGACCGCGGGACCGGGGCTAGGCCTTGCGCGGGGCGAGCGTGCGGCCGGGGACCGGCTCGTCGACGAAGCGCCAGCCGATGCCCTCCACGGTCACCACGTGCTGGGTGCCGAGGCGGTTGTCGCAGAAGGGCATGCGGTCCCCCACGCGCAGGCCGAGCAGCGCCGTCCCGAGCGGGCACGCGGCCGAGAGCTCGTCGGGCAAGCTGGTGAGGTCGTGGGGGTGCACGAGGAGGTGGCCCCGCACGCCCGGCTCGTCGTCGAGCCGGTAGAGCACCCGGCAGTTCACCGAGACCACCTCGCCCGGCAGCGCGCGAGGCGGGCACAGGGTCGCGCGCTTCAGCTCCCAGAGCAGAAAGTCGGCGTGGCTCTCGCCGCGCAGGTAGGCGTCGAGGCCGAAGGTCACGAGCCGGTCGAAGTCGCGGGTCGTGACGGTGATGGGCGGAAGTTCATGGACCGCGTGCATCCTGGCACCTCACAGCATGACCGGCCGGCGCGGCCGGTGCGCGCACGGACGGCCCCGGCGGCGTCCGGGAGGGCGCCGCGCGAGCGAGCGGAAGGGTTGCTGGAGATCGTCCCTGGCCTCGGCCGCAGCCCGTGAAAGGGCCGGCGGAGCGCCAGGGCTACGAGCCTGCTTGCAGGCTGCCCGAGCGCGCCAGGAGGCGGATGCTCTGGAGGCGGTTCGACATGACACCCCTAACGTCGGGACCGCACCGCGCGGTGTCAAGCCGGGCCGAGGCACCCCGTCCGGGACTGGCGGGCGAGTTTGACAAGCGCTGCCGCTTGACCAATCCTGAAGGGGTCATGCCGTTCGACGCGACCCTCAACCGTGGCCTGCTCCGGGCAGGTAACCTGATCGCGGGCAAGTAGCCCCGAGCCGACGGTGCGTCTCCGCCCGTCCCGCTCGGGGTAGCCGGGACAGCTTCCGCGAAGCGCCCGAGGGTCGGCCGAGAGGCTCGACGGTACCCATTCCAGACCATGAGGCGCAGGCCAGTGGCACCCGATGCCGCCGGGTCCGCGTTCGCGCGACCGCGACGCCAGGACCCCGGCGTCGCGGCCTCGACTCGCGCAGGAGGCCCCCATGACCGACGACATGCCTGAGCCGTCCCCCGCTCCGGAACCTACCACCGACGATACCCGCGACCGAACGGTCGTTCCCCTGCTGCGGCCGCAGTTGAACCAGCCGCCTGTCCCGGCGGGCGAGGACGACGACCCCGGCCCGCGCGCCGCCTGAGCTAGGATTTGCGAGATGGATATGACGAGGAAGGCCGCCGGCGGCAGGAGCTTGCCGAAGATCAAGGTGACGGCGGAGGACCATGAGCGGTTGGCTGGGCTGGCGACGGCAGCCATGGACCGCATGCCGGAGGTGGCTGGCTACCTGGCGGACGAGCTCGACCGGGCGCAGGTCGTGCGGTCTGGAAAGGCCGCCGTCGGGTTCGTCCGGATGGGCTGCGAGGTCGAGTTCCGGGACGACACCACGGGCAAGGTCCAGGCGGTGACCCTCGTCTATCCCGGCGAGGCCGACATCGGCGAGGGCAGGATCTCGGTGCTGACGCCGGTCGGCGCGGCCCTGCTCGGCCTGGGCACGGGACAGTCGATCGACTGGGTGACGCGCACCGGCGCGGCGAAGCGCCTGACGGTGCTGGACGTGCGTGAGCCTGCCTTTGCCTGAACCGTATGCGAGGCCGCCGTGCCCGCAAACCGTCCTCTCCTGACGAGATCTCGATGTCCGTACCCGCCAGCTTTGAGGAACGACCGTCTCTGATCATCCCGATGACGGACCTGCGCTCGCTGCGCGCGGTGGTGGTCGCCGCGCGGCCGCCGCATCCGCGGGCGGAAGTGGCCGCCTGGCTGGCGGAGGAACTCGACCGCGCCACGGTGGTGCCTCCGGAGGCTGTACCGGCGAAGGTCGTGACCATGCACGCGCGGGTCGCGTACCGGGACGACGTCACCGACCACGTCGGGTGTGTGACGCTCGTCTATCCCGGCGAGGAGGATGCGGAGGTTCCGGCGGTCTCCGTCCTCTCGCCCGTCGGGGCCGCGCTCCTCGGCTTGTCTGAGGGGCAGTCGATCCGCTGGCGCACCGCATCGGGTGGATTACGGGGCCTGACCGCTGTGCGGGTCCTGTTCCAGCCCTACGAGGTCGCCGTGACGGGCGATCGCTTTCACGAGGCCGTCCGATTCCGGAGCCCGTAGTCCCGGTTGAGGCAGGCCCCCGGACCGGCCGGCCGTGGTCTCGACCGTGCGCCGCGCTCATTCAGGCTGGTGCACACGCCGCGTCCAGCTAGTAACTCAGCCTCCTCGTGCATGCCGTCGCCCGGAAGTGGCTGCTCCTAGATCATAAGCGGACAGTAAGCCGCGCAAGTTCGAAAGTCGTCTCCTGGCGCGTCTGAGACCTATGATCCGATCTGCGCCGATGTCCGTTTCTGAGATGCCGGAAGGCTACTGAATGGCCGATACTGAGCGCAAAACGGCACGTCGGCTTCAGCGAGCTTGATCACCGAAGCTGACGTGGCGCATGGGTCTTCAAGGCAGGTGAAGCGGCTTCTCGTTTCGGCGTGGACACGCTCTCGTATGCGGGGAGGAACGTCCAGCTCCTTTCGCAGCGTCCTTGCGCGCAGAGTGAGGAGACGATGACGAGAGGCATCGGCGGCGCGACCAACGTCCCTTTGCCGGTACTTGGTCCCCCAAAGAGCCGAGCATCAGCGATGGCCCAATGAGCGTCCAGTCATATGCGCGTAAATCCCGCGTAACTTCGGGAATGGCGGCAATGGCCGTTCGCAGATCTTCGGGCTTGAGCGTCTTCTTGTAGTTCCGTGAGTTCACGGTGGCGCCCTCATAGCCCATCATCGACTCGCGGATCGGATCGAGCACCAGCTTCCGGATCATCTCCGTATTGCCGAAATGCCGGAAGGAATGGAATGTCTTGTGCTCCTCACGGGCCGAGGGAACGGCTTCGTCCAGAACGACCGTCCAGCGCTTGTCGAACAGGTTCGACAAGGGCGTGTTCTCGCCAAACTGCGCGATCTCCGCGAAGATCAGATCGCTTCGTGCACCGGATCTGCCCCGCACATATTCCAGGAAGCCGAGGCGGATCAGCTCTGGATGGAGCGGCAGCGTCCGACGCGACACCGCGTTCTTGAGGCGCCGTCTGGGTGTCGGCCGGATCTTGAGCGTGGCCTGCTCCACATCGACGTCGCCGAGCTCGAGGTAGACCAGTTCGGACAGGCGCGCGCAGGTGTAGTAGCCCAGGAGCGGCAGCCAGTAGACGGCAGCGAAGATCTGCTGCCCCCGTGCGACCCGCAGCATATCCTCTTCCGAGGCCGTCGAGGTCCAAACGGGATGCGCGAACAGCGTCTCCACCTCGTCGACCTCAAAGGCCGGTCGCTTCTCTCCATCCCGTTCCGGGTCGATCAGCCGGAAGTCGCTCAGGAGCTCGACCTGCCCGATCGGGCGTTGCTTGGCGCGGCAGTACTTCGCGATCGTCGAGAGCTGGGTGATATGCCGGTTGACCGTCGCGGGACTGAGCCCAACCTTCTCGGCCTGACCCGCGGCCCTCATCGTTCGTCCACGCTCGACGAGATCTGCGATCGACAGATCCGCATCGCGTGAACTCTTGCCGTAGGATTTAGGCAGGTTCGAAAGGTTCTGGACGTAGGCAGCGAGATGCGCGTGCGTGATCCGCCGCAGGTCGTCGGTGCCGGCGATATCGCCCAGCATCGCCGCGACCGACCGATGCTGACGCTGGGTTTTCGCATCCCAGGTGGTGCCCTTGTGCGTGATGAGCTGTTCGACCACCTTAGTCAGCGAGTTCGTGACCGAACCGGAATCGGCTTCGCTTCCCTCACGCGCATCGTCCAGACCCGGTTGATCGACATCTGGGCTGTAATCGGTGGCGGCTGAAACGCGATCCTCCCCATCAAGCTCAGAAGCTCCAGACGATGGTCTTGCCGCTTCTTCCTGTGCGACGGGATCCGTTTTTAGAGGGTACGACGCAGGAATTGATGCCACGGGTGGATGGTTGCGGTCGGCCATGGGGTCTTGGTCGGGTGCCGGCTGGCCGACGGGCGCGGATTTGGGACTTGCCGGATCTGCATCGCTGCCCTCTGACTGAGGCGGCGTTGCCGGGGCCTGGACCTCGAAGTCGCCCCACTCGAAGCTGTCGGCCCCGTCGAACTCGGATGTGGCCCAGCCCAGCGTGCCACACGGCATCTCACCCCTGGCATGCGTCGCCGAGAGGTTGGCCCAGGCCTCCCGCGGATCGCGGCGAGCCTCGGCATAGGTCGTGGCGAACTCGCGCGAGACGTACCCCAAGACGGCCGCGAGGCCGCGCAGGCACTTTGTCAGTCCGGTTTCGGTCACGGGCTCGCCCATGCTGATCAGCATTGCCTGTAGATAGGCGCGAGGTGGCGTGAGCCGGCCGGTCTCGTCAGGACGTCCGAGATCGCGCAGGTAGCCGTTCACGATGCGGCGGCGGATCGCTCCGCGTTCCGTCAGGCTGAAGCCTTCCTGCTTCAGGCGCGCATCGAGTTCGCTGTCGTACCCCGCATCGAAACCGTCTTCGCCGGCGAGCGCCTGCAGACGCCCGAAGATGCGGTACTCTCGCGCACGCCTCTCCATCAGCGCCGGCCAGTCGCCGACGAGCGGATCACGCGGCGGATCGAGGTCGCGCCGCAGGCGCGTCAAGTGCGCGCTTCGCTCCCGGTCGACATAGGCGCGGAGATGGTCGTGGATCTGGCTGGTGGTGCGCCTGGCGGGATCGTCCCGAACGCGGAGGCTTTCCGCGTTGAGCGCCCAGCCGAGCGTGCGCGCACTGGATGGGTCGGTCGTGCCCAGGCTCAGAGCGACCGTGGCGGAACTCCCCTTAACAGAGGCACCAGTCGGTCGTGTCCGCTCATCGCAACGGAATCGCCTACGCCACCAGTATACCGCTCCGCGACGGTAGACGTTAGAACAAATCGTCAACGGCCTGCCCCTGTGGACAAGCGCGTGCAACAGCTCTGCGTACAATCGGCGCAGCCGCGGGAGCAGCTGAGCATGGATCGAAATTAGATCAATGACTTAGCTGAGGCTTGGCTGGGGCGCCAGGATTCTCAGCCCTACGCAGCAGGGTGCGACGGCAAGGGCTTGGACCCTCGATCGCCCGCCTCAGGCAGGGTTCGGACCTGCACAGTGGACCATCCGTGTGGACTTGGGTCAACGGCATGGCCTAGATGCCTCACAGCCTGACCCGGCCCGATCGCGCACCGGCGCCAACTCGTGAGATCCCGGACGCGAGCCAGGCGCCGGGACTGCATCAGCGGTCGGATCGCGCCATTTGGAGACCTTGAACTGTGGCTGGAAAGCTGACCTTGCGGGTCATGCTCGGTGAGATCGCAGCGCCGGCCGATGGGTCCGTCCCAGAATGGTGGTGCTCGACCCGTTCCTCAGATTTTGAAGCTCAGGTCAGACCTCGCCACCGGCCACCGCGATCGTCTGTCCCGTGATGGCGCTCGATGCCGCGCCGCACAGCCACGCGACCGCGTCGGCGACTTCCTCGGGGCGGACGAGGCGCCCTTGCGGGTTGTGGCGCACGAGCGAGGCCAGGGCCGCGTCGCGGTCCCGGCCGGTCGTTGCCACGATCCGCTCCAGGCTGTCGCCGACGATGTCGGTGTCGGTGAAGCCGGGGCAGACCGCGTTGACGGTGACGCCGCTGCGGGCGGTCTCCTGGGCGAGCGAGCGGACGAGGCCGACCACCGCGTGCTTGGCCGCGCAATAGGCCGAGACGTAGGGGTAGCCCTTCTGCCCGGCGGTCGAGGCGACCGCGACGATCCGGCCGAACCCCCGCGCCGACATGCCCGGCAGCACGGCTCGCGCGGCGTGGACGGTGCCGAACAGGTTCACGTCGAGCATCCGCTGGAACAGAGCCGGCTCGCTGCGGCCGAAGGGAGCAGACTCCGCCGCCCCGGCATTGGCCACGAGGATGTCGATGGGCGTGCGCGCGGCGATCTCCGCGAAGGCGCGGGCGACCGCCAGCCCGTCCGTCACGTCGAGGGCGAGCGCATGATGCGCGGCACCTTCGGTGACGGCCCGCCCCAGCGCCTCGGCATTGCGGCCGAGGATCGTCACGGTTGCCCCGTCGCGGACGAGGCGCTCGGCGATGGCGCGGCCGATGCCGCGGGCGCCACCGGTGACGACCGCGTGGCGAACGTTGTCCACAGCTCAGGCTCCGGGCCGGACGTAGCCGGGCAGGCTCGCATCCGTCACGTCGTCGAGGTTGACCACGATGTTCTCCGGCGTGCGCGCCGTCAGCCAGACGAGTTCGACGTCTCGGCTCATGTTCGCCTCCACGTGGGGCATGAAGGGTGGCACGAACACGAAGTCCCCCTCGCTCATGTCGATGTACTCGGCGTAGTCCGCGCCGAAATAGATCCGCGCCTGGCCTTTCAGCACGTAGCCGCCGGTCTCGGCCTCGCCGTGATGGTGCGGCAGCGAGCGGTAGCCCGGCTCGTTGCTGACCTTGCCGTACCAGATGCGCGTGGCGGGCGTGTGCTGCGGGCTGACGCCGGAGACGCGCACGGCGCCGCCGGACTGGCCCGTCCGGGTGTCCTCCTGGCCGGCACGGGTGACGATGGGTTTTACGTGATCGGACATGCGTATTTCCTCCGTTAGTGCGCATTCCGACGAAGTGGAAACCGGTTCGTCGCGAGAATGCGCGGCAAAACAAGAACCGAGAGACGCCGGCCTGATGCAATCAGGTCGGATACGGCTCTAGATGATCACAGAAGGCTGGTCTCAACGGCGACGCGGCGATAGGCGGCGCCCGCGGTGAAGCCGCCGTCAATCACGAAATCCTCCCCGGTGATGAAGCTCGCCTCCTCGCTCGCCAGGAAGCGGACGAGGCGAGCGACCTCGTCGGGCTCGCCCGCGCGACCCATCGGTGTCAGGCCGATCATCGGGGCGAGGTGTGGCGAGCCGGCGTTGAGGCCGGTCACGACGAGGCCGGGGCAGACCGCGTTGACGCGGATGCGGTCGGCCACGAGTTCCATCGCCGCGGTCTTGGTGAGCCCGCGCAGGCCCCACTTGCTCGCGGTGTAGGCCGGGTCGGCATGGCCCGAGAAGGCCGAGTTCGAGGCGATGTTGACGATGCTGCCGCCGCCCGCGTCGCGCATCGCGGGCGCGACCGCGCGGATGCCGAGGAAGGCGCCGGTGAGGTTGACGGCGAGCACCCGGTTCCAGGCGGTGAGATCGGTCGCCGCCACGCCGGTGCGGTTGATGATGCCGGCATTGTTGACGAGGATGTCGAGGCGCGAGCGCCACGCGAGCGCGCCCGCCACGAGCGCGTCCCAGCCCTCCGGCGCCGTGACGTCGGCGGCCTGGAAGCGAACCTCCAGCCCCTCGTCCCGAAGGCTCGTGGCATAGGTCTCGCCCACGTCGGCCAGCACGTCGCAGATCGTGACCGCGACGCCGGATTGCGCCAGCAGCCGCGCCTGCGCGGCGCCCTGGCCGCGGCTGCCGCCGGTGACGAGGGCGGCCTTGCCCCTGAGATCGGAAAAGGCGTCCATCTCACTCCACCTGGATCACGGCCTGATGCTGCTCGCCGAGCCCGTCGATGCCGAGCCGCATGGTCTGGCCGGGCCGCAGGAAGACCGGCGGCTTCTGGCCGAGGCCGACGCCGGGCGGGGTGCCGGTGGCGATCACGTCGCCCGGATGGAGGGTCATGAACCCGCTGATGTAGCTGATGAGTTCGGCGACGCCGAAGATCATTCGCGCGGTGGTGCCGGTCTGGCGGCGCACGCCGTCGACATCGAGCCAGAGGCCGAGGGCCTGCGGATCGGGCACCTCGTCCCGCGTCACCAGCCAGGGGCCGAGCGGGCCGAAGGTGTCGGCGCTCTTACCCTTGGTCCACTGGCCGCCGCGCTCGGACTGGAAGGCGCGCTCGGACACGTCGTTGACGACGCAGTAGCCGGCAACGTGATCCAGCGCCTCCGCCCGCGCGACGTGCTTGGCGCGGCGGCCGATGACGATGCCGAGTTCGACCTCCCAGTCGGTCTTCTGGGAGCCGCGCGGAATCTCGACAGCGTCGTTCGGGCCGCAGACGGCGCTCGTCGCCTTCATGAACAGCACCGGCTCGTCGGGGGCGGGCTTGCCGGTCTCGGCGGCGTGGTCGGCGTAGTTCAGGCCGACGCAGACGAATTTGCCGATGGCGCCGACGCAGGCGCCGATGCGGGGCGTGCCTTCCGCCAGCGGCAGGCGGGCGGGATCGAGGGCGCGCAGGCGCGCGAGGCTCTCGTCCGTGAGGAACGGCCCGGCGATGTCGGTCACGTGGTCGCGAAGGTCGCGGATGCGGCCCTCGGCGTCGAGGAGGCCGGGGCGCTCGGCACCGGGCTCTCCGTATCGCAGCAGCTTCATGCCGTGTCTCCGAGTGTCAGGTGAAGGCAGGGTATTGGGCCAGCCTCGGCCACAGGGCGGGGTCGTGCCCCGGCACCACGCGGGCCTGCGCCCGCTCGGCCACCGCGCGCAGCTTGGCGACGGAGCGCACCGCCTCGGTCACGGAGGTGACGGCGCCGGGCAGCGCCCGGTCCTCCCAGTGGTCCATCGTGTCGGCGGCATCGATCGCCAGCAGCGTCGCGCCGCGCGGGGTGCGCACGAGGAAGGATTGATGCCCGAAAGTGTGGCCAGGGGAGCGGATGCAGGTGATCACGCCGTCGCCGTAGAGATCGAAGAAATCGCCCCACGCCTCGTCGAGCAGGCACCAGTCGAGGCCCGGCCGGTCGAAATCGGCCCGAACGAAGGCGCCGGCGCAGAACCAGTCGGGCGCGAGCGCGTAGTCGAGCGCCGCGCGCTGGACGACGTGGCGGGCGTTCGGGAAGACGCCGATCGCGCCGGTATGGTCGAGATGGAGATGCGACAGCAGCACGGTGCGGACATCGGCCGGATCGAAGCCCGCCGCCCGCATCTGCGCCGCGCAATCCTGCCCCGGCGCGACGCGGGGCTCGAACACCTCCGCGACCGGTCCCCAATGCCCGCGCGGATCGGTGGAACAGACCGCCGGAAACCCGCCGTCGATCACCACGTGCCCGCGCGGATGCGTGACGAGGTACCACGGCACCGGAATCTCGAAGGGCTCGCCCAGGCCCTGGTTCAGGTAGATGTCCTGACGGCGGCAGCCGAGGCTGCCAGTCTGGAAGAGATGGAGGCGAATCTCGGACATCGTTCCTCCCGAACGGACGAGTCGTCTTTTGCTTCAAGATTGAAGCTTTCAACATAAGGCCGCCGCTGCGCCACGGTGTCAAGGGAAATTTCAAGCTTGAAGCTTGCCCCCGGTAGGAGCTTCGCCTAGGTTCCGTCGCAGCGGCGGGCGGCCCCGCGTTCGAGGACGAAGCCATGAGCGAGACATCGGTGCGGGACGCGGCGGACACCGAAAAAGCCCTGCCGCTGCTGCGCACCTTGACCCTGCCGTCGGAGGCGAATCTCAACGGCGGCGTGTTCGGCGGCTGGATCATGGCCGAACTCGACAAGGCCGCCGGCCTGCTCGGGATGCGGCGCGCGAAAGGCGCTTGCGCCACGGTCGCGGTCGAAAACCTGCGCTTCGTCGCGGCCTTGAAGGTCGGGGAGGAGTTCTCGGTCTACGGGCAGGTCGAGTCGGTCGGCCGCAGCTCGATGCGGCTCAAGCTCGACGGCTTCGCGGGCTCACCGGCCGGCGGGGAGCGGCGGCGCGTGGTCGAGGCGCTGTTCGTCTCGGTCGCACTCGATGAAGCGGGGCGGGCGCGGCCGGTGCCGTAACGGACGGTGCCCGGTGTCTGGTCCGGGCTTCACTCTGCTGACGGACGAGGGCTTGCTTGGAAGGAAGCCCGCCTTTCGAATGTTCAACAAGGTTTCACCTCGTTGAACATTCTATGCGCCCGCCCGCCGCCGGGCCGGTTCGCGAGGTTCGATCCGCCCCTGCGCCGAGCGCTTGAGCCGGGCGAGGCTGTCGGTCAAGGTCGCCGTCTCCTCGTCCGAGAGCCCGCCGAACAGCTCCTCGACCCAGCCGTGATGCGCCTCCGCCATGGTGCGGAAGGCGGCGCGGCCCGCATGCGTCAGGCGGATGATCTGGACGCGGCGGTCGGTCGGCGAGGGCTGGCGGGTGATGTAGCCGCTGACGAGGAGCTTCTCGACCACCGCGGTGACGTTGCCGGCCGAGACCATCAGGAGCTTGGAGGCCTCCCCGAGCACGAGCCCGTCCTCAGCCTTGTCGAGCTGGGCCAGCAGGTCGAAGCGCGGCAGGGTGAAGTCGAACTGCTCGCGCAGGCGCGAGCGAATCTCGTTCTCGATCAGCGTGGTGCAGGTGAGGAGGCGTAGCCACGCCCGCACCGCCGTGCGCGTGTCCCGCCCCCCGGTCGCCTCGTCACCTTCGACCGCCTCGCCCAAATCCAAGACCCCGGCCCGCTGAACGCTTCGGGCGTCATCAGCCCGATTTCGCGGGGCAACGCAAATGCGGGCGGCCACGCTCCCGTTCACGAGGCGACCGTGGCGGCTGGCGACCGCAGTTCGGCCCGGGTCTTGGGCCGCCCGCGCGCCTTGAGGTCTTCGAGGTCGGCCCGGTCGCGCACGGAATTGCGAAAAACCTGATCCTTGCCCGGCGCGTATTGCGGCGGGCAGTGGATGTCCTTCGCGCCGTACCAGGCGGCGGCCCGCAGGGTGAAGCCGGGGTCGGAGAGATGCGGGCGGCCGAGCGCCACGATATCGGCCCGGCCCGCCGCCAGGATGGTGTTGATCTGGTCCGGCGTCGTGATGTTGCCCACGCACATCGTCGCGGTGCCGGCCTCGTTGCGGATGCGCTCGGCGAACGGCGTCTGGAACATCCGGCCGTAGAGCGGGCGCGAGACCGTGGCGGTCTGGCCGGTGGAGACGTCGACGAGATCGACGCCGGCCTCGCGGAAGGCGCTCGCGATCGCAACCGAGTCCTCCGGCGTCAGACCGCCCTCGGCCCAGTCGGTCGCCGAGACGCGCACCGACATCGGCTTATGCGCCGGCCACGCCGCGCGCATCGCGATGAAGACCTCGAGGGGGAAGCGCAGGCGGTTCTCGATGTTGCCGCCATAGGCGTCGGTGCGGTGGTTGGTCAGCGGAGAGAGGAAGCTCGCCAGCAGGTAGCCGTGGGCGCAGTGCAGTTCCAGCATGTCGAAGCCGGCGCGCTCGGCCCGCTCCGTGGCCAGGACGAAGTCCGTGATTACCGTGTCCATGTCGGCACGATTCATTTCCCGTGGCACGGTGCTGTCGGGAAAGTACGGAAGGCTTGAGGCCGACATCACCTCCCAGCCGCCCGCTTCGAGCGGCCGGTCGATGCCCTCCCACATCAGCTTGGTCGCGCCTTTGCGCCCGGCATGGCCGAGCTGGAGGCAGAAATTCGTGGCCGATTGGGCGTGGACGAAGTCCACGATGCGGGCCCAGGCCGCCTCCTGTTCGTCGTTCCACAGCCCGGCGCAGCCCGGCGTGATGCGGGCGTCGCGCGCGACGCAGGTCATCTCGGTGAACATCAGGCCCGGCCCGCCGATGGCGCGGGAGCCGTAATGGACGAGGTGGAAGTCGTTCGGCACGCCGTCTTGCGCGGAATATAGGCACATCGGCGACATCGCCACGCGGTTGGGGACCACCATCTCGCGTAGGCGCAGCGGCTGGAACATCGGCGCGGCGGGCTCGTCGAGCGGCACGTCGAAGCCCTGCTTCCGGACGCCCTCGGCGAAGGCGCGGTCCATCCGCGCGACGAAGCCGGGCGCCCGCAGGCGCAGGTTGTCGTAGGTGATGGCCTTGGCCCGAGTCATCGCCCCGAAGGCGAACTGCACAGGCTCGAAATCGAGGTAGCGCGCCACGTGCTCGAACCAGACGAGCGAGACGTCGGCCGCGTGCTGGATCTTCTCCACCTCCTCGCGCCGCCCCTTCTCGAAACGGGTCAGCGCCGCCGGAACCTCGGCTTCGGCCACCAGCGCCTCGTAGAGGGCGATGGCGTCCTCCATGGCAAGCTTGGTGCCGGAGCCGATCGAGAAATGCGCGGTCGCCTTAGCGTCGCCCAGCAGAACCCGGTTGCCGCGCACCCAGCGGGCGTTGCGGATCATCGGGAATTGCCGCCAGATCGAGCGGTTGGTCAGCACCTCGTGCTCGCCGAGGAAGTCGGCGAAAACCTGGCACATGAAGGCGGCGGAGCCCGCCTCGTCGAGCCCACCCAGCCCCGCGCGCTCGAAGGTGTCCGGGTCGGTCTCGAACACCCAGGTCGACCGCCCGCGCTCGTACTGGTAGGCGTGGGCGATGAACGGGCCCCACTCGGTCTCGCGAAACAGGAACGTGAAGGCGTCGAGCGGCCTCGTCGAGCCCATCCAAACGAAGCGGTTCGGGCGCAGATCGACCGAGGTGCCGAAATGCTCGGAATGGCGCTGCCGGTAGGCGCTGTTGATGCCGTCGGCGACGACCACGAGGTCGTGGTCGTCGAAATCCTCCGCATCGACTTCCGTCTGAAAAATCATCTCGACGCCGAGCGCGCGGGCGCGCTCCTGAAGGATGGTGAGCAGCGTGGCGCGGGCGCAGCCGCAGAAACCGTTGCCGCCTATGCGGTGCACCTCGCCCTTCACGTGGATGGCGATGTCGTCCCAGTAGGCGAATTCTTCCGTGATGCGGGCGTAGCTCTCGGGGTCGTAGCGCTCGAAGATGTCGAGGGTGGCGTCCGAGAACACCACGCCGAAGCCGAACGTGTCGTCGGCCCGGTTGCGCTCGTAGACGGTGATCTGCGCGTCGGGAAACCGCTTCCTGACCAGGATGGAGAGGTAGAGCCCCGCTGGCCCGGCGCCGACGACGGCGATGCGCAGGGGCTTGCGGCTCGTCTCGTTCGGGCGAAGGCCGGAACCGTCGGCAACCGCGCTGGTGACATCTCCCATCGCACCCTCCCAAGAAGACAGACCCGCGGATCGGCTTCCGCAATATGTTTCAGGCTTAAAGCATATTGCGCCCGGAGGCAATATGCTTTAAGCCTAAATCATTCCGGCGGACGACGCGGTCCGGCCGGCCCGCACTCGAACGCGAGGGCCTCACCGTGGATGCGACCTCCGAGCCGGCCAAGGCGATCGACACCTTCGCCCGCGACCACCTCCCCCCGCGCGACTCCTGGCCCGACCTGATCTTCGCGCTGCCGGAATTGCGATATCCGCGCCGCCTGAACTGCGTGACGCACCTCCTCGACCGCTGGATCGCGGAGGGCCGCGGCCATGCCCTGTGCCTGATTGGCGAACATGAATCGCTGACCTACCGGCAATTGCTCGAGCGGGTGAACCGCATCGCCAACGTGCTGGTGAACCGGCTCGGCCTCAAGCCCGGCAACCGCGTGCTCCTGCGCTCGGGCAACACGCCGATGATGGTGGCGACCTACCTCGCCGTGCTGAAGGCCGGCGGCGTGGTGGTGGCCACCATGCCGCTGCTGCGGGCCCGCGAGATTGCCTATCCGCTCGAAAAGGCCCGCATCGCCATCGCTTTGTGCGACCATCGCCTCGCGCAGGAGATGGAGGGCGCCCGCGCCCACGCGCCGGGGCTGGAGCGCATCGTGTACTGGGGCGGCGGGCCGGATTCGCTCGAAGCCCTGATGGCCGGCGAGAGCCCGGCCTTCACCGCGGCCGACACCGCCGCGGACGATGTCTGCCTCATCGCCTTCACCTCGGGCACGACCGGCGAGCCCAAGGGCGCGATGCACTTCCACCGCGATCTGCTGGCGATCTGCGACACCTATGCCCGCCACGTGGTGCGCGCCGGGCCCGACGACCGCTTCATCGGCTCGGCGCCCTTCGCCTTCACCTTCGGCCTCGCCATCATCCTGTTTCCGATGCGGGTCGGCGGCTCGGCGGTGGTGCTGGAGCGGGCCGGGCCCGAGGATCTGGCGCTGGCGATCGGGCGCGAGCGAGCGACCATCTGCTTCACCGCGCCGACCGCCTACCGGGCGATGCTGGCCAAGCTCGCCGCCTACGACCTGTCGTCGCTGCGCCGCTGCATCTCGGCGGGCGAGTCGCTCAGCCGCGCGACCTTCGACGCCTGGAAGGCCGCCACCGGCCGGACGCTGCTCGACGGCATCGGCGGCACCGAGATGCTCCACATCTACCTCGCCTCGCCCGAGGACGAGGTGCGCCCCGGCGCCACCGGCCGCCCGGTGCCGGGCTACGAGGCCCGCGTGGTGGACGAGGCGGGCCGCGAGGTTCCTCCCGGCACGATCGGTCGTCTTGCCGTCCGCGGCCCCACCGGCTGCCGCTACCTCGCCGACCCGCGCCAGGGCAGCTACGTCGTCGATGGCTGGAACTATCCCGGCGACAGCTACCTCATGGATGAGGACGGCTACTTCTGGTATCAGGCCCGCTGCGACGACATGATCGTCTCCTCCGGCTACAACATCTCCGGGCCGGAGGTGGAGGCGGTGCTCCTGCGCCATCCCGACGTGCTCGAATGCGCCGTCGTCGGCGCGCCCGACCCCGAGCGCGGCACCATCGTCAAGGCTTACGTCGTCCGTGCCCCCGGTGCCGAGGCCCCGGCCAAAACGTTGCAGGACTTCGTCAAGGCCGAGATCGCGCCCTACAAGTATCCCCGCGCCGTCGCCTTCGTCGACAGCCTGCCCAAGACCGCCTCCGGGAAGATCCAGCGCTTCGCCTTACGCCTGCGCGCCGTCGAAGAGGCTGCCGAGCCCGCGCCCCTGGTGGTGACGGCATGAGCGCTCCGGCCCGCGCGGCGCCGCCGGCGCGAGCGGATCAGGCCGGCCTGTTCGGCGCGCCGGTGCGCGTGCGCTTCTCGCACTGCGATCCGGCCGGCATCGTCTACTTCCCGCGCTGGTTCGACCTGCTGAACGGCGTCGTGGAGGACTGGTTCACCAACGCGCTCGGGCTCGATTACCAGGCCTTCCACCAGACCCGCGGCATCGGCCTCGGCTACGGACACGCCGAGGCCGACTTCCTCCGGCCCGGCTTCTGGAACGACCGTCTCGACGTGTTCGTGCGGGTCGCCCGCGTCGGCGGCGCCTCGCTCGACCTCGCGGTGAGCGGGTTTCGCGACGACGCGCCCGTGATCGCCGCCCGCCTCGTCATCGTCACCACCTCGCTCACTGAGCGCCGCGCCATTCCCCTTCCCGACGACCTGCGTGCGGCGGCCGAGCACTACCGCGACGGCCAAAGCCTTCCGACAGCATCCGGAGACACCCCGTGAGCATCATGACCGACATCCGGCCGCAAGGCGCCGCCATCCTGCAGCCCGCCGGCTGGCCGGCGCCCCGCGGCTACGCCAACGGCATGGCCGCCACCGGCCGGCTCGTCGTCACCGGCGGCGTCGTCGGCTGGGACGCGGACGAGCGCTTCCCCGAGGGGATCGTCGCGCAGGTGCATCAGGCGCTCAGCAACATCCGGGCGATCCTGGCCGAGGCCGGCGCCGAGCCGCACCACCTCGTGCGCCTGACATGGTACGTCACCGACATGGACGCCTATCTCGAAGCCCGCCGCGATCTCGGCGGCGTCTACCGCAACGTATTCGGTGCGCATTTCCCGGCCATGGCGCTGGTGCAGGTGGTGCGCCTCGTCGAGCCGCCGGCGCTCGTCGAGATCGAGGCGACCGCCGTGGTGCCGGAGTGACGATGACGCCCGAGGACCGCGACCGGCTCGACCGCGAGTACAACGCACGCGCCAGCGTCCCGAGCTTCGAGACGGAGTACGCCCGCTACGTCGCGGCGAGCGTCGAGGCGGTGTCGCGCCTGGAGCGGGTGGCGGACCTCGTCTACGACACGGCCTCGGGCCAGACCCTCGACCTCTACCCTGCAGGCCCAAGCAGCCCGCTGTTCCTGTGGATTCACGGCGGCTACTGGCGTGCCCTGTCGAAGGACGACAACGCCTTCCCGGCCCTCGGCCTCGTGCCGAACGGCGTCTCGGTGGCGGTGATGAACTACGCGCTGGCCCCCGCCGCCGATCTCGACGAGATCGTGCGCCAGACCCGCACAGCGCTGGCGTGGCTGCAAGCCGAGGCCGGCCGCTACGGCTTTGAGGGGCGCCGCATCCATGTCGGCGGCTCCTCGGCCGGTGGGCATCTCGGGGGCATGCTGCTGGCCAGCGGTTGGCAAAATGCGTTCGGCGTGCTGGAGGACGCGGTCGCCTCCGGGCTGCTGCTCTCGGGCCTGATGGATCTGGAGCCGTTGATCCACACCCACATCAACGCCTGGATGCGCCTCGACCCCGAGGCGGCCCGCCGCAACAGCCCACTCCACGTGATTCCCGGGCGCTCGCGGGCGCAGCTCCTCGCCTCCGTCGGCGGGCTGGAGAGCGACGCCTTCAAGGACCAGACCGAGCGCTACCTCCGGGCCTGGACTGGGGCCGGCCATGTCGGGCAGCGGATCGCGATGCCGGGCTACAACCACTTCGACATCGCGCTGAGCCTGCGCGAGCCGGACGGAACGCTGGCCCGCGCCGTCGCGGCTCTGTGCTGAGGTCGGGAGGCGCCGACCGGCTCCGCCATCCACCCCCCTCATCCTGAGGTACCGCGTCAGCGGCCTCGAAGGAGGGCTCAAGGGATCGCAACGACTGCCGGAGCCCTCCTTCGAGGCTCCGCTTCGCTCCGCACCTCAGGATGAGGGGGGTGGAGGGAATGAATCCGTCAAACAGGCCCAGAGAAGAAACAACCCGGCCCCATGATGGGCCGGGTTTTTCGTGTTCGGCCGATCAAGAAGAAGCCAAATCTTGAGCACAGGCTGCGTTCCGAGCAGGCAATCTGCCCGATATATTGCACATGCTCACGGCCATGCCGCAACGCAACAACACCAAATCCCAACAAATCACCCGGAAAAGAGGCCAAATATTTGAGTTTCCGGCGCATTGCTGCGTAATCCGGATAGTCGCCACGTGTACGGGATAGCTCCGCGGGCGGCCTGAGATGACATTTCCTGCATGAGGAACGCCCCGAACGGGGCACCCGAGCGAGGAGGGTCACGATCATGGTCACGCAACGCAACGTCTGCGTCATCGGCTCCGGCATCAGCGGGCTCGCCGCAGCGAAAGCCTTTCGCGAGCGCGGCCACCGCGTCACGGTGATCGAGCGCGGCCCCGATCTCGGCGGCGTGTGGGATCCGTCGCGCTCCTATCCCGACGTGAAGACCCAGACCCCGAAGGGCATCTACGCCTTCAGCCAGATGCCGATGCCGGCCGATTACCCGGAATGGCCCTCGGGGGGCCAGGTTTTCGCCTACCTGCGCGCCTATGCAGAGCGCTTTGGCCTCATCCCCCTGATCTGGTTCGGCCAGTCGGTGAGCGCGCTGAAGAAGCGCGCCGACCGCGGCTGGGACGTGACGGTGGCGGGCGCCGACGGTGCGAGCCGGACCGAGGCTTACGACTTCGTCGCCCTCTGCACCGGTCAGTTCAGCCAGAAGAACAAGCCGGTCCATCCGGGCGCCGACGACTTTCGCGCGATGGGTGGGGCGATCTTGCATTCGAGCGAGCACACCGACGCCGAATCGGTGCGGGGCAAGCGGGTGATCGTGCTCGGCTACTCAAAATCGGCCACCGACGTGGCGGTGAGCGCGGTCAAGCACGGCGCGGAAGGGGTGACGCTGGTCTATCTGGATCCGGCCTGGAAGATTCCCTACTTCTTCGGCGGGCTGATCAACTTCAAGAACATCCTCTATTGCCGCGCGGCGGAATCGATGTTCCTGCCCTTCAACGCCGGCCCGGTCCGCCGCCTGGTGCAGCGGCTCGCCACCCCGCTGATCTGGGCGAACTGGCGCGCGCTCGAGACGCTGCTCAAGACCCAGTTCAAGCTGAAGAAGAATGGCCTGCTGCCCAAGACCCGGATCGAGGACGACATCCACTGCAACCTCGCCGTCGAGACGCCAGGCTTCTACAAGCTGGTCACCGAGGGCAAGATCCGCACGATCCAGGGCACCATCGCGTCCTACGAGGGCAAGAGCGCGGTGCTGACCGGGGGCCAGCGCGTGCCGGCCGACCTCGTGGTGATGGCCACCGGCTGGCGCCAGGAGATCCCGATCCTCGACGCCTCCGACCGGGCCAAGCTCATCGACGCGGACGGCCAGTACAAGCTCTACCGGATGATCGTGAACCCGGACCTGTCCGATCTCGGCTTCGTCGGCTTCAATTCGAGCTTTGCCACCAACCTCTCGGCGGAACTCGGCGCCAACTGGCTGGTGCGGTTCATGGACGGCCAGCTCGCGCGCCAGCCGAGCCGGGCGCAGATGGAGGCGGGCATCGTCCGCTCGCTCGCGTGGCGGCGCGGCGAGCGCCCCTCGGCCAAGGCCTATGGGGGCCTCTGCATCGCGCCCTACCACAACCACCACTTCTCGGGGCTTCTGGCCGATATCGGCGTGCGGACCCGCGAGGGCAATCCGATCACGGCCGCGTTCCTGCCGCTGCGCCCCCCGGTCTACGCCGAACTCCTCAAGCGGGCGCCGGCCTATCAGGCGGTCGCCGCGCCCCAGCCCGCCGGTCTCCGGGCGGTCGAGACGCCGCGGGCCGCCTGAGCCCGCGCGACCGGCGCCGCGCCTCAGCGGTGCCGGTTGCGCAGGGTGTGGGACGGCACCTCGCCGAAGCGGTCGCGGTAGGCGGCCGCCGCCCGGCCGAGATGGTTGAGACCGACCGCGAGCGCGAGGTCGCCGACCTTGGCCTCCGGATCGGAGGCCAGCAGCAGCGCCCGCCAGCGGTCGAGGCGCTGGGCCAGGATGAAGTCCGAGATCGTGCTGTCCCGGAACTGGCGAAAACCGTCCTGAAGCGAGCGGATGCTGACCCCCGCCTCCTCGGACAGCTGCGGCAGCGTCAGAGCGGAGTCGAGATGCGCGCGGACATACTCCTCGGCCCGGCGCACGTGGGACGGCGCCACCGACACAAGTTGCGGCCGCAGCAGGGTGCCGCTGCCTTCCGCGTGCTCCAGCATGTGCCCGACCAGCAGGGTGACGAAGGCGGAGGCGAGTTCGCTCTCGAACACGTTCGTGCCGCAAGCCGGCTGCGTCCGGCTCTCGGCGAGGTGCTGAAGGAGCTTGGCCTGGGACAGGATCGCCGCCCCACGCGGACGCCGCAGATCGATCGCCGGATCGAAGCCGAAGGGCTTCGGGATGCGGTCGAGGACGCGCACGATATGCTCCTCCGCGAGGTCGCGCGGCACGAGGATGATCAGCTTCTCGCAACCGGCCTCCCACACCATCTGGGTCGGCAGCAGCGGCGAGAGCAGGGTCGCCCGCTCGATGTCCGCGATCGTTTCGTGCGGCCCGCTGCGCACCAGGGCCGCGCCCGCGAGCGGGATCTGCAGCAGGAAGAACCGGTCGAGGAAGCCGGGATCGATCTCAACTTCCGCGCCGTAGGTGACGTAGTTGATGGTCAGGCCCCCGAAGCCCACCGTGTGATGGCGCGCCTCGAACAGGGAGGCGGCGTCGGCGCCCACCGGAATCAATCGGTGCGGGCAGAAGATCCGGCCGATCCGGTCGCGCGCCGCCTCGGGGTCCCGGGTCTCGACCAGCGCGTAGCGGGCAAGCGGACGGGAGGCATTCGGCAGGTGTCTCGGGTCGCGGGTCGCGTCGTCGTCCATGGTCCCATCGGTCGTCCAGGCCCATCGCCGGATGGTGCCTGTGGCAGCAAAACCAGCACAAGGGCCCTCGCGCGGCAGGACCCGCTTTTCCTGCGCGATCCGGATAGCCGGCTCGTGAATGGGATAGCCGGACCGAGGCCGAAACCTGACTATTTCTCCAAACAGGCCGCCGTTATTCAGAATTGACAGCCCAGAAAATCAGCAAAGCGAGGAAAAGATGAGCGACATCGGACCACTTCCGGCTGGCATCACCCGAGCCGGCGAAGGAGTCGACGGGACCGTCTGGAACGTTCTCGGCCACACCTACTGGTTCAAGGCGAACAGCGACAGCGCCTTCTCGTTCGAGACCTACGATCCGCCGGGCACCTTCGTGCCGCCGCACATCCACCCGACGCAGGACGAGTTCATCTACGTGCTGGAAGGCACCTTTGACCTCTATCTCGACGGTCAGTGGCTCCAGGCGAAGGTCGGCGACCTCGTCTGCATGCCGAAGGGCAAGCCGCACGCCTATTACAACCGCACCGACAAGCCGAACCGGGCGATCTTCTGGGTCAGCCCCGGCCGGCGGCTGAAGGAGCTGTTCGACCAGCTCCACGACCTGACGGATCCGGAGGAGGTCGTGCGCCGCTCCGCGACTTGCGAAGTCGATTTCCTGCCGCCGGGGTCGGTGCCGGGCGCCTGAGCCCCGCTCCATCCACACCGCGCCCGTCCGCCGGGCGGGCGCGCCGAGCGACGAACGCGAAACGAGGGGGCAGACATGACGAAACGGGTGGCAGCACGGCGGGGGAGGATCGCGGCGCGCGCGCGGCGGGCAGCTTTGGCCCTGGCGGCAACCGTAGGGTTCGCCGCACCGGCCCAGGCCTACGACCTGCCGAACCTGAACCTCGGCTTCACCAGCTTCCTCGACGGCGCGCCGCCATCCGGGCCCGGCTGGTATCCGAACCAGTATCTCCAGGTCTATTCGGCCGGGCGCCTGACCGACAACCGCGGGGCCAGCCTCGGCCTGCCGCGGGAGAACGTCAGCGCCTTCGTCAGCCTGACCCAGCTCCTCTACGTCTCGCCGATCAAGATCGGCTCCGGCGCGCTCGGCATCGACATCATCGTTCCGGCGATCATCGATTCGCGTGCAGACGACGGCCTCGGCGGCGCGGTGCTGAAGGCGCGCCAGGGCATCGGCGACCTGCTGATCGGCCCGTTCATCCAGTTCGATCCGATCATGGGCGAGAAGGGGCCGCTGTTCGTCGGCCGCATCGAGGCGCAGATGATCCTGCCGACCGGGCGCTACGACCCGAATGCGGCGGTCAACCCCGGCTCGAACTTCTTTTCGTTCAACCCCTACGTCGCCGGCACCCTGTTCCTGACGCCCGACTGGACCGTCTCGGCGCGGTTCCACTACCTCTGGAACGCCTCGAACGACCGCCCGAACGTCGGCTTCGGCCCGACCGCGGTGACGACCCAGGCCGGTCAGGCCCTGCACGCCAACTTCGCCAGCGAGTTCAGCGTGACGAAGGAGCTGAAGCTCGGCGTAAACGGCTACTGGCTGCAGCAGATCAGCGACACGCTCGCCAACGGCGTCGCGGTGCCGGGCCGGCGCGAGCGCGTCTTCGCCCTTGGACCTGGCGCGCTCTACGCGATCAACAAGGACAATTTCCTGTTCTTCAACGCCTATTATGAATTTGGCGCGCAGAATCGGCCGGAAGGCCAGCGCTACACAATGCGCTGGGTCGGCCATTTCAACTGAACGCCTCCGACGACGCGCCTGATCCGTCGGCCGGACGCATCGTCGACAAGGAACCGCCATGTCCGAGTTCGCCGCCCGCCTGTCGCTCTACGGACTGACGTCGGACCGTCTGGCTCGGGCCGCCCGCCTCGCGACGCCGCTCGGCGGCGTGATCGACGGGGCCGTGGAGGCCTATGTCGAAGCGGCCGGGCGCATGCCGAATGTCGGCCCGATCTTCGAGCGTCACGGTGCGGAGATCGCCGGCCGCCTCCGGGCGCATTTCAGGATGCTCCTGTCGGGCGTGATCGATGCGGCCTACGCGGGGCGGTCCGCCGAATTGGCGGGCTGGGAAGCCGAACTCGGCCTCGACGCCCGCGCTCGCGCGATGGCGGGCAACGCGCTCCTGTGCGCCTGCCTCCCGGCCCTGGCGCGGCGCAGCCCGCTGGGCTCCCGCTCCGTCGCCGAGCAGGGCGCGCTGATCGCGCAGCTTCTCGCCTTCGACCTCGCCTCCACCATCACGGCGCATCACGAGGCGGCACAGGCGAGCGCGCGGCACCGCTACGAGAGCCTGACGCGCGATCTCGCTGCGTTCGGAACCGGCATGGACGGCGTCAGCGCCACGGTTCAGGAGACCGCATCCGCTCTCTCGGACTTCTCGGCGAACCTGAAGGCCACGGCGGGGACGTCCGAGATCGCAACCGAAACGGTCGCCCACGCGCTCGAGGCTGCATCCTCGAGTGTCGGCGTCGCCGCTCAGGCCGCCGACCGCATCGCCGCCTCGAATCGGGAGATCGGCGCCATCAGCGACCGCGGCTCCGCCGCAGCCACCGAGACGCTCGGTCAGATCGCAACGGCGAGCCGTTCCATGGACGGCTTGCGGACGGCCCTGTCCGAAATTTCCAGCGTCAGCACGCTGATCGGCGGGATCGCGCGGCAGACCAACCTGCTCGCCCTCAATGCCACGATCGAGGCCGCGCGCGCGGGCGAGGCGGGTCGGGGCTTCGCGATCGTCGCCGCCGAGGTCAAGTCACTCGCGGACGAGACGGCCGCGGCGACCACCCGGATCGAACGCCTCGTCGGCGACGTCGGCAGCGCGGCGCAGGCCACCGACGGCGACCTCGACGCGATCCGTGGCACGATGGGCATCCTGCGCGACACGTCGCAGGGCCTCACCGCGGCCGTGCGCCAGCAGACCGACGACGCGCGACAGATCGCCGAGGCCGTCCGCGACGCCTCGACCGTCACGCGGCGGGCGCATCACGAGGCCGAGAACATCGCGACCTCGGCCGCGCGCGGCGTCGGCATGGCCGACGATCTCACGGTCTGGACGGAAAAGCTCAAAACCACGGCCGACGCGCTGCGGGAGACCGTGGACGCCTTTGCGCACAACCTGCGACGGGCCTAAAACACAGACCGGCCGATCGCCAGGAGAGGTGCATGAAGACGTTCTTCGTACAGATCAAATGCGAAATCGGAAAAACCTACGAGGTCTCCGACAGCCTTCTCTCCATGAATTTGGCATCGGAAATTTATTCGACCGCCGGACGATTCGATATCATGGCGAAATTTCATGTCGACAACGATATCGATATCGGACTGTTCGTCAACGATTTCCTGCTGAACCTCAAGAATGTCAAGGATTCCGAGACGATCATTGCTTTCAAGGCATTCCTCTGACGAGGTCGTCCTCGCTCAGGAGATGGACCGAGGAAGAAGCCCGACACCAATCGCGGCGAGCCGCGGGTTGGGTACAATCAGCGGCGAGTCATTCTCTAGCTTCATTGATGGCAGATGATGAACCGAACGAGATCATCTCCTCTATCATATCAATATATCAAAACTTTTGCCGCAAATGATCATCTAATGAATTAAAAGCCCTGGCCAGCCGGAAAAGATCAAACCATCCAGAAGCAGACCTTCTCAGAGTCCGTTTTGGGTCGGGAGCGGCGGTTCAGCGCCTATCAGCCCAAGGTTGGCTCATGGCGCACAGCCGAACAAGTGCGTGCGAACTCCTGACCCCTTGCAGCGCTTCGGAAGGTCCGCTTCGAGGCTGGTGGGGTAGAGGTCCAAGGCCGGGTCGGGTGGATATCCGCCAGTCCGCTTTCGGGCGTAGAACAAGCGAAGGCGGACGCTCGGCGGTTAGCGGTAATTGGCCGAAGACCGAGAAACTGCTTCGAGTCGAGCGAGAGCAGAGTTCGGAGAGATGCTCGTCTTGGGAAGAGGCGGGAGTATCCGTTTGGCAGCGAAGGGTGTTTCGAAGCCTTTTGCCAGGCCTCTTGGGTCCGCAAACAGCCCCCTCACGTCCGCAGGCGACAGCGATCGGCGGAATCTCGCCGAAGGCCAAATGCCAAACGGCGGAAACTTGCCGAACAGCGACAGGTTAATCGGCGCCAAATATATGATTTTACACGTACTTCTCGAATTTTCTGACTTGGCATCGCCGTTGCCAATGCCGTGCTACGCGTCTCGATGATGCTGCCCAAAGAGGCCGAAGGCCCAGGGGAGTGGAAGCGCGTCGATCCCGCCCCGCCGCAGATGCGGGGTTAGTGGCATGAAGATGGGAGAACGCACATGAATACGGCTGTCCCGGCGGTGACGGGATCAATCCCGACCGTCGAAACCTCTGATCGGCAGAAGATCAAGGCCATCGTCGCCGCCTCCTCCGGCAATCTCGTCGAATGGTACGACTTCTATGCTTACGCCTTCACCTCGATCTATTTCGCCTCGGCGTTCTTCCCAAGCAGCAGCCCGACCGGCCAGCTCCTGGCGACGGCCGGCATCTTCGCCGTCGGCTTCTTCATGCGGCCGCTGGGCGGCTGGATCTTCGGCCGCATCGCCGACCGGCGTGGGCGCAAGTCGTCGATGGTTTTCTCGGTGCTGCTGATGTGCGCCGGCTCGCTGATGATCGGCCTGCTGCCGACCTACGAGACCATCGGCGTGCTCGCGCCCGTCCTGCTCCTCGTCGCGCGGCTTGCGCAGGGGCTCTCGGTCGGCGGCGAGTACGGCACGGCTGCGACCTACATGAGCGAGGTCGCCGGCAAGGGCCGCCGCGGCTTCCTGTCCTCGTTTCAGTACGTCACTTTGATCGGCGGGCAGCTGCTCGCGGTGCTCGTCGTTTTCGCCCTCCAGCACGCCCTGACCGGCGAGGAGATGCGGGCCTGGGGCTGGCGCGTCCCGTTCCTGATCGGCGCCGCCGCCGCGGTCGTTGCGATGATGCTGCGCGGCTCGCTGAAGGAGTCGATCTCCCAGGAGACGATGAACAGCAAGGAAGCCGGTTCGCTGCGGGCCCTCATGCAGCACAAGCGGGCGCTGCTGATCACGCTCGCCTTCACCATGGGTGGGTCGCTCTACTTCTACACGATGACGACCTACATGCAGAAGTTCCTCGTCAACACGGTGAAGCTCGACCTCAAGGCGGTTTCGACGGTGATGACCCTAGCGCTCATCGTGTTCATGCTGCTGCAGCCGCTCTTCGGTGCCCTGTCGGACCGGATCGGCCGGCGCAACAACATGATCCTATTCAGCGGCCTCGCCACCCTTGGTGCGGTGCCGCTGCTCTCCTCGCTATCGCTGGTGACGAGCCCCTACGCGGCCTTCGGGCTGATCCTGACCGGCCTCGTGATCGCGACCTTCTACACCTCGATCAGCGGCGTGGTGAAGGCCGAACTCTTCCCGGCTGAGGTGCGGGCGCTCGGAGTCGGTCTGCCCTACGCCATCGCCAATGCGATGTTCGGCGGTACGGCGGAGTATGTCGCGCTCTCGTTCAAGTCCTATGGCAACGAGAGCCTGTTCTTCTACTACGTTGCCGCCATGGCCTCCGTCGCCTTCCTGGCGTCGCTCTGGATGCCCGACACCCGCAAGTACGGCTATCTCGACGGCAACGGCCGGATGAAGGACTGAGGACCGGCACACCGGCCGGGGATCTGCACGATCTCGGCGAGAGGGGTCCCGGCCCGAAGCGGCCGGGACCGGGAAGACGAGCGCTGCACCGGCAAGCACCAGGCGGCGATGATCCGACCCCTCCGCCCCCTGCCACCGGTCCCGGGCAGCGTCGCCACGACCTCCGCATTCTCTGTCACCGAACAATCGAAGAAGAATTGGTCGCTCCCATGTCCAAAGGTTCAGATCTGCTCGTGCAAGCGCTGGAGAACGAGGGCGTCGACCGCGTCTTCGGCATCCCGGGCGAGGAGAACCTCGACATCGTCGAGTCCCTGCGCACCTCGAAGATCGAGCTCGTCCTGACCCGCCACGAGCAGGCCGCAGCCTTCATGGCCGCGACCTACGGGCGGCTCACCGGCAAGCCCGGCGTCTGCCTCGCCACGCTCGGCCCGGGCGCGCTCAACTTCTCGACCGGCGCCGCCTACGCGCATCTGGGCGCCATGCCGATGATCATCATCACCGGCCAGAAGGGCATCCTCTCCTCGCGCCAGGCCCGCTTCCAGATCGTCGACGTCATCGCCTCGATGAAGCCGATCACCAAGATGGCGCGCCAGATCGTCTCCGCCTCCTCGATCCCCACCATCGTGCGCGACGCCTTCCGGGTCGCCATGGAGGAGCGGCCCGGCCCGGTCCTCTTGGAGCTGCCCGAGGACATCGCGGCCGAGGAAGCCGATTCGTACACGGTGCCCTCCCACCCGATCGACATCCCGGTCGCCCATCCGAAGGCGATCGAGCGCGCCGCCGAGATGATCGTCGCGGCCAAGCGCCCGCTGGTGATGCTGGGCGCGGCCGCCTCCCGCCCGCGCTCGACGAGCGACCTCGGCGGCTTCGTGCAGCGCACCGGAATCCCGTTCTTCACCACCCAGATGGGCAAGGGCACGGTCGCGCACGGCACCCGCCTCTACATGGGCACCGCCGCCCTGTCGGAGCGCGACTACGTGCACGAGGCGATCGACGCCGCCGACCTCATCATCGCCATCGGCCACGACACGGTGGAGAAGCCGCCCTTCTTCATGGGCCAGCCGGACCAGAAGGTGCTGCACATCAGCTACACCCCGGCCAATGTCGAGCAGGTCTACTACCCCGACGCCGAGGTGGTGGGCGATCTCGGCCCCACCCTGAAGCTGCTCGCCGACCGGCTGGAGGACAGGCTGCCGAACGCGGGCGCGTTGCTGCCGCTGCGCGAGCACATCCTGTCCCGCATCGCCGACCGGGCCGACGAGGACCGCTTCCCCGTCACCCCGCAGCGGCTGGTGCGCGACGTGCGCCGGGTGATCCCCGAGGACGGCATCGTCTGCCTCGACAACGGGATGTACAAGATCTGGTTCGCCCGCAACTATCGCACCTACGTGGCCAACACGCTGCTGCTCGACAACGCGCTGGCCACGATGGGCGCGGGCCTGCCCTCGGCGATGATGGCGGCGCTGCTCTACCCGAAGCGCCGTGTCATGGCGGTGTGCGGCGACGGCGGCTTCATGATGAACAGCCAGGAGATGGAGACGGCCGTGCGGCTCGGCCTCAACCTCGTGGTGCTGATCCTGGACGACTCGGCCTACGGCATGATCCGCTGGAAGCAGGCGGTGGACGAGTTCCCGGATTACGGCATGACCTTCAAGAACCCGGACTTCGTGAAGTACGCCGAGTCCTACGGCGCCACGGGACACCGGGTCGGCGCGGTCGAGGATCTGGGGCCGACGCTGGAGAAGGCGTTCCAGGCCGGCGGCGTCCACCTCGTGGCGGTGCCGATCGACTACTCGGAGAACACCCGCGTGCTCGTGAAGGAGCTGCGCGAGAAGGTGAAGGACGCCGCACCCACTGAGTGAGCGACGTCCGCCAGACCCGTCATCGCCTGAACCCGTCGAAGCCCCCGAGGGAATCCGACTATGCCTGAGACCGAGACCCTGTCCCTGAAGGACCCGAGCCTGCTCGTCGATGCCTGCCTGATCGGCGGCGAATGGTCGAAGAGCGGGTCCGGGTCGATCGAGGTGACGAACCCCGCCACCGGCGCGCTCATCGCGCGGGTGCCCAACATAGGCGCCGAGGAGACGCGCCGGGCGATCGAGGCGGCGCACGCGGCCTATCCGGCCTGGCGCGCCAAGACCGCCGCCGAGCGCGCGACGCTGCTCAAGAAGCTCGCGGCGCTGATCACCGAGAACCAGGAGGATCTCGCCCGCATCCTCACCGCCGAGCAGGGCAAGTCGCTCGCCGAGGCGCGGGCCGAGGTCACCATGTCGGCGGGCTACGTCACGTGGTTCGCCGAGGAGGCCCGGCGCGTCTACGGCGAGGTCATCCCCTCGCCCTGGCAGAACCGGCGCATCCTCGTCACCAAGGAGCCGGTCGGCGTGGTGGGGGCGATCACGCCCTGGAACTTCCCGTCCTCGATGATCGCCCGCAAGCTCGCGCCGGCACTCGCCGCCGGCTGCCCGATCGTGATCAAGCCCGCCGCCCAGACGCCGCTCTCGGGCTTGGTCTGGGGCCTGCTCTGCGAGCGGGCCGGCATCCCGGCGGGCCTCGTCTCGATCCTCACCGGCTCGGCCCGGGCGATCGGGGGCGAACTCACCGGCAACCCGCTGGTGAAGAAGGTCACGTTCACGGGCTCGACCGAGGTCGGCAAGCTCCTGATGAGCCAGGCCGCCGGCACGGTGAAGAAGGTCTCGATGGAACTCGGCGGCAACGCGCCCTTCATCGTGTTCGACGATGCCGACCTCGACCGGGCGGTCGAGGGCGCGATGCTGGCCAAGTACCGCAACTCGGGCCAGACCTGCGTCTGCACCAACCGGGTGCTGGTGCAGGACGGCATCTACGACGCCTTCGCGGAGAAGATGGCGGCGGCGGCCAAGGCCCTGAAGGTCGGCAACGGCGCGGAGGAGGGCGTGGTGCAGGGCCCGCTCATCGACCACGCCGCGGTCGAGAAGGTCGAGGCGCATATCCGCGACGCCACCGCCAAGGGCGCGCGGGTGATCGCGGGGGGCCGCCGCCACGCGCTCGGCGGCTCGTTCTTCGAGCCGACCGTGCTGGTCGACGTGGTGCCGGGCATGGATGTCGCGAAGGAGGAGACCTTCGGGCCGCTGGCGCCGCTCTTCCGCTTCCGCGACGAGGCGGAGGCGATCGCGATGGCCAACGACACGGAGTTCGGGCTGGCCTGCTACTTCTACACGCGCGATCTCGGGCGGGTCTTCCGGGTCTCAGAGGCGCTGGAATACGGCATGGTCGGCGTCAACGAGGGCATCATCACCACCGAGGTGGCGCCCTTCGGCGGCGTGAAGGAGTCGGGCGTCGGCCGCGAGGGCGGCCACCAGGGCATCGACGACTACCTGAACACCAAGTACGTCTGCGTCGGCGGCCTCGGCGCCTGAGAGCTCTCCGACTTCGCTGGGGGTAAGGGTCGGCTTTCGCCCGCGGCGCGTGGGGCGTGGTGTGCGACACCGCTGGCGCGTATGCTCGCCCTCGTCAGGATGCCGCCCGATGAACGTCATAGCCAGCGTCGCCCGGGCGGTTCCGCGAAAGCTCACCGGGCCGGGTCCGGTGCTCAGGTCGATCTGGCTGTGGCGGTGGATCTTGGCGGCCATCACGCTCGTGGCTACCCTCGTGGTCTTCGCGTTCACTCTGGAGGCAGGCCTCGACCTGGCCCGTCGCCAAGCGCGCCAGCGCCTCGTCATTACCGAGGCCGTGCTGCGGGCGGCCGTCAACCGGTACGAGTATCTGCCCACGGTCCTCGCCCTCGACACGCAGGTGCAGGCCCTCCTCGAAGCCGTCGATGCGCCGGACCGCATCGCCGCCGTCAACACCAAGTTCGAGGCCGTCGCGGCGACCTCGAACGTCTCGGCCATCTACCTCCTGGATGCCGACGGCTTGACGCGCGGCGCGAGCAACTGGAACCGGCCGCTCAGCTTCATCGGGGCGTCCTACGCCTACCGGCCCTACTTCACCGCGGCCAAGACCACTGGCGTCTCACGCTATTTCGGCGTCGGCACGACAACCGGCCTTCCCGGCCTGTTCGTCGGCAAGGCCGTTTCCGGACCGGACGGCCGGGTCGTGGGGATCGTGGTTGTCAAGGTCGATTTGGAGGGACTGCAGGGTGAGTGGCGGGCGGCCGGCGAGCAGGTGCTGGTCTCGGACGCCGCCGGCGTGGTCTTCCTCGCGAGCGAGCCGGCGTGGAAGTATCGCCCGTTCCACCCGGTCGGCGTGGCCGATGCGGCGCGGATCCAAGCCGAGCGACAATACGGCGACAGTACCCTGCAGCCCCTTCTCGACGGCGAGCAGGCGGACCTCGCGGGCGTCATTGATCTGCCGGTCGAGGGCCGAACCGTCAGCGGGCTCGTGGAGCGCGCGGCGATGCCGGATCTGTCCTGGACGGTCTGGTACGTGACGCCGACTGGACCCGCCCTGCGACAGGCCTTGCTCGCGGCCCTGGTTGCGGCGATCGCCTGCTTGGCCCTGGCTTTCGCCCTGGCTGCCCGGAGCCAGCGGCAACGACGGCTGCAGAGCGAGCGGGCGATGCGCCTCTCCCTGGAGCAGCGCGTCGCGGATCGTACCCAGGCCCTGAGCGCCGCCAACGACCGCCTTCGCGGCGAGGTCGCGGAGCGGGAGCGCGCCACCGCGGCGCTACGGGCGACCCAGGACGAGCTGATCCATGCCGGCCGCCTCGCCGCGCTGGGACAGATCTCGACGGCCATCAACCACGAGATCAACCAGCCGCTGGCAGCCCTGCGCACCTTCCTCGCCAGCACGGCGAAGTTCCTGGAACGTGGCGATCTCGCGACGGTGGAGCGGAACCTCGAGCGGATGACGCAGGTGACGCAGCGCATCGGCGAGATCATCCGCCACCTGAAGGCCTTCGCCCGCAAGACCGGGCCGGAACATCGTGAGCCGGTAAGCTTGCAGGCGACAGCGGAGGCCGTCCTGGATCTGCTCCAGGCCCGCATCCGGTCCGAGGGAGTGACCGTCACCTGCGCGATCCCCGCCGAGGCCTTCGTGCAGGCGGAGCCGGTTCGCTTGGAGCAGGTCCTGCTGAACCTGATCGTCAACGCCCTCGACGCGATGCGGAGCACGCCCGAGCGCCTGCTTCATTTGACCGGTGCGCGCGAAGCGGATGGCACCTGGCGCCTCAGCGTCGCCGATAGTGGCGGCGGGATTGCGAAGGAGCACATGGGGCAGGTCTTCGATCCCTTCTTCACCACGAAGTCGGCCGGCGAGGGCCTCGGCCTCGGCCTATCGCTGTCCTCGCTGATCGTGCGCGATCTCGGCGGCAGCATCGCCGCCGCCAACGACGAGCGCGGCGCGGTGCTCGCCATCGTCCTACCTGCGGCGAAGGGGTAAGCGCGGTGGTGGGTCGGGCGGCGCGTGTCCTGTTCGTGGACGACGAGGAGACGGTGCGCGAGGCGCTGCATCAGTGGCTGACCCTCGCCGACTTCGAGGTCTCGACCTTCGAGGAACCGCGGGCGGCGCTGGGCCTTATCGACGAGTCCTTCCCCGGCATCCTCGTCAGCGATATGCGGATGCCGGGCATCGACGGCCTCGAAGTCCTCGAACGGGCGCTCGCCCGCGACCCAGACCTGCCGGTCCTCCTGGTCACCGGGCACGGGGACGTGCCGATGGCGGTCGAGGCGATGCAACGGGGCGCCTACGACTTCATCGAGAAGCCCTTCGTGCCCGAGCGTCTGGTCGATGCGATCGGCCGCGCCTGCGAGAAGCGCCACCTGACCCTGCGGTTGCGCAGGCTCCACGCCGTCGATGATGCGCAAGGCATCGAGAGCCGCCTCATCGGCACGTCGCGGGCGATGGAGAATCTGCGGCGCGAGGTGCTCGGCCTCGCCGCCACCCCGGTCAACGTCGTCATCAACGGTGAGACCGGTTCCGGCAAGGAACTGGTCGCCCAGTGCCTCCACGCCTTCTCCAGCCGGCGGGACGGCCGCTTCGTGGCGGTCAATTGCGGCGCCATCCCCGACACGATGATGGAGAGCGAGCTGTTCGGCTTCGAGGCCGGCGCCTTCACGGGCGCGCTGAAACGCCGGGTCGGCAAGCTGGAATACGCCCATCGCGGCACGCTCTTCCTCGACGAGATCGAGGCCATGCCGCTTGCTGGGCAGGTGACCCTCCTGCGGGTGCTCCAGGAGGGCAGCCTGGAGCGGCTCGGCTCGAACGCGACGGTGCCGGCCGACCTTCGCACCGTCTGCGCGAGCAAGGTCGATCTGCGCGCGCACTCAGCCACCGGGCAGTTCCGGGCCGACCTCTACTACCGCCTCGGCGTCGCGGAGTTGCGGATCCCGCCCCTGCGGGAACGGCGCGAAGATATCCCATTGCTGTTCGAGGTCTTCGCGACCCGCGCCGCCGAGGCGCATGGCCGGACGGTGCGCCCCCTCAGCGCCCGGCTCATACAGGATCTCGCGGCGCGCCCGTGGCCCGGCAACGTCCGCGAGTTGCGCAACGCCGCTGAGCGCTACGCCTTCGGCCTCGATCAGCTTGACGGGTCGCAGGAGGCGGCGACGGGCGAACCGCAACCCCTGTCGGCACGGGTCGACGCATTCGAGCGCGATCTGATCCGCCACACCCTGCAAGAGACTCGGGGAAACATCGCCGAGGTCATGCGCCTGCTCGACCTCCCCCGCCGGACCCTGAACGAGAAGATGCAGCGCTACGGGCTGAACCGCGCCGATTTCACCGAGTGAGCGACCGCCGCCGAATAAGTCGGACGTGCAGCTCAAGGCGTGTCCGCTTTCAGGTTTGTGGGGCACGCGGTCCGAGCGTCTGGGTTGGGTCGAAAGCATGCTTTGATGCCCGCTCGTGGGCGGACATTCCGCGATCGACCTAACACAGTTATCTAGATTGGCAAGCAATGATGGCCGTCAGCAAACGCATGGGGAACCCCGGTTTTAGCGCCCATGCTGCCCGGATGCTCTAGAAGCCTCGAGGCGGCTCAGTGGAAGAAGCGGTTGCCCGGCCGCGGCAGGCCAAGATGGTTGCGTAGCGTCGTGCCCTCGTACGCCGTACGGAACAGGTTCCGCCTCTGCAACTCGGGCACGAGGCGGTCGACCACGTCGTCGAGACCTTCCGGCAAGAACGGGAACATTACGTTGAAGCCGTCGCAGGCGCGTGTCTTCAGCCATTCCTCCATCCTGTCGGCCACCTGAGCGGCGGTGCCGACCATCTGAAGGCCGCCGTAGCCGCCGACCTTACGGGCGAGATCGCGCACCGTTGCACCGGTGCGGCGCGCGTAATCGACGATCTGGGCCTGCCCGCTCTTGCTCGCATTGGTCTCCGGGATCTCGGGCAGCGGCGCGTCGAGATCGAAGACCGAGGTGTCGGTTCCGAGGCGCACCGAGAGGTTGGCAAGCCCACTGTCGGGATGGACGAGGTCGTCGAGGCGCGCCTTCTTGGCTCGGGCCTCCGCTTCCGTCTCGCCGAGCACCACAAAGAATCCCACAGACCCGTCACCACGTCGAAGAACTCGCGGGCCCGCGCGTAGCGCACCGCGTGCTCGAGATGCGCGTCGCGCCCAAAATTCAGCGCCTCGTCGGGGTTGCTAGAGGTGACGAGGTTCCAGCCAGCGCGGCCCCGCGAGATGTGGTCGAGCGAGGCGAACCTGCGGGCCACGTGGTAGGGCTCGTTGTAGGTGGTCGATGCGGTGGCGATCAGGCCGATGCGCTCGGTCAGCACGGCGAGCGCCGGCAGGAGCGTCAGCGGGTCGAACGAGGTCACGGTGGCCGAGCGGCGCAGGGCCGCCTCCGGCATGTACATCACGGCCAAGTGGTCGGCCATGAAGAAGGTGTCAAACTTCGCCGCCTCCAGGCGCCGGGCGAAGTGCGCCAGATGCTCGAAGTTGAAGTTCGCGTCCGGCCAGCCGCCCGGATAGCGCCACCAAGCGGCGTGGATGCCCACCGGGCCATGAAGGCGCCAAGATGCAGGCGGCGGTCCTGGCTCATGCGTGCGCTCTCCGGCCCTATCAGGGATGCTTGTGGATGGGATCGACCCAGTAGACGGTCTCGGGTGCCTCGGCCGCTGCGACGTCCGGCAAGTTGACCACGACCGCCTCGTTATCGGAGCGCACCAGCACGCAGTGCAGGGGCTCGTCGGTCGAGGCATTGATCTCCTGGTGCGGCACGTAAGGGGGCACGAAGATGAAGTCGCCGGGCCCCGCCTCGGCGACGTATTCGAGCCGTTCGCCCCAGCGCATGCGGGCGCGGCCCGAGACGACGTAGATCACGCTTTCCAGCGCGCCGTGGTGGTGCACCCCGGTCTTGGCGTCGGGCTCGATCGCCACGGTGCCGGCCCAGATCTTCTGCGCGCCGACCCGGGCGGCGTTGACCGCCGCCTGCCGGAACATGCCGGGTGTCTGGGCGGTGTTCGGGTCGAGCCGGTCGCCCGGAATCACCCGCACTCCGTCGTGCTTCCAGCGCTCGGACGCGGCGTCCTGCCCGTGGGTATGGTCGTGCTTGTGCCCGTGGTCATGATCGTGGTTGTGCGTGTGGCCGTCGCCGGGATCGTGCATGTGGCTTCCTCCGGCGCCGATCATCGCACGGCCGCGAGCGCTTCGGAAAACCCGGGATCGAGGATCTTCTCGGCCCGGGGCGCACGGGCCTGCGGGATCAATCCGGCGCGGACGTACAGGTCGATGATGCGCTGCTCGTCAGCGATCACCGCAGCGTCGATCGGCACCGCGCGGTATTGCGCCCGCCCGAACCAGCGCAGCGGCACGGCCTCAGGCAGGCCGATCAGCTTCGACCAGACGGCGGCGTAGGGGGCCGGGTCGTTCAGCGCCCAGGCGCGGGCGCGGGCGAGGCGTGCCGCGTAGTCGGCGAGCAGGGTGCGCTTGGTCCTGAGCGCCGCCTCGCTCGCCACCGCGAAGCTCAGGCCCGGCGTGATGCCGTTGCCGTCGCGCACCACGCGCACGAGGCCGGCGAGCTCGGCCGCCGAGGTGTAGGGCTCCCAGGTCGCCCACGCATCGACCGCGCCGGAGGCCAGCGCGAGCTTGGCGTCGGCCGGCGGCAGGAAGTTGAAGCGCACGCTGTCGGCCGGCAGGCCGGCCTCCTCCAGGGCGGCGAGCACGATCTGGTGGCCGATCGAGCCGCGGTTGGTGGCGATGCGCTGGCCCTTCAGGTCCGACACCGTGCGGATCGGCGAATCGGGGCGGACCAGGATCGCGAGCCCGTCCTGCCGGTTGCGGAAGGCGAGGAAGGCCCGGACCGGCACGCCGGCCGCGGCCGCGAAGGTGAAGGGCGCGTCCCCCACCCCACCCGCGTCGATGGCGCCGGCGTTGAGCGCCTCCAGAAGCGGCGCCGCGGCCGCGAACTCGGCCCATTCGAGCCGGTAGTGCAGACCGTCGAGGACGCCCGCAGCCTCCATCAGAGCGCGGGCGTTGCCGCGCTGATCGCCGACGCGCAGCACCTCCTCAGCGCGGGCGGACAGGACGGTCAGCAGCGCCGTCAGGGCGAGGACGAGGGCGCGCATCAGGCGGCCTCCGCCGTGCCGCCGCGACGCGCGAGCAGGTCCCGGAAGGCCGGCAGCAGCGCCCGCCCGTACTGGAGCGCGTCCTCCAGCGGGTCGAAGCCGCGGATCAGGAAGGTGCGCACCCCGAGGTCGTGGTAGTCGAGGAGCGCGTCCGCCACCTGCTCGGGCGTGCCGACGAGGGCGGTGGAGTTGCCGGCAGCACCCGTCTCCGCGGCGATCGCCGTGTAGAGGCGCTTGTCGAGGCGCGGTCCGGAGGCGGCCGCCGCGAGCAGGCGGCGCGAACCCTCGTTCGGGGGCGTGGCCGCGGGGCCGAGCCCCCGGGCCGCCCGTACGGCCCGCGTCCGCGCCAGGATGTCGTCCGCCCTCGCCCAGGCCTCCGCCTCCGTCCCGGCCAGGATCGGCCGCACCGAGAGACTGAAGCGCGGGGCGCGCCCGTGCCGGGCGGCCTCGGCGCGCACGCGGCCGATCAGCTCGCGCACCTGCGCGTGCGTCTCGCCCCAGAGCGCGTAGGTGTCGGCGTGGCGCCCGGCGACCGCCAGGGCCGCGGGCGAGGCCCCGCCGAAATAGACCGGGATCCGCGTGACCGGCCTCACCTCCGAGAAGCCGCCCGCGACCCGGTAATGCGCGCCCGCGTAGTCGAAGGGCGCGTCCGAGGTCCAGGACAGGCGGAGGATGTCGAGGAACTCGCCCGTGCGGGCATAGCGCTCGTCCTTCGTGAGGTGGTCGCCGTCCTTGGCGAGGTCCCGATCGTCCCCGCCGCTGATCGCGTGGATCGCCACGCGCCCGCCGGTGAGCTGGTCGAGGGTCGCGAACTGGCGCGCGGCCACCGTCGGCGCGACGAAGCCGGTGCGGTGGGCGATCATCAGGCCGACCCGCTCCGTCACCGCCGCGACCGCTGCGGCCACGAGCAGCGGGTCGGGCGCGGTGGAGTAGGCGGCCACGAGGACGCGGTCGAAGCCGCCCCACTCTTGCGCCTGGGCGAGCAGGCGCAGGTAGTCGCGGTCGATCGCCGGCCCCTGCGGCGCGCGCGTCTCCGAGACCTCGCGCGGGGCGACGAAGCCGATGAACTCGGTTCTCTCAGGCGGAAGCAGGCTCATGGTGTCGTCCTCGAAGGGGTCCGCAAAGGGGTCCGCGAAGGGGTCCGCGACGCGGATCAGAGGCCCAGCGCGGCGCGGCCGGCGGCGGCCCGAACGGCGTCGCCCTGCGGCCAGTGGATGCGCGCGCAGAGCACGTCACGCAGGTGCCGCTCCAGCGGGTTAGCCCGCGCGAGGGCGGCGTTCCCGCAGAGCTCGGTCGCCCGCTGCACCGCCAGGATGGCGTTCTCGGTGACAGTGACCTTCACGAAGCCGGCCTCGCGCGGGGCCGGCGGCGCGCCCGCGTCGGTCTCGGCGGCGAGCCCCCGGACGAGGCGCGCGTTGACCGCGAGCAGGCGCTCGTTCTCGCCCACCGCCTCGTGGAAGCGGGGCAGGCTTGCCAGCGGCGCGCCGAGGCTGCCCGGTCGGCGCTCGCGCAGGAAGCGGACGAGCCAGTCCTGGGCTGCCCGGGCGACGCCGTCGTAGAGCGCCGCGAGCAGGGTGCAGCTCCAGGCCTGCTGCAGCGCGTCGGGGGCCTGCCAGCCGGCGGGCGGACGCAGGTCGACAGCGTTGGCGCCCGGCACGGGGACGTCCTCGAAGATCACGTCGTGGCTGCCCGAGGCCCGCAGGCCGAGATGATCCCAGGTCTCCACGATCCGGATGGCGGGCGCGCCGAATGGCACGAGCAGGTTGCCGATCCTGGGCTCCGGCTCGTCGGTGCGCACGAAGACGAGACCGTAGGCGAGCGCCGGGGCGCCGGTGGAGTAGATCTTGCGGCCCGTGACGCGCCAGCCGTCGCCGTCGCGGCGGGCCACTGTCTCGGGCAGGCCGCCGCGGGCCGGGGTGCCAAGCTCCGGCTCGACCCGCAGGGCGTTGATGAAGGCGCCACTGAGAGCCGCGTCCCGCCCGACCGCGTCGGCAAGGGCGCGCGGCCAGGGCGAGCCCACCTGGTGGATCAGGCCGTGCTGGAGCAGTGTCATCGCCAGGACGAGGGCGGTGGCCGGGTCGCCAGTCCCGATCCGCCCGACCACCTCCGCGGCGCGCCCGAGGCCCGCGCCGCCGCCGCCGAGCCGCCGCGGCACCGTGAGCGCGACGAGCCCGGCCTCGTGCAGAGCCGCGAGGTTGGCGTGCGGGAAGGCGCCGCTGCGGTCGTGCGCGCCCGCATGGACGGCGAAGCGTTCGGCGAGCGTGCGGGCGGGATCGGGCGGAGGAACGGCGACGGTCATCGGAGATCGGGAGGTTGCGGAGCGCTTCGGCGGAGGCCAGGAGCCACCTCCCCAAGGGTCGGGCCGGAGCGGGCGATCGTCAACGAAGTCGATTTCTAAAGATCGGGTTGGCGGAAGAACATTCCTCGCGTTACCTGCCGCTGCGCGAGGCTAAATGCGCGATTCCGTATCGATGGCGCGCAATATATCTTCCCTTGAACATGGGGCGTCGATGGCGGCATCCATGCGTGGCGAGGCTAGAGCCGTTGCGTTGACGCGCTCTCTTGCGCCGAACCGGCATCCACTTCGGCGGAGAGCGCTTTAACGGCCGGAGGTGCGGGCGCGCGGCCCGTTGAACGGCGCACGACCCCTACACATAATGGTCTCCGGCCGGTGATGAGAACGTTCTCGCGCTGTCGCCCCGATCGAATAGACTCCTTTCGCGGATGATCGCGAATGAGAATACGCTTTCGTTGACATCGCGATCGCGTGATTGAACACTGAATGCATCGGCTCCGCCAGAGAGCCGCTCCCGGAACGACGCCGATACGTCGCCCGAGCCATCGGGCGCTTCCGCTCGCGCCGTTCGTCCGCACGACCCGCCGCCCTGCCCGCGGCATCCGGAGACCATCATGACCGACGAGCCCCAGCGCCCCGGCATCGCGCCGTCGCGCCGGTTCCTGCTGAGCGCGGGCGCCGCCGCAGCGGCCCTGCCCTTGTTCGGCATGGGCACCGGCCGCGCCTGGGGGCCGGGGCCGGACCTGCCCTTCGATCCCGGCCCGCTCTGCCGGCCTGCCGCCGCGGAGGGGCCGGCGGAGGGGAGCGGCCCGCTGAAGCCGATCAAGCTCGCCTGGAACGCCACGGCGATCTGCACCGCCGCGGCGCCGCTCGCCAAGGAGCGGGGCATCTTCGCGCGCCACGGGCTCGACGTGGAGTTCGTCAATTTCGGCGGCTCGACCGAGGCGCTGCTGGAGGCGATCGCCACCGGCAAGGCCGATGCCGGCATCGGCATGGCCCTGCGCTGGCTCAAGCCCCTGGAGCAGGGCTTCGATGTGAAGATCACCGCGGGCCTCCACGGCGGCTGCCTGCGTCTGCTCGGCGCGAGGTCGGGCGGCATCACCGAGGTCGCCGCGCTCAAGGGCAAGACCATCGCGATCAGCGACCACGCGAGCCCGGCCAAGAACTTCTTCGGCCTGCTGCTCGCGAAGGCCGGGATCGACCCGGAGACGGGCGTCGAGTGGCGGCAGTACCCGGCCGACCTCCTCAACCTCGCGGTCGAGAAGGGGGAGGCCCAGGCGCTCGCCGATTCTGACCCGCGCACCTGGATCTGGCTGAAGAACCCGAACTTCACGGAGGTCGCCACCAACCTCTCAGGAGAATATGCCGACCGCACCTGCTGCGTGGTCGCGGTGCGGGGCAGCCTGATCCGCAACGACCGCGCCGCGGCCTCCGCGCTCACCCGCGCCATCCTTGAGGGCGGCCACCGGGTGCACGAGAACCCGGAGGAAGCCGCGCGGATCTTCTCGGGCTACGGCGGCAAGGGCTCGGTCGAGGATCTCGCCGCGATGCTGCGCAGCCAGCACCACGGCGACCGCCCGGTCGGGGCCGACCTGAAGCGGCAGCTCGTGCTCTACGGCGACGAGCTGAAGCAGGTGAACGTCCTCAAGCGCAGCACCGACACGGCGAAGTTCGCTGAGCGCGTCTACGCCGACGTGCTGAGCTGAGGGGGCCGGCATGGCAAGCTCACCGGCAAGCACAACCGGCGTCGCAGCCGGGGTCCCGCGCGAGGTCCGGCGCCGCGCCGCCGACCGGCTCCCCGTCCTGTCCCTGCGCGGCCTCGCGGCGGGCGCGGCCTGGCTCGCGCTCGCGGGCGCGACCTACGGCCTGCCGGAGGAGGGCGACTTCCCCTACACGGTCGCCTTCGCGACGGCCGCTCTCGCCGTTGGGCTGGCTCTGCCGCCAGCCTCGGCCCTCTCGGGGCGCCTCGGACGCGTCGGCGTGTCGCTCGCCTACTGGACGCCCTGGCTCGCCGCCCTGGCTCTGGCCTTCCTCGCCTGGGAGCTGATCACCGCCAAGTTCGGCCTCCTGCCGATGCCGTTCTTCCCGCCGCCGCAGGCGATCCTGGAGGTCTTCCTGGAGGATTGGCCGAAGCTCGGCGGCAGCATCCTCAACTCGCTGAAGCTGCTCCTCGGCGGCTACCTGATCGGAGCGGCACTCGGCTTCGCGGCGGGCGTCGCCATCGGCTGGTCGAAGGCGGTCGGCTACTGGGCCCACCCGGTGCTGCGCTTCGTCGGGCCTCTCCCCGCGACAGCGTGGCTGCCGCTCGCCTTCTTCGTCTTCCCGTCCTCATGGTCGGCCAGCACCTTCCTGGTCGCGCTGGCCACCGGCTTCCCCGTCACGGTGCTGACCTGGTCGGGGGTGGCGGGGGTCAACAAGGCCTATTTCGACGTGGCGCGCACCCTCGGCGCCTCGCCGGCCTTCCTCGTCCTGCGGGTGGCGGTCCCGGGCGCGCTGCCGCACGTCTTCGTCGGCCTGTTCATGGGCCTCGGCGGCTCCTTCGCGGTGCTGGTGGTGGCCGAGATGCTCGGCGTGAAATCCGGCCTCGGCTGGTACCTGCAATGGGCGCAGGGCTGGGCGGCCTACGCCAACATGTACGCGGCGCTGATCGTGATGGCGCTGATGTGCTCCGGGCTGATCACCCTGCTGTTCGCGGTCCGCGACCGGGTGCTCTCCTGGCAGAAGGGGCTGGTGCAATGGTAGCCGCGACGCGCGAGCACCCCGACCCCGGCACCTCTGCCGGGACGGTCCCGGCGGGCGCCCGGCTGACGGTCGAGGCCGTCTCGCACGCCTTCGACATCCGCGGCACGCCCCTGCCGGTGCTCGACCGGCTGAGCCTCGACGTGGAGCCCGGCGGCTTCGTGGCGCTGCTCGGCGCCTCGGGCTGCGGCAAGTCCACCCTGCTGCGGCTGGTCGCCGGGCTGGAGCCGCCCAATGCCGGCCGCATCGCGGTCGATGGCGCGGCGGTGACCGGACCCGACCCGTCCCGCCTCCTCGTCTTCCAGGATCCCACGCTCTATCCCTGGCGTACGGTGCGCGGGAACGTGGCGCTTGGCCTGGAGGCGCGGGGCATCGGCCGCGAGCGGGCGGCCCGCGCGGACGCGGCTCTGCGCCTCGTGGGGCTCGACGGGTTCGCCGAGGTCTACCCGCACCAGCTCTCAGGCGGCATGGCCCAGCGCGCGGCGCTGGCCCGGGCGCTGGTGAACGAGCCCCGCCTGCTCCTGCTCGACGAGCCGTTGGGCAAGCTCGACGCCCTGACGCGGCTCGCGATGCAGGCCGAGATCCTGCGGCTCTGGCAGCGCGCGCGCTTCACCGCGGTCCTCGTCACGCACGACGTGGAGGAGGCGCTGGTGCTGGCCGAGCGGGTGATCGTGCTTTCCGAGCGACCCGCCGCAATCCGGGCCGACATCCCGGTCGACCGGACCTACCCGCGCCACCGCGACGATCCCGAACTCGTGCGCCTGCGCCGCGAGATCCTCGGGATCCTCGGCCAGCCGACCTGAGCCTGCTCGCCTCCGTCAACAGGCTCGCGCCGCCGCGCGGGCCCTCTACCGCGTTTCCGAACCCCATTCTTCGAGGATCCGATGTCCCTGTCCCGCCGCGCCGTGCTCGCCGGCCTCGCCGCCCCCGCCCTCCTCGGCCTTCCGGCCCGCGCCGCGGCGACCTTGCGGATCGGCTATCAGCGCTCTTCCACGCTGGTCGCTCTGCTGCGTCAGGACGGCAGCCTGGAGGCGGCGCTCCAGGCCCAGAGCACAGGTCTGTCCTGGCATGAGTTCACCAGCGGCCTGCCGATCATGGAGGCGCTGAACGCCGGGCAGATCGACGTCTCGGCCGACGTCGCCGACACGGTGCCGGTCTTCGCGCAGGCGGCCGGCGCGGGCATCACCTACGTGGCTCAGGAGGCGGCCTCACCCGAGGCACAGGCGATCCTCGTGCCGGCCGGCTCCCCCGCCCGCACGGTCGCCGACCTGAAGGGCAAGCGGGTCGCGCTGACCAAGGGCGCGGGCAACCATTTCCTGGTGCTCGCCGCCCTGAAAGAGGCCGGGCTGAGCTTCCGCGACATCGTGCCGGCCTACCTCACGCCCGCGGACGGGCGGGCGGCGCTGGCGAGCGGCGGTGTCGAGGCCTGGGCTGCCTGGGACCCGTTCCTCACGGCGGCGCAGCAGCAGACGGGCGCGCGGATCCTGCGCGACGGGACCGGGCTGTCCCTCTACAAGCGCTACTATCTTGCGGCCGATGCCTACGTGGCGGCCAATGGCCCGGTGCTGGGCGTGCTCTTCGCCAAGCTCGCCCAGACCGGGGCCTGGGTGAAGGCGAATTCGGCCGAGGCCGCCGCCCGGCTCTCTCCGCTTTGGCGGCTGGAGCCGGACATCGTCGTCACGGCCAACGCGCATCGCAGCTATCGGGTCGAGCCTGTCACGCGCGAGGGCCTATCCGAGCAGCAGACAATTGCCGACGCGTTCCGGGCCGAGGGGCTGCTGCCGCGCTCCGTAGATACTACCGCCCTTGGGATCTGGGCGCCGCCCGTCCGCTGACTTTTGCAGGCGTCGGCGAGCGTGGACCTATCGAAAGACGAGGTCAGAGCGAGCCGAGATGAACCTGGAGGCTAGTCCCGATTTAGCCGAACACGAGACGATCAGTATCGATCGACTATCCCGCCCATCAGCCTGCCCGTATGCGGAAGTTGCGAGGATCTGCTTTAGGTCAGAAGCAGCGGTCTGGGTCCGACGACGCGAGTGTCGGCTTGTGCTGCAAAGATCTGTCATTCGACATTGGGCCTATCGGCAGCAGCGGGTTCCTCATGACGAGCTCCTAAACCCAGGAGCCTGTCATGCCCGAAGTCGTCACCGTTCCCACTAGCAAACGTGTACCCTGGAACCGCGGCCATTTTGTCGGACCTAAACCGCCACTGAAGCCGAAACACATCTGGGCCCTGCGCACGCGCCTACAGCTTGCCAATCGCACGCGAGACCTCGCCCTCTTCCACCTCGCCGTCCACAGCAAGCTGCGCGGGTGTGATCTCGTCCGCCTGCGCGTGAGCGACATCCATCTGGGCGATGCCGTGCGTCTCCGAGCCACTGTGTGCCAGCGTAAGACCGGCAGGCCGGTCCCGTTCGAGATCACCGAACCAACGCGCGAGGCTCTTCACGGCTTTGCTGGCTGCGCGCAGGTTGTGAGCCGGTGATTGGCTGTTTCCAAGCCGCAGCCGATGCGGAGAGCATCTCACGACACGGCACTACAGCGGGTTAATCGACCGCTGGGTCGGCTTGATCGATCTGGACCCTTCGGCTTCGGCACACACAGCCTGCGCCGCAGGAAGGTCGCGCTGGTTTACAAGCGAACCGGCAATATTCGAGCCTGCCAACTGCTGCTCGGCCACATCAAGCTGGAGAGCATGGTGCGCTACCTAGGCATCGAAGTCGACGACTCCCTCATCGCCTCAGAGCAGACCGAGATCTGAACCGGGCGCCGCGGTCGAAATGGCCGCGGCGTGCCAGTAGAATGATCGTCCCTTAGGGTGCCGAATGCTTCAAAGCGGGCGCGAAGGGGGTCCGCTTCGGGGCAGTCTGATATGCTGGTAAGGATCTCGAAAGTACATAATTTCCAATTTCATGCCGGTGCGCGCACATCCCAGTCCGATCCATCTCGGATCACGATGAGCGCTGGGACGGCTCATACACGACGATTTGGCGGTTGGGCGGCAACGAGGTCGAGGCACTAAATGTTCGGTCCCGGCATGCGGCATTGCTCAAGGCGCGCGGATGTCTGAACGGCCATTCCTATGAGAGGTGCAGGCATCATAAGATTGGAGGTCCGTGCCAAAACCTGACGTGACCGGCTGGTGGCTTTGGACCGGGCTGATCGAGAGGATCAGCTAGGACCGAAGGAGTCGGACATGCGACGAGGACAGAAGACGAGCGCGGAGCAGGTCGTGCTGAAGCTGCGCCAGATCGAGGTGCAGACCGCCCAGGGCAAGAGTTTGGCTTTGGCTCAGCTCAGGAGGCGGAGATCTCCGAGCAAAGCTATTACCGATGGCGCAAGGTGTACGGTGGCTGATCGGCCCCCACGCGGTGGTCCAAGTTCTAATTTAGTGCAGGGTCAGTGTGGGAAGCTTCCGCGATTGCAGCCATAGGGCTTCCGTGTCCAAGCAGGTCTGCTGCTAGAACAAAGCTATTTCGAGCGGGTGGCGGTCCGGTTGTCCTCGGTCCGCGTCATCGACGAGGGTGTGGAGTACGACGCGACAAACGTGCGAGCCTTGATGCTGGCCGCACGACTTAACTAAGAGGGGCGTGGCAGGCTGTCGCATCGGGAGATTGGCCAGCAGCTCTCGCACTTATAAGCCCCTGTGCCGACTCTTGTGCGTCGTCGATACACCGTCTGTTCCGGTGTATCGAAAATGTCTCGCTCCGCAAGCTGTTGAAGCGCTTCGGAAGTTTGGCTGGGGCGCCAGGATTCGAACCTGGGAATGGCGGTACCAAAAACCGCTGCCTTACCACTTGGCGACGCCCCAACGGCGGACGGCGCTCTCTAGCCCTGGAACGGGCCCGTGGCAACAGCTATGCAGCGCACGGCTTCTTCGGTCGAGGACGACGGGCATGGGCGCACGGATCGCAGTGATCACCGGGGCCGGATCCGGGATTGGGCGCGCCGTCGCGATGGCGCTCGGCGCCAACGGGTACCACGTCGTACTCAGCGGCCGGCGCCGAGCCTCCCTTGAGGCCGTCGCGCGGGAAGTAGAGGGCGAGACGCTCGTCGTCGAGGCCGACGTCGCGGTCGAGGCCGAGGTCGATCGCCTCTTCGCGCACACACGAGAGGCGTTCGGCCGCGTCGACGTGCTGTTCAACAATGCGGGCATCTTCCCGCGGGCCGCCGCCATCGACGAGATCGCGTTGGCCGACTGGCGCGCGAGCCTCGACACGAATCTTACCGGTGCCTTCCTGTGCACCCGCGCCGCCTTCCGCCTGATGAAGGCGCAAGAGCCGCGGGGCGGGCGCATCATCAACAACGGCTCGATCTCGGCGCAGGTGCCCCGTCCCCACTCCGCACCCTACGCCGCGACGAAGCACGCGATCACCGGGCTGACGAAGGCCACGGCCCTGGATGGGCGGCCCTACGACATCGCCTGCGGGCAGATCGACATCGGCAATGCCGAGACCGAGATGACGCGCGGCTTCGCCCAGAGCGTGCGGCAGGCCGACGGCTCCCTCCGGGCCGAGGCCGTGATGGATGTCCGCCACGTCGCCGATGCGGTCCTCTACATGGCGGGGCTGCCGCTCGCGGCCAACGTCCAGTTCATGACGCTCGCCGCGACCCAGATGCCCTGGATCGGCCGCGGCTGAGCGCGCCGCTTTTGCGCTCCGAGCCCGATCGGCTTACATGCGGACGACCCGCCCCAGAACCATCGAACCCGCCGCGACCGCCCGCCCGGACCCGCGGTGTTCCGAGCTTGCCCCATGCTGATGCAGACCCAGACGAAGGCCGACCCCGCCGAGCAGGATCCCGTGGCGCGGCGACGGACCTTCGCGATCATCTCCCACCCGGATGCCGGCAAGACCACGCTGACCGAGAAGCTCCTGCTCTTCGGCGGCGCCATCCAGCTCGCGGGCGAGGTGAAGGCCAAGCGCAACCGCGTCTCGACCCGCTCCGACTGGATGGGTATCGAGAAGGAGCGCGGTATCTCGGTCGTCACCTCGGTGATGACGTTCGAGTACGGCGACTGCGTCTTCAACCTGCTCGACACGCCGGGCCACGAGGACTTCTCGGAGGACACCTACCGCACGCTCACCGCGGTCGATTCGGCCGTGATGGTGATCGACGCCGCCAAGGGCATCGAGGCGCGCACGCGCAAGCTGTTCGAGGTCTGCCGCTTACGCGACATCCCGATCGTCACCTTCGTGAACAAGCTCGACCGCGAGGCCCGCGACCCGTTCGAGCTCCTCGACGAGATCGAGAAGACGCTCGCCCTCGATGTCGCGCCGGTCACGTGGCCGATCGGCCTCGGGCGCAACTTCGCCGGCACCTACGAACTCGGCGGCAACCGGGTGCGCCGGCTCGACGCCGCGGACGATGCCGGCACGATCCCCGTCTCCGGCCCCGGCGACGCGCTCTTCGACGAGCTCCTCACCGAGGACGGTGCCGCGCAGGCGTGGCGGGACGAGGTGGAACTCGCCGAGGGCGGGCTGAAGGCCTTCGACCTCGCGGCCTTCCGCGAGGGGCACCTCACCCCCGTCTTCTTCGGCTCGGCTCTGCGCAACTTCGGCGTGCGCGACCTCATCGACGGGCTCAGCCGGTTCGCACCGCCGCCGCGCGGGCAGGACGCCGACAAGCGCACCGTCGAGCCCTCCGAGCCGAAGATGACGGGCTTCGTTTTCAAGATCCAGGCGAACATGGACCCGAACCACCGGGACCGCATCGCCTTCATGCGTGTCTGCTCGGGGCGGCTGAACCGGGGCATGAAGGCGCGGCTGGTGCGCACCGGCAAGCCGATCTCGCTCTCGGCGCCGCAGTTCTTCTTCGCGCAGGACCGCGCCATCGCGGACGAGGCCTATGCGGGCGACGTCGTCGGCATCCCCAACCACGGGACCTTGCGCATCGGCGACACGCTCACAGAGGGCGAGGAGATCGTCTTCCGGGGCGTGCCGAGCTTCGCGCCAGAGATCCTACGCCGGATCAAGCTCACCGACGCGATGAAGGCCAAGAAACTGAAGGAGGCTCTCCAGCAGATGGGCGAGGAGGGCGTGGTGCAGGTCTTCCTGCCGCAGGACGGCTCCCAGGCCATCGTCGGCGTCGTCGGCGCGCTGCAGCTCGACGTCTTGAAGGAGCGGCTCGCCGCCGAGTACGGCCTGCCGATCGACTACGAGACCTCACGCTTCACGGTCTGCCGCTGGGTCTCGTCGGATTCGGAAGCCGAGCTCGACAAGTTCGTGGACAGCCACGGCTCCAGCATGGCACGCGACCTCGACGGCGCACCGGTCTTCATGGCCACCACCGCCTTCTCGCTGCGCTACGAGGAGGAGCGCTACCCGGCCGTGCGCTTCACCGACATCAAGGACTACCAGAAGCGGGCCGCCTGAGGGCGGGCCGCTGGGCGAGTCCTCAGAACTTGCCCAGCATCGGGAAGTCGACGCTCAGGCTCGTCTCGGCCGCGACCGGCGCCTCGCGCCGGCGCGGCTTGCCGTTCAGCACCTGCTTCAGCTTCGACTTCAGCACGGCCATGTCGAAGGGCTTCAGGATGAATGCGTCGGCGCCGGCCTGGTGGGCCACGTTGATGTCCTCGAAGTCGAAGGAGGCCTCCGTAAGGATGAAGGGCGTGTTCATCAGGGCGTCGTCGGCGCGAATCTCGCGCAGCAGCGCGATGCCGTCCATCGGCTCCATCTCGAGGTCCGAGATCACCAGGGCGTAGCGGCGCTCGCGCATGCGCTCGAGCGCCTGGAGGGCGTCGGTCACGCCCTCGACATCGGGGAAGCCGATGCGGTTCATCAGCATCACCACGAGGCGCAGGAGCTTTTCCTGGTCGTCGACCACGAGGATCGGAGGCGTCTCGGTCTCGCTCATCGGCGTCTACTCGGGTTCGGAACGCGGGCTGGGCAGTCGAACCGCCATACCCGAACTAGATGAACAGGTGGTCGATGCCCTGCTTAGACATGGCGTCGGACTGCAGCGCGGTCGCGAGCGCCAGGATCGCGCTCGCCTTCGGCGTGCCCCGCTGGAGCGACGGCGTGAGGTTCGCCTTGGCGAAATGGGCCTCGCTGGCCGGCCCGCGGACCACGACCTTGAACGAGTTTACGAACTCGCGCTTCGGAATCTCGCGCCACTCGCAGATGAGCACGTCGCGGTGGCGCTGGTCCTCCGCGATGCGGTTGAAGGTCTCTTGGACGAGCGTGCGCTCGCCCTCGATGATCTGCACGGCGAAGCTCTGGTCGATCATCAGGAAGCTGGTGATCACCGAGAACTCGTTCTTCTTCTGCGCCTGGCGGGTGATGTCGCCGATCTGGCTGGTCCGCAGCTGCGGCTCGGAGGACAGGCTCAACCGCGAGAAGTAGATCAGATGGACGAGGCTCGTCCGCTTGCCGCGCATGCTCCTTCCCCCGACGATCCGCGTGGAGCATGCTAGGCGAGGCCCGATAACGGCGCGTAAACGGCCGCCCGCCGGGCTTCAGCGGTGGAAAGCCAGGGAGCCGACAGGACGGTCCCAGGCGCGGCCGCGGTCTCGCACCGGACGCGGCGAGCGTCGCCGTCGCGTGTCCTGTGTCGGCCACCACGATCCCGCCGCTTTTCAGGGGCTCAGACGCGGGACGCAGCAGGTTCGCGCCGTGAGGTCCGCGCATGGGGTTCGTGTCGCCGTTTTGCTGGCTCGGATGCGCCGCGCTCCTGGTCCTGCTCGCCGGCCCGGCCGCGGCGCAGGACAGGCCCTCGCTCGCCCTTCCGGCTCTCGACTTGCCCAAGCTCGATCTGCCGAAACTCGAATCGCCCGATCGCGCGGCGCCCCCTCGCGCGGTACCGTGGCCGCGCGGCGCGGAAGCCTGCCCGACGCTGGGCACGGGCTTCGTCCGCCTGCCCGGCAGCCGGACCTGCCTTCGTCTCTCGGGGCGCGTCGCGGCGGGCCTCGACCTGCGCGCCGACCGCGCGGGCGCTGCCGCCAGGCCCGACGCGGCGGGCCGCTTCGCCCTGGACACCCGCACCGACACCGATCTCGGCCCGGTGCGCACCTATCTCCGGGTCGGCAGCGGGCATCGCTGAGCGGGGGCTCTGCCGCCCGTCTCAGCGCGCGCCGCTCACAGATTCCGCGACAGGATCAGCGGCCCGCTGCGCACGCCCCGTCCGTAGGGCGAGGGGGCGACCGAGGGACGGCCGTAGGTCATCGGAACAGCGGCCCGGCCGAGATCGTCGGCGAGCGACTTGATCAGGGTCTCCGACACTGAGCGCGCGGTGCCCAGCACCGTCTGGTTGCGCTCGACCGCGGCGGTGAAGCGGCGGTGCTCCGCGCGCAGGCGCTCCAGCCCGCCGGGGGCGAAGCGCGCGAGCGCCACGGCGTTCGCCTTCACGGCCTCCAGCCGCAGCACGTAGGCCGCCGCGAGCGCGCTCTTCTGGGCCGGATCGGCGAGGCCCTGGCGCAGGCGGCCGGTCCCGACCGCACAGCTCTCCGCGGCGAGCAGCGCCTCGAGCGCCTGCATGGCCTCGCTCACCGAGGCGACGAGCGCGTCGGCGCCCGCCTTGTCGGCGACGCGGGGGAGGGGGCTTGCGGCGGAATCAGCCACGGGCCGCCCCGTCCGTCGCCCCCTGGAGCTTCATCATCTCGCGAAACACCTGATCGGCGATGCCGACGCCGCCGCTCTTCACGATCTGGCCGGCATATTCCTTGGTCAGCATCGAGCGGTAGACGCCGCCGCCCGTGCCGTTCTCGCCGAGCGGCCCGTCCGTGCCCTCGGACTGGGTGAGCCGATCGAGCGAGGATTCGAGGAACATCGATTCGAAGTCGGTCGCGGTCTTGCGCAGCTTCGCCGCGGACTGGGCACTCGGCTGCGCGCTCGACTGGCTGGCGGACTGCGCGATGGAGGAGGCGATGGACTTGCCGACACCGATGGCGGCCGAGGCCGCGAAGGTCGCGAGCGGGAGCATGGCGGTTCGGTCTCCTGTATCCGGGGAAAAGTCACATCAGCTCGATGTCGGCCTGCAGCGCGCCCGCCGCCTTGATAGCCTGGAGGATCGAGATCAGGTCGCGCGGGCCGACGCCCAAGGCGTTGAGGCCGTCGACCAGCTCGCGCAGGCTCACGCCCTCCTTGACCAGGGCGAGCTTGTTGCCGTCGCCGGTATCGACCTTCACGCCCGTGCGCGGGACCACCACGGTCTGGCCGTTCGAGAGCGGGGCGGGCTGGCTCACCTGCGGCTGCTCGGTGATGGTGACGGTGAGGTTGCCCTGCGCGATCGCGACCGTCGAGACGCGCACGTCGCGGCCCATCACGATGATGCCGGAGCGCTCGTCGACCACGACCCGCGCGGTCTGGTCCGGCTCGACCTTCAGCTGCTCCACCTCGGTGATCAGTCGGATCATATTGCCGTTGTAGCGGGGCGGGATCTGGATCGTGACGGTGGCCGGATCGGTGGGCTCGGCCGTGTCGGCGCCCATGAAATCGTTGATCGCCGCCGCGATCCGCTTCGAGGTGGTGAAGTCGGGGTTGCGAAGCGACAGGCGCAGCGACCGCGCGTCGTTCAGCTTGAAGGCGATCTCGCGCTCGATATTGGCGCCGTTGGCGATGCGGCCGTTCGTCGGCACGCCGCGGGTGATCTTGGCCGCGTCCCCTTCCGCCGAGAATCCGGCGATGGCCACCGACCCTTGGGCCAGCGCGTAGACCTCGCCGTCGGCGCCGAGCAGCGGCGTTACGAGCAGCGTGCCGCCCTGTAGGGACTTCGCGTCGCCCAGCGAGGAGACGGTGACGTCGATGCGCGTGCCCTGCGCGGCGAAGGGCGGGAGATTCGCCGTCACCATCACGGCGGCGAGGTTCTGGGTCCGCATGGTGGCGCCGCGGGTGTTGACGCCGAGCCGCTCCAGCATCGCCTGGAGCGACTGCTTGGTGAACGGGATGTTGTTGAGCGTGTCGCCCGTGCCGTTGAGGCCGACCACGATGCCGTAGCCGACGAGCTGGTTCTGCCGCACGCCCTCGATCGCCGCGAGGTCCTTCACCCGCGAGAGCGCGAGCGCGGGCTGGGCGAGGCCGAGCACCGAGAGCGCGAGTGCGGCCACCAGACGGGTGAGGAAGCGGAGCGGGAGGGGCAAGGTGTGCATGCCGGCTGTCGGGGCGGTCGGGTCCGGCTTCACCGTTGCCAGCCGCGTGCCACCAGGATGCCGACCTGCAAGCATCTGGCCGGTAAGGATTTTATCGGACGCCCGCATCGAGCGGCCGGCCTCGGTGCCGGTCCCGTTCGTGCCGGGTCGGCAGCTTCTGCCGGGCCGTTTACTGCCGCTTAACCCTGCCGACCGTCTTGTCTCGTACCAGGACGCGCCCCCGCGTTCGGAGTAGTCCTGACGATGCGCGTCGATCCCCGCACCGGTCTCCCCGCCCTGTCCGCCCCGGCGACGACGCGCCGGGCGGAGGGGGCCGCCCGCTTCAACCTGGAGGCGCATGCGGGTGCCGCGCGGGCCGGCGCGACAGCCGGCACCGCTGGCGCGGCGACGCTCGCGGGACTCGACGCCGTGCTGATGCTGCAGACGGAGGCCGATACACCGCAGGAGCGCCGCCGCCGTAGCGTGCGCCGCGGACACGATCTCCTCGACGGGCTCGACCGTCTGAAGGCCGCGCTCCTCGGCGGGCGGGTGGCCGCGCAGGACCTGCGCGCCATCGCCGGGCGGCTCGCCGAGCGCTCAAGCGCCTCAGGCGACCCGCGCCTCGACGGGCTGATGGCCGAGATCGAGCTGCGCGCGGCGGTGGAGCTCGCGAAGCTGGAGAGGCGGCCCGCGGCCTGAACTCCGGACGGCCGCGTCAGGCCGATGAGAGCAGGATAACCCCGCCGATCAGCACCGCGCAGCCGGCGAGGCGCCAGGGGCCTGCCGCCTCGCGCAGGACGATCATGCCCAGCACGGCGCCCACCATCATCGACATCTCGCGCATCGGCGCGACGATGCTCAGCGGCGCGCCGCCGTCGAGCGCCGCCAGGACCAGGATGTAGGAGAGCGGCGACATCAGCCCGACGCCGAGCGCCACCAGCCGGTAGCCCCGCATCGCCGCCCAGGCGCGGCGCGGGTCGGCGAGCACCAGGGGCGCCAGGAGGACGAAGCGCAGCAGGTTGTTGCACCAGTCGAGGACCACGGGCGCGATGCCGAGCGATTTCACCGCGTACGCATCGACCACGGTGTAGGTGGCGATCAGGCCGCCCGTTGCCGTCCCCCACTGGACGCCCGCCGCGCCGCCGGGCCCGCGGAAGGCGGCGAGCCGCCCCTGCGTCGCGATGAGGCCGATGCCGGCGACCACCAGGGCCAGTCCGGCGAGCGCCCGGCCCGAGGGCAGCTCGCCGAGGACGAGGATCGCCCCGAGGCTCGACAGCATCGGCCCCGTGCCCCGCGCGACAGGATAGACGACCGAGAGGTCCGCCACTTGGTAGCCGCGCTGGAGGCAGAGGCTATAGGCCAGATGGATGAGCCCGCTCAGGCCGACGATGGCGGCACCCGCCCAGGTCCAGGCAGCGCCGCCGTTGGCGAGGTGCCAGACCACCCAGGGCGCGTAGGCGACGAAGGCGACGAGGTTGTAGGCGAAGACGAAGAGCGGGCCGAGCGGGGCGGCGCGCTTGGCCAGCAGGTTCCAGCCGGCATGCAGGAAAGACGCGAGGACGACGAGGGACAGGGAGGCGAGCGTCATGGAGATCTCCCGAGAGCGCCGCAGCGCCGGTGATCTCGACGTCTCCGCCCCTGGGCTTTTGTCCCTTGGGTGCAGCCGCGGAACGCCCGCGGTCTCTGCAACGCTCGGTCCAGCGGCGCGCCCGAAGGTGCCTTGCGCCCGGAACCCTAGTTGCCACTCGGTCGATGCGACGAGCCTAGCAGGGCCGGCGTCGGAGGATCAAGGGCGCGGCACGGCCCCGATTGACGCCCCGTCCCCGATCCCCGACAAGGCCGCGGCGAGCGGCCCGATCCCGCGGGCCCGACCGCGATCCGACTCCCTCCGGCGGTGCGGCCGGTTCGACGGCCGATGCTGTTCAACTCCTTCGTCTTCCTTCTCGCCTTCCTGCCGGCCGCCCTGGCGCTCCACGCGCTGACCGAGCGCGTCCGGCCGGATTGGCGTTTGGGCCTGCTCGTCGGGCTCTCCTTCGTCTTCTACGGCTGGTGGGACCCGCGCTTCGTGCCCCTGCTCGCGGCCTCGGTGCTGCTGAACTGGTGGGTGTCGCGCCTCTACCTGCGCGCGCCCGGCCCCTGGCTGATCCCGCTGGCGATCGCCCTCAACCTCGCGGTGCTGGCGCTCTTCAAGTATCTGGACTTCCTCACCGACCTCGCCGACCTGATCCCGGGCGTCGATCTCGCCCGGCCCGGCTGGGTCCTGCCGCTCGGCATCTCGTTCTTCACCTTCCACCACATCATGTACCTGACCGACCTGAGGGCCGGCCGTGCGCCGGGCTTCGGGCTGACCAAGTACGCGCTCTATATCGCCTTCTTCCCGCAGGTTCTCGCCGGCCCGCTCGTGCGCTGGAGCGAGATCATGCACCAGTTCGACGAGCGGCCCTACGACCGCCCGGACGCGGCCGAGCGGGTCGGGCGCGGGCTGATGCTGCTGACTGTCGGCCTCGCCAAGAAGGTGTTCCTGGGCGATCCGCTGGCGGCCTACGTCAACCCGGTCTTCCAGGCGGCCGCGGCCGGCAAGGCCGTGACGGCGGCCGAGGCGTGGCAGGCGACCCTCGGCTTCACCTTCCAGATCTACTTCGACTTCTCGGGCTACACCGACATGGCCCTCGGCATCGCGCTGCTGTTCGGCGTGGTGCTGCCGCAGAACTTCGACGTGCCCTACCGGGCGACCAGCCTGCAGGATTTCTGGCGGCGCTGGCACATGACCCTGTCGCGCTTCCTGCGCGACTACCTCTACATCGGCTTCGGCGGCAACCGCCGGGGCCTTGGCCTTCAGCTCCTGGCGCTCCTCGCCACCATGACGCTCGGCGGGCTCTGGCACGGGGCCGGGCTCACCTTCGTGGTCTGGGGCGCGCTGCACGGGGCGGGCCTCGGCGCGGGCGTGCTCTGGCGCCGGACCGGCCTGCCGATGCCGGCCCCTGTCGGATGGGTGCTGACCGGTCTCTTCGTGGTACTGACCTGGGTCTTGTTCCGCGCGACCAGCTTCGAGGCGGCGCTCGCGATCTACAAGGGGCTCTTCGGCCTCACCGAGTTCGGCTCCGGCTTCAAGTGGCGCGCCCTCCTGCCGGCGGCGCTCGTCGCGCTCGTCGGACCGACCGCCTGGGCCGCGGTCCACCGCCTGCCGCCCCGGCGCGGGCTCGCCATCCTGTTCGGACTCCTGTTCGTGGTCGTGCTCCTGAAGATCGGGGACGATGCGAACTACGAGTTCATCTACTTCCAGTTCTGAGCCGATGCCCGCGCGCGAAACTCAAGAGCGGAGCGGGGACGCGTGGCGCGGCTTCGCCCGGCTCCTCGTCGGCACGGCCGCCGCGCTGGCGCTCGGCTATCTGGCGCTCGCCTTCGCGGTCGATCCCTACGACAGCGGGCGCTCGAGGCTGTTCTCGGTCGGCGCGGTCCGGCCGCAGGGACCGCGCACCGCCGCGGCCGTCCGCGGGCGCGACGCCGCCTTCTCGGGCGCCATCATCGGCAACTCGCACATCCAGCTGATCGAGCCGGCGCGGCTCTCCGCGCTCACCCACATCCCCTTCGTGCAACTCGCAATCCCCGCCACGGGCCCCGGCGAGCAGCTCAGCGTCCTCGACTGGTTCCTGCGCCACCACCCGGCGCCCGCCGCCATCGTGCTGGCCCCGGACGACTTCTGGTGCACCGACGACCCGGCGCTCGCCAACGACAAGCCCTTCCCGTTCTGGCTGTTCGCCCGCGACCTGCCGGGCTACCTGCGCGGCCTGATGCGCTACGCCGTCGCCCAGGAGGTCGTCGGCCGGATCGGCTGGCTCGTGAAGACGCGGCGCCCGCTCGCCCGTGCGGATGGCTGGTGGGACTACGAGCCGGACTACCTCAACCTCGGCTTCGGCCGCGACCCGAAATGGGAGGCGACCCGCGAGGCGCCGGTGCCGGACACGCCCGATCCCCGCAAGGCCGGTCCCTTCCCGGCGGCCGAGCGCCTGCGGGCGGCTCTCGCCCAGGTGCCGGCGGAGACAGCGGTCGTCGCCGTGCAACCGCCGGTCTACCACGCCGGCCTGCCGCGCCCCGGCACCCCCCGTGCCGCCGCGGAAGCCGCCTGCGCGGCGGCGATCGGGCAGGCGCTGGCGACGCATCCCCGCAGTGCCCTCCTCGATTGGCGCCGGGACGGCGAGACGGCGCGCGACCCGGCCCTGTTCTTCGACCGGACGCATTACCGCCACCCGCTCGCCCGCCGCGTCGCGGAGGACATCGCCGCCGCGATCCTCCGTCTGCGCGCCCCGAAGGAGTAGTGGACCGTGGCCGCGAAGCCGCAGCCGCGCGGGCCCGTGACATCCGGGTCCGAACCTTGCGTTGGCCTCCGTTGTAGCAGCAAAGCGCCTCGACTATACGGCACGGGACATCGCCGCCGGCAGGCTGCACGCAGAATGTGAGGGCGAGACATGGCGAAGGTAACGCTGGAGGACGGCTACGCCCCGTCCGACGACGAGCCCTTCATGAATGACCGGCAGCGCGAGTATTTCCGGCGCAAGCTTCTGAGCTGGAAAAGCGACATCCTGCGCGAGGCGCAGGACACGCTGGCCGCCCTCCAGAGCGAGAACGAGAACCACCCCGACATCGCCGACCGTGCCTCTTCCGAGACCGACCGGGCGATCGAGTTGCGCGCCCGCGACCGTCAGCGCAAACTCACCGGCAAGATTGACGCCGCGCTCGCCCGGATCGAGGACGGCTCCTACGGCTACTGCGAGGAGACAGGCGAGCCGATCTCCCTGAAGCGCCTCGACGCGCGGCCCATCGCCACCCTGTCGCTGGAGGCGCAGGAGCGCCACGAGCGCCGCGAGCGGGTCTACCGCGACGACTGACCGGGATCCCGGAGGGGCGGGCGTGACGGGGTACGCGGAACTCGCCGTCCAGACCAACTTCTCCTTCCTACGCGGCGCCTCGCATCCGCAGGAATACGTGGAGCAGGCGCTGGCCTACGGGCTCGACGCCATCGGCATCGCCGACCGCAACACCACGGCCGGGCTGGTGCGCGCCTACGCGGCGGCGCGGGTGAAGCCCGGGGGCCCGCGAAAGCCCGGCGATCCCGAGACCTGGAAAATCCGCTTCCTGCCGGGCGTTCGCCTCGTCACAGAGGAGGGCTTCGAGGCGATCGCCTACCCGATGGACCGGGCGGCCTACGGCCGGCTCTGCCGCCTGCTCTCGGCCGGCAACCGGCGCGCGACCAAGGGTGCGTGCCGCTTCGGCTTCGAGGAGATGCTGGACGCGTGCGCGGGCCAGATCCTGATCGCGCTGCCGCCCGAGGGCGGGATCGAGCCGCCGGAGGACTTCATAGCACACCTCGCCCGCCTCGCCGCGGCGGCGCCCGGCCGGACCTATCTGGCCGGCAGCCACCGGCGACGCGGCGACGAGCGCGCCCGGCTCGGGCGCTTGGCCCAGATCGGCGATCGGCTCGGCGCACCGCTCGTCGCGGTCTCGGACGCGCTCTACCACCACCCGGACCGGCGCCCGCTGCAGGACGTGGTCTCCTGCATCCGGGAAGGCTGCACCCTGGCCGAGGCCGGCTACCGGATGGAAGCGAACGCCGAGCGCCACCTGAAGCCGGGCGACGCGATGGCCCGGCTCTTCGCCGACCATCCGGAAGCGCTGGCCCGCACGGTCGAGATCGCCGAGTCCTGCAGCTTCTCGCTCGGCGACCTCGCCTACGAGTACCCGGACGAGCCCGTGCCGCCCGGCTGGACGGCGCAGGCCTACCTGGAGGCGAAGACCTTCGAGCGGGCGCGCTGGCGCTATCCGGAGGGCGTGCCGAACCCGGTCGCGTCAACTTTGCGCGCGGAACTCGGGCTCATCGCGAAGATGGGCTACGCCCGCTACTTCCTCACCCTTTTCGACGTAGTGGAGTTCGCCCGCTCGCGGGGCATCCTCTGCCAGGGGCGGGGCTCGGCGGCCAACTCCGCCGTCTGCTACTGCCTCGGCATCACCGCGGTCGATCCGACCAAGATCCGGCTGCTGTTTGCCCGCTTCATCTCCGAGAACCGGGACGAGCCGCCCGACATCGACGTCGATTTCGAGCACGAGCGCCGCGAGGAGGTGATCCAGTACCTCTACGGGAAGTATGGCCGGGAGCGCGCCGCGATCTGCGCGACCGTGATCCACTACCGTCCCCGCTCGGCGATCCGCGAGGTCGGCAAGGTGCTGGGCCTCTCCGAGGACGTGGCCGCGTCCCTCGCCGACACGGTCTGGGGCTCCTGGGGCAAGGACCTGCCGGACGCCCACATCGCGCAGGCCGGCTTCGACCCGAGGAACCCCGCGATCCGGCAGGCGGTCGATCTCGCGACCGCTCTGGTCGGCTTCCCGCGCCACCTGTCCCAGCATGTCGGCGGCTTCGTGCTGACCCGGGAACGCCTCGACGAGACCGTGCCGGTCGGCAACGCCGCGATGCCGGGGCGCACCTTCATCGAGTGGGACAAGGACGACATCGACGTGGTCGGCCTGATGAAGGTCGACGTGCTGGCGCTCGGCATGCTGAGCTGCCTGCGGCGCGGCCTCGCCTTCCTGGAGGAGGATTACGGCCTCCGTTACGAGACCCTGGCCGACCTGCCGGCAGAGGAGGCGGACGTCTACGCCATGCTGGCCCGGGCCGATTCGGTCGGCGTGTTCCAGGTCGAGAGCCGGGCCCAGATGGCGATGCTGCCGCGCCTGCGGCCCAGGGAGTTCTACGACCTCGTGGTGCAGGTCGCGATCGTGCGGCCGGGCCCGATCCAGGGCGACATGGTCCATCCCTACCTGCGCCGCCGCACCGGCGAGGAGCCCGCCACCTACCCGGCGCCTCATCCGGACCACGGGCCGAAGGACGAGCTCCGCGCCCTGCTACAGCGGACCTACGGCGTGCCGCTCTTTCAGGAGCACGCCATGCAGATCGCCATCACGGCGGCGGGCTTCACGCCGGCCGAGGCGGACGGCCTGCGGCGCGCCATGGCGACCTTCCGGCATGTCGGAACGATCGGAGGCTACGAGCAGAAATTCGTCGGCGGCATGACGGCCCGCGGCTACGCGCGCGACTTCGCGGAACGCTGCTTCAAGCAGATCAAGGGCTTCTCGACCTACGGCTTCCCGGAGAGCCACGCGGCGAGCTTCGCGCTCCTCGTCTACGCCTCGGCCTGGCTGAAGTGCCGGCACCCCGACGTGTTCCTGGCCGCGATCCTGAACGCGCAGCCGATGGGCTTCTACCGGCCGGCCCAGCTCGTGCGCGACGCCCGCGCCCACGGCGTCGAGGTGCGGGGTATCGATGTCAACGCCAGCGCCTGGGACTGCACCCTGGAGCCCGCCGCCGAAGCCACGCCGCCCGGCACCGCGCGGCGGCTCGCGGTGCGCCTGGGCTTTCGCCTCGTCAGCGGCCTGCCGGAGGCCGCGCTACGGCGCCTCGTGGACCTCCGGGCCAACGGCTACGCCAGCATCGAGGGGCTGCAGGCGGCGCTGGGCCTGCCCCGGGCCGTTCTCGAACGGCTCGCGGAGGCCGACGCCTTCCGCTCGCTCGGCCTCGACCGGCGCGGCGCGCTCTGGGCCGTGCGCACCCTCGACGGGGGAGGGGCCCGCCGCGCGCCGGAGGCGGAGGAGCGGCGCGCGCATCTGCTGGAAGCGCCCCTGCCGCTCTTCGCCCTCCACGCCGACGACGGCCTGTTCCGCCACGAGCCGGCCGTCGATCTGCCCGCGATGCCGCCCTCCGAGGCGGTCGCGGAGGACTACACCGCGACCGGTCTCTCGCTGCAGGGGCACCCGGTCGCCTTCTTCCGCACGCGGCTCGCCCGGATCGGCGTCGTGCCGGCCCGCGACCATCTCGATCCGGGGCTGCCCCTGAACGCCCGCCTCAGCGTGGCGGGCCTCGTCCTGACGCGGCAGCGGCCGGGCACCGCCAAGGGCGTGGTGTTCCTGACCCTGGAGGACGAGACCGGCATCGCCAACGTCATCGTCTGGAAGTCGGTCTTCGAGGCGAACCGCCACGTCGCGATGAATGCCCGGTTCCTGGCCGTGCAGGGCCGGGTGCAGCGGGCGGGCGCTGTGGTCCACCTGATCTCGGAGCGGTTTCGCGATCTCACCGGCGAGCTGCGGCAGCTACGCGACGGCGGCCTGCGCCTCGACCCGGAGACGAACGATTTCAGCGCGGACGTCGACCGGCGGGTCTTCCGCAGCCGCGACTTCCACTGATCGCACGAAGGCTGGGTATCCTCCCCCTCGTGCAGGGACGGGGCTGCGTCAGCCGTCCCGCCGCGGGGGGCAGTGCACGGCCAGCCACACGGTCGGCTCGTCCGGGCTGGTCCACGCGACCCGGTGGCGGGTGCCTGCCGGCAGCAGAACATGATCGCCCGGCGTGAGGGCACGGTCCTCCGCCTCGTCGGCGAGGCGCAGGCGGGCGGCGCCCGCGAGAACCAGCACCCACTCGTCCCACGGCTGGTCGTACCAGAAGCCCGGAGGGCTGGCGTGACCCGTCGAGACGATCCGCTCGATCCGCAGGTCCGGCCGGGACAGGATCTCGGAGAGCATCTCCTCGGGCAGGCTGGGGGGCAGGCCGGCGAGAAGGTTGGCAGGGGCAGGGGGCATGGGACGCTCCGGTGACCTCGGACTCTGCCCCGCTGCCTACTGGAGGGAAAGCCTGCGCGGAGGCTCGACAGTGCGGCGGCCCTGCTTCATGCCTAGGTCCATGCTGCGCCTCGCCCTCGCCTGCCTCCTCCTCATCACTGGCGCCGCCCGCGCGGACGAGTGCGACGGTCTCGCCCGCCAGATCGCCGAGTCGATCGGCGGCAAGGTCGGCCGGCGCTCCGGCCCCAGCATCGACATCCGTATGCCGGGCGCGATCAAGGTCGACGTGACCTGCCGGGCCGAGCCGATCGTGCAGGCGAGTTCCGCCGAGGCTCAGCCCTCGCCGGCGTTCTTCAACGATCTCGCGGTCGCCTCGCAGATCCTGGTCGGCGAACCGGCCGCGACCGTCGCCCGAATCATCGCCCGGGCGCACGCCGCCTCGCTCGCCGAGCGGCGCAAGTCCTTCATCCAGCAGAACGGCTGGTCGGCGAGCTGCTACACCGATCCGGGGGGTAGCAGCTTCCGCACGCTCTGCTCGGTCGGGCGCATCCCGCCGGGGTGAGACGCGCCGGTCGAGCGCGTCCCGCGGCGATCAGTAGTCGATCACGTCTTCCAGCGCGTAGTGCTTCACCGTCTTGCGGTTGGCGATCAGCTCCTCGACGGTCGGCTCGCCCTTCATCGCGCGGCCGATGGCGAGCTTCGTGGCCTCGTAGTTGGTGCGGTAGAGGTCCTTGCGGTCGAGATCCTCGTGAGCGGCGCAGCGCTCGTCCAGCCAGATCATGATGATCATGCAGAGCTCGTCGAGCCCGTCCTGGGGAAGGATGCCCTCGATGATGCAGTCGATGATGGCGTCGCCGGTCGCCGCCTGGACGACGCCGCCGAGCAGTTCGGCGTACTCGGCCGTGTGGATGGTGACCTTGGTGGTCATCATGGTGGCCGGGCGCACCAGCTGGTTGAGGTCGCGCACCACGAACATGCGGGTGTGGCCCTGCACCTGACCCATCATCGACGCGAAGGCCTGGCCCACCGGGCCGCGGACCGAACCGATCAGCACCTCGGGCATCGCGTCTGTGTACTGCCCCTCGGCGGCGAGCACGGTGGCCTCGCCGGTGCGGAACCAGATCTCGGACATGGTCTTTCCCTTGCGCTGTTGTCGGGGCGTTTCTTCGGGCGCTGCTCGGGGCTGTTCTTGTGCGAGCGCCGAGCGGGGCCGCGCCTCGGGCGGGAGAAGCACCGCGGGCGCCGCAGGTCAATCGCCCGGGCCTCTGGTCAGGCGGGATTCGATCGGCCATTGAGGCGGACGGACCTGCCGCGGGGGCGGGCGTGTCCGGGACGGGAAGATGCGGATGCCGGGTCAGGGCAGAGAGACGGGCGGCTGGAGCCTCGCCGCCACGCCGGTCGCCGACGGCGTGCGGCTCGAACTCGGGCTCGCCGATCTCGGCGGCGCGCCGGCGACCGCGATCATCACCCTCGACCGGTCCGAGGCCCGCGCCTTCGCCCGGGCGCTGCTCGCCGCCGCGGGCGACGCGGCGGAGCGGACCTTCACGCCGCCGCCGGAGCGGGATTAGGCCTCAGCGCGGCCCGAGTCCCGGATTGATCCTGCCCGGCAGCCGCGGCACCGTGGTGCCGCGCGGCTCGATCGGCGCGGCGCAGGTGTAGCGGAACTCGGTCTGCAGGTCGTTGAAGACCCGCTCGCCGACGATCCTGCAATCCTCCCGCACGGTCTCATCCAGATAGGTGCGGGCCGCGAGCCGGAAGCGCTCGACCCGCGTCTCGGCCGGATCGCGCCCACGGAAGGCCTCGCCGACGCTGCAGCCGGTCACCTCCCGCAGGGTGTTGGAGACGACCAGCATGCTGCGGGTCTGGCGCTGGTCGTAGACCTCGTAAGGGTCCTTGCAGCCGATCGTCACCACCTGCGGGGTGAGGCTGACATAGGTCTTCGAGATGTAGGCGAAGCCCGTGCAGCCCCCGAGAGTGAGCGCCAGGACGAGCGCGCCTGCGAGCCGTCGCATCCTCGTCGCCACTCCGTCACGCGCCCTCGGGAAGGCGCATTGAAACGGCTCCGCTTGTCGGGTCAAGCGCGCGCGGGACACAGGGGGTGGATCACGGGCTGTGGAGCCTGCGATATCTCGGACGGAGGTACCGCAGGCGGTGTTCGCGCAGCCTATTCGGCGGCAGCCGCGAGGTAGCGGGCCGGGTCGTAGTTCAGGATCGGCCCGAGCCAGCGCTCGACTTGCGCCACGTCCATGCCCTTGCGGGCGGCGTAGTCCTCGACCTGATCGCGCTCGACCTTGGCGACGCCGAAATAGTGCGCCTCCGGATGGCCGATATAGATGCCCGACACGGAGGAACCGGGCCACATCGCGTAGGATTCGGTGAGCTTCACGCCGATGCGGCTCTCAGCCTTGAGGAGGTCGAACAAAGTCGTCTTCTCGGTGTGGTCGGGCTGGGCCGGGTAGCCGGGTGCCGGGCGGATGCCATCGTACTTCTCGTGCACGAGATCGTCGGCGGTGAAGCTCTCGTCGGGCGCGTAGCCCCAGAACTCCTTGCGCACCCGCTCGTGCATGCGCTCGGCGAAGGCCTCGGCGATGCGGTCGGCGAGCGCCTTGACGAGGATCGAGCGGTAATCGTCGTTCGCCCGCTCGAAGCGCTCGGCGATGCGCACCTCCTCCAGGCCCGCCGTCACGACGAAGCCGCCCACGTAATCGGCGATGCCGGTCCCCTCCGGCGCCACGAAGTCCGACAGGCAGGTATTCGGGCGCCCGTCGCGCTTCGAGAGCTGCTGGCGCAGGCCGTGGAAGGTCGCAAGCCGCTCCTGCCGGCTCTCGCCGGTATAGAGCGCGATATCGTCGCCGACGCTGTTGGCCGGCCAGAAGCCGATCACCGCCTTCGGGTTGAACCAGCGCTCCTCCACGATCTGCTTGAGCATGGCTTGCGCGTCCTCGAACAGGGCGCGGGCGGCCGGGCCCTGCTCGGGATCGTCGAGGATCGCGGGAAAGCGGCCCTTGAACTCGTAGGTCTGCAGGAAGGGCGTCCAGTCGATGTAGGGGACGAGGTCCGCCACCTCGTACGACCCGTAGACGCGCGTTCCGGTAAAGCTCGGCTTCGTCGGCTTGTAGCCCGACCAGTCGATCTTGAAGGCGTTGGCCCGCGCCTTGGCCAGCGGCAGGCGCTGCTTGTCGGCCTCGGAGCGGCGATGGGCGTCGGCCACCTTGGCGTACTCGGCCCGCACCTTGTCGATCGTCGCCCCGCGGGTCTCCTTCGAGATCAGGCTGGAGACGACGCCGACCGCGCGGCTCGCATCCGTCACGTAGACCGCCTGGCCGCGCTCGTAGGCCGGGTGGATCTTCACGGCGGTGTGGACGCGGCTCGTCGTAGCGCCGCCGATGAGGAGCGGCACCTCCAGACCCTCGCGCTCCATCTCGGAGGCGACGTGAACCATCTCGTCGAGGGAGGGCGTGATCAGCCCTGAGAGGCCGACGATGTCGACCTTCTCGCGCTTGGCCGTCTCCAGGATCTTGGCGGCCGGCACCATCACGCCGAGATCGATGATCTCGTAGTTGTTGCAGGCCAGAACCACGCCGACGATGTTCTTGCCGATGTCGTGGACGTCGCCCTTCACGGTCGCCATCAGCACCTTGCCGGCGGCCTGGCGCTGGCCGGTGCCGCCGTTGGCCCGCTTCTCCTCCTCCATGAAGGGTTCGAGATAGGCCACCGCCTGTTTCATCACCCGGGCCGACTTCACGACCTGGGGCAGGAACATCTTGCCCGACCCGAACAGGTCGCCGACCACGTTCATGCCGGCCATCAGCGGACCCTCGATGACGTGGAGCGGGCGCTCGGCCGCTTGCCGCGCCTCCTCCGTGTCCGCGACGATGTACTCGGTGATGCCGTTGACCAGAGCGTGCTCGATGCGCTTCTCGACCGGTCCCTCGCGCCAGGAGAGGTCGGCGGTCTTGGCCTGGGCGGAGGCGCCGGTCTTGAAGCGCTCGGCGGCCTCCAAGAGGCGCTCGGTCGAGTCCTCGCGCCGGTTGAGGACGACGTCCTCGCAGAGCTCGCGCAGCTCCGCCGGGATCTCGTCGTACACGGCGAGCTGGCCGGCATTCACGATGCCCATGTCCATGCCGGCGTTGATGCAGTGGTACAGGAAGACCGCGTGCATCGCCTCGCGCACCGGCTCGTTGCCGCGGAAGGCGAAGGACAGGTTCGAGACGCCGCCCGAGATGTGGGCGTGCGGCAGGGTCTCGCGGATCTTGCGCGTGGCCTCGATGAAGGCGACGCCGTAGGGGTTGTGCTCCTCGATGCCGGTCGCGACCGCGAAGATGTTCGGATCGAAGATGATGTCCTCGGGCGGGAAGCCGACCTGCTCGGTCAGCACCTTGTAGGCGCGGGTGCAGATCTCGACCTTGCGCTCGAACGTGTCGGCCTGGCCCTGCTCGTCGAAGGCCATCACGACGACCGCGGCGCCGTAGGAGCGGCAGACCTTCGCGTCGTGGATGAACTTCTCCTCGCCCTCCTTCATGGAGATCGAGTTCACGATCGGCTTGCCCTGCAGGCACTTCAGGCCGGCCTCAATCACCTCGAACTTCGAGGAATCGACCATTACCGGCACGCGAGCGATGTCGGGCTCGGCGGCGACGAGGTTGAGGAACTCGACCATCGCCTTCTGGGAATCCAGCAGGCCCTCGTCCATGTTGACGTCGATGACCTGGGCTCCCGCCGCGACCTGGTCGCGGGCGACGTCGAGCGCGGCCGCGTAGTCGCCGTTGGTGATGAGCTTGCGGAACTTGGCCGACCCCGTGACGTTCGTGCGCTCGCCCACGTTCACGAAGGGGATTTCCTTCGTGAGCACGAAGGGCTCCAGGCCCGACAGCCGCATCAGGCGCGGAATCTCGGGGATCGCCCGGGGCTTCTTGTCGGCGACGGCCTCTGCGATCGCCCGGATGTGGTCCGGCGTGGTGCCGCAGCAGCCGCCGACCATGTTGACGAGGCCGGATTCCGCGAACTCGCCGACGAGCTTGCCCATCGCCTCCGGGCTCTCGTCGTAGAGGCCGAACTCGTTGGGCAGGCCGGCATTCGGGTAGGCGCAGACCAGGGTGTCGCAGATGCGCGACAGCTCGGCGATGTGGCCGCGCATCTCACGCGCGCCGAGCGCGCAGTTCAGCCCGAAGGTGAGCGGGCTCGAATGGCGGAGCGAGTTCCAGAAGGCGGCGGGCGTCTGGCCCGACAGGGTGCGGCCGGACAGGTCCGTGATCGTGCCCGAGATCTGGATCGGCAATCGGATGCCGGTCTCCTCGAAGACCTGCCACGCGGCGGCGACCGCGGCCTTGGCGTTCAGCGTGTCGAAGATCGTCTCGATCAGGATCAGCTCGGCGCCGCCGTCGATCAGGCCGCGCACCTGCTCGACATAGGCTTGGCGGACCTGGTCGAAGGTCACGGCCCGGTAGCCGGGGTTGTTGACGTCCGGCGAGATCGAGAGCGTGCGGTTCGTCGGGCCGATGGCGCCGGCCACGAACCGGCGGCGGCCGTCCTTCTCCTGCGCCAGCTTGGCGGCCTCGCGGGCGAGCCGGGCGCCTTGCGCGTTCAGCTCGTGGATGATCGATTCCATGCCGTAATCGGCCTGGGCGATCGTGGTGCCGGAGAACGTATTGGTCTCGCAGACGTCGGCGCCGGCCAGAAAGTAGTCGAGGTGGATCTGCCGGATCGCGTCGGGCTGCGACAGGATCAGGAGGTCGTTATTGCCCTTCTGGTCGTGCGCGTGGTCCTTGAAGCGATCTCCGCGAAAGTCCTCTTCCGAGAACTTCAGGCGCTGGATCACCGTGCCCATCGCCCCGTCGAGGACGAGGATCTTCTCGGAGGCGCGCTGGCGCAGCGCGCGCTCGATCTCGGTGCCGTCGACGGGGGGGAAGTCGGTCATGTCAGCTTTCTCGATCGTCCGGCGCGGATATGCACCGAACCGAGGATGAAGTCAGGAGCGGGGATCGGGGCCGGTCAGGCCGCCTTGGCGGGCGCCACCTTCGGGGCCTGCGCCCGCAGTCCCAGCAGGTGGCAGATCGCGTAGACGAGGTCGGAGCGGTTCATCGAGTAGAAGTGGAAGTCCTGCACGCCCTCGTCCACGAGGTCGATGACCTGCTCGGCCGCCACCGCCGCCGCGACGAGGCGGCGGGTCTCGACATCGTTCTCAAGGCCCTCGAAGCGGGCGGCGAGCCAGTAAGGCACCGAGGCGCCGGCCCGGCGGGCGAAGTTCGCCGCCGCCTTGAAGTTCTGCACCGGCAGGATGCCCGGCAGGATCGGGATCTCGATCCCGGCCGCCCGCACCTTGTCGCGATAGCGCAGGTAGATCTCGTTCTCGAAGAAGAACTGGGTGATCGCCTGGTCGGCGCCGGCATCGACCTTGGCCTTCAGGGCGTCGATGTCGGCGTCCAGGCTCGCGGCCTCGGGGTGCTTCTCCGGATAAGCCGAGACCGAGACCTGGAAGTCGCCGATGCGCTTGATGCCGGCGACGAGCTCCGCGGTCGTGGCGTAGCCGCCGGGATGCGGCCGGTAGGCGTGGCCGACGCCCTCGGCCGGATCGCCGCGCAGCGCCACGATGTGGCGCACGCCCGCGTCCCAGTAGGATTGCACGACCGCGTCGACCTCCTCCTTCGTCGCGTCGACGCAGGTGAGGTGGGCGGCGGGCTTCAGGCTGGTCTCGCGCACCATGCGGGCGACCGTGTTGTGGGTGCGCTCGCGGGTCGAGCCGCCGGCCCCGTAGGTCACCGAGACGAATTTTGGCTGGAGCGGCGCGAGCCGCTCGATCGAGGTCCAGAGGATCTTCTCCATCTCCTCGGTCTTCGGGGGGAAGAACTCGATCGAGACGCGGATCGGGCGGTAGCCGTCGCGGCTGGCGCGGTGATGAGAGGCGGTGGGCATCGGGGCGTCCTCTAGGTCGTCGGTTCGGACGTGTGTGGGAAAGGGGTTCAGGCGACGGCGCGGGTGAGGGCGGGCGCCGCTCCCGCCGGCTCGCGCGCATCGTCCTGGGCGAGCCAGAGCGTGACGGTGAGCTGGCCCTGCTCTGCCGGTGCGAGATCGCGGGTCGCGATCCCGCTCAAGCCCGCCTCGGCGAGCCATCCGGCGACCTGATCGGCCGCGAAACCGAGGCGGCGGTGAGCCTGCGACTCGCGGAGGAATTCGAGGTCGTGCGGCGCGAAATCGACGACGAGCAGGCGGCCGCCCGGTGCCACGAGGCGGGCGGCCTCGCGGAGGGCGCGGGCCGGATCGTCGAGGTAGTGCAGCACCTGATGCACCACCACGAGGTCGAAGCTGGCGCGGGCGAAGGGCGGCGCGTGGATGTCGCCCTGGCGCAGGTCGACTCTGGCCAGCCCCAGGCGCTCCAGGTTGGCGCGGGCGACCGACAGCATGGCGTGGCTCGAATCGAGCCCCGTGGCGCGCTCGGCCCGGGGCGCGAGCAGGCCGAGCATCCGGCCGGTGCCGGTGCCGAGATCGATCAGGTTGCGGATCGGGCGCGGGCCCAGCGTGTCGAGCACCGCCGCCTCGACGGTCGCCTCCGGCACGTGGAGCGAGCGCAGCTGGTCCCATTTCGGTGCGAGCCGGGCGAAGAAGGTCTGGGCGGCGTCCGCGCGCTGGGCCCGCACGGCGTCGAGCCGGGCGCGGTCCTCGGAAAGCGGCGGGCCTGCGCGCTCCAGCCCGGCGATCAGCGGATCGACGAGGCCGGCGCGGGTGTCGCAGAGCCGGAAGAAGGCCCAGGCCCCCTCGCGGTGGCGCTCGACCAAGCCTGCCTCGACCAGGAGCTTGAGGTGGCGGGAGATGCGCGGCTGCGACTGGCCCAGGATGTCGGTAAGGTCCGAGACCGACAGCTCGCCCTCGGCCAGCAGGGCCAGGATGCGCAGGCGCGTCTCCTCGGCCGCGGCGCGGAGCACGCCGAGCGCGTGGGGAAACGAGACTGCGACAGGCGCCCGAGCGCTTTCGAGAGACATAAAGATATCTTTATGTTCGTTTCGAGGGCGGCGCAAGCGCCTTTTCGCGGGTGCGCGTCCGTCGGCTCCTCTCTCAGGCGAACAGCCCGTGCACGAACCAGGCCGCAGGCTGGCCGGGGGCGTGCGGGCCGCTGCGGTAGAGCCAGAGCCGCCGCCCGGCCTCGCACTCGATCACGTAGTAGTCGCGCTCCGGCAAATCCTCCGCATCGGCCCGCCACCATTCGGGGCCGATCCGCTCCGGTCCCTCGGCGTGGGCGACCAGGTAGCGGCGGGCGCGCCAGCGGAAGCGGCGGGGCGGCCCGTCCGGGACAAGGGCGAGCACGTCCTCGGCCGGCTCGCTGCGGGCGAGCAGCACCAGCGGGCGCGGGGGCAGGGGGGCCGCCGCCCACAGGCCGGCCTCCGGCGCGCCCGGCGACCAGGGCGCGAGCCGATCGGCCCGCTCGGGCAGGTGGCTCGCCCGCGGGATCAGACGGACCAGGGAACGGCCGAGGCGCTGGCGCAGGCGGTCGGCGAGATCGGCGACGTCATCACCGGGTGAGCCGGCGGCGCCGAGATCCGGCTGCCGGTCCGGCATCCGCTCAGCCGCGACGACGTCGAGGCCCACGCTCTCGAAGCCGAAGCCGGCATCGAGGCCGGGGCCCAACCGGTCGAGGCGCAGGCGCAGCAGCGCGGCGAGGGCGTCCGGGCAGCGGCTCGGGCGCGACAGGGCGAGATCGAGCGCCCGCATCACCCCATCGACCCGGTGCAGCGTCAGGCGGACGAGGCGGGCCCCGAGCCCGTCGGCCTCCAGCGCCGGGGCGATCCGCGCCATCAGGGCGCTGGCGGCCGCCACGACCGCCTCCTGATGCAGGATCGGGTCGAGGAAGCCGCGGCGCGCCCCGTAGCGGGCGGGTTCGGCCAGGTCCGCCAGGGGCTCGGGCCTGTCGCCGAGCGCCTGGTCGAGCCGGTGGATCAGGTCCAGCCCGAAGCGGCGGGCGAGCGGCGCCCGCGGTGCTCCGATCAGCGCGCCGACGCGCTTCAGGCCGAGCCGCTTCAGGGCGATCACGTTCGCGGGCGCGCAGCGCAGGGCCTCGACCGGCAGGGGGGCGAGCGCCGCGGCGGCGGCGCCCGGGGATATGTGGATCGCATCCTCAGACCCGTGGCGGGCGAGCGCGAAACCCGCGCCGGGGCTATCGGCGAGCGCCAGCCGCGCCGGGATGCCCGCCGCGGCGAGCCGCCGGGCGAGGTCGGCGAGAAGGCCGGCCTCGCCGCCGTGCAGATGGCAGGCGCCGGTCACGTCGAGATGCAGGCCGTGGCAGCCCTCCGCCGGGCCGAAGGGCGCGAGCCGCGGCGTGTAGCGCTGCGCCCAGGCGCAGAGGCGCGCGAGCGCGTCGGCGTCCGCCTCGGGATCGTCCGGCATCACCCGCAGAGGCACGCCGACTCGCGCCCGCACCCGGCCGAGGGGTTCCCCCGGGGCGAGTCCCAGCGCCCGCGCAGCCGGGTCGAGGGCGGTGAGGCGCAGGCCTCCGGAGCCGGCGGTGGCGAACGCCAGCGGCAGGCCGTCGTCAGGAACGCCGCCCGCCCGCCGCAGACGCGTGACCGGCCAGTCTCTCAGCCAGACCGAAACGACGCGCGGCACGGTCCCACTCCACGATCCAGGTGCCGGTGCGGCCGTTGCGGCAGCGGTCGAGCCGGAGGCGCCAGCGGGGCGCGACCGGATGGCCGAAGCAGTCGCGGGCCGCCGGCGCCGCGGCGATCCGCCAGCGCGTCGCGGCGCCGTTCGGCTGCTCGGCGCCGGTCGGGCGCAGGACCAGCAGCAGCGCGTCGCCGCCGACGATCCGGAGACGGCGGCCAGCGATGAGCGGCAGCCCCTCGCTCACCAGCCCCGCGACGGCCCGCAGGGCACGGGACTGCAGCGCCGCCTCGAGCGCGCGGAACACATCCGCCTCGCTGCCGACCTCCAGGATGAGCAGGCGCTCCGGATCGAGCCCGAGCCCGGCAAGGCCGTGGCCGTAGGGGAGGGGGTGGCCTGGGGCGAGGACGAGGAGCGCCTCCCCGGTCGCCTCCGCCAGCCGGCGCGCCACCAGCGCGAGCGCGAAGCCGAGAGAGGCGGCCTCGTCGCCCGGCCCGTCCGGCACGACCTCGTGCGGCAGGCCGAGCCCGAGCCCGCCGGGGAGACACCAGTCGATGAGGGGGACACCGAGGGGTAGGAGCGGGCAGGACGCGGCATCCGGCAGCACGATCCGGGCGCGCAACGCCTCGATCCGCTCGGCCCGCGCGGCCGGACTGGTCGAGGGGAGCAGGTCTTCGTCCGATCCATCACGTTGAGGCTCCATCCTGTCGGCTCCGACCCGGCCCAGGAATCCTCGATGCAAAGAACAAAGCAAGAACATAAAGGCATCGTGCGTCCCGGAGGCCAGTGAGGCCCTTCATTCAGACACTTAGCCTGTGGGTTGCTGTGGACAGCTGTGGATTGCGGGGACGGACGGTGTCGCCATTCCGGGTTGACCGGAGGCTGAGGGCTCCGCCAATGTCCCGCCGCCGGATCGACCGGCCGGGGGAAACGACAGATGGGTTCTGGCCTGGGTCCGACGCGCGCGCTCGCTCTCCTGGCGGGACTACTCCTCACGGCGGGCGCGGCCCCGGCCCAGAACGCACCCGCCGGTGCGGCCCCGCCATCCGGCGCCCGCGCCGCCCGGCCGGCGCCGCGCCCGCCGAGCCAGCCGATCATGGTCTACGACGCACGCATCGAGGCGGGAGACCTGCGCATCTCCGGCTCGGTGCGCAAGCCGAACGCCATCGTGGTGATGGACGAGGACATCTCGATCCAGGCCGACCGGCGCGGCCGCTTCGTCTTCCGGCTGCCCTATCGGCCGGGCACCTGCGTGGTCAGCCTGAAGAGCGACGAGGACGAGCGCGAGGCGGTGATCGCCAACTGCGCGCCGGAGGGCCAGCCCGGCCCGAAGGGCGATCCGGGCCCGGTCGGCCAGGCCGGGGCGCAGGGTCAGCCGGGGGAGACCGGCCCCAAGGGTGAGAAGGGCGACACGGGCCCGGCCGGGCCCGCTGGGATGGCGGGTCCCGTCGGCCCTCAGGGCCAGGCCGGGATCCCCGGGCCCAGAGGCGAGGCGGGCCCCAAGGGTGATCCTGGTCCGAAGGGCGATGCTGGCCCAAAGGGCGAGCCCGGCCCGCGTGGGCTGGTGGGAACGGCGGGCGCACCCGGTCCGGCCGCGAGTGCCCCCCTGCGGGCAGTGCGCGCCGAATCCTGCGGCGCGGGCGGCTGCACCGTCTCCTGCGAGCGCGGCGAGGTGTTCGTCTCGGCGTACTGCCTGAAGTCCGGGCATCCGGTCTACGCGGAAGGGGAGGGCGCCCCGAACGCGACCTGCCCGAGCGAGGCCGCCGGGATGGTAGGGATCTGCGGGCGGCTCTAGCTCGGTTCCCGAACAGCTCATCGCTAAGAGCGCGCGATCCATCCGGGCGGCGGCGAGGGCTTCAGCGCGCGCCGTCCGGCCGCGCCGCCAGCCAGATCCTGTGGCGCGCCCCGCCGCGCCGGCCGTTGGCCCGCACCGGCACCTCCTCGACCGTGAAGCCGGCGTCTCGCAGCCGCCGGGTGAAGGCTGCGTCCGGATGGGCCGACCAGACGGCGAGCACGCCCCCCGGCCGCAGGGCTCTTCGGGCGAGACCGAGGCCGCCGTGGTCGTAGAGGCGGTCATTGCCCGGATGGGTCAGGCCGTCCGGCCCGTTGTCCACGTCGAGCAGGATCGCGTCGTAGACCGCCCGCGCGGCGCCGATCGGGGCAGCCACATCCGTCTGGAGGAGCCGCACCCGGGGGTCGTCGAGGATGCCGCCGAACACCTCGGCGAGGGGCCCCCGCGCCCAGGCTGCGACGGAGGGCACGAGTTCGGCCACCTCCACCAGGGCCCGCTCCGGGAGCGTCTGGAGCGCGGCCCGCAGGGTGAAGCCCATGCCGAGCCCGCCGATCAGGACGCGTGCACCCGAGCGCGCGGCGATCCGGCCGCAGGCAAGTTCGGCCAGCGCCACCTCGGAGCCGCTGAGGCGGCTGTTCATCAGCTCGTTCTGGCCGAGCTGGATCGAGAATTCTTGCCCCCGCCGCATCAGCCGCAGGGTGCCGCCGCCGTTCGGGATCGTGCCCGTGTCGATGTGGACCCAAGGGATCATGCCGCGTCTCCTCGCTCCGCCGGAAGGTCCCGGAGCCATGCGAGCATGCCAGCCGCCGCCGCCCGGCCGGAGGCGAAGGCGCCCTGCAGCAGGTAGCCGCCGGTAGGCGCCTCCCAATCGAGCATCTCGCCCGCCGCGAACAGGCCGGGCCGCTCCGGCAGCATGAAGCGCGCGTCGACGCCCCGCAGGCCGCCCGCGGTCGAGATCGCGCGCGCGATCGCCTCCGGCCCGTCGAGGGTGAGGCGCGCGGCCTTGATCCGGGCGGCGAGGGCGCGCGGCTCGGCGGGCAGCGGGCCGCCGAGAGACTCGCGCAGCAGCCCCGCCGCGACGGGCGCGAGCCCGGCCGCCTTGCGCAGGCGGCTCGCCGTGGATTCGCCGGGCCGGGCTCGCGCGAGGCGCGTTGCCAGATCCGCCTCCGGGAGGTCCGGCCGCAGGTCGAGGGTCAGGACGGCCGACCCTTCCGCCTCCGCCGCCTCCCGCAGGACGCGCCCGAGCGCGTAGACCGCGCCGCCTTCGAGGCCGGTGCGCGTCACCACCATCTCGCCGCGCACCTGCCGCCCGCCGGCGCTGAGTGCCACGCGCTTCACCGGCTCGCCCGCGAAGCGCGCCCGGAACACCTCGGACCACGCCACCCGGAAGCCGACATTGGCCGGCCGCAGCGGCGCGACCGGGACGCCGAGCCCTTCGACGAGCCCGACCCAGGAGCCGTCCGAGCCGAGCCGCGGCCAGCTCGCGCCGCCGAGCGCCAGGAGCGCTGCCCTGGGCGCGTGGCGAAGCGGACCGTCCGGCGCGTCGAGGACGAGCGTCCGGCCGTCGATCGCCGCAAGCCTGTGCCGGGTGCGGATGCGGACACCGAGCCCGTCGAGCCGCCCGAGCCAGGCCCGCAGCAGCGGCGAGGCCTTGAAGGCGCGCGGGAAGACGCGCCCGCTCGACCCGACGAAGGTCGGCTGCCCGAGCCCCTCGCACCAGGCGCGCAGCGCCTCGGGCGGGAAGGCCCGGATGGCGGGCTCCAGGCTGCCGGCCGGGTGGTAGCGGGCGAGGAAGTCCGGCAGCGCCTCGCTGTGGGTAAGATTGAGCCCGCCCCGGCCCGCGATCAGCAGGCGGCGCGCCACGGACGGCATGCGCTCGTAGACCGTGACGGTGTGGCCGGCCTCGGCCAGACGCTCGGCCGCGGCGAGACCGGCGGGGCCGCCGCCAACCACGGCGAGATCCTGGTTCTGTGTCTCCAACGGCATGCGCCCGGCATGAGGCGGCCGGGCGCCGGCCTGTCAAGCGTAGGTGTATCCTTTAATCTGTGTCCTTGAATCGCGCCGCATGGCGCCCCACCTCGCGCCGGTCGGCTGCGGGCCCCTCTGGCGGGATGCGTCCTCATGCTCCCGTGATGTCGGAGCCGATGCCCCCTCGTCAGGAGCATCGCGCCCCCATGATGGACATTCTCACCTACGCGTGGCTCGGCAAGCCGATCTGGATGTGGATCGGCTTCCACGCCCTCGTCATCGGCCTTCTCGCCTTCGATCTCGGTCTGCTGCACCGGGACAAGAACCACGAGATCGGCGTAAAGGAGAGCCTCCTCCTCACCGCCTTCTACTTCGGCCTCGGCCTCGCCTTCGGCGGCTGGATCTGGTGGTACATGGGCCCCCAGCCGGCCCAGGAATACGTGACCGGCCTCGTGATCGAGAAGTCGCTGTCGATGGACAACGTCTTCGTGATCGCGGTGATCCTGACGTCTCTCGGCATCCCCCGGGCGGCGCAGCACCGGGTTCTGGTCTGGGGCATCCTCGCCGCGGTGCTGCTGCGCGGCCTGATGATCGGCCTCGGCGCCGCCCTGGTGAACCAGGCCCACTGGGTCCTGTCGATCTTCGCCGCCTTCCTGATCTATGCCGGCGCCAAGATGCTGTTCTCCCGCGAACAGGAGGAGGGCGACATCCGCGACAGCGCCATGGTGCGCTTCCTGCAGCGCCGGCTGCGGGTGACGCCGGAGCTGCACGGCCAGCGCTTCCTCGTGCGCAAGACCGACCCGAAGACGGGCAAGCTCGCCACCTTCCTGACGCCGATGGCCTTCGCGCTGGTGCTGGTGAACGCCGCCGACGTGCTCTTCGCCGTCGACAGCGTGCCGGCGATCTTCGCGATCACCACCGACACCTACATCGTCTACACCTCGAACATCTTCGCCATCCTGGGGCTGCGCGCGCTCTACTTCGCGCTCGCCGCGATGGTGGACCGCTTCGCCTACCTCAAGACGGCGCTCGCGCTGATCCTGATCTTCATCGGCGCCAAGATCGTGGTTGCCGACACCTTCGAGCTGGTCCACGTCCCGGCCTGGGTCTCGCTCGTGGTCACGCTGGTGCTGCTCGCGGGCGGCGTCGCCTACAGCCTCTGGCGCACCCGGGGTGCCATCGCCCACGCCTCGGAGCACGGGGCCGGCGAGCACAGGGCGGAGGCCGGCGGCCGCGCGTGAGGCGCGACCATCCCGCGCGCCGGGCGCGCCTCGCAAGGCGGCCTGCCCGGCCCTAGAATGAAGAGGCGCCCGGGCCGATCCGCGGGCGCCTCTTGCGAGCGGAGCGGCGGATGAGCGCCCTCGACTGGTTCGGGCTGACCCTGGCCTTCCTGGCGCCGCTGCCTCCGGAACGGCCCATACCGCCGGAGCCGATGCGCGGCAGCGCGCTGGCGGCGGCCCTGGTGATCGGCAGCATCTGCCTCGTGATGATCCTGCCGATGGTGATGATCTGGAGCTTCCACCGGCCGGAGGGCGATTTCCGCCGGCACTGCGAGGCCCGGGGTGGGCTGGTGCGGCCGACCTATCTCGACGGCAGCGGCCCGCAGCGCTGCGATCTCGGCGGCCGGCACTCCACGGCCTCCTGAGCCGGAGAGGCCCCTCGGCTGGCCATCGACTGGTCCTCGGCCGCGTTCGTCTCTAGACGACGGGCAGCCGGCGCGCCGGCTCTCCGCGGGAACCACGATGGCCATTGAATCGAAGCTTCTGGACGTCGGCCCGTCCGATCAGAACATCGTCGATCTGTTCCAGGGGGAGTGGTCCTCGCGGATGCCCGGCGATCTCGTGGCCGAGCCCGGCCACGCCGAGCTGTTCGCCGACCATCGCCTGCACTGGGCGAACGCGCAGATCGGCCCCTTCGCGGATCTCGACGTGCTGGAACTGGGCCCCCTGGAGGGCGCGCACGCGACGCTGCTGGAGGGCCTCGGCGCCCGCTCGGTCACCTCGATCGAGGCGAACCCACGCGCCTTCCTCAAGTGCCTGTGCGTGAAGGAGCTGTTCGGCCTCACCCGGACCCGATTCAAGCTCGGCAGCTTCCTGCCCTTCCTGGAGACCTGCGGGCGCTTCGACGCGGTAATCGCCTGCGGCGTGCTCTACCACATGGCCGAGCCGCTGCGCCTGCTCGACCTGATCACGGCGCGCACCGACCGGGTCTTCCTGTGGACGCACGTCCACCAGGGCGACATCGTTGCAACCCGCGCCGATCGCGCCCTGTTCTGGCCGCCACTGCCGATCGGCGGCACGCCCTATCGCGGCGCGCGCCGGCTCTACCCGGACGTCGCAAAGTCCTGGCAGGGCTTCAGCGGCGGCGGTGAGAGCCACGCGGTCTGGCTGGAGCGCGATAGCCTGCTCGCCTATTTCCGCGATCGCGGCTTCACCGTGACGATCGACTTCGACGAACCCGACCACGTGAACGGGCCGGCGCTGGCGCTCTGCGCGCGGCGCTGAAGAAGGTCTGGCCGCAGGAATTCAGACATGCCCTCTCCCCGCCTGCGGGGAGAGGGCCGCGACGATCCTGTCGTCGGCGCGGCGAGGCGGCGCATCGATCCCAAAGGTATCGGCCCGATGGTGAGGGGGCTTGTCCGTAAGAGCCTCCTTCGTCGAAGCCCCCTCACCGCCACTCCGGCTTCGCCTTCGCTTCCGGTCTGCACGACGAGGTGCAGACAGGCCTCTCCCCGCGCGCGGGGAGAGGGGTCCGCCGTCCCGGACCGATCAGCCGGCCTCCGGTGTCCCGACCTGGTCTAGCGCATCCACCACCTCCGCCATCAGCGGCCGCGCGCCGACGTCCGGCTGAACGCAGGCCCGCTCCAGTGCGCGCAGGGCCGCCATCTCCGCGGGCACCGGATCGCAGCGGTCGAGAATCTCGCCGAGCAGCAGCCCCCAGGCCCGCACCTCGACCCGCTGGAATGCGAAGCCGGACTCCTCTGGCAGGGCGCAGGCCGCGCCGAAATCGCTCAGCACGGCCGCGCCGGCCGACCCGTCCCAGAGCAAGTTGTGGGCGTAGAGATCGCCGTGCATCAACCCGCGGGCGTGGAGATGCGCTGCCCCCAGGGCAGCGGCGCGCGCGAGGCGAAGGCCCACCGCGGGCGCGAAGCGCAGGCTGTCGTCGTAGACGTCCCGGCTGCAACTCGCGAGGCTCGGCGGGCCGGCGAGCGCCCGCCATTCCGCCGGCAGGAGCGGCATCAGCAGCCCGTCCGCGCTCTCGGGATGGCCGACGAGCCGGCCGAGGCCGCCGGAGAGGTTCGGGTGGGCGCCGGCCGCGAGACAGGCCGCCATCTCGCGCTCGGGCAGGCCGTCGCTCGTCATCGTGCCCTTGAACAGCTTCAAGGCGACGTCGTGCGCCCCGTCGGCGCGGCGCCAGCGGGCCGCGTGGATCCGGCCCGACGCGCCCTCACCCAGAAGCGCGCCGGGTTCGAGGTCGTCCCAGGGCACGTCGGGCATCGGCGCGAGCGGCAGCAGCGGCTCGAACGGGTTGCCCGCGCAGGCGAGCCAGGCGAGCCGCGGCAGGCCGGCGAGCCAGACCGGGGGTGCGGCGAAGCGGTTCGCCGCAATGCGCAGGAGTTCGAGATTCGGCGCGCCCGCGAGGCTGTCGGGCAGGGCGGAGAGCCGGTTGCCGGAGAGCATCAGCTTCTGGAGCATCGGCCGTTCGCCGAGCGCGGCCGGCAGGGCCGCGATCCGGTTGTCCGTGAGCGTGAGCCAGCGCAGGCGCGGCGGCAGGGCCTCGGCCGGCACCGCCTCCACACCCGCGCCGCGGCAGCCGATCTGCTCCAGCGCCGGGCAATCGCCCAGCACCGGCGGCAGGCAGGCGAACCGACCGCCGGAGCAGAACAGCACCCGCAGGTGCCGCAGCCGCGAGAGATCCGGCGGCAGGTCGCAGAGCGGGCTGCCGCCGATGTCGAGGAGTTCGAGCGTGTCGGCGAGCCCGAAGATCTCGGTTGGGAATTCGGCGAGGCCCGGCGGCAGCCGCAGGACGCGCGCGCCCGCGAGATCGCCGCGGCGGAGGGCCCTGAGGGTGTCGGCCGGTTCTGTCATGGGGGAGGGGCCTAGCAGGTTCGGGCACGCCGCGCCGCATCCTCCCGCCGGGTATCCGCTGGGTATCCCTGAGGCTCGGCCTGTGGGAGAGGGAGCGCGCCCATCGACGCGCCCCGCGAACCACCGCCAGCTGACCATGTTCGAGCCCTTCCGCGCCATCATCGACGGCGACGAGCCGCCACCGCCGGGAAGCCGCGCTCCGGACGCCGAGGAGCTGTCGCGCGCGCTCCAGGTGCTCCTGAAGGCGCAGGTGATCTACTCGAGCACGCCCGGCATCGGCCGCTCCTACGAGCTGGCGCGGCACTATCAGCCCTTCTTCACCGACTACTTCGCCTGCCTCGGCTACCAGATGGCGGTCTCGCACCGGGACCAGATGGTCTCGCTGACCCTGCCGATCGACGCGGCGCGCCACGACATCGTCTCCGAGCGCCTGCGCAAGGACGAGACGCTGGTGCTGCTGGCTCTGCGGCTGGCCTACGAGGAGGGGGTGCGCGACCACCGCATCTCGACGGACGGCATCGTGGAGATCACCACCGACGATCTCGTCGAGTCGATCCGCACCGCCGCCCGCTCCGAGCCGCCAGACGAGGCCCGGCTGATCGAGACCCTGCGCCTGTTCGCTCGCCGCGGCGGCGTCCGGCTCGGGGAGCGCGACCGGTCCGAGCGGGTGACGCCCGTCATGGTCCTGCCCGGCATCCTCGTGCTGGCCTCGGATGGCTGGCTGGAGCGGATCGAGGCCTGGGCCGGCGCGGCGGACGGTGCAGGCGAGAGTACGGGCGAGAGTGCGGGCGACGGTGGAGAGTGAGACCCCGGCGGCTTGCATCCGCCGCGATCTGCCCGCACAGGGCGCCACGCTTCCGCAACCCCCGCTATGGCAAGACAGGGTGTACCGTCTCACCGACATCGCGATCTCGAACTGGTACCTCATCCGCCGCGAGCAGATCCGCGTGCGCGGCGCGACGGCGCTCGTCGGCCCGACAGGGGCCGGCAAGTCCACGATCTTCGACGCGGTCGGCACGGTGCTGGCCGGCAACAACGCGAGCCGGCTCGCCCTCAACGCCTCCGCGTCCGGCCGCAGCGCCCGGACGGTGCGCGACTACTGCCTCGGCTGGATCAGCGACCCTGCCGAGGGCGGGCGCCCGACCCGCGAGGCCTGCGAGACGGTGCTGGTCCTCGTCTTCGAGAACGAGCACACGGGCCGGGTCGTCTCGGTCGGGCTGGCGCTCGCCGCGCGTGCCGGCGAGAGCCGCGAGACCGTGCTGTCGCGCTTCATCGCGACCGGCCACCGCTTCGAGATCGGCGACTACGCCCGCCAGAACGGGGAGGGCAGCTACACCGCACCCTGGAGCGAGATCGCCGCTGACCTGCGCCGACGCTCCGAGAGCTTCGAGGAGTTCCGCTCCTCGGGCGAGCGCTTCACCGCGGAGCTCCTGGCGACGCTGCGCGAGGGCGCGCCGGTGCCGGACCCGCGCCATTTCCTGCGCAGCTTCGCCAACGCGGTCGCCTTCAAGCCGATCTTCGACACCAGCGCCTTCGTGCGCGCCTTCGTGCTCGACGCCGAGCCCCTCGACGTCGCGCGGGTGCGCCAGTCCGTCGAGAACTGGCGGGCGCTCCTCGACACCATCGCCGAGCTGGAGCTGAAGCTCGGCCGCCTGCGCCGCCTGCTCGGCCGCTACGAGGCTTGGGGCGACGCGGTGCTGGCGGCCGTGATCCACGAGGCGCGGGCGGCCAGCATCGAGCTGCGCCGCCGCTGCGTCGATCTGCTGGCGATCCGCACCCGCCTCTCGGAGGGCGCCGACGCGCTGCGCATCGCCCGCGAGAGCGTCGCGTCGAGCCGCGGCTACGTCCGCGACATCGACGCCGAGATCGCCGAGAAGAAGGCGCTGGTGGCAGCGCAAGCCGCGGAAGGGCGGCTCGCCGCCTCGAATCTCGGCCTCTCCATGCTGGACCGCGACCGGCGCGACCTGACGCTGCGCGTCACCGACCTCGTCGGCCTCGTTCTGCAGATGGGCAAGCTCCAGCCCGTCGCGTCCCTGCTGCGCCCGGAGGCGCCGGACGCGGCCTCCCTCGCCGAGGCCTGCGCCCGCTCCGGCCTGCGCAAGGAGGCGCCGCTGGCGGACCTCTTGCGGGGCGATGGCCAGCTCGCGACGCTGGTCGAGCGGCTCGGCCGCCTCGGGCCCTTCGAGGAGGTGCTGGAGCGCGCCGCCGAGGATACGGGCCTGCGCGCCCGCGCCAAGGAGGCAGAGGCCGAGCGCACCGCCCCGGCGCCGGTCTCGGGATCCGCCGCGCGCCTCTCCTCCGACACGGTGGCGTTCCGCAACGAGCTGGCGCGGCGCGGCATCGACGCGACGCCGATCTGCGAGCTCGCCGAGATCGTCGATCCGGTCTGGGGTCAGGCGCTCGAGGGCCTGCTCGGCCGCGCCCGCGAGGCCCTGGTGGTCGAGCCGCACCATCTCGACGACGCCTTCGGGGTGCTCCAGCAGAACCGCGACCGCTTCAGCCGCTGCATCCTGGTCAAGACCACGGACACCGCCCGCCAGAGGCCCCGCCGCTACGACGACGGGCCGATGGCGGTGATCGAGACGCAGGACCCGCACGCGGAGGCGTTCCTCGGCGTCCGGCTCGGCGGCTACGACCTCGCCAAGAACGACGCCGAGCTGAAGCATCTCGCCCGCGCCGTGGCGCCCTCCGGCCGCACCACCGCGGGCATGGCCTACACGGTTACGCGCTCGGTCGACCTCCTGATGACCCGCGGCCAGCGCGGCCCCACCGCCGACAGCCGGCGCCAGCACGAGGCGGCCGTGGCCGAGGCGCGGCGCCTGCGCAACGAGGCCGTGGTCCTGCGCGAGGCCGCCCGCACGGCCGCCGCGATCCGCGTCCGGATCGAGCGCGGCCTGGAGGACGTCGACACGCTCCGCGCCGAGGTCGACGGGCTGGAGGGGCGGCGCAAGACCCTGGCTACCGAGCGCGAAAACCTCTCGAAGCAGGATGCGGGCGGGATCGAGGCCGAGATCAAGGCACTCAACGGCGAGCGCGTCGCCTATCTGCGCGAACTTTCAGAGGAGCTGGAGCCCAAGCTCGACCGCCTGCTCGCCGACGAGGCGGCGCTGAAGGCGCGCCAGGGCTCGGCCCGCGAGGCGGCCCGCGCGGCGCTCAGCGCCCGCCGCGGCGCGATCAACCGGCTCGGCACGGGCGACGCCATGCGGGTGCGCCTGCTGCGCGAGACCCCGCCGGACTTCTCGGGCGTCGCCTCCGTGCGGCGGGACCTCGCCGGGCTCGACGGCAAGGGGATGAGCGCGCGGGCGGCGACCGAGCGCACGCTCGCCCGCGAGGCCGCCGAGACCGCGCGCGCGCAGGGACGCGCCGCCGAGCGCGACCTCACCGAGTACTGCGCGCAGTGGCGCATCGCGAACCCGCTGGGGCAAGGCGAGGCCCCGGCGAGCCTCGGCTACGACTTCGCCAAGCGCGAGCACGACGCGGTGGCGGGCCACGAGCTGCGCCGCTACCGCGCCCAGGCCGAGCGGGCCGAGGGCGAGATGCGCCGCCTGATGACCGAGGACCTGCTGACGCGGCTGGCCGACAAGTTCGAGCGCGTCCAGGCCCGGCTCGACGCGTTGAACGAGCGCCTGTCGTCGCGCAGCTTCACCGGGCAGACCTACGCCTTCGAGGCGGCGGTCGACCGGCGCTACGCCGCGGTGCACGCGCTGGCGACCGAGGTCGCGCGCTCGGCCGACGCCGCGCAGGCGCTCCTCGTCTCGGAGGAGGGCGGTGCGATGGCGGCGGCGCTGGAGGAGATCCAGGCGCTGATCGGGGGAGCCGAGGACGCGGCGCGGCTCGCCGACTACCGCAACTACTTCGTGTACGAGATCGGTATGCGCGGCCGGGACGGCTCGCGCACCACCATGTCGAGCCGGGCGCTGCGCGGCTCCGGCGGCGAGGCGCAGGCGCCCTTCTACGTGGCGATCGCGGCGTCCCTCGCCAGCGCCTACTATCCGGGCGACCGGCCGGGCGACGAGAATCCGGGCCTCGGCCTCTGCCTCCTCGACGAGGCCTTCTCAAAGCTCGACGTGCGCAACAGCCAGGCGCTGGTCGATCTCTACGGCGCCTGGGGCCTGCAGCTCCTGATCGCCGCTCCGGAGGACAAGCGCACCACGCTCACCGAGGTGATGGACACCATCGTGACCGTCTACAAGAGCCCGGACCTGAAGGCGGTGCGGATCGAGTCGGAGCATCCCCTGGAGGCGGCCAAGCGCGCGCTCGCCCAGATCAATCCGGAGCGGCACGGGATCGACGGCGCGGCGACCGAGGCCTGAAGCGGCCCGGTGATGCGGGCCCGGAAGGGGGGCGCCGCCGACACGAAAGCGATCGGGAGGAAAGATTCGGTCGGCGACGCCGGCCGGACGAGAGGGGGGATAACTCATCCGACTGGCTGCCAGACTAGGTGCGCTGCAACCGGCCGCATTCACATATGGCAAGGCTCGGTTGAAAAATCGAGCCTTGCACAACTTCGAGCGGCAGGGTCAGGGCGCCCGCGCGGTGGTCAGCGTGCAGCCGCTCTCCTCCAGCTTGGCGTACGCCTCGGGTCCCGGGATCGTCGCGAGCAGGCGGTAGAGGTCCCACGGCCCCTTCGATTCGGCGGGCTTCTTCACCTCGAACAGGTACATGTCGTGCACCATGCGGCCGTTCGGCAGCACCGTGCCGCCCTTGGCGAAGACATCATCGACCGGCATCGTCCGCAGCTTGGCGTTGACCGCATCGGTCTCGTCGGTGCCGGCCGCCTTCACGGCCTTGAGGTATTGCAGCACCGCCGAGTAGGTGCCGGTATGGACCATGTTGGGCATCTTGCCGGTGCGCTTCATGAAGCGCTGCCCGAAGGCCCGGGTCTCGTCGTTGAGGTCCCAGTACCAGCCCTCGGTGAGCGTCAGCCCCTGCGCGACCTGGAGCCCGAGACCGTGCACCTCGGCCAGGGTGAAGAGCAGCGCGGCCAGCCGCTGCCCTCCTTGCGTGATACCGTACTCCGCCGCCTGCTTGATGGCGTTCGAGGTGTCGAGGCCGGCATTGGCCAGCCCGATCACCTTGGCGCCCGATCCCTGCGCCTGGAGCAGGAACGAAGAGTAGTCCTGCGCCGCCAGCGGGTGACGAACCCCGCCCACGACCTTGCCGCCCTTCGAGGTGACGTAGCGGGTGACCTCGGCCTCCAGCGAGTGGCCGAAGGCGTAGTCGGCCGTCAGCATGAACCAGGTATTGCCGCCCTGTTGCACCAGCGCGCCGCCGGTGCCGACAGCGAGCGCCCGGGTGTCGTAGGCCCAGTGGTAGCCGTAGGTCGAGCACTGCTTGCCGGTGAGGTCGCTGGTGGCCGCCCCCGTGGTGATGGTGATCCGCTTCTTCTCCTTGGAGAGCCCTTGTACGGCCAGCGCCACCGAGGAGGTGGTCAGCTCCATGATGGCGTCGACCTTGTCCCGATCGTACCATTGCCGCGCGATGCCGGACGCGATGTCGGCCTTGTTCTGGTGGTCGGCCGAGACGATCTCGATCGGCGCGCCGTTCACGCTGCCGCCGAAATCCTCGACCGCCATGCGGGCCGCCTCGATCGAGGAGCGGCCGCCGAACTCGGCGTAGACTCCGGACTGGTCGTTGAGGATGCCGATGCGCACGGCGCCATCCGAGATGCCTTGCGCGGCGACTGGGCTCGCGAGGAGCGCTGTTGCGGGCAGCGCGGTGGACAAAGCGGTGGACAGTGCGGCGGCGAGCGCCCGGCCGAGACCCGGCCGTGTCGTTGTCATGCGTTCCTCCCGAAGGATCGTCTTCTCTGGGACGGCCACGCGTGGCGAATCGGGCCGTCATGACAGCGTAGGCTGCCGCCCGGGCGCAGCGCCAGCCGCAGAGGCGACAACAACGATCGGTTGAATGCGGCCGGCCCGCAGTAAGGCGCGGGAAGTGGTGGACCTCTCGCTTAACCATAGCGGTTAACCTTGCGTTTCGGCGGCTGATCCATGAAAAGCCCGGTGCTCCGGAAGCTGCGCCGTGCGGCGCCGGTGCAAGGCCACCGTCCCGGGTCGAGGAAAGACGATCCCATGCTCGATTACGCGCAGGCGCGACGCCTGATGGTCGATTGCCAGCTGCGGACGTTCGACGTGAACGACAACGCGGTGCTGGACGCCTTCGATTCCGTCCCGCGCGAGCGCTTCGTCCCACCGGGCCGCGAGACCTTCGCCTACATCGATCAGACGCTCCGCTTCGCCGGGACCGACGCAGAGGCACGCTGCCTGCCGGCCCCGATGGTGCTGGCCCGGATGATCCAGGCGCTCGCCATCCGGCCGGGCGATCGGGCGCTCGACGTCGCCGGCGCCTACGGCTACGCGGCGGCGATCATGGCGCGACTCGGCGCCGCCACGACCCTGCTGGAACCGGCCGCCGACCTCGCTGCCGGCGCGCGCGAGCGCCTGGCCGGAGAGGTCGAGGTCGTGGACGGTGCGCTCGCGGCCGGCGCGCCGGCGGGCGCGCCCTTCAACGCCATTCTGGTCAACGGTCGGGTGGAGGTGCGGCCTCAGAGCCTGCTCGACCAGCTCGCGGACGGCGGCCGCCTCGTCTGCGTGCTCGGTCCGGATCGGGCCGCCAAGGCGACGCTGTTCGTCCGGGCCGGCGACGCCTTCGGATCGCGGCCGATCTTCGACGCGGCGCTTCCCGCGCTCGCGGCCTTCGCCGCGGAGGCGGGCTTCGCCTTCTGACCCGGCGACGCGACTGTCGCCTTTATACGCCACCCGGACAAGATTCAGGTGCAGCGCCGCGGACAGCCTGGGCGCCGCGGCCTAGCATCGGTTAAGGTCAGGCCAGGGCGGGCTTGATCGGGTAAGCGCAGCGTAACGCGCAGCCGTCGCGTTTCGGCGGCCATCCGAGACAATCGAGAAACCGCAAGGGCTGTTCGACGTGAGAAGACGTACACCTGCGACGCGTGCCGCGTTCCGGCTGGCCGGCCTTGCCGTCACCGCCGGTCTCACGGCCGGACTCCCCGGGCAAGCCGCGGCCGAGTCGCTGGAGAGCGCGCTCGCCAAGGCCTATGCCGGCAACCCGCAGCTCAACGCGAGCCGCGCGCTGACCCGCGTGCGCGACGAGGACGTCGCCATCGCCCAGTCTGGCTACCGTCCGACGGTCGGCATCAACGTCCAGGCCGGTGTGACCCAGACGGAGGGCAACACGCTCTCCGCCCAATCCATCACCGGTGGAGCGGGCCGTAGCATCGCCATCCTGACGAAGCCCGCCACGGCCGGCATCACCATCAACCAGAACCTGTTCAACGGGTTCCAGACCGACAACAACACGCGCCGCGCCGAATCCGGCGTCTACAGCCAGCGCGAAACCCTGCGCTTCACCGAGCTGAGCACCCTGTACAGCGCCGTTCAGGCCTACATGAACGTGCTCTCGGACACCGCCACGCTGGAACTGCGCCGCAACAACGTCGAGGTGCTGGAGGAGCAGCTGCGCCAAACGCGCGACCGCTTCAACGTCGGCGAGGTCACCCGCACCGACGTCGCCCAGGCCGAGGCGCGCCTCGCCGGCGCGCGCGCCGAGGTGAGCGCGGCCGAGTCGCAGCTGCGCACCAGCATCGGCGTCTACCGCCAGATCATCGGGGTCGATCCGCGTCAGCTCGCCCCCGGCCGGCCCCTCGACCGCTACGTGCCGGCGAGCCTCGATGCGGCCATCGCGATCGGCCTGAAGGAGCACCCTCAGATCCTCTCAGCGCTCCACGCGGTCGACGCCTCCGAGGCGCAGGTGAAGGTCCTGGAAGGTGCGCTCGCGCCGCAGCTCAGCGTTCAGGGCGCGGTGCAGCAGTTCTACGACCAGCAGCTTCCGAACACGCAGGGCGTCGCTGCCTCGATCCTCGGCCGCCTGACCATCCCGATCTACCAGGGCGGCCAGGAATACGCCCAGATCCGCCAGGCAAAGGAGACGGTCGGCCAGACCCGCATCCAGGCCGAGTTCGTGCGCGATCAGGTGCGCGCGCAGATCGTCAGCTTCTGGGGCAACCTGGAGGCAGCCAAGGCCCGCGTGATCGCCTCGCAGGCCCAGGTCCAGGCCAACGAGGTGGCGCTGAACGGCGTGCGCGAGGAGGCCCGCGTCGGCCAGCGCACCACGCTCGACGTGCTGAACGCACAGCAGGAGCTGCTCAACGCCCGCGTGAACCTGATCGTGGCCCAGCGCGATCGGGTGATCTTCTCCTACGGCGTGGTGCAGTCGATCGGCCGCCTGACAGCTCGCTTCACGGCCGTGCCGGTGGCGCTCTACAGCCCCAAGACGCACTTCGATCAGGTCAAGGATCTGTGGTTCGGCGTCGGCACGCCGGACGGTCGCTGACGCGGCCGGCCCGGCGGATCGCATCTCTCCCGAGCGGATTATCCAGAGTGGATTTCCCCGGGACTGTGCTCCGGACGCGCTTGTACGGTTAGCCAAGCGTGAAATACTGGCGCTAGCCGATGCGGATCGGCGTCAGAACACCCCCGCCCGAGCGCCGTCCGGATGAGTGCAGCGAGCCCAAAGATTCAGGACAAGTCGGCGGAGAAGGCGCACGAGCCTTCGATGGAGGAGATCCTCGCCTCGATCCGCCGGATCATCGCCGACGATCAGGCGGCCAAGCCCGCGGAGCCCGCTCCCAAGCTCGCCGCGGTCCCGGAGCCCGACGACGTGCTCGACCTCGCCGAGTTCGCCGAGCCGGCTCCTGCGCCGAAGCCCGCCCCGCTCGATCCCGACCCGCTCGACTTCGGTGTCGACGAACTCGACTTCGACGCGATCAGCGTCGAGCCGGACCCCGTACCGGAGCCGCCCGCGCCTCCGCCGCCGCTGCCCCAGGCCCGCGCGCCCGAGCCGGCTTTCGCCGAACCGACGACGGCCGAGCCCCTGATCTCGGCCGCGACCGATGCCAGCGTGAACAGCGCCTTCAACGCGCTCGCCCACACGGTTCTGTCGCGCAACGCCCGGACGCTGGACGACCTCGTCGCCGAGATGCTGCGGCCGATGCTCAAGGCGTGGCTCGACGACAACCTGCCGGTGATGGTGGAACGGCTGGTCCGCGCCGAGATCGAACGGGTCTCGCGCGGGCGCTGATCCCGCCTCGGATGGGCGTGCCGTGTTGACGGGACGCCCGCGACGGGTTGAAAGCGGGCAGCTTCCAGACACGCCCGCGATCGGCCCGAACATCCCATGATGGACAAGACCTTCGACCCCGCCGCCGTCGAGGCGCGCGTCTCCGGCGCCTGGGAGGCGGAGGGCGCCTTCCGCGCCGGCCGGCCCGAGCGCGCCGGGGCCGAGCCCTACTGCATCGTCATCCCGCCGCCAAACGTGACGGGCACGCTCCATATGGGGCACGCCCTCAACAACACCCTGCAGGACGTGCTCTGCCGCTTCGAGCGGATGCGGGGCAAGGACGTGCTCTGGCAGCCCGGCACCGACCATGCCGGCATCGCCACCCAGATGGTGGTGGAGCGCAAGCTCGCCGCCGACGGCGAGCCGGACCGCCGCAGCCTCGGCCGCGAGGCCTTCCTGGAGCGGGTCTGGGCCTGGAAGGCGGAGTCGGGCGGCGCGATCGTCAACCAGCTCAAGCGGCTCGGCGCCTCCTGCGACTGGTCGCGCGAGCGCTTCACCATGGACGAGGGGCTCTCGGCCGCCGTCCTCAAGGTGTTCGTGGACCTGCACGCGCAGGGGCTGATCTACCGCGACAAGCGCCTCGTGAACTGGGACCCGAAGTTCCAGACCGCGATCTCCGACCTCGAGGTCCAGCAGATCGAGACCAAGGGCCATCTCTGGCACTTCGACTATCCGGTCGTGGACGAAAATGGCGCCGAGACCGGCGCGGTCATCACGGTCGCCACGACCCGCCCGGAGACGATGCTCGGCGACACGGCGGTCGCGGTCCACCCGGAGGACGAGCGCTATACCGCGCTGGTCGGCAAGCGGGTGCGCCTGCCCCTCGTCGGTCGCCTGATCCCGATCGTGGCGGACGCCTATTCCGACCCCGAGAAGGGCACCGGCGCGGTGAAGATCACGCCCGCGCACGACTTCAACGACTTCGAGGTGGGCAAGCGCCACGGCTGCGCGCTGATCAACGTGCTCGATCCCGAGGCCCGCATTCTCATCGACGGCAACGCCGCCTTCCTGGCGGATGCCGCGCCCGAGGCCGAGACGCTGGCGCTCCACGGCCTCGACCGGGCCGAGGCGAGGAAGCGCGTCGTCGCCCTGATGGAGGAGCGCGGCCGCCTGCGCCAGATCGAGCTGAACATCCACGCGGTGCCGCACGGCGACCGTTCGGGCGTCGTGATCGAGCCCTACCTCACCGACCAGTGGTACGTGAACGTCAAGCCGCTGGCCGAGCGCGCGCTCCAGGCGGTGCGCGACGGGCAGACCCGCTTCGTGCCGGACAACTACGAGAAGATCTTCTTCCAGTGGCTGGAGAACATCGAGCCCTGGTGCATCTCGCGCCAGCTCTGGTGGGGCCACCAGATCCCTGTCTGGTACGACGACGAGGGCGGCATCTACGTCGCGCCGGACGAGGCCGGGGCGCTGGAGAAGGCCGAGGCCGCGCGCGGCCGGCCGGTCGCGCTCACCCGCGACCCGGACGTCCTCGACACGTGGTTCTCCTCCGGCCTCTGGCCCTTCTCCACGCTCGGCTGGCCGGAGAACACCACGGAACTCGCCCGCTTCTACCCGACCAGCACGCTGGTGACCGGCAAGGACATCCTGTTCTTCTGGGTCGCCCGCATGATGATGCTGGGGCTCCACGTCACCGACCGGGTGCCGTTCGCGACCGTCTACCTGCACACGCTGGTGCGCGATGCGTCGGGTGCCAAGATGTCGAAGTCGAAGGGCAACGTCGTCGATCCGCTCGGGCTGATCGACCAGTACGGCGCCGACGCGCTGCGCTTCACCCTCGCCGCGATGGCGGCGCAGGGCCGCGACATCAAGCTCGCGGTCAACCGCGTCGAGGGCTACCGCAACTTCGCGACGAAGCTCTGGAACGCCGCCCGCTTTGCGGAGCTCAACGGCTGCCGGCTCGATCCGGCCTTCCAGCCGGAGGATGCGCGCCAGCCCGTCAACCGCTGGGCGCTCGGCGAGGCGGCCCGCGCGGTCGCGGAAGTCGAGGCCGCGCTCGACGCCTACCGCTTCAACGACGCGGCCACCGCCGCCTACCGCTTCGTCTGGAACATCTTCTGCGACTGGTATCTCGAACTGGCCAAGCCCGTACTGCAGGGCGAGGGCGTCGATGCGGGCCTGAAGGCCGAGACGCAGGCCAGCATCGCCTTCCTGATCGACCAGATCGCCAAGCTCCTGCACCCCTTCATGCCCTTCCTCACGGAGGAGCTCTGGGCGATCAAGGGCGCGGGGCTGCCCGGGCGCGGCCTGCTTGCGCTCGCCCCCTGGCCGGCGCTCGCCGGCCTCGCCGATCCCCGGGCGGAGGCGGAGGTCGGCTATGTAGTCGATCTGGTGACCGAGGTCCGCTCCGCCCGCTCCGAGACGAGTGTGCCGGCCGCCGCCCAGGTGCCGCTGGTGATCGTCGGCGCGAGCCCGGAGGTGCGCGCCCGGATCGAGGCGTGGCGCGACACGCTGGTGCGCCTCGCCCGGCTCTCCGACATCACCTTCGCCGAGACCGCACCGAAGAACGCCGTGCAGCTCCTCGTGCGCGGCAGCGTCGCGGCCCTGCCGCTGGAGGGCATCGTGGACCTCGCCGCCGAGGTCGCCCGCCTGCACAAGGAGGCCGCCAAGGCCGAGGGCGAGATCCGCAAGATCGACGGCAAGCTCGGCAACGCGGACTTCATCGCCCGCGCGCCCGAGGAGATCGTGGAGGAGAACCGCGAGCGCCGCGACGCGGAGAGCGAGCGGCTGGCCAGGATCCGCGAGGCGCTGAGCCGGCTGGAGACGTGAGGCCTCAGCTCGCGAACTTCAGCCCCGCGATCCCGGCCACGATCAGCCCGATGCAGGCGATCCGGGCGGCGGTCGCGGGCTCGCCGAACAGCACGATGCCGAGGATCGCCGTGCCCACCGCGCCGATGCCGGTCCAGACCGCGTAGCCGGTCCCGACCGGCAGGGTGCGCAGCGCGATCGAGAGCAGCACCACGCTCGCCGCCATCGTGGCGAGCGTCAGCACCGAGGGCACGAGCTTCGTGAAGCCCTCCGTATATTTCAGGCCGATCGCCCAGCCGGTCTCCAGCAGGCCGGCGAGGAAGAGGATGATCCAGGCCACGGTTCCGCATCTCCCGAGGTTGCCCGCGCTCTGTGCGCGATCGGCGCGCGCGAACCAACCCCGGGGCCGAACCTGACCAAAGCGTAATCCGCCAGCCACGGGCGGGTCAGGGGCGCCCCGGTAGGACGGTCTCATCGCCGCTCGCGCGGCGCAGAGCTTCCCGACCGGAGATCCCGATGCCCGAGACCCGTACCCAGCGCCGCGCCCTCGCTTCCGTGGCCGCAGCCGCCCTCGTGACGACCGGGGCGATCGGCGGCGCCTACCTGCCCGCCGCCACCCCGGCCTATGCCCAGGCCCTGCCCAAGACCCCGATCGAGGCGCCCGAGCACCCGCCGGGCTCGTTCGCCAACATCGTCGACAAGGTGAAGCCCGGTGTCGTCTCGGTGAAGGTCAAGCTCGACGACACGGCGAGCGCGGACGACGACGACGGCCCCGGCCAGAGCGGCCGCAACATGCAGAACGTGCCGCCGCAGCTGCGCGAGTTCTTCCGCCGCTTCGGCCAGAATGGGGCTCCGGGCGGCCCGCAGCAGCGCGGCGGCAGCCGCGGCGCCGTGGGCTCGGGCTTCATCATCTCGGCCGACGGCTACGTGGTGACGAACAACCACGTGGTCGATCACAGCAAGACCGTGCAGGTGACCCTCGACGACGGCCGCACGCTCGACGCCAAGGTCATCGGAAAGGATTCCAAGACCGACATCGCCCTCCTGAAGATCAAGGAGGCCGGCAGCTACCCCTACGTCCAGTTCGGCAAGGGCGCGCCCCGCGTCGGCGACTGGGTGGTGGCGATCGGCAACCCGTTCGGCCTCGGCGGCACGGTCACGGCCGGCATCGTCTCGGCCCGCGGTCGCGACATCGGCGCCGGCCCCTACGACGACTTCCTGCAGATCGACGCCCCGATCAACAAGGGCAACTCGGGTGGTCCCACCTTCAACGTCAACGGCGAGGTGGTGGGCGTGAACACCGCGATCGCCTCGCCGTCCGGCGGCAGCGTCGGCCTCGCCTTCGCGATCCCGGCCGAGACCGTCCAGGCCGTGGTCGAGCAGTTGCGCACCGACGGCAAGGTCGCCCGCGGCTATCTCGGCGTGCAGGTCCAGCCGGTGACGCAGGACATCGCCGAGGGCCTGGGCCTGGCCAAGCCCAAGGGCGCTCTGGTCGATCACGCCGAGGACGGAACGCCCGCCGCGAAGGCCGGCCTCAAGTCCGGCGACGTGATCGAGAAGGTCAACGGCGAGCCGATCAACGACGCCAAGGAGCTGTCGCGCAAGATCGCCGGCCTCAAGCCGGGTTCCAAGGTCGAACTCGCCTACCTGCGCGGCAGCAAGAGCGACACCGCGACGGTGACGCTCGGATCGCTCCCGACCGACGGCAAGGTGGCGAGCCGGGGCAGCGGCGAGGAGTCGAACGGCCAGCCGCGGCTCGGCCTGAGCCTCGCTCCCGCCTCCGAGGTCGGCCTCGCCGACCAGGGCGTCGCGGTGGTCGAGGTCGACCCCGACGGGCCGGCCGCCGCCAAGGGCATCGAGCAGGGCGACCTGATCCTCGATGTGGGCGGCCAGAGCGTCAGCAAGCCCTCGGAGGTCGCCGCGCAGATCCGCTCCGCCGAGAGCGCCGGCCGCAGGGCGGTGCTGATGCGGGTCAAGAACGGCAAGGGCGTCACCCGATTCGTCGCGGTGCAGCTCAACAAGGCGGGCTGACCGCAGGTTCGCCCGACGATCAACGGGAAGGCGCCGTCCGGCAGCGGGCGGCGCCTTCCTGGCTTCCGCGCCCCTGTTCACCGATGCCGGACGCGGGCTACATCGATGCCATGCGCGCCGCCCCGCTCCTTCTCGCTCTCGCCTGCCTGTCCGCCACCCCGGCGCGCGCGGATTCCTGCGACGCGCTCACCGCGCGGGTGATCCGCGTGACGGGCGCCTCGCTCGCGGGCCGGGCGGAGCCCGGCGCGGTGTTCCGGGCAGCGGACGCCGACCGGATGAGCCTCGATTGCCGGGCGCCCGCCCGGATCGTGATCGGTTCGGCCGAGCGCCGGCCGCCGGTCGGCTGGTTCACGCTGGTGGGGCTCGCGGCCGAGTCGCTGGGCAGGGCTCGGCTCCGGGACGCGCAGGTGGCGGCGCTCAACCTGCACCAGGACGCGCTGCTCGCCGGGGCGCCGATGCTGGCCCAGGTCGACGACGTGGCGATCCGCTGCGAGGCCGGCCCCGGCGCTGTGGCCCTCTCCGGCTGGGCCAGCCTCTGCGTGGTGGAGCGGCGGCGCGAGCGGCCGGGACGGCGGGGCGCCCTCGTGCGCAAGGCCGCCCTTCCGCAGGCGCGCCCGGCCGGTTAGACCGGCGCCATGTCGGACTCAGTCTCGCCTATCCCAGCCACCGCGCCCGCCACCGTGAAGGTCGGCGGCGCCGCCTTCGGCAACCACCTGCCGCTCGCCCTCATCGCCGGCCCCTGCCAGCTCGAGGGACGCGCCCACGCCCTGGAGATCGCCGCCGCCCTGAAGGCGATGGCCGAGGCGCGCGGGATCGGCCTCGTCTTCAAGGCCTCCTTCGACAAGGCCAACCGCACCTCCGGCATCGCCGCCCGCGGCCTCGGCCTGGAGGGCGCGCTGCCGATCTTTGCCGAGATCCGCGAGACGCTGGGGCTGCCGGTGCTGACCGACGTGCACGCGGCCGAGCAGTGCGCGCCGGTCGCCGAGGTGGTGGACGTGCTGCAGATCCCGGCCTTCCTCTGCCGCCAGACCGACCTGCTGCTCGCCGCCGCGCGCACCGGCCGGGCGGTCAACGTCAAGAAGGGCCAGTTCCTCGCGCCTTGGGACATGCAGCACGTTGCCGCCAAGGTGACGCAGGCCGGCAACCCGAACGTCTTGGTCACCGAGCGCGGCGCCTCCTTCGGCTACAACACGCTCGTCTCCGACATGCGCAGCCTGCCGATCATGGCCCGCGTCACCGGCGGCGCGCCCGTGGTGTTCGACGCGACCCACTCGGTGCAGCAGCCGGGCGGGCAGGGGGCAAGCTCCGGCGGCCAGCGCGAGTTCGTCGCCGTTCTCGCCCGCGCCGCGGTCGCGGTCGGCGTGGCGGGCGTCTTCATCGAGACCCATCCTGATCCCGACCGGGCCCCTTCGGACGGCCCGAACATGGTGGCGCTGCCGGACATGCCGGCCCTGCTCGACGAACTCGTCGCCTTCGACCGGCTGGCGAAGGCGCGGCCCGCCGCCTGAGCCGGCGTCCGGGCGCCCCCTTCGTCGTCGCGTCCGAGCCGTCGAGCCCAAGCCATCGTCCGGGTTCGCCCGCGGCGCCCCGGACTGACGATGGAGGGATCCTGACCGATCCGGTCGGCCGGGAACGGGATCACGCCACGCTGCGCTCGATCTGCTCCTCGTCGCAGATCACGCCCGCGCTGCCCTCGAACTCCGCGGTGATGTCGGCCGCGGCCTGGACCGGGGCCGGGACGGCGCGGTCCTTCGCGAAGGTCTGCAGGAACAGGCGCATCACGTGGCGCACGCCCGCGTCGTTGATGGTGCGCTGGTCGTCGTTGTAGTAGCGGCCCGCGTTCACGTTGCTGGTGACGATGTCGTAGGCGGGGAAGTACACGGCCCGCGGGTCGCCGGTGCAGACCTCGCCGGCCGCCACGCGCAGCACCGACTTGGAGTAGCTGTTCGACTCCATCACGTGTCGGTCCATGTAGGTCGCGATCATCGGCACGGGCGAGACCGTGAAGATCACCCGCGCGGCCGGGTTCACGCTCCAGAGCCGGTCGAGGAAGCCGCGTAGATCCCCCAGCACCTCCGCCGCGCCCGCATTGACGCACTCGTAGAGGTCCGGGTCGAAGGTGCCGCCCGCGACCCCCGGCGCCAGCGGCAGCGCGGCCCCGTCGGCGCGCCAGCGCCAGCCCTCGGTGAGGCCGAGCGTCAGCACGAAGACGTCCAGGGTCTCGAACAGGCGGCGCACCTCGGCGAGGTGCGCGTCGCGGGCGGCGATCACCTCCGCCTCGCTGGCGAAGCCGTCAGGCTCGACGGTCGGCCGGAACGGATCGACGTAGCGCCCGTCCTCGCGCAGCCACGCCGTCAGCTCGGGCTCGAACCGGCCGTAGGCCCGGTCGAAGAGCTGCACGAACTGGCGCGTGTAGTAGAGGTTGCCGTAGCGGGCCGAGAAGGTGCCGAACTGGCGGGCATTGGCCTCGTTGCCGCTCATGCCGGGCGCGGGCGCCTCGGTGAGGTAGTAGTTGAACCCGGCCTCCCGCAGGGCCTCGGCGACGCGCTGGGCGAAGCAGGAGCCGCCGGTCGCGACCTTGTCGGTCCGGGCGATCGCGAAGGTCTCCTTGGGGTGCGGGTTGACCGCGAAGGGCGGCACGTTGGTGACGACCTTGCGCCAGAATCGCTCGGCCGGTAGACCCGTATACGGATTTGAAGCCAACTTCCCGATCCTTCGTCCGATGCGGTAAGAGCGTCTCGCATAGACCGCGAACCCCGCTCCCGCGAGACCCCCGGCACAGCCTTGGCCATCAGCGATCTGCCCCGGCGCGCCCGCAGCGCGTTCTCCTTGTCGGCGCCATCCTGGGCAAGACCGTGGCGCGCGAAGGCGGTCGATGACGGGCGCAAGGGTCCGAGCATCGCAGTGCTGGGCAACTGCCAAGGGCGCGGCGTGGCGCAGGCGATGCGGCTCTTCGCTCCCGAGAGCCCGGTCCGCTATCTCTCGATGGGCACGCTCCGGCGCGACCACGGCACGCTCGACGGGCTCGCGGCGACGCTCGCGGGCTTCGACCACGTCTATTCCCAGGCCTTTCCGGGCGGTTTGCTGCCGGGCGGCGACAGCGGCACGCTGTTCGCGCGCGAGAAGCGCCTGAAGATGTTCCCGACGATCGTGTTCTCGGCCTTCCACCCGGACATGGTCTATGCCGGGCGCACCCAGAACCTCGCCGACCAGAAGCTCGCGGCCTCGCCGCTCGGCCAGTACCACTCGGCGATCGCGCTCTGCGCCCACCGCCTCGGCCTCACCGTGGCGCAGACCGCGAGCCTGTTCCGGGAGGACGTATTCCAGCGCCTCGGATATTTCGACCACTGGGACCCGGCGGTGCGCGAGCTGGTCACAAGCTCGGCGGGCATTGGCTTCGGCCTGGAGCGCGAGGTCGGCCGCTGGAGTCGCCGCGGCGCCTTCATGCACGTGATCAACCACCCGAAGGCCTACGTCATCGGCGACATCGCCCGGCGGCTGCTCGCCGAGAGCGGGTTCACGCCCGAGCCCGTCGCGGTCGAGGACTACCTCGGCGACGAGCTGGTCCACGACGTGGTCTGGCCGGTCTACCCGCCGGTGGCGGAGCAGTTCGGCATCACCGGCTCCTACCTGTTCAAGCGCAAGCCCCGCGGGGCGGCCTTCCCGGTCCTCTACGATCTGGAGGGCTTCATTGCGGCAAGCTTCCAGCTCTACGACGATGCCGCGCCAGGCGACCTCGCCTGTCCGCGCGTCGAGACCTGGGCAACCTCGCCCTGGATCGCCGAGATCTTCCTGGCGGCGAAGGGGTAGAACTCAGCCCGCGGCCCGCAGGCCCTGGTCCGACACGCCGTCGCGCATCATCCGGAACAGGGCGTTCACCTCGCGGATCTGGAACGGCTTGCGCAGGTAGAGGCTGCCCGGCACCGCCCGCGGTGGCAGCTTCGGGGCCGTCGAGGTGTAGACCACCGGCCGGTCGGGATGGGCGGCCCGGAACGTCTCCGCCACGGTCCAGCCGTCGATCAGGCCCGGCAGGTTGATGTCGGTGAACAGCCAGTCGATCGTCGCGCCGCGCTCCCGCAGGATCGTCAGCGCGGCCTCGCCGCTCGAGGCCTCGATGACCTGCGTGCCATGCGACGCGCAGAGCTGCGTGATGATCTCCAGGAGCATGAAGCTGTCCTCGACCACGAGGACGTTGTGTACAGGGCGCATCGTTCGAACCATTCCGTCGATCCGGCTGAATTCGCGGCCCTCTTGGTTGAAGAAGGGTTAAACCCCTCGGCGAGGACTGTTCTCCAGCCCCTGTCCTGTAGCGTCTGCGCAACGCTCGACCCGGATCGAGACGAGAAAACCCTGCATCGCCGCCGCGATGCCGCATTCCGGGCCTGTAAGCGCGGCCGTGGTGCGGTGCCGAAGGGCCGGCGCCGCGCCCCGGGCCGGACGGGGTGCGCGGGCACACGGCGGAGCGCCGCGAAGCCTGATCGAAAGCTCCTGTCAAGGTTGACGGAACCACTGCTTAACCGGGCCGGCCTATGAGGGTCGCAAGACACACGCAGCGGATGCGCCTTGAAGACCGGTTGCCGGCCTCGGGTGCCCGCCTCCAGGAGTTGAGACCAGCCATGACCGTTTCCCCGCGCCTGCGCGCCGTCTCCCTCGGCCTCGCGCTCTGCGCGGCGCTCGGCCTCGGCGCCTGCTCGAAGGACTCGAACCTCGCCGACGCCTCGGGCTTCGGCGCGGGCGGCGGCGCCGGCGGTGCGGGCGTGCCCGGCAGCGCCCAGGACTTCGTCGTGAACATCGGCGACCGCGTCTTCTTCGAGTCCGACTCGACCGACCTGACGCCGACCGCGACCGCTACCCTCGACAAGCAGGCCGCCTGGCTCCAGCGCTACCCGCGCTACAGCTTCCTCATCGAGGGCCACGCCGACGAGCGCGGCACCCGCGAGTACAACTTCTCGCTCGGCGCCCGCCGCGCCCAGGCGGTGAACGACTACCTCGCCTCCCGCGGCATCGCGGCCGGCCGGATGCGGACCGTCTCCTACGGCAAGGAGCGCCCGGTCGCGGTCTGCAACGACATCTCCTGCTGGTCGCAGAACCGCCGCGCCGTCACGGTGCTCGACCGCGGCGCCGGCTCGTAAGCCAAGCTCTTAAGCTTTACCGCGGCGCCGCATTTTTGCCGCGGCGCCGCGCATCTGCTACCGGCAGGCCGCGCCGGCGCGAGATCGCCGGCGCGGCCTGCCGCAACGTCCGGTGCCGACATCCATGCTCCGCCGCCTCCTGCTCTCGACCGCCCTCGTCCTCGCCACCGCGCTGCCGGCCGCGTCCCAGGACGCCTCCGAGTTCGTGGTGCGCCTCGGCCGCCTGGAGAACCAGTCGCGGATGATGGCCGGCCAGATCGAGACCCTCCAGTACGAGAACCGTCAGCTCAAGGAGCAGCTGCGCAAGTTCCAGGAGGACGTCGAGTACCGCCTGAACGAGAAGAGCGGCGCCAAGCCCTCCGGTGGGACGGGCCCGGTCAACGGCACGAATCCGGGCGCGGCCAAGCCGCAGAAGCGCGGTGACGCCTTCGACCCAGAGCAGAATCCCGGTCAGCCCGGCGCCCCGCGCCAGCTCGGCAGCACGGCGCCCTCCGCGCCCGTCGCCGTCGCCCCGCCCGTCACCCAGACACCTGCGCCGGTCGCGCGCCGCCTGCCCCAGGGCGCGATCGACGATGCCGAGGAGGCCGAGGCCGCCGCCCCCGGCTACGACGAGCCCGTCGACCTCGCGCCGCCGGCCCGCGTCGGCACCACCGGCGCCCTGCCGGCCCGCCCGAGCGCCAGCGTCGCGGCCACGGGCACGGGCGACGCCCGCTCGGACTACGAGACCGCCCTCGTGAATATCCAGGCCCGGCGCTACGAGCAGGCCGAGATGGATCTGCGCCAGTTCATCCAGTCGCACCCGCGCGACACGAACGTGCCGGCCGCGACCTACTGGCTGGGCGAGAGCTACCTGCAGCGCAACCGCAACCGCGAGGCCGCGGAGCAGTTCCTGAAGGTCTCGACCGACTATGCCCGCTCGCCCCAGGCGCCCGAGGCGATGCTGAAGCTCGGCGTCTCCCTGAACGCGCTCGGCGCCCGCGAGCAGGCCTGCGCCACCCTGGCCGAACTCGAGCGCAAGTTCCCCTCCGCCGGCCCCGGCGTACGCCAGGGCGTGGCGCGCGAGCAGAAGCGCGCCCGCTGCACCGCTTGAGCGGCGAGCCGGGCGACGCCCTCCGGGCGGCGCTCGCGCCGCATCTGACGGAACCCTGCCTGCTCGCCGTCTCGGGCGGGCCGGATTCCACCGCCCTGATGCACGCCGCGGCCGAAACCTGCGACCCGGCGACACTGCGCGCCGCGACGGTCGATCACGCGCTCAGGCCCGAGGCGCGGGCGGAGGCCGAGGCGGTCGCCCGGCAAGCCGCCGCGCTCGGCATCTCGCACAGCATCCTCACCTGGGAACCGGACGGTCCGCCCCCCCGAACCGGAATCCAGGCCGCGGCGCGCGCGGCGCGTTACCGCCTGCTCGCCGCCCACGCCGCGGAGACCGGCGCCGCGCGCCTCCTCACGGCGCATACCCGCGACGATCAGGCCGAGACGGTTCTGATGCGCCTCTGCGCCGGCAGCGGCCCGGCCGGGCTTGCCGGGATGCGGCCCGTCCGCGCGCTCGGCGCCGGGCTGGTCCTCGCCCGGCCCTTCCTCGCCCTACGGAAGGCCGATCTCGTCGCGTGGTGCGAGGCCCGCGGCGTCGCCTACCACCGCGATCCCTCGAATCAGGACGACCGCTTTGCGCGCGCCCGCTTGCGCCGGGTGCTCCCGCTCCTCGCCGGGGAGGGCCTGTCGGCCGAGCGCCTCGCCCGCCTCGCCGAGCGCGCCGCCCGCGACGACGACGCGCTCGGGCGAATCGCCGAGGACGCGCTGTCGCGCCTCGAGCACTCGGGGGAGGGGGCCCTCGATGGGCGCGCCCTCGCGGCCCTGCCCGAGGCGGTCGCCCTCCGGGTGCTCGACCGCGCCCTCGACCGGGCCGGAGCAGCCGCGGGACGGCTCGACCGCCTGGAGCGTCTGGGCGCCGCGCTCCTGCCGGCGCTGCGGGAGGGCCGGGCGCTGCGGCGCACCTTCCGGGGCTTCCTGATCGCGGCCGATCCGGGGGGGACGATCCGTCTCGCTCCGGCACCGCCGCGGGCGGCTCTCCGCGGCGACGACTTACTTGGCAACGGGTAGGCCTCTGCCTACATTGGACGCTGAGTGCCGGATCGCCCGCAGCGCCGGGCGAGGGGGCCTGCACTCGCTAAGGAATGGTCGATGAACCCGAATTTTCGCAATTTTGCCTTGTGGGTCGTCATCTTCCTGCTCGTGCTCGCCCTCGTGACCCTGTTCCAGAACCCGGGTCATCGCGGCGGCGGTAGCGAGATCGCCTACAGCCAGCTTCTGAACGATGCCGATGCCGGCAAGATCCAGTCGGTGGTGATCTCCGGGCAGGATGTCAGCGGCACCTATGTGGGCGGCGGCAACTTCACCAGCTACGCGCCGAACGATCCCGGCCTCGTGTCGAAGCTCCAGGGCAAGGGCGTGCAGATCACCGCTCGGCCCCCGTCTGACAACACGCCCTGGTTCATCCAGCTTCTCGTGAGCTGGCTGCCGATCCTCGTCTTCATCGGCGCCTGGATCTTCCTCTCGCGCCAGATGCAGTCGGGCGCCGGTCGCGCCATGGGCTTCGGCAAGTCGAAGGCCAAGCTGCTGAACGAGGCGCACGGGCGCGTCAGCTTCGACGACGTCGCCGGTGTCGAGGAGGCCAAGGAGGATCTTCAGGAGATCGTCGAGTTCCTGCGCGATCCCCAGAAGTTCCAGCGCCTCGGCGGCCGGATCCCGCGCGGCGTGCTCCTCGTCGGCCCGCCCGGCACGGGTAAGACACTGATCGCCCGCGCGGTGGCGGGTGAGGCCAACGTGCCGTTCTTCACCATCTCGGGCTCGGACTTCGTCGAGATGTTCGTAGGCGTCGGCGCGTCGCGTGTCCGCGACATGTTCGAGCAGGCCAAGAAGAACGCGCCCTGCATCATCTTCATCGACGAGATCGACGCGGTCGGCCGCCATCGCGGCGCCGGCCTCGGCGGCGGCAACGACGAGCGCGAGCAGACCCTGAACCAGCTCCTCGTGGAGATGGACGGTTTCGAGGCTAACGAGGGCGTCATCATCATCGCGGCGACGAACCGCCCCGACGTGCTCGACCCCGCCCTGCTGCGTCCCGGCCGCTTCGACCGCCAGATCATGGTTCCGAACCCGGACGTGACCGGCCGCGAGCGCATCCTGCGCGTTCACGTCCGGAAGGTGCCGCTGGCGCCTGACGTCGACCTCAAGACGATCGCGCGCGGCACTCCGGGCTTCTCGGGTGCAGACCTGATGAACCTCGTGAACGAATCTGCCCTTCTCGCAGCACGTCGCGGAAAACGTATCGTCACGATGCACGAGTTCGAGGACGCGAAGGACAAGGTGATGATGGGTGCGGAGCGCCGCACCTTGGTCATGACCGAGGACGAGAAGCGGCTCACCGCCTATCACGAGGGCGGCCACGCCATCGTCGCCTTCAACGTGCCGGCCACCGATCCCGTCCACAAGGCGACGATCATCCCGCGCGGCCGGGCGCTGGGCATGGTTATGCAGCTCCCTGAGCGCGACAAGCTCTCGATGAGCTACGAGCAGATGACCTCGCGGCTGGCCATCATGATGGGCGGACGCATCGCCGAGGAGATGATCTTCGGTCCCGAGAAGGTCACCTCGGGCGCGCAGTCGGACATCGAGCAGGCGACACGGCTCGCCAAGATGATGGTGACACGCTGGGGCTTCAGCCCCGAGCTCGGTACCGTCGCCTACGGCGACAACAACGACGAGGTCTTCCTCGGCATGTCGATGGGCCGGCAGCAGTCGGTCTCGGAGGCGACCGCCCAGAAGATCGACGCCGAGGTGCGCCGCCTCGTCGAGGCGGGCCTCGAGGAGGCGCGCCGGATCCTCGCCGAGCGCAAGGACGACCTCGAATGCCTCGCGCAGGGCCTCTTGGAGTACGAGACCCTGAGCGGTGAGGAGATCCGCAACCTGCTCAAGGGACAGCCCCCGGTCCGCGACGGCGGCGACGTGCCGCCGACCCCGGCCCGCGGTTCCTCCGTCCCCTCCGCCGGCCGCGGCCGGCCGCGGGAGAACGACGGCGGACTGGAGCCGCAGCCGCAGGGCTGACGAAACGGGGCCGTTCCCGGCCGACGACATCAAAAGGGCGCCTTCGGGCGCCCTTTCCTTTGGAACGAGCGGTGAGCGCCCGCGGGCATTCACCGTAATCGCAATCCATCGACCGGGCACGGCCGGGATCCGGTAGCGTGCGCGTTTGAGATCCGGTCGCTTGCGCGGAGTGGGACGTGCGGAAGTATTTCGGGACCGACGGCATTCGGGGTCGGGCCAACGGCGTGATCACGCCCGAGCTGGCGCTGAAGGTCGGTCAGGCGGCGGGCCTCGTCTTCCAGCGGGGCGACCACCGCCACCGCGTCGTCATCGGCAAGGACACGCGCCTCTCCGGCTACATGATCGAGACCGCCCTGGTCGCGGGCTTCACCTCGGTCGGCATGGACGTGCTGCTGCTCGGCCCCGTGCCGACGCCGGCTGTGGCCATGCTGACCCGCTCGATGCGGGCGGATCTCGGCGTGATGATCTCGGCCTCGCACAACCCCTTCGAGGACAACGGCATCAAGCTGTTCGGGCCGGACGGGTTCAAGCTCAACGACGAGGTCGAGCGCGAGATCGAGGCGCTGATCGACGGCGACCGCAACAAGAAGCTCGCGGGCGCCAACGACCTCGGCCGTGCCAAGCGCATCGAGAGCGTGCACGCCCGCTACATCGAATTCGCCAAGCGCACGCTCCCGCGCCACGTCACCCTGGACGGCCTGCGTGTGGTGGTCGACTGCGCCAACGGCGCCGGCTACCGCGTCGCGCCCGAGACCCTGTGGGAACTCGGCGCCGAGGTCATCGCGATCGGCACGGAGCCCGACGGCTTCAACATCAACCGCGCGGTGGGCTCCACCGCGCCGGCCGCCCTGGTCGAGAAGGTGCGCGAGCGCCGGGCCGATATCGGCATCGCGCTCGACGGTGACGCCGACCGGGTGCTGATCGTGGACGAGAAGGGGCAGGTGGTGGACGGCGACCAGCTCATGGCGGTCGTCGCCCGCTCGTGGAAGGAGGATGCCCTGCTGGCCCAGCCGGGAATCGTCGCCACCATCATGTCGAATCTCGGCCTGGAGCGATTCCTCGGCGGCATCGGCCTCTCGCTCGCCCGCACCGCGGTCGGCGACCGCTACGTGCTGGAGCACATGCGCGAGCACGGCTACAACCTCGGCGGCGAGCAGTCCGGCCACATCATCATGTCGGACTACACCACGACCGGTGACGGGCTGGTGGCGGCGCTCCAGCTCCTCAGCGTGGTGCAGCGGCAGAACCGGCCGGTGAGCGAGGTTTGCCACTGCTTCGACCCGCTGCCGCAGATCCTGAAGAATGTCCGCTATCGCTCGGGCGAGCCCCTGCGCCAGGACAGCGTGGTGACGGCGATTGAGCAGGCCCGCGAGCGCCTCGGCAATGCCGGCCGCCTCGTGATCCGCCCATCCGGCACCGAGCCGGTGATCCGCGTCATGGCCGAGGGCGACGACCGGGATCTGGTCAACGAGGTGGTGGACGAGGTCGTGGACGCCGTGACGAAGGCCGCGGCGTAGCCGGCCTCAGACCTCCACGATGACCCGGTTCGGCAAATCGTCCACCGCGTGGGGCCCGGCCGGCACGTGCTGCGCGAGGCAGGCGCCGAGGCGCTCCACGGCGCCGATCAGGCCCGCCTCCGTCTCGCCGCGGGCGAGCGCCGCCGTCAGTTCCGAGAGCGTGCCGCACCAGGATTCCGTGCCGACGCGCGCCACGATGCCGGCATCGGCCACGATCTCGGCGTGGTGCTCCGCCAGCGCCACGTAGAGGAGAAGGCCCGTGCGGGCGCGGGTACGGTCGAGCCCGCGTGCGTGGAAGGCGCGCACCGCCGCGTCGCGGGCGCGGGCCCGCAGAACTGGGCGCGGCACCAGGGCGAGGCGCAGCCGCTCGGAGAGGCCCGCCGCGAGCAGGGTCGCCACGAGGGCACCCTGCGCGAGAAGGATCGCCGCCGCGCTCCAACGCGTCAGCCAGAGCAGCAGCCAGGGCAGGACGAGGCCGCCCACGAGCGCGGCCGCGAGGGGCGCCGAGCGGTAGAGCCCGGCGCGGGCGCTCACCATCACCACGATCTCGCCCGCGGTGCCGGCCTCCGCGCGGGCCACCGCCTCGGCGATGCGGGCGCGCGCCGCCCGGGACAGGCCGATTTCACCAGTCACCGGACGCTCCTCCGCCACCCGAAGAGCCCCCACCGCCGGAGAACCCGCCGCCGAACCCGCCCGATCCGCCATCGCCCCAGGTGCCGCCGCTCCAGCCGCCGCCGATCGGGCCCGGCAGCACCACGAGGCCGCCGCGGCGCCCGCTCCGGTTCATCCGCCAGACCGCGAACAGGACGACGAGAAACAGGACAACGAAGATCGCGACCTGCGCGGGATCGACCTGATCCTCGCGCACCTCCGGCCGGCGCTGCCACTCCTCCGCATCCTTCGAGAGGATCGACAGGATGCCCTCGACCCCCGCCGAGACGCCGCCCGCGTAGTCGCCCTCCTTGAAGCGGGGGGTGATCGCGCTCGCGATGATCACCCGGGAGAGCGCGTCGGTGAGCGACCCTTCGAGTCCGTAGCCGACCTCGATGCGGACCTTGCGCTCGGTCGGCGCGACGAGCAGGAGGACGCCGTTGTCGGTCTTCGCCTGACCCAGCTTCCAGTGCCGGAACAGGCGGTTGGCGAAATCCTCGACCGTCGTGCCCTGCAGGCTCGTCACGGTCGCGACGACGACCTGATCGGAGGTCTTCTCCTCGTAGGCCTTCAGCCGCGCCTCAAGGGCCGCCCGCCGGTCGGCCGGAAGGATGTTCGCGGCATCGACTACCCGGCCGCTCAGCTCCAGGAAGGTCAGCTCGGCAGCGAGCGCGGGCAGGACCGCGAGCGCCAGCGCGAGGAGGCCGAGGAGCGGCGCGAGGAATCGGATCGTGCGCGGGACGGGCGGCACGCTGGGGAGCGGCCTAGAACTTCACGTTCGGCGGACGCTCGGAGCCCGGCGTCGCCGCGAAGGTCTCCATCGGCTTGGCCTCGGGATAGAAGATGCTCGCGATCCAGCGTCCCGGAATCGTGCGGATCTCGGTGTTGTAGGCCTGGACCGCGCCGTTGTAGTCGCGCCGCGCCACGGCGATCCGGTTCTCCGTGCCTTCGAGCTGGGACTGGAGCGCCAGGAAGTTCTGGTTCGACTTCAGGTCGGGATAGCGCTCGACGGTGACGAGCAGCCGGCCGAGGGCGCCGGAGAGCTGGTTCTGCGCGTCCTGGAACTCCTTGAGCTTCTGCGGGTCGCTCACCGTCCCCGCGTCGACTTTCACGCTCGACGCCTTGGCGCGGGCCTCGGTGACGCCGATCAGCACGTCCTTCTCCTGCTGGGCGTAGCCCTTCACCGTCTCGACGAGGTTCGGGATCAGGTCGGCACGGCGCTGGTACTGGTTCTGCACCTCGCTCCAAGAGGCCTTGGCCTGCTCCTCCAGGGTCGGCACCCGGTTGATGGCGCCACAGCCGGAAAGGCCGAGCGCCAGCATCAGCGCGACGAGCGCGCTCGCGACCCGCGCCGCCACGGAGGTCGGCGCCACCGCACCCTGGATCGACGACATGCTACGCATCCCTGAACCGCGGCCGCACCGTCGCCGCACCCTCTAGATAGGCGCGCCGGTCCCGGGACCAGAGCCGGGCGCGCGCCTCAGAGCAGATCCTCGCAGCGGATCGGCAGGCGGCGCAGGCGGCGGCCGGTGGCGTGGTGCAGGGCGTTGGCGATAGCCGCGTTGACGCCAATGATGCCGAGCTCGCCCAGGCCCTTGACCCCCAGCGCGTTCACGCCCGCATCGTCGTCGCGCACGAGGATCGCCTCGATCACGGGCGGCACGTCCGCCGCGGTGGCGACGAGATATTCGGCCAGATCCGCGTTCGGGTAGGTGCCGCGGTCCACCACCGTCTCCTCCAGGAGCGCCGAGCCCAGGCCCCAGATCATCCCGCCGGCAAGCTGGCTGCGGGCGGCCAGCGGGTTGAGCACGCGGCCCGCCGCGAAGGCCCCGGTGAGCCGGGCGACGCGGATCTCGCCGGTCTCCTCGTGCACCCGCACCTCGGCGAACTGAGCGCCGAAGGCCCAGGACAGGGCGGCGCCGCCCGCGCTCAGCGCGATGTGCCCGGCCTTCACCGCCGCGAGGCCCTCCGGGCCGACGCCGTCCGGCACGAACTCGGCGACGGTCTCCACGCCGCGCAAGTCGAGCGCGGCGACCGCGCGGCCCAGCGCGACGCTGCGACCGTCCCGGGCGGCGAGAGAGCCGCCGGCGAGCCGGATGTCGGCGGTCTCGGCGCCCGCGAGCGGGCCGCCCTCGGCGGCGGCCCCGGCCGCGAGCCGCGCCCGCAGCGACCGGCAGGCCTGATCGAGCGCGTTCATCAGGCTCGTCGTGGTCGAGGAGCCGCCCGAGAGGCCGGCCGGCGGCAGGTCGGTGTCGCCGAGCCGGACGGTCACGCTGCCCACCGGCACGCCGAGCCAGTCGGCCGCCCCCATGGCGAGCAGCGTGGTGATGCCGTTGCCGATCTCGTGGTGGGCGCTCTCCACAGCCACTGTCCCGTCCGGGGCGATCGCGACGCGCATCACCGCAGGCGCGATCTTCACCGGGCGCACCGAGGCCGCGCAGCCGAGCCCGACGAGCCAGGCTCCGTCCCGCTCCGGCCCGGCCCGGCGGCGCCCCCAGCCGAAGGCCTCGGCGCCCGTCTCGAAGCAGCGGATCAGCGGTCGGGTGGTGAAGGGCTTGCCCGAGACCGGATCGGTGCTCGTGTCGTTGCGCCGCCGCAGCTCGATCGGGTCGAGACCGAGCACGGCCGCCATCTCGTCGACCGCGCTCTCGAGCGCGAACAGGTAGGGCACCTCCGGCGGGGCCCGCATCGGCCCCGGCGTGTTTCGATCGAGGCGCACCGCCCGCTCCTCCGTGCGGATCGCCGGGCAGGCGTAGAGGCTTGCGGTAACGTCCGTTCCTTCCATCGCGAAGGGATCGAAGCGCGAGGCGCCCATTTCGGCCTCGTGCACCAGGGCGGTGAAGCGGCCGGCACGGTCGGCGCCCAGGTGGATCTCGTGGCGCGTCTCGGGCCGGTGGTTGGCGATGGTGAAGCATTGCCGCCGCGTCGGCACCAGGGCGACCGGGCGTCCCAGGCGTCGTGCGGCGAGCGCGACGAGGGCGGTGTGCTGCGAGAGCGCGAGCTTGGAACCGAAATGGCCGCCGATCGGACCCGAGACCACGCGCACGTTGCCGGGGTCGAGCCCGAGCTGCTCGGCGAGGCCGTGCTTCAGGGCGCCGACGTAGCGGGTCGGCTCGTGTACGGTGAGGCGCTCGCCCTCCCAGAGGCAGGTGGTGGTGAACAGCTCCAGCGGGTTGTGGTGCTGCACGGGGGTCCGGTAGAGCGCCGAGATCCGGTGGGGCGCTGCGAAGAGCGCCGCGTCGGCGTCTCCCCGGCGCGGGTCCTCGTGCTTCTCCTTGAGGTCGGCGAGGCGGACGGTCTCGGCACCCGGCGCGTCGAGGCTCGCCGCGAAGGCCTCGGGCTCGTAGCCGACCGTCACGAGCGCCGCCGCGGCCCGGGCCGCCTCATCCGTCTCGGCCACCACCAGCGCCAGGATCTGGCCCGCATAGGCGATCCGATCGGAGCCGAGCGGCAGGTGCGAGCTGTTGGCGTAGCCGCCCGCCATCAGGTGCGCCACGGGCCGGATCCCGCCGGCGAAGTCCCGATGGGTGAAGACGCCGAGCACGCCGGAAATCGCGGCGGCCGCCGCCGTCTCGATGCCCAAGATGCGCCCCCGCGGGATCGCGCTGGTCACGAGCGCCCCGTGGGCGAGGTTCGGAAACCGGCGATCCGAGGCGTAGCGGGTTGCGCCCGTGACCTTCTGCAGGCCATCCACGCGGATGTGCGGGCGCCCGAGCAGCGCGGCGTCGGCGTGAACGGCTCCAGCCATGGCGGGTCTCCTCGTACCGGAGCCCGGGAGGTGTGGCCGGCCGGCGCCGAGACAATGCGCGCGGCGCCGATGTCGCGGTCCGAAGCCGCGTCCGGGACGCTTGCCTCAGCGGAAGCCGGCGACCCGGCGCTCGCGCTTGCGCTCGGTGGCGGGCTGGTAGGCGATCTCGGCGTGGTGGGTGCAGTAGGGCAAGCCGGTGATCGAGCGGGCGCCGCAGAAGCGGAAATCCGGTGTCGTCGGGTCGCCGAGCGGCCAGCGGCACATCGAGTCCCGCAGGTCCATGATCGTCACGCGCTGCGAGACGGCCAGCGCCGTGGGCGCGGCGGGGGACGGAGGCGGCGGAAAGGCGGGCGCGGGGCGGTGCGCGACGATGGCCACGGGCTCGGGAGCCTCGGCCTCCACCACGGCGATGGCGGTCTCGATCTCGGCGACCGGAGCCGGCGCGCGGGCTGCGCGCGACACGCTCTGGGCCTCCTCGCCGGGCTTAGCCCGGCCGGCAAGACCGAGCCGGTGCACCTTGCCGATCACCGCGTTGCGGGTGACGCCGCCGAGCTGAGCCGCGATCTTGCTCGCGCTCTGGCCGTCCTCCCACAGACGGCGGAGGAGCGCCACGCGCTCGTCGGTCCAGCTCAGGCCCGCTTCCATAGTCCCCCTCCCAACCCTGCGCGCATGCGCGCCGCCCGCGAGGACGGTCGGCATGGGTGAGCGCGCGTAGGGCCGCAATCCCAGGTTCCACAGCGGCCGGGGCAGCTGTGAACCGGTGCGGAAATCCTCAACGCACGCCGGTGGTCATGGTCGGCGGCGGCGCCTCGCCTCCGTCGACAGGGAGACCCTACAAGAGGGCTCGCGGCGGAGGCAAGGGTCGTAAAAGAGGGCTCGGGGTCGGTCGCGGCGGCTGTCCACCGGCAATGGCCGGGGCCTCACCGGCACCGGCCCGGCCCGCTCAGAACCGGCCGCCCATGCCCACGCCGCCGCTCGGCGTCAGGGCAGGGCTCATGGAGCCGGAGCTGGTGCCGCCCGCGGCGTTCCCGCCCTCGATGTCCTCGCGCCGGATGCGGCGCTCGGCCTGCGCGGCGGCGCGCGTCTCGCCGCGGGCATTCTTGGGCAGGTCGAGGGAGCGGGTCGGGGCAGTCTGGAGCGGGCGACCGTCCTCGTCGACATTGGCGCCGCGCACCGGACGGTTCGGCAGGCTGCTACGCAGGGAGGGCGGCGGCCCGACATCGCCCGCCGGCATCACGCCGCCGCTGCCGCTGAGCGCCTGGCAGCCGCCGAGCGCGGCGAGGCAGGCCGTCAGCAGCGCGATGCGCGTCGGCGTGAGACGGGACGGCTGCGCCGGAGAGGCAGGCGACGGTGACATGGCAGGTCCTCGGGATCGCGACCGCGTTGAGTTCATCGCGGCTCGCATCGTTGCTCCGGCCTGTCTATGACGGAGATTGCGCGAAAACCAAGACATCGCGGCGGGGCCACGGCCCTCATCCGACGCGTTTCGGTGGGTGGCGTGGCGCGCGGGCCCGGATCTTGCCCGCAGACCATGCTCTCAGGTGCGGCCTGCGCAGTTGCTGGCCGTCCGCGGCCGGAGCCCGGCCGATCCATAACTTCGCCCAGGTCGGCGTGCAGACAGTGCCCGTCGGCGGGCCGGAACCCGCCGGAACGGCCGCGGTTGTGCCGGCAGCCCGAACGACCCCGAGAAACCGAGGCCCCCGCGTGTTCAGACTCGACCGGATGATCGCGACCGCCACGATCACCCTGTGGGCGGCCGTCGCCGCGGCGCAGACCGTTCCGAGCGGGGAGGGGCCGACTGCCCAACCTCCTGCTGCCCCGCCGGCGCAAGCCGTCCCCCCGCCGCCTCCGCCCGCTGCGCAGCCTCCGTCGGCCGTGCAGGCGCCATCCCCCGCGCCGGCTCAAGCACCCGCCCAGGCCCCGACCCAGCAGCAGGGCACGCCGGCGACCGTGCTCGACACGCAGGATTACGAGACCCTGCTCGGCAAGGGCGTGCGGGGTGCCAACGGCGACGAGTTCGGTCGCATCATCGACGTCGTGATCGACCGGGACGGCCGGCCCCGCGCCGCGATCATCGATTTCGGTGGCTTCCTCGGTGTCGGCTCGCGCAAGATCGCCGTCGATTGGCGGGCGCTGCGCTTCAGCACCGACGGCAAGGCGGGCCGTATCTCGCTCCAGCTGAGCCGCAATCAGGTCCGCGTCTCGCCCGAGTACAAGGCGGGCGACCCGATCGTGGTGCTCGGTCCCGCGAGCCCGGCCGGGCCGGAGGGCGACCAGGCGGCCCAGCCCTCCGCCTCCCAGCCCGTGCCGGCACCCGCGGCGCAGACGGCGCCCGTGCCGGCCTCGCCCGCGCCCACGCAGGCACAGCCGGCCGCGCCCGAGAAGGCTCCCGATAAGTGACGGTGGCGCGTACGAAGAACCGGCGGGTGATCCCCCACCGCGAGCGCGAGTTGCCGCGCCACGAGGCACGGACGCGACCGGTCCGCCTCAAGGATGCCGCTCCGGATCCGGTGGTGCCCGCGATGCCCGAGCCCGCGCCGACGAGCGGCGCGGTCTCCCGGGGCAGCCGGCGGGGCCTCGACGCCTTCGCGTTCTTCGTCGCGAATCTGCAAACCGGCTTCGGCCCGTTCCTCGCGGTCTACTTCTCCCAGGCGCAGTGGACGCAGTCCGACATCGGCTTCGCCCTGACGGTGGGCAGCCTCGTCAGCCTTCTGGGTCAGGTGCCGGGCGGCGCCTTCGTGGACGCGGTGCGCTCGAAGCGCTTCGCGGCCGGCGTCTCGGTGGCGGCGATCTCGGCGAGCGCGCTGGCCCTCGTCGTCTGGCCGAGCTTCCTCATCGTGCTGCTCGCCATGGCGGCGCACTCGGCGGCGAGCTGCATCCTGACGCCGGCGATCGCCGCGATCAGCATCGGCCTCGTCGGTCACGCCCGCGCGGGGGAGCGCCTCGGGCGCAACGCGAGCTTCCAGGCGATGGGCAATGCCTGCGCGGCGGCCGTGATGGGCGCCTGCGGCTACTACCTGTCGAACGGCGCCGTTTTCTACCTTACCGCCGCGCTGGTGCTGCCGACGATCATCGCGCTCTCCTTCATCCGCGCCGACGAGATCGACGCGAACGTGCGAACGCAGGACGTGGCGCCCGCCGAGAGCGGGGGGCTGCGCACGCTCCTCACCAACCGGGGCCTGCTCGCCTTCGCCGGCTGCATGACCCTGTTCTTTCTGGCGAACGCCGCGATGCTCCCGCTCGTCGGCAGCGCCCTGACGCTGCGGGCGAGCGAGACCGCGACGGCGCTGGTCGCCGCCTGCATCATGGTCCCGCAGGCGGTGCTGGCGGTCTGCGCGCCCGCGGTGGGCCGCGCCGCCGAGCGTTACGGGCGCTATCCCGTGCTGCTGGCCGGCTTCGCCGCGCTCCCCCTGCGCGGCCTGCTCTTCGCCTACACCACCGACCCCTACCTACTTGTCGCGATCCAAGTTCTCGACGGCGTCTCCGCCTCGGTGCTCGGCGTGATGGTGCCCCTCGTCGTCTCTGACCTGACCCGGGGAACCGGCCGGTTCAACCTCGCGCTCGGCGCGGTCGGCACCGCCATGGGCATCGGCGCGGCGCTCTCGACCTCGCTGGCCGGCGTCATGGCCGACAGGCTCGGCAGCCACGCGGCCTTCCTAGGTCTCGCGGTGGTGGGACTCGCCGCCTTCCTGCTGGTGGCGCTCGCCATGCCGGAGACCCGCCGGGAGCCGCGGGCGGCCTAACCGCGGCATCGGAATCGCATGTCGGTCAAGCGACGTTCAGATTCTGCAGGTAAAACGAGCTAGGGGGCTGATCGCCGCGGCTCATTGCAACATATGGTGGCGCTGTCGCGTTGCTGCCGCGGGCTGGCCCGCCCGCGCTCACGTTTCGTCCGGCCCCGAACACCCTGTCCGCCGCGCATCCGCGTCGTTTGAAATCGAGATCCCATCGCGATGGAAGACCTCTGCCAATACGCCGACAGGCCGTTCGCCTTCGTGGGGCGCTACCTGAAGCGCCGCTGGCTGCCGCACCTGGTGATCCTGATCTCGGTGCTCGGCGCCGTGGGCTTCTCGGTGAGCACCGACTACGCGCTGAAGGGCGTGGTCGACGCGCTCGGCAAGGGGCCGGAGGCCAACCTCGTCTGGGGGGCGCTCGCCGTCCTCATCGCCTTCATCGCCGCCGACAACCTGCTCTGGCGCGTGGCCGCGCTCGTGGGCGCCTTCACCTTCGTGGGCGTGACGGGCGACATCCGCCGGGACCTGTTCCGGCACCTCACCGGCCACTCGCCGACCTTCTTCTCCGACCGGCAGCCGGGCACCCTGGCCTCCCGCATCACGGCGACCTCGAACGCGATCTTCACGGTCGAGAACATGTTCGTGTTCAACGTGATGCCGCCCTGCGTCGCGGCGGTGGGCTCGCTCGTCTACATCAGCACCGTCAACGTCACGATGGCGGCCGTGCTCGCGGCGGTCTTCACCTCCGTCGTGGTGCTGATGTTCAAGATGGCATCGGCCGGCAAACCGCTCCACCACGACTTCGCCGCCAAGGCCGCGAGCGTGGACGGCGAGATGGTCGATCTCGTCGGCAACATGCCGCTGGTGCGCGCCTTCTCGGCCTTCAAGCGCGAGGGCATCCGCTTCGAGGGCACGATCAAGACCGAGATGAGCGCCCGGCGCTCCTCGCTGCTCTACCTCGAGAAGCTGCGCATCGTGCACGCGGTGCTCACCGTGCTGGCGATCTTCGGCCTGCTCTACTGGGCGATCTCGATGTGGCAGGTTGGCCAGGCCACGAACGGCCAGGTCGTGCTGGTCTGCACGCTCGGCATCCGCATCCTGGCCGCGACCCGCGACCTCGCGGTGGCGCTGGTCGACGCCACCCAGCACACCGCCCGCCTCTCAGAGGCCCTGCACACCCTGCTGCAGCCGCACGACCTCGTCGATCACCCGGAGGCGAAGGCGCTGACCGGGCAGGGCGCCAAGATCGACTTCCGGCACGTCGCCTTCGACTACCCGGACGGGCGCTCGGTCTTCACCGATTTCGACCTCGGCATCGAGCCGGGCCAGAAGGTCGGCCTGGTGGGCAAGTCGGGCGGCGGCAAGTCGACGCTGTTCTCGCTGATCCAGCGCTTCTACGACGTGAAGGGCGGCCAGATCCTGATTAACGACCAGAACATTGACCGGGTGACGCAGGAATCGCTGCGCGAGGCGATCACCGTCGTGCCGCAGGACGTCTCGATGTTCCACCGCAGCTTGCGCGAGAACATCCGGTACGGCCGACCCGAGGCGAGCGACGAGGATGTCTGGAAGGCGGCCGAGGCCGCGCACTGCACCGACTTCATCAAGGCGCTGCCGCAGGGGTTCGACACGATCGTGGGCGACCGCGGCGTGAAGCTCTCGGGCGGCCAGCGCCAGCGGATCGCCATCGCCCGCGCGATCCTGAAGAACTCGCCGATCCTGCTCCTCGACGAGGCGACCTCCGCGCTCGACGCCGAGTCCGAGGAGGCGATCCGGCACGCGCTCGCTAACCTAATGGAGGGCCGCACCGTGATCGCGATCGCCCACCGCCTCTCGACGCTGAAGGATTTCGACCGGATCGTCGTGCTGGAGGGCGGGCGCATCGTGCAGGACGGCTCGCCCGAGAAGCTGACGCATCTCGACGGCTTCTACCGCGAGCTGATCAAGAAGGAGTCGCTGTCGATGTCCCAGGCGGCGGCCTGAGCCGCCATTCCGGGACATCGAAGGCGAGCCCGGGATGCGCGGGCGGCGAAGCTCAGGCCGCGCGAGCGGCGGCCAGCGTCGCGTGCTCGGCCTGGACCAGCACGTCGAGCGCGCCCCAGGGCTTGCGGATGAAGACGGCCTCCTTCGGCAGGCGCGCGTCGTCGCGGGCGTCGTCGCCCGAGGTCACTACCACCCGGACCTCCGGCCAGCGGTCCTCGACGGTACGGGCGAGCGAGATCCCGTCCATCGCGCCCGGCAGGCGGACGTCGGCGAAGAGCAGCGCGACGTTGACGTCACTGCGCTCCAAGATCGAGATCGCGTCCTCGGCGCTTGCGCACGCGATGACGTCGAGGTCGGTCTCCTCCAGAACCGCGGCGGCGAGGTTGCGGACCGCGTCGTCGTCCTCCACCACGAGGGCGACGGGACAGTCTGGCAGTGCTTGACCCATGGGGTCTCCTTCGATCTGAGAGATGCCGGTCTAACGCCTTCACGGACGGCCTCGTTGGTGGGCCGCTGATTCCCCGATTCGGCAATGGTGCGCCGCCTGGAACCCCGGAACAAGAGTCGGGCGGCGGTCGATGCGCGTGCGGCGGGGCGGGCACGCGCGCTCGAACGTGATGCCGGCTCGCCCCACTGTGCCGGCAACGCATCAGACCGGCCGGTGTTGCGGCACGTTAAGAACCTGTTCACCCTGTCGCCCTGTAAATCACGGTTCCATGACGGCGGGTATCGAAACGGTACGCGCCTTGCCTGTCGGACAGGATGGGACCGGACCTGCGAGCCGGACGAGCGTCGCGATCGCGCCGCATCCGCATCACGCGGTTGGCGCAAATGGCGTGCTCTGTGCCGGATCTCGCGAACAGGAGGTGTGCGTCAGCCATGTGCCGCTTTCTCGCCTACAGCGGTGAGCCGGTCTTTCTCTCCGAACTGGTCTGCGCGCCCGCGCACTCCCTGGTGCACCAGTCGCTGCACGCCGACGAGGGGAAGACGGAGACGAACGGCGACGGCTTCGGCATCGGCTGGTACGGCGAGCGGGCCGAGCCCGGGGTCTACCGGGACATCTCCCCGGCCTGGTCGGACGAGAACCTCGTGAACCTCTGCGGGCAGGTGCGGGCCAGGACCTTCTTCGCCCATGTGCGGGCCGCGACCGGCACCGCGACCGCGCGGGCGAACTGCCACCCCTTCGCCCACGGCCCCTACCTGTTCATGCACAACGGCCAGATCGGGGGCTATCACCGGATCAAGCGTCGCCTGGAAGCGCTGATCCCGGACGAGTTCTACGACCGCCGCCGCGGCAGCACGGATTCCGAGGCGATCTTCCTGCTGGCACTCGCCAACGGGCTCGCCGACGACCCGGTCGGCGCGATGGCCGAGACGCTGGCGCAGGTCCGCGGTCTGATGCAGGCGGCGGGCGTCTCGGAGCCGCTGCGCTTCACCGCCCTCCTCACGGACGGCGAGACCCTCACCGCCTACCGCTGGGCCTGCGACGGGCGCCCGCCGAGCCTGTACTACCGCGAGACGGAGACCGGGCTCATCGTGGTCTCGGAGCCGATCGACGGGTGCCGCGAGGGCTGGACCGTGGTGCCGAAGGGCGGGACCCTGAGGGCCCGCCGCGGCGGTGCCGTGACGGTGCGGGGCGCGGAACCAGTGCGGACCCCCGTCGCTGCCTGATCCGCGCGGGTGGCAGCAACCCTTCCGGTGAACGGACGCGAGTCCGGCGCGTTTCCCGCCGAGAGACGGAGGGAACCCATGCAGCAGACCGAGTACGGCCGCACCGCGGCCAACACGCCCGACCACCGCTCGGGCCAGAATGTCGATACCCAGGACCAAGTGTCGAGTGTCACCCTGCTGGGCCTCGCGGCCGCGGGCGCGGCGGTGTCCCTGCTGCTCGTGCACCTCGCGGGCGGCTGACGCGCCTGACGCCGTGGCGCGCTCCGTCCCGCGCGGGGCGCGTCAGGCCGCTCGCGCGATGCAGGCCGCGATCGCGTCGATCATCCCCGTATCCTCGCCGGCCATCGCGTCCATCGCCGCCATCCGGCGCAGCACCGTCGCGGCGATCGCCTCCTCGACGGTGTCCTCCGCGTAGGCGTAGTGGATCACCGCGGCCTCGCCGTCGCGGTGGCAGCGGCCCTCGATCTGGGCGAGCTGGATCGCGCTGTGGCGCATGTCGTGGACGACAAGAGCCCGGGTCCTCTCACCGCCCGGCAACTCGTTCCGATGCAGTGAGATCGATTCGGTGACCGTGAAGACGACCGCGTCGAGGGCACCGGTCTGGAAGGCGAGACGGGCCGCCTCGTTCTCCTCGGCCGTGCGCGTGCCGTCGATCGCGTCGACCCGCCAGCCGCGCCCCCGCAGGGTCTCGATCAGGGAGGCGCCCGTCTCCAGAAAGGCCACCGAGAGCGCCACCTGCTCGCCCGCCTCCAGCAGAAGCTCGGCGAAATCCGCGGTGCCGGCGACGCGCAGCAGGCTCGCCTTCTGGCGGAAGCGCAGGTCGGCGGCCCAGCCGGCGGGGCGCCGGTTGCTGCCCCCGGCCAGCCCCCATTCCCGGCGAAACTCCCGCCAGGTCGCGTCGTAGAGGCGGCGCGCGTCGGGCCTCAGCGCGGTCGGCGCCAGTTCCCGCTGCACCTCCGGCCAGCCCGCGATGTCGGCCGGGCGGCGGCGCAGGCCGATCGCGCGCGGGCCCGTGTAGAGAAGGTCCGCCATCACCGCACAGTCGCGGGCGTTGGCGCTCCACGACCAGTTCACCCAGCGCCCCTTGGCGCGGCCGATGCCGAGGCGCTGCATCAGGGCACGGAAATCCGCGAGCGTCTCGGTCGGGCTGCCCACCGCGTGGCCGAGCAACCGGCCGAGATAGCCGAGCTCGTGCGGGGCCTGGCCCGCGGTGGCGCTCATGTAGACCGTGAAGGTGGCCGCGTCCGCGAGTTGGCGGCAGACCATCGTCTGCTGGGCGTAGGGGTTGCGCAGCCGGTGGCTCTCGTCGAACACCACCAGCGGCCAGACGCGCTTCAGGCTGCCGTGCTTCGCCAGCTCGTTGTTGCGCGCCCGGGTCGAGCGGCGGGTGCTGACCTGCGGCGGGGCCATCAGCGCCTTGGTGCGCTCGTAGTTGACGAGCGTCACGTCCTTCGGCGCAAGCCCCGCGTCGCGGATCGTGCGGCGCCATTGCGGCATGGCGCCCTTGGGGCAGACGACGAGCACGGCCGGCTCCGGCATCGCGGCGAGCGCCGACCAGACCGAGAGGGTCTTGCCGAGCCCCGTCATGTCGCCGAGGAGGAAGCCGGGCCGGCCCGCCGCGCGCGCCGCGAGGATCGCGCGGGCGGCCTGCGCCTGATGGGGCCGGGGGACCAGCGCGAGGCCGGAATCCGGCACCGGGTCCAACGCCATCCGCGCTGGCTCAGGCGGCGCGCAGCTGCGCGATTTCCGCCAACACCGCACTCCGCATGGCGTGCAGGCGGGCGAGCGCCGGCGCATATCCCTGCCGCGTCTCACACGCTTGCTCCACCTCACGGCAGAGCCGAGCGAAGGCAGTGAAGCCGAGCACGCCGCTCGCCGAGATCATGGCGTGCGCGTCGTGGGCCAGTTGCTCGGGGCCGGGCGGCGCGTCTTCCGCGCCGAAGCGCTCGGTAATCTCCTTGGCGAGGGTGGCGAGGAGCTGGCGCATTCGCTCCGGGCCCAGCACGGCGGCGACCTCGCGGTAGGTGTTGAGGTCGAGCGTCCCCGTCACGGCCCGCGGCGGCAGGTCCTGGGGCGCCCAGCGGTCGATAATCGCGTAGAGCGCGGCGCGCTTGAAGGGCTTGCCGATATGGTCGTCCATCCCGGCCTCCCGGAAGGAGGCGACTTGCTGGGGCAGGACGTTGGCGGTCATGGCGACGATCGGGACCCTGGCGGAGGGGTGCGCGAGCGCGCGGATCGCCCGCGTCGCGGCGAGCCCGTCCATGCCGGGCATCTGCACGTCCATCAGCACGAGGTCGTAGCACCCGGCCTGGACCGCCGCGATCGCCTCCGGCCCGCTCTCCACCGCGTCGACCCGGTGTCCGGCGTCGCGCAGCACGGCCAGCGCCAGCTCCCGGTTCAGGGCCACGTCCTCGACGAGAAGGAGATGCCGGGGTCGGGCGGGCCCGGCCTGCTGGACCGGCGCCTCCTCCGTCTCCGCCGACCCGGCGACGGGCAGCGGCAGGCGGAACCAGAAGGTCGAGCCCTCGCCCACCGCGCTCTCAAGGCCGATCGCGCCGCCCATCAGCTCGACGAGCTGTTTCGAGATGGCGAGACCGAGGCCGGTGCCGCCGTATTCACGCTGGATCGTGCCGTCCATCTGGGAGAAGCGCCGGAACAGGTGGGCGTGCTTCTCGGCCGGGATCCCGATGCCGGTGTCGCGCACGGCGAAGCGCAGATGCGCCGCATCGGCCGGGCCGTCCAAGCGCGCGACGCTCAGCGTGACGCTGCCGGAGGCAGTGAACTTCACCGCGTTGTTGAGGAGGTTGAGCAGGACCTGCCGCAGCCGGTCCGGATCGCCGACGACGCGCTCGGGAAGGCCGGGCCCGGTCTCGACCGCGAGGCACAGACCCTTCTGCTCCGCCGCCGCCCGCATGATCGCCACGGCCTCGTCGGTGACCGCACCGAGCCCGAACGGCTCGGCGGCGAGTTCCACCTGTCCGGCCTCGATCTTCGAGAAGTCGAGCACGTCGTTGACCACGGTGAGCAGGCTCGAACCGGCGCCGCGGATGCGCTCGGCATGGAGCCGGGCCACCGTCCCGGGCTCCAGCTCGTCCACCAGGAGTTCGGCGTAGCCGAGCACCCCGTTGAGCGGCGTGCGGATCTCGTGGCTCATCGTGGCCAGGAAGTCGCTCTTGGCGGCGCTCGCCCGCTCGGCATCGCGCTGCGCCGCCTCCGCGGCGGCCTTGGCCCGCAACAGGGCGTCCTCGGCCGCCTTGCGCGCCGTGACGTCGATGTTGAGGCCGATCACCCGCTGCGGCGTCCCGTCCGCATCGTAGAGGGCGCGCCCGGTCCCGAGGATCCAGCGCACCCCGTCGGGCGTGGGGATGCGGAACTCGACCGCGAAGCTCGTGTGCTGCTCCGCGGCCGCCGCGGCGGCAGCGAGCGCCGCCGCGCCGTCCGCGCGATCAATCATCGCGAGCCACTCCTCGGTGCCGAGCACGTAGCCGCTCGGGGCGTCGATGCCGTGGAGCTTGGCGCTCTCGGCCGACCACGTGATCCGGCTGGAGGCGAGGTCGAGATCCCAGGTGCCTGCGCCGGCCGAATCCTGGGCGAGCTGGAGGAGCTTGCCGGTTTCAGCCAGCTTGCGCCGGGCCGTGACGATGTCGTCGATGTCGAGCGCCGTGCCCAGCATCGCCACCATCTCGCCGCGCTGGCGGATCGGGATCATCACCAGCCGGTGCCAGCGATAGGCCCCGTCGTGGCGGCGCAGGCGTCCCTCGATCTGGTAGGGGCTGCGGGTCCGGATCGCGGTGCGCCACGCCCGGTCCATCCGCTCCGCATCCTCCGGATGGTTGCGGGCGAGGCGCTCGGCGCGGGACGGCCCGATCGAACCGTAGAAGCGCTCGAACTGCTGGTTGACGTAGGCGTTCTCGCCCGTCTCGATCGAGAAGATCCAGATCAGCTGCGGCAGGGCGTCGGCGAGCGCGCGGTAGCGGGCCTCGCTCGCCTCGCGGGCGGCGATCTCCTGCTGCTGCCGGATATTGGCCTCCTGCAGGCGCAGCTGGCCGACCACGATGCCGGCGAGGTCCCGCAGCTGGTTTTCCTGCGCCGGGGTAAAACTGCGGGGCCGCGTGTCCATCACGCACAGCGTGCCGACCCGCAGGCCCGGGGCGACGATGAGAGGCGCGCCGGCATAGAAGCGGATACCCGCCGGGCCGGTGACGAGGGGGCTGTCGGCGAAGTCGGGGTCACACAGGGTGTCCTCGATCACCAGCGGATTGTCGGACTGGATGGTGTGGGCGCAGAACGCGCCCTCCCGCGGGATCGGATGCGCGTCGGCGCCGCAGGCGGCCAGCGGGCGCAGCTGCGTCCGCTCGACGAGGGGCACCACCGCGATCGGAGCGTCGAACAGGCTCGCGGCGGTCCGGGCGATCGCCGCCAGATGCGCGGCCGCCTCGCCCCCAAGATCGCCGAGCGCTTCGAGCGCGGCGAGGCGCCTGGCCTCGTCGGCCGCGACCGGAAACGTCATCTTACCGCCCCTTCCGCTGGCGTTCCCGGAGGCGCGCTCGCGTCGCCACCGGCATCACTCGTGGGAAGGAAAGCATTAACCGCGCCTTAACCTCGCGCGCGCCGACAAAAGTTTCGAAGCTTTGTCAGGCGGTGTGGCCGCGAGCCGGACGGGGTCGAACGCGATCGTGATCGGCGGTCCTGGCCCGGGCACCGCCCCGCGCCATCTTCGGCGGACCCGACCGAGGCCCCGCCGGACCGCATGCGCGTCTTCTTCACCGCCGACACCCATTTCGGGGATACCCACATCCTACGCCAGCGCGGCGCGCGCTTCGCCTCGATCGAGGCGCACGACGCGGCGCTGATCGAGCGCTGGAACGCGGTCGTCGGGCCGGGCGACGCGATCTGGCACCTCGGCGACTTCGCCGCGCACGCGGACCGGAGCTACTGCGCCGCCGTGTTCGAGCGGCTCAACGGGGTGAAGCGGCTGGTCCGGGGCAACCACGACAGCAAGCGGGTGCTCGGACTCGCCTGGGCGGACCCGCCCGTCGAGAGCGCCCGCATCACGCTCAAGGACGGCGCGGGCGGCATCTGCCGCCTGTTCCTGGCCCACTACGCCCACCGGGCCTGGCCCGGCCTGTGGCGGGGCACCCGCCATCTCTACGGCCACACCCACGGCACGCTGGAGGACACGCGCCGCTCCTGCGACGTCGGCGTCGATGCCTGGGACTACCGGCCGGTCGCCCTGCCCGAGATCGTCGCCCGGCAGGAGGCTGCGACCCGCCTGCCCGAGGAACTCGCCCGGGACGCGCGGCGCGCGGACGCCGCGGAGGGCCGCGACAGGATTCCCGGCCCGGGCTTGGAAAACGCGGCCGGTGCCGCAGATTGACACCGATTGCGCCCGATCGATCGACGAGCCCGATGCCGACTGCCATCTGCCTGCACAGGCCCGAACTCACCACCGCGCTCGCGAACGGCGACCGGAAGCTCGACGACCTCACGGCGCCTTGCCCCCGTGCCTTCGCGGCGGGCACGACGATCGTCGCGCAAGGGGCGGAGCACGGCTTCGTCTACCGGCTGCGGACCGGCTGGGTCGGGCGCGTGCGCCAGCTCCCGGACGGCCGGGCGCAGTACCTCATGGTGTTCCTGCCCGGCGACCTCTTCGCCATCAAGAGCGCCTTCGTGGCGGCGCACCCCGACGCGGTCGTCGCCCTCTCCGACGCCACCGTCGAGCGCCTTGAGCAGCGGCGGCTGCGCGAGGCCTTCGAGTCGGATCCGGAGGTCGCCCTGCGCTGCACGTGGCAGATCGTCGAGGAGGAGCGGCGGCTGCACAACTGGGTGGTCAGCCTCGGGCAGGGCAGCGCGGAGGAGCGCATCGCCCACCTGCTGATCGAGTTCAGCGCCCGGCTGGGGGCCACGGCCGGCACGGCCCAGGCCCTCGAATACCCCTTTCCGCTGACGCAGGACCAGCTCGGCAACGTGCTCGGCCTCACCTCCGTGCACGTCAACCGCGTGCTCCGGCGCCTGCGCGAGGAGGGCCTCGTCAGCATCCGCAACCGGGTCGTCAGCATCCACGATCCCGAGGCGTTGGAGCGCATCGCGGAGCCGCTGCGAGACGCCACGGTGCAGAACGCCGGCGACGCGTTGGCCGCTGGCTGAGGCCGGGCGGCACTCAGGCCTCGGTTCCGGCCAGGACGCCCGCGAGGATCGACGGCACCGCGGGGGACAGCTCGCGGGCCAGGAAGCCGATGCCGCCGCAGTCGCGCGCGCACCTGCGGCCCGCCGCGCCGTGCAGCCAGACGCCCCAGAGCGCCGCGTCGCGAGGCTCGGCCCCGCGCGCGAGCAGGCCCGCGATCAGGCCAGCGAGCACGTCGCCCGAACCCGCCGTGGCGAGGCCCGGATGACCGGCCTCATGCCGGTAAGCCGTGCCGTCCGGCAGCACCACATGGGTGCGGGCGCCCTTCATCACCGTGACGGTGCGGAAGCGGCTCGCCGCCTCCCGGGCCGCGCCCAGCGGGTCGGTCTCGATCGCGTCGCGCTCCCGGCCGAGCAGGCGCGCCATCTCGCCCGCGTGCGGCGTGATTACCGCGTGCGGCTCCAGGCAGCGCACGAGATCCGGATCCTCGGCGAGCGCCGCCATCGCCCCGGCATCGAGCACGAGGGCCGCCCCGGGCGGATCTGCCAAGAGGGCGCGCACGAGACCGCTTGTGTCCGCGTCGTCCATCATCCCGGGACCGACGAGGAAGGCGTCGCATCCCCGCGCCTGCCCGGCGACGAGGCCGGCGGCTTCAGGGGCGATGCGGCCCTCCGGCGTCTGCGGAAGGGCGAGGACGCGTGCCTCCGGCAGGGCGAGGCCCACCGGCAGCGCGAGATCCCGGCAGGTGGCGATCCGGACCTTGCCGGCGCCGACGCGCAGGGCCGCCTCGGCGCAGAGCAGGATCGCGCCGGGCACCTCCAGGCATCCGGCCGCGACCAAGACGCGGCCCCGCGCGTCCTTGCTGTCGCCCCCGGGCTCCGGCAGGCCGACGGCACGCAGTAGCTCGGGGTTGACCGGGATGCTGGCGTCCACGCTCGGGGCTCCTGGGGCGGGCGCCCGGACCCGCCGTCCGGTGCCTTCAGGAGAACCCGCCTGCGGCCGAAACGTCCCCAGGGACGTGCCGCCCGGCGATGGCCGCGGCGGAGACACAGGGTTAACACTTTCCCCGGTAGGCTCTGCGCCGTTCAGCCGGAGTAAACCATGACGCTGCTGCTCGTCGTCCTTCTGATCCCGCTGGTCGCCGCCATCGTGCTTGCGGGCGGACGGCCGGGCCCGATCATCGGCTGCCTCTGCCTGATGGGGATCGGCTGCCTGATCGCCTGCTCGGGTCTAACCCGCCTCGTGCGCCAGCGAGCCTGAGCCGGCCGCTCAGCGCCGGCCGAGAGAAGCCCCCGGAGCGCCGCCGGTGGGCGGGACCAGCGCGGGGCCGTCCTGCGACGCGGCGGCGCGCAGCATCACGCTCTGCAGCTCCTCCGGGGCGACCTCGATGCCGTTGGCGCGCAGATCCGCCCGGACCCGCTCGACGAGATCGGCGTCGCGCTGCCCCTCGATCATCGCGGCGATGAGCACTCGCGCGTAGGCCTCGGCCGTGCGGCCATCGACGCCGAGCTTGGCCATGGCGAAGGCGGCGAGCACCCGGATGCCGCCGCAATGCGCCGCGAAGCGCGCCTCCTCGGTTCGGGCGAACAGGGTCTCGGCCGCGCGCTCGCGGTCCTCGAACGCCTTCAACATGCGTCTCGCCTCCCTGTTCTCGCGCCGCGCGTTCGGCGGAGATCAGGTTTGCGCCCCGGGCCCCGGGGGCGACAACCGCATTTGATAGGAGACCTTGATAGGGGACCTTGCACCGGGCCCGCCCCCGAACCTCATCCCGGCAGGGCGGCGATCAGGTCGCGCAGCGTCGTGATGGTCGAGGCGTCGGCAACGCCGTCCACCCGGGCAGGGCGGAAATGGCGCTGGAAGGCGGCGACGACAGCGTGGGTACGGTCTTCGAACATCCCCGTCACCGGCTGGTCGTAGCCGTAGAGGCCGAGCATCGCCTGCAGGGCCTCGACCGGCTGGCCGGCATCGCCCCGGGCGAAGAAGCGCCCGTCGCGGATCGGGACGGGGGGCACGAAATGCCCGACCCCCGCGGCGGCGAGCCGGTCCCAGGGGAAGTTCTCGCCCGGATCCTCCTTGCGCTCGGGCGCGACGTCGGAATGGCCGAGCACGCGCTCGGGCGGAATGCGCCAGCGCGCGCAGAGGTCGGCCGCCAGCGCGACCACCGCCTCCACCTGCGCCTCCGGATAGGGCGGCAGGCCGCCGGCATGGCCGGGATGGACGATCTCGACGCCGAGCGAGCGGGAATTGACGTCGCGCTCGCCCCGCCAGCAGGCGGCACCCGCGTGCCAGGCGCGGCGGGCCTCCGGAACCATCTGCAGGACGCGCCCGTCCTCGAACACGACGTAGTGGGCCGAGACCTCGGCCAGCGGGTCGCGGAGCCGTGAGATCGCGGCCGCCGCCGTCTCCATGCCGGTGTAGTGCAGGACCAGCATGTCCGGCCGCGCGGGAAGCCCGCCATCTCCCGCCTTGCCGCGGCGCTCGCCGTGGTTCGGCGAGGGCAGGACGCCCTGCGCGACTGGGCTCTCCGGCCTCGCCGCCGCCGTCACCGGAGGCCCCGCTCGGCCGCGATCCGGTCGTAGGCCGCGTTGATCGCGGCGAGCCGGTTCGTCGCGATGGCGATCGCCTCCTCGGGCAGGCCGCGGGCGATGGCGCGGTCGGGGTGGTTCTCGCCGACCAGCTGGCGGTGCCGCGCCTTGACCGCGGCATCGTCCGCCCCGTGCTCCAGGCCGAGCACGAGATAGGGGTCGTCGGCAAGCCGGACGTGGCGGGCGGCTATGCGGCGGAAGGCAGCCTCGTCGAGGCCGAAGATCTCCGCCACCGCGTGCAGGTAGCGCTCCTCACCCTCGTGGATCGCGCCGTCGGCCGTCGCGATGTGGAATAGGCCGTCGAGCACGTCCTCCAAAAGGGCCGGCTCGTCCCGGAAGGTCGCGGCGAGCTGCCCTGCGTAGGCCTCGAAGCCGGCGGTCGTGGTCTTGGCGAGGTTGAAGAGACGCTCGATCCCGGCGCGCTCGGCTTCCTCGACCTGCACGACCCGGCCGAAGGCCTCGATCTCGGAGGGCACCACCACGCCGTCCGACTTCGCCATCTTGGCGGCGAGCGCCACGAGGCCGGTGGTAAAGGCCACCGCGCGGGGCGTGCGGCCGAAGGGCGCGCCCTCGCGGTCGAAGAGGTAGTGTCCGGCGACGCTGCCCGCGAGCGCGCCGAGAGGGCCGCCGAGTGCCATGCCGATGCCCGCACCGCCGAGCTTGCCCCAGAGACCGGAGGTCATCGCGGCGTCCGCAAGGAGGGGGCTGGGAGGATCATCGTGGGCGCCGCAGGCATGGGAGCCGTCTGCGATAGCCGCTCGAGCCCGAACGGAAAAGGGCCGGAGCGCGAAGGCTCCAGCCCCGAACCATGCGGTTGCCGCAGGGTCGTTGAGGATCGCTCAGCGGCAGTAAACGTCGCCGTAGGCGTCGCGGTAGGTGCCGTAGGGGCAGCGCGGCGCCGTGGCGGCACCCGCGATGGCGCCGCCGGCGCCGCCGATCGCCGCACCCGCCAGGGCGCCGCCGGCCCGACCGGTGGCGAGGCCGCCGACCGCCGCGCCGAGGCCCGCGCCGAGGACGCCGCCGCCGAGCGCACGGTCCTGCGGCGTGTTGCACGCGCCGAGCGAGAGGGCCAGGGTGCCGGCGAGCGCCACAGCAGCGAGCTTCTTCATCATGGGGGTGTCTCCCTTGTGCGGTCCGGCGTTCCGCCGCGACGATGGTACGGATCGAGCTTAGCCGTTATGGCAGATGAACGCGAAGCGAACGGCCAAGGTTCCCTACGCACGAGGTTCCGTGCGCGACGGCTTCCCTTCGCGCCGCCGCGTCCCGACATGCGGGCTGCTGCCCGCGACGACGCAATCCCTTCAGGCTTCCACAGCGAGGACCCCATGCACAGAGCCACGACCCTGGTGCGCAGACCCGCGGTGCGGCCGGACGCCGTTATCGACACCGTCGTCCTCGACCACGCCGCGCGCGGCCGGACCAGCGGCCACCTGCACGCCGAGGGCGGGCTCGCCTTCGATCTCGCGCTCACCAAGGCCGCGGGCATCGAGGACGGCGACGCGCTGCGGCTGGAGGACGGGCGGCTCGTGGCGGTGCGGGCCGCGCCCGAGGCCCTGCTCGAGGTCCGCGCCGAGAACCCGGCTCGCCTGATGCGCCTCGCGTGGCAGCTCGGCGGCAACCACGTGCCCGCCGAGATCGCGGCCGACGTGCTCTACGTGCCCGACACGCCGGCCAATGCCGAGCTGATCCGGGGCCAGGGCTGTGCCGCGGCGGCGGTCTCGCGTCCCTTTCGCCCGGAACGCGAGGCCCACGACCACAGCACCTGCGGGCACGACCACGGCCACCACCACCACGGCCACGCGCACGAGCCCCACGATCATGGACACGATCATGGGCATGATCACGGACACGCGCATGGCCACTCGCACGACCACTCGCACGGGCACGACCACGCCCATGAGCACGGCCACGTGCACGGCCCCGGCTGCAATCACGGGCACTGAGCGGGATCCGCACACCCGATCCGCGCTGCCGGATCGTGCCGGCGGCGCCTTGAACCCGGGCGGCCCGTCCCCATTGGTCTGAAGGACGCTCACGAGCCCAGAGAGGACCAGACCGCCCGATGTCGGCTCCGCTTGCCTTCGACAACAGCTACGCCCGGCTGCCCGACCGCTTCTTCCGACGGCTTGCGCCGACGCCCGTCGCGGATCCGCGCCTGATCAAGCTCAACCGCGACCTCGCGCTGAGCCTCGGGCTCGATCTGGACTGGCTCGCCGGTCCGGAGGGGGTGGCGATGTTCGCCGGCAACAGGATGCCGGAGGGCGCGGAGCCGCTCGCCGCGGCCTATGCGGGCCACCAGTTCGGAAACTTCGTGCCGCAGCTCGGCGACGGGCGCGCCATCCTGCTCGGCGAGGTGACCGACCGCGACGGGCGGCGGCGGGACATTCAGCTCAAGGGCTCGGGCCCGACGCCGTTCTCCCGCCACGCCGACGGCCGGGCGGCGATCGGGCCGGTGCTGCGCGAGTACCTCGTCAGCGAGAGCATGGCGGCGCTCGGCATCCCGACCACCCGGGCGCTCGCTGCGGTCACCACGGGCGAGCCGGTCATGCGCGAGCGGGTGTTGCCCGGCGCCGTGCTCACCCGCGTGGCGTCGAGCCACATCCGGGTCGGCACCTTCCAATTCTTCGCCGCACGCGGCGACACGGACGGCCTGCGGGCGCTCGCCGACCATGTGATAGCGCGGCACTACCCCGAGGCCGGGACGGGCGCCGAGCCCTACCGGGCGTTGCTCGAAGGCGTGATCGGGGCGCAGGCCGACCTCGTTGCCCGCTGGCTGCTGGTGGGCTTCGTCCACGGGGTGATGAACACCGACAACATGTCGGTCGCGGGCGAGACGATCGATTACGGTCCCTGCGCCTTCCTCGACGCCTACGATGCGCGCACGACGTTCAGCTCCATCGACCAGAACGGGCGCTACGCCTACGGCAACCAGCCGCGCATCGCCCTGTGGAACCTGTCCCGGCTGGCCGAGGCCCTGCTGCCGCTGCTGGCCGAGACCGAGGACGCGGCGGTAATAGTGGCCGAGGCGGCGCTCGGAGGCTTCGCGCCGAGCTTCGAGGCGGCCTATCATGGAGGGCTCGCCCGCAAGATCGGTCTTCCGCTTCCAGGCGCGGGCGACGCGGAACTGGCAGGCGACCTTCTGCGGCGCATGGCCGAGAACCAAGCCGACTTCACCCTGACTTTCCGGCGCCTCGCCGACGCGGCCGCGGACCCGGCGGCAGACGGGCGGGTGCGCGACCTCTTCGTCGATCCGACCGCCTACGATGCCTGGGCCCTGCGCTGGCGCGAGCGCCTGGGGCGCGACGCGCGCGGGCCGGGCGAGACGGCGGCGGCGATGCGGGCGGTGAACCCGGCCTTCATCCCACGCAACCACCGGGTCGAGGCGGTGATCGAGGCCGCGGTCGAGCGGGCGGATCTCGGCCCGTTCGAGGAGCTGCTGCGCGTGCTGGCACAGCCTTACGCCGACCAGCCGGACTTCGCCCGATACGCCGAGGCGCCCGAGGGCGGGGGGGTCGGCTACCGAACCTTCTGCGGCACTTGAGCGGTTCCGGGTCGGCCACGACGACTGGCACGCGGCATCGCCTCCTCGGACGGGAGGCAGGACTCGGGCTTCCGCTCGCATCAAGGAACACCAGCATCGGACCAGTCCCGAACCGTGCCGCGCCCGCTCCCGCCGTTAGCGGGCCGGGCTTCACAGCTATCGATTGAACGCGCGGCGCAACTTCAAGCCTGGCGCAAGGCTGATCTGTTCGACCTGTCATCGTAAACCGGACACGCACGGCCCGGTCGTCCGCCATGCCGAACCTTCGGAGCCTGACATGCCCGAACTCTCGCACGCCGATCGCGAGGCCGTCGACCGGTTGACCTTCCGGCTGTTGAAAGAGATCTGCTGCTCGGTGACGGATGCCATGGGCAAGACGAACCCCGAGGCGGCGCGGACGCTTCTGCTCGGCGTCGAGACGCTGATCACGGCCGCGATCGGCCGCATGGCGGCGCAACAGACCGAGGGCGCGAACTCGACGGCCATCGCCGTCGCGGTCGGAGGCCGAATCGCGGAGGTTCTCGACCAAGCCCGCGCGGGTCTCGACGAGGGCCGTGATCGCACAGGTTACGCCGTGCCGCTACGCGTGGCGTGACGTCGGCGCCGCGCCCCGCAGGGACAGGTTTTCGAGGAGGTGTTCGCGATGAAGGTTTCGGCCGATTTCTGCATCGTTCCGATGGGCGTAGGCCCATCGGTCTCGCCCTACGTGCGCGAGATCAAGACACTGATCGAGGCGAGCGGTCTCGACGCGACGATGCATCCCAACGGCACCAACATCGAGGGCGAACTCAGCGCGATCTGCAGCCTGGCCGAGCGTTGCGAGGCGCGTCTCGCCGAGATGGGCGTACAGCGCACCTTCTTCACGCTGATCTTCTCGACCCGGCGGGACAAGGAGCAGTCGATGGCCGACAAGCTCCTCGCCGTTTCCTGACGCGCGTGGTGCTCAGCTCTTCCGGCGCCGGCCTCCGGCCGGCGGCTCCTTCTCGGCGGGTGCCGCCCGCTCGGCCATCGCGCCTGGCCGTCCGAGACCGATCTGCTTGGCGAGTGCCGAGCGCTGCGCGGCGTAGGCGGGAGCGACCATCGGGTAGTCGTCGGGCAGGCCGTAGCGCTGGCGGTAGGAGCGCGGATCGAGGCCGTGGGTGGTCAGGTGGCGCTTGAGCGTCTTGTAGGTCTTGCCGTCGATGAAGCTGATCAGGCCCTCATCGGTGACCGACTTGCGGATCTGGGCGGCGGAAGGCTTCTCGACCGGCTCCTCGGCGGGAGCGCTGCTCGCGCCCGCGAGCGTCAACCGCAGCAGCGCGGCGTGCACGCCGGCGATCAGACCACCGAGCTCGGCCGCAGGAACCGAGTTGTTCGAAACGTAGGCCGATACGATGTCGACCGCCTCTTCGACGAGATTGGACCGCACATCCGTCGCTTGTTCTGCCATCGCCAAAATCCGATCAGGAGACCTACAGGAGCTAGATCTGCGAGCAGTGCGCCAAGATCAAGCAGGAATGTCGATTTGTGCACACAAGCTTCCCCAAGAGGATCGAACATACCTACGGTCAGAAGCTGGTAGGAGCTTGAGCGCTGGCACCGGTCAGATCCCCGCTATAACTTCAGGTTGTTTTTAACAGTCCCTGAATTTTACTCGAAACTTAGAAAGCTCATTTGCAATACATGAGAATGGCGCTGGATTCTGCTCGGTCTGGCACACCAAAAACGCGCGCTGGACCTGCCCATCGAGGGCCGAGCACCATCTGGAACGAGTGTTGGGCATGATCTTCGTCACGAACGCCGCCGGGAAGGCGATCTATCTCAGCTCGGAATGGACCGCCCTCACCGGGCAGACACTCGCCGAGGCGGTCGATTACGGTTGGGCCCGGGTCGTGCATCCCATGGACCGGGACTTCGTGCGCGCGATCGTCGGCGAGGCGATCCGGCAGCAGCAGCCCTTCAGCGTGCGCTACCGCGTGCAGTGTCTCGATGGGCGGAGCGTCTGGCTGCTCGGCGGCGCAGTGCCCTCCTTCGGACCGCCGGACCGCAGGTTCCTGGGTTTCCTGGGATCGATCACGCAACTGCCGGACGCGTTGGTGACGGAGGGAAGGGCGCAGGGATCGGTCGGATCCTTCGAGCCGGCGCCGGATCCATCACGATCTGGCCTGGAAGCGGCCGCCGATCACCTTATCATGGCACACGTCCTGCTCGGCCAAGGCGGCGACGATCACCTGCTGACGGCGCTACGGACGGTGCTTTATCAGGTAGGGCTGAAACTGGCCGCAGGCGGTTCGGACGCCGGACAGTCGACGCAGATCCAATGAGACCACTATTGCGGCCTAGCCAGAGGCCGCGCCGGGACTACAACCATGCGGGCAGGACATGCCCACCTCTGTACCGATGCCGTGGTGCGGCGCAGCAATCCGTGTCATACGGAGATCGCGCAGCCGCGACGGCGTCGCGGTCGCGCAGCCCATCTTGGGCGTTTCCTCCCTAGACTTCGGGCCGCTCCCTCGGGAGTGGCCTTTTTTCTTGGGTGCGATGCGGACGACTTCTCTCAGCGAGATTGCGCATTGCCCGTGCGGCGGGTGGTAGGGCGGCGCAGGTCGGCGGGGAGACCAAACGATCGAATTCGCCAGGGCAGTCGCGAGACCGGCTAGCTCTGCTCGGCGACGATCGCTGCGAGGAAGGCGAGGATGCGCTCTGCGGCCTCCGGCTCGCGGACGCGCGACCAGAGCCGGAGCAGTTCCGCGGTCTCGGCGAGGCGCGCCTCGACGGGCGTACCGTCCGTAAAGATGGTCGGGGGATAGCCCAGCGCCACGGCGATGCGCTCGATCGGCGTGCTGTCGAGATCTATCGCCGACGCCTGCGCCGTGACATCCGGCCGCCGTCTCGTTCCTGTGCCCATCGGGATGCCGTAGCGTGGATTGGACCGCCCAGGGACTCGATTGCGCGCAATGCAGATCTGCGATCTGGGCTCGCCCCCGCGTCGGATCCTCCATCAAACGGGAAAGCCCCGGGCGTTTCCGCCCGGGGCTCTCAGTATTTTGGGTCGCTGCGCGACCCGGATGTTCGATCTTAGTACGAGCCGAACTTGTAGTTCAGGCCGGCGCGGACGACGGCGAACTCGGTGTCGCGGCGGTTGTTGGTGACGCCCGAGACCAGGGCGACGCCGGGCGAGGCGACGGTGACGAGGCCGCCGGCCGGCGTGGTGGCGAAGGCGCCGATGTTGCGGTTGCCCTGGTCGAGGTTCACGTAGAGACCTTCCACCTTCAGCGTCACGGCCGAGGAGCGGAAGAAGTTCAGGAACGAGTCGGTGGGCAGGGCGTACTCGATGCCGCCGCCGACCGCGTAGCCGGTCTGGAACTCGTCGCGCGAGGAGTTCGGCAGGCCGAAGTCGCGGCCGCCGCCCGAGCCGTAGGCGAAGCCGCCCGTGGCGTACACGAGGGTGCGGTCGAAGGCGTAGCCGAGGCGGCCGCGCACGGTGCCGAAGTAGTCGAGGGTCGACAGGCCGTTCGGGTTGAACACGCCGACACCCGGCAGCAGGCCGGCGCCGGCCAGGGCGAAGCGGTTCCGCTCACGGCCGAAATCGACGTACTGCGCGTCGGCCTCGATGCCGAACACCACGCCCGAGCCGGGGGTCAGCTGCCAGTTGTAGCCGATCTGGCCGCCGCCGACGAAGCCGTCGGTGTTGGAGCGGTTGTTGCTGAAGCCGAGGGCGGCCGAGGTGCCGGGGGCGACCAGGCCGCTGGCGCCGTTGACCAGCACCACGGTGGGGGCCTGACGATCGTTGCCCGTGCCGAAGCCGTAGCCCGCGTTGAAACCGGCGTAGAAGCCCGTCCAGGTGAAGACCGGAACCGGCGTGAACACCGGCGGCGGCGCAGCACGACGCGGAAGGTCGGCGGCAGACGCGGCAGCGGTCAGGCCGGCGAGCACCGTGGAGGCAAGCAGGATCTTCTTCATGGCTCAAATCCTCGTCCCCGGGGCGGGGACCATGAGCAGAGAGAAAAACCAAAGCGTCGCCGCTCGATAGTGCAGACCTGCAACACGGCCGGGACCGGCCGGCAGCCGCATGGCTCCTGGAGTGCGCGACCGCACAGCCCTGTAGCGCAGCCGTTGAATTTCGGTGAGAGCCAAGTCGGCATTAATGGAGCGCGAGGGATTTCCCGCTTGAGCCGCTCGATCGTGCACGATTGTGCCGTGCGACCTCAGGCGATGGAAGAGGGCGCACCAGCCTCGTCCTCAGAATACGTGTCTTCCGTCGTACGTTTGGGCCGGTAATACCGCTGCGGTCACCGCGACGCGGTGCGACATCTTGGGTCCGCCATTCGCGCACCCGGCGCTGAAACCTCCGCCGACCCGCCGCGTTGACCCGCCAGATTGGACTTCTTCTAATTCCGAACCGTGCGGTGTCCAGACCCGCACCGGCAAGCGAGGAGCAACCCGATGGCCAACACCATGAACGCCCAGTGCCAGAGCTGCCGCTACTTCGACACCCACAAGGCGGCGCAGACGGCCGGGCAGGGCGACGAGGGCCTGTGCCGCTTCAACCCGCCGGTGACCCAGCCGGGGCCGCAGGAGCACGGGCTCTGGCCGGTCGTGTCGGCCTCCGACTGGTGCGGCCACTACTCGCCCGAGATGATGGCCGGCGAGTAAGCGCCCTTTCCGGACTTTCCGCCCCGGCACGCGAAAGGCCAGCCCGCCGGGCTGGCCTTTTCTCATGGCCCCGGCGCCGTCGACCTACCGGGTGGGCCCGGGCGCGGCGTGCGGCACGGTTCCGGGATCCGCCTCATCGCGCGGGCCGACGAAGCGTCCCAGCAGGCGACCGAGCACGCGGGACAGGCTGTCCACTAGGAGGAAGACGGCCGGCACGAAGATCAGCGAGAGCAGGGTCGAGACGATCAGGCCGCCGATCACCGCCACCGCCATCGGTGCGCGGAACTCGCCGCCAACGCCGAGCGCCAGCGCCGAGGGCACCATGCCGGCCGCCATCGCGATCGTGGTCATCACGATGGGCCGCGCCCGCTTGCGGCCCGCATCGACGATCGCGGTCACCGGATCGACGCCGAGCCGCATCTCCTCGACGGCGAAATCGACCAGCATGATGGCGTTCTTCGTCACCAGCCCCATCAGCATCAGGATGCCGATGACCACCGGCATCGAGATCGACATGTTGCACAGGAGCAGGCCCAGGATCGCGCCGCCGATCGAGAGCGGCAGCGAGAACAGGATGGTCAGGGGCTGCAGGAAGTTGCCGAACAGCAGCACCAGCACCGCGTAGACCATCATGATGCCGGCGCCCATCGCCAGAAGGAAGCCGGAGAACACCTCCTGCATGATCTCGGCGTCGCCCGTCTGCTTGATGGTGACGCCGGGCGGCAGGTTCCGGGCGGTCGGCGTCTCGAGAGCCCGGGCGATCGCCGTGCCGAGGGCGTCCGAACCTTCGAGATTCGCCTCGACGGCGACGCGCACCGCGCGGTCGTAGCGATCGATCGCGCCCGGTCCCTGGTCGAGCTCGATGTCGGCGACCGCGGCCAGCGGCACGGCGGTGCCGTTCTTGGCCGGCACCTTGAGGTTCTCCAGCCGCGAGAGGGCGCCGCGGGCGCTCTCGGGCAGCATCACCCGGATGGGCACCTGCCGGTCCGCCGCGTTGAACTTGGCAAGGTTGAGCCCGATGTCGCCGATCGTGCCGACCCGCACGGTCTCCGCGATGGTGTCGGTCGAGACGCCGAGATCGGCGGCCGCTCCCTCGCGCGGGCGGATGCGGACCTCGGTGCGGTTGAGCGGCGCCGTCGACATCACCGAGACGAGGTGGGGGATCGCCGTCATGTCGCGCTGCAGGCGGGCTGCGACCTCGGTCACCACCGCGACGTCCGGCCCGCTCACCACGAGGGCGAGGTCGCGCTGGCCGCTCTCGCGCAGGGTCCAGGAGCGGATGTCGGGCTCCTCGGCGAGCATCCCGGCGATCTCGGCCTCGATCGTCCACTGCCGCTTGGCCCGCTCCGATTTCGGCGTCAGGTTCACGATGAGGGTGGCGAGCCGCGTCTCCTTCTTGCCCGGCAACTGGCGCCCGCCGTCGACGAAGACCGAGACGACCTCGGGCATCTGGCGGATACGCTCCACCACCCGGTCGGAGACCGCGACCGTGTCGGCGAGCCGGGCGCCCGGCGCCAGCTCGACCATGAACAGGGTGCGGGCGTTGTCCTGCTTCGGGATGAAGCCGGAGGGCAGCAGCCCGGTCGAGACGAGCGAGCCGGCAAACAGCGCGAGGCCGGCGATGAGCGTCAGGAAGCGGTGGCGCACCGACCACGTCACGACGCGGGCATAGGTGCGCATCACCGCGCCCTCGCGCGCCTCGTGGTGGCCGTGGTCGCGCAGGAAGTAGGCGGCCATCAGCGGCGTGATCAGGCGTGCGACGAGCAGCGACATGAAGACCGAGACCGCGATGGTCAGGCCGAACTGGATGAAGTAGCGGCCCGCGATGCCGCCCATGAAGGAAACCGGCGCGAAGACCGCGATCAGGGTCGCCGTGATGGCGATGACGGCCAAGCCGATCTCGTCGGCGCCCTCCAGGGCGGCACGGTAGGCGGACTTGCCCATCCGCATGTGCCGGACGATGTTCTCGATTTCCACGATCGCGTCGTCCACCAGGATGCCGGTGACCAGCGTGATGGCGAGCAGGCTGATGCCGTTGAGCGTGAAGCCCATCGCGTCCATCGCCCAGAAGGTCGGAAAGACCGAGAGCGGCAGCGCCACCGCGGCGATCAGGGTCGCGCGCCAGTCGCGCAGGAAGAGCAGCACCACCACGACCGCGAGCGCCGCGCCCTCGATCAGGGTGTGCATCGCCGATTCGTAGGAGCCGCGCGTCGCCTCGACCGAGGAATCGATCCGCTCGAAGCGGATCTCGGGATAGCTCGCCCGGATCTCCGCCATCTTCTTCTCGACGGCGGTCGCGACCTCGGCATCGCTCGCGCCCGAGCCGCGCGAGACGGCGAGCGCCACCACCGGCTCGCCGTTGAAGCGGGCGAAGGTCCGCGGCTCCTCGATCGTGTCCTCGATGGTCGCGAGGTCGTCGAGCCGGACCTTGCGGCCGCCGGGCAGCACGATCGAGGTGGCCTTCAGGTCGCGCACGGAGCGGGAGGCGGCGAGCGTCCGGATCGACTGCTCGCGCCCGCCGACCTCGCCGCGCCCGCCCGCCATGTCGGCGGAAGTCAGGCGCAACTGCCGGTTCACGTCGGCCGCGGTGATGCCGAGCGCGAGCAGCCGGTCCGGCTGGAGCGTGACGCGCAGCTCCCGCGCGACGCCGCCGACGCGCTCGACGCCGCCCACGCCCTTCACCCCCTGGAGCGTGCGGGCGACGTTGTCCTCGACGAACCAGGACAGGTCGGCTGGCGTCATCGCGGGCGAGGTGACGCCGTAGATCAGGATCGGCAGGCCGGTGATCTCGACGCGCTGGATCACCGGCTCGTCGATGGTGCGCGGCAGGTTGATGCGGATCTTAGAGATCGCGTCCTTCACGTCGTTGACGGCGCGGTCGGTGTTCACCTCCAGGCGGAACTCGACCGTGGTCACGGAGGATCCTTCCGTGATCGACGAGGTGATGTGCTTGACGCCCCGCACGCCCGCGATCGAATCCTCGACCCATTTGGTGACCTGGGTCTGAAGCTCGGAGGGCGCGGCGCCCGACTGCGTGATCGAGACCGAGACGATCGGCACGTCCACGTTGGGCATGCGGGTGACGGCCAGCCCCCGGAAGCTGACAAGGCCCAGCACCACCAGCACGAGGAAGAGGACGAGGGGCGCGATCGGGTTGCGAATCGCCCAGGCGGAGACGTTGAGGCGCATCGGGCGGTTCCTGGGGACGTTCCGGCGTGAGGGGCGGGCGGCGCGTCAGGGCGCGCCGGCATCCGCCGTGGTGCGCGCCGCCGGCATCGCGGCGACGGCCGGGGCGGGGGTGGCGACGAGGACGGGCCGCACCCGGTCGCCGTCGCGCAGGAAGCTGCCGGCGCGGGCGACGACGCGCTCGCCGGCCTCCAGGCCCTCGCGGATCTCGATGTCGTCGTCGTCGGTGAGGCCGGTGCGGACAGAGCGCGCCTCCACCTTGTCGCCGACCACGACCAGCACGCTGGAGCGCTTCGCCCCGCCGTAGAGGACCGAGGCTTGCGGAACGGTGACGCCGCGAGTGCGGGCGAGCTCGACGGCGCCGCGGGCAAAGGTGCCGATGCGCAGGCGCGGGTCCGGGTCCAGGCGAACACGGACCTTGCCGAGGCGGCTCGCGCGATCGACCTCCGGGTAGACCACGCGCACCCGTCCCTCGACGCGCTCGCCCTCGCCGATCTCGATCCAGGCCGGCGAGCCGTCGCGCAGGCGCGGCAGCTTGGTCTCCACCACCTCGCCCTCCAGCTCGATCTCGCCGCGGGCGATCAGGCGGAACAGGGGCTCGGCGGAGGCGGAGGCCGTCATGCCGACGCGGGCGGTGCGGCGGCTGACGATGCCGGCCTCGGGCGCGCGGATCTCGGTGCGGGCGAGCCGCAATTCCAGCTCGTCCTTCACGGCGCGCGCCTGGGCGAGCTCGGCCTTCGCGATGACGAGCCCGTTGCGCGCGAAGGCGAGCTTGCCCTCGGCCTGCCGCAGGGCGGCGGTGCGCGCCTCCATGATGGCGGCGGTGCCGTTGCCGGAGGTCAGGAGCTGGCGGGCCCTCTCGTAGGCGAGGCGCGCCTCGGTCTCGGCGGCCTCGGCCTGCTCGATGCTGCTCTGGGCCTGCGGCACGACCGCCGCGGCCTTGTCGATCAGCGCGTTCTGCTGAGCGAGCTGGCGGTCGATCAGGTCGCGCGAGAGCCGCGCCAGCACTTGGCCGCGCTCGACGCGCGCGCCCTCCTCGACCAGCAACTCGGTGATCCGGTAGCCCTCGATCTCCGGCGTCACCAGGATCTCGTCGCGCGGCATCAGGGTGCCGGTGACGACCACGGTCTCGGCGATCTCGCGGCGCGCGGCCTCGACCACGCTGACGGCGGGCAGGGGCGGTGCCTTGGGCGCGGGGGCTTCGGGCCGGGCGCCCGCCGGGATCCCAGCGAGCGCCAGCCCGAGCAGAAGCGCGGCGGGCGCGGCGCGCAGGAGGGGGGGTCTCATGATACGGTCTCCCCGAGGGGGCGTGCGATGGTCGCCAAGCGGCCTTCGAGGCCGGCATCCATCAGGGCGCTGAGGCGCGCGGCGGCCGGAGCCGGGTCGTAATCGGGGTTGAGTGCGCGGGCCACCACGATGCCCTTCATCTGAGCGTCGAGCTGCGCGTGGAGCGCGACCGGATCACAGTCGGGCGTCGCCGCGAGCGCGGCGAAGATCTCGGTCATCCAGCACCGTGCCTCGTCCTCGCCCTGCTTCACCAGGGCGGCGATGTCGGGATTGCGGGTCGCCTCCGACCAGAGATCGACGCGCAGGACCGCATCCTCCCGCGTCATGTGGGCGAAGTAATGTTCGATGATGCGCAGCAGCGCGCCGCGCCGGTCGCCCGCCCGCTCGAACTCCTCGACCAGCGCCATGCCGCGCTCGCGGTCGCGCTCGGCGAGGCCGCGCACCACGGCCTCCTTCGACTCGAAGTAGCGATAGATGTTGCCCGGACTCATGCCGGCCTCGCGGGCGAGGTCCTGCATCGTGGTCCGGTGGAAACCGTTGCGCACGAAGCAGGCTTCTGCCGCGTCCAGGATGTGCTCGCGCCGCTGCGCCTGCGCGCTGCGGACCTCCGCGACGGCAGCCGCGCCGCTCACGACGCGCGCCCCGGCTCGGCGGAGCGCAGGACGGCGGCCTCGTCCGTGACCTGGACGGCGCCGCAGGCGCGGGGCTGGAGATCGAGCCCGGCGCAGAGACGCGCCTGCCAGCCGGCAGGTCCGGCGCCGGTCCAGCTGACGAGGGCGAACCAGCCGAGCAGCAGCACCGCGCCGAGGGCGAGATTGGCGGGCGCCAGCGCCTCGCGCAGCACCGCGACGAGGCGCGGCTCGGACACGGCCTCGGTCCGGCGGCTCGGAAGGATCTGGCTCGACGCGCGCATACGCAACTCCTCGACTGCGACGCAGTGTAATGAACGTTCATTCTCACGTCAATGAACGTTCATTCTCACAGGTTGGCCGGGCGGCGGAGGGACGGCCCGGTACGGATGCCTCTCCACATCGGCCCGGATCGGCCCGGCGCCGGGCCAATCCGACGTTTCCACCAGCCGCACCCACGGATCGAGAGCGCACGGCCCTTTCCCGGACGCCTGGAGCGCAGCGGAAGGTGATCCGGGACCCCGCGGACGGGCCGGAAACGAACCGCCGGCCCTTCAACAGCGTATGGCCATCGCGTCCGGAGGGTCGGGACGGGAGCGCGAGGATGGACGGGATGCGGCGTTGGCTCGGGGTTCTGGCGCTGCTGGCGCTCGCGTCCTCCGGGGCGGCGGCCGCGGAGGCGGATGTCCGGATCGTCGGCACGGACCTGCGCCTGCCGCCGGATTCCCATGAGCCGCAGCGGGCCCTGGTCTCGCTCCGGAACGCGGGCGGCCCGGCGCGCGGGCTCGGCCTCGCCTGCACCTTCCGGGACGGGGACGGGCGGGCGCTCGAGACGGTGGAGGCGTCCGTGCGCGAGATCGCCGAGGCGGCGAGCGCGGTCGCGGAGGTGATCTACTACGGCTGGCCCCGGGCGAGCGGCGTCGCCTGCCGCCTCGTGGGAGAGCGTTGAGGCGCGGATTCTGATCTGCGCCGCGCGGATAGCAGGTCCGGTCGCCATCTCGCGGGCCTGCGCGCCGCCGGGATTGAATACGCGCTCTTGCGCCGCGACCGGTTACAGGTTCGGCCAACCCTCGCCGAGGCGCGGCCGGGCGGCGCCCCGGCGGGCGCTCGCCACGCTACTCCTGTCGCCAGCCGGACGGCAGCCGTCCGCACGAAGCGACAGACGGAGGAGATCCATGGCAAGCCCGACGCTGGACGCCGCGATCGGCGGCGAGGTGGCGGAGACCACCACGACCTCGCCGGAGCAGGTGCAGCGCCTCGTCTCGCGGGCGCGGGCCGCACAGGCCGTGTTCGAGACCTTCTCCCAGGAGAAGGTCGACGCGATCGTGCGCGACTTCGCCAAGTACGTCTACGACAACGCCGAGGCGCTGGCCGGCATGGCCCACAGGGAGACCGGCCTCGGCGTCTACGAGGACAAGGTCGCCAAGGCCAAGGGCAAGTCCCGTGTCATCTGGAACAACCTCAAGGGCAAGCGCTCCCGCGGCATCATCGGCGAGGACGCGGAGGAGGGGCTCATCCTGGTGGCCAAACCCATGGGCGTGGTCGGGGCGGTCTGCCCGGTGACGAACCCGATCGTCACGCCGATGTGCAACGCGATGTTCGCCCTGAAGGCCGGCAACGCCATTATCTTCGCGCCACACCCGAAGGCCGACGATTCCACCTGGCACCTGACCAGGGAGTACCAGCGGATCGTGCGCGAGCACGGCGGACCCGAGCATCTCGTCCAGGCGGTGCGGCGCGGCTCGGTCCAGACCACCCAGACCCTGATGCAGGCGGTGGACGTGGTGGTGGCCACCGGCGGCGGCGCCATGGTCAAGTCGGCCTACTCCTCGGGCAAGCCCTCCTATGGGGTCGGGGCCGGCAACGTGCCGGTGGTGATCGACCGCGGCGTCGACCTGCGGGAGGCGGCGGAGAAGATCGTGGCGGGCGCCTCGTTCGACAACGGCATCATCTGCTCGCACGAGCAGTTCGTGCTGACCCCCGAGGAGCGCTACGCCGACACGGTCGCGGCCTTCCGCGACACCGGGCGGGTCTTCTTCACCGACGACCCGGCCGAGGTCGACCGGGTGCGCGCCGTGGTGTTCGACCACGGCCATCTCAACAAGGACGTGGTCGGGCGCTCGGCCCAGGAGATCGGCGCGCGGGCCGGCCTTGCCGTGCCCGAGGGCGCGCGGATCATCCTCGTCCCGGCGGACGGGGCGGGCAACGACGACGTGCTGGCCAAGGAGAAGCTCTGCCCCGTGGTCGCGATCCTGCCCTACGGAAGCTTCGAGGAGGCGGTGGAACTCGCCAAGGCCAACCTCCTGGTCGAGGGCGCCGGGCACTCGGCGGCCCTGCACTCGGCGGACGAGGCGCATATCCGCGCGATGGGCGTGGCGTTGCCGGTGAGCCGGCTGGTGGTCAACCAGTCCTCGGCGCTGACCGCGGGCGGCTCGCTGACGAACGGCTTCGCGCCGACCACGACGCTGGGCTGCGGCTCCTGGGGCGGCAACTCGATCTCGGAAAACCTCGACTACAAGCACCTGATGAACGTCTCCCGCATCGGCAACGTCATCAGCCGACCGGTGCCGAGCGACGAGGAGATCTGGGCGGCCTGAGGCGAGGCCGCACGGCTCCAGGCCATTGTCTCGACGCGCTCTCGTTCGCCGGATCGGCATCCACTTCGGCGAAGCCCGCTCACTTCGCGTTGCAGCCGATGCAGATGCCGGTGCTGATCCCACCGCGCGTCTGCCCGTCCGGTGCGCGCTCCGTATCGCTCCGCGCGGTCGGGCTCGCGGCGCGGCCCGGCGGCTTGGTCTGGCCGGACGCCGTCACGTTGCCGGCGCGCTCCGTGGAGAGCGGACCGCCGCCGGTTCCGGTGCGGTCGGCCTGGGCGCGAGCGGGCGTCGGGAGCAGTGCGGCAACCAATACGGCGCGGGCGAGGGACAGGGGCATCGGATCTCCGGGTCTACGGGAGGCCAACGCGCGAACCCGTCATCGGCCCCCGACCACGCGGCGATCGGACGCCCGCTCAGAAGGGCCAGGGCGCCTCGGCCGTCTCCGCCTCGGGTGCCAGCCGCTCGCCCGGGGCGATCAGGCCGACGATCGCGTCGAGCGATTGCGGCACCCGGATCGTGCGGCCGGCAGCCGTGATGAAGGTCTCGTTGCGCAACGGATCGGTGTCGGAGAGCGCCTGGACGGCGGTGACGCGCAGGAGGTGTCGGCAGCCCTCCTCGTCCTGCACCTGAAGGTAGCTCCCGACCCGCTGCACAGCGTCCACGGCGATCCCCTGTCGCGGCCCATGTTCATCAAATGTTCTAAACCGGAACGCGGACCGATGCACGCGGAACCGCGAGCGAGCCGCGCGTCAGCCGGGAAGCGCGTAGCCGATGGCGGAGAAGGTCACGGCCATCGCGGTGGCACAGGCGGCGAGCCGGCCCATCCCGCCATGCGAGGGGGACTCGGTGACGATCCTCTCGTCCTGATAGCGCGCAATCATGGTCTCGACGCTCGGGAGCGCCCGCAGCGCGAGCCGGATCCACAGCGCGAGCGCGGTCAGTCCGAGGATCAGGCCGCCGTAGGTGAAGCTATCGTCCAGCACACGCGTTCCCGCTGCCAGACCCCCTTGGCCGGACCTTAGGCTTGCCGCGTGCCGGGCCGCAAGCGCGCCGACGACACGGTTCCGGGCCGCAGATCCGCGATGTGCTCTGGCGCGCATGGCCCGACTGCTGTTCGTGCAGGGCAGCCCCCTCGTCCGCGCGCTTCCGCATGGGCGTCGAGGGCTTACCTGACGGGCGCCGCGCGGGCCGCATGGTGTCCTGCCCGCGGCCGCTTCCCCGCGCGCGCGCCCTCCGCTCCGGGCGCCCCCAGCAGCAGATGGAGCTTCGCTGATGCGAACCTACACGCTTGCCATCGCCGACGACGTCCTGTTCGTGTGCCTGCCCGACGAGGCCGACATCGCGGGCGCCATCCGCGAGACGACCTGCACGGCCTACGGCCACGGGATCGAGCTGGAGATCAGCCGGGGGGCGATCCTCACCGACCGCCCCGAGGCGGAGGATCAGGTCATCTGGGCCGACAGCCCGAATGGCGAGCTGACCGACGCGGATGGCCGCGCCTACCGCTACGCCGTACGTCGCAGATCCTGAACTGCGGGAGCGCCGAGCCACTCGGCGAGCTTCGTGTAGCGGCGGCGATGCCCGCCGCGCACCGCCATGGCGATCGCCCGGCGCTGGCCGACCAGCACCACGAGCCGCCGCCCGCGTGTCACCCCGGTATAAAGCAGGTTGCGCGCCAGCATCGTGTAGTGCTGCGTCACCAAGGGGATAACCACAGCCGGGTACTCGGAGCCCTGGCTCTTGTGGATCGTGGTCGCGAAGGCCGGCACCAGCGTGTCCAGCTCACCGAACGGGTAGCTGACCTCCCGACCCTCGAAATCGACCACCACGGCGCCCTCGTCCTCGTCGAGGCGCAGGATCCGGCCGAGATCGCCGTTGAAGACCTCGCGGTCGTAGTCGTTCTGCGTCTCCATCACCCGGTCGCCGGAGGCGAAGCGCCAGCCGAAGCGCTCGACCTGGGCCGGCGGATCCGGATTCAGGACGCGCTGGAGGGCGACGTTGAGGCTGCGCGCACCCATCGCGCCGCGCTGCATCGGCGTCAGCACCTGCACGTCGCGGTTCGGGTCGAGCCCGAAGGCCGCCGGGATGCGCCGGGTCACCACCTCGATCAGGCGCTCCACGCCCGCTTCCGGATCCTCAACCTCGACGATGTAGAAGTCGGCCCGCTCGCCCGGTCGCGGGCGCTCCGGTATCCGCCCGGCATTGATCCGGTGGGCGTTGAGCACGATCCGGCTCTCGGCCGCCTGCCGGAACACCTCGGTCAGCCGCGCCACCGGCACGGCGCCCGAGGCGATCACGTCGGCGAGCACCTGACCGGGCCCGACCGAGGGAAGCTGGTCGACGTCGCCGACGAGGAGGAGGCCGGCCTGCTCCGGCACGGCCTTCAGGAGCGCGTGCATCAGCGGCACGTCGATCATCGAGCACTCGTCGAGGACGAGGAGGTCGCAGGGCAGGGGGTTCTGCTCGGTCCGAGTGAAGCCGCCGTGGCGCGGGTCGAACTCCAGCAGGCGGTGGATCGTGCGCGCCTCCAGCCCCGTCTGCTCGCTCATGCGCTTGGCCGCCCGGCCGGTCGGCGCGGCGAGCAGCACCCGCACGCCCTTGGCCGTGAGGATGCGCAGCACCGAATCGAGGGTGCTGGTCTTGCCGACGCCGGGGCCGCCGGTCATCACGGCGATCTTCGAGGCAAGCAGCAGGCGCACGGCCTCCCCTTGCGAGGGCGAGAGGGTCTTGCCCGTCCGCTCCTCGACCCAGGCGAGCGCCCGGTCGAGATCGATCGCCGGCCAGGGCGGGGCGCCCGCGGCCCGGCGCAGGAGCCGCTCGGCGATGCCGCGCTCGGCCGCGTGCAGGCCCTTGAGGAAGACACAGGGCTCGCCCGCCGCCGTGTCGGCGACGACGTCCTCGGCGCGGGCGAGCGCTTCGAAAATCGCCGCGCGCACCAGCGGCGCCTCGACCTCCAGGAGCTTCTCGGCGAGGCCCGAGAGGTGCTCCAGCGGCAGCGCGCAATGCCCCTCGTCCATCGCGGTCTGAAGCGCGAAGGCGACGCCCGCGCGCAGGCGTTGCGGCGCGTCGGGCCGGAGACCCAGCCTCATCGCGATGGCGTCGGCGGTGCGGAAGCCGATGCCGCGCACGTCCCGGGCGAGCCGGTACGGGTCCTCGCTCATCACCGCGATCGCCTCGTGACCGTAGGTCTTGAAGATGCGCACCGCGCGGGCCGTGCCGACGCCGTGGGCGTGCAGGAACAGCATGATCTCGCGCACCGCCCGCTGCTCGGCCCAGCCCGCGACGATGCGGGCGGCGCGGGTGCGCCCGATCCCGCCGATCTCGGTGAGCCGGTGCGGCTCGGCCTCGATGATCTCGAAGGTGCGTTCGCCGAAGGCCGCGACGATGCGCTTCGCCATGGCCGGCCCGATGCCGCGCATCTGGCCCGAGCCGAGGTAGCGCTCGATGCCCTCCGGCCCGGTCGGCGGGGTGACCTTCAGGGTGTCGGCCCGGAACTGCAGCCCGTGCTGGCGGTCGGAGACCCACGCCCCGGTGGCGGTGATCCACTCACCGGCCGCGATCGCGGGGGCGTGGCCGACGACCGGCACGAGGTCGCGCCGGCCCCTGGCCTGCACTTTGAGCACGCAGAAGCCGCTCTCGGGGCTGTGGAAGGTGACGCGCTCGATCGTGCCGGCCAGCACCTCGACGGGCGCGCCGCGCTCTACGCTCTGCGGTCTTACCCGCTGGTTCATACGCCGCACGCTCGCTCGCGCCGCCGGGGCCGGAGCACCCTAGCGCCGCCGAGCGGTGCCCGCGATCCGCGCCGCCCGCCCGTCACCAGGAGTCTCCAATCTCCGGACAAGAGATCGGCACGGGCGCGCCCGACGAGAAGGCGGCAGATCGTCCGACCCCGGGCCGTCCCTCAGCGGTCGTCGTAGAGGTCGTAGGGGTCGAGCACGGCGCGCAGCGTCCGCGTGCCTGGGTCAGTTCGTAGCGCGACTTCACGGTCGAGGCCGCGCAGGAAGGCCTGCCGTCCGTCCTGAAGGTCGCGGCCGAGCCCGGCGAAGCGCTCCTCCGGCTCGACATGGGGCGGGTTCGTGGTGACCACGAAGCCGATCCCGCAGCTGGGCAGGACGGGTGTCCCGGGCGGGCGCAGCCAGTAGCAGACCCGAACACGGGCAAAGCCCTCGCCGGGCCGGTGCTCGGCCCGGATCTCGGCGAGCCGGAAGCTGTCGGGCCGCTCGCGCGCCGCGTAGGCCAGGGTCTGCGCGACCGTGACGTAGCCGTTGGTCCGGTGCTCGCGCACCAGGCGCACCGCCTCGGCGACGGAGGGGAGGGCGGGTTGCGCCCCGGCCCCGGAGGCGCAGAGCGCACCCGCCGAGAGGGCAGCGGCCAGAGCGGTGCGGAGCAAGGCGTCGAGTCTCCAGGGGCAGGCGGGCGGCACTCTAGGCGAACGGCTCCGCCTGTCGAGGCGCTTCATTGGTCCGCCCTCGGGACCGACAGGATCAGAGCACGGCCCGGATCTGCTTCAGGGCGAGGTCCTGGCCAGCCGCGAGGTCGAGCGGGCCGACGAAGCGGCCGGCCGCATCCATCAGGTAGAGCATCGCGGTGTGCTCGAAGGTGTAGTCCCCGGCCTTCAGCGGCACCCGGCGCACCTCAGCGCGGAAGGCCCGCTCGACTTGGCCGATCTCTTCGGGCGTGCCGGTCAGGCCGGTGATCCGGTCGCTGAACGAGGCCATGTACTCGCGCATCACCGCGACCGTGTCGCGCTCGGGGTCCACCGTGACGTAGTAGACGCCGATGTCGCGGCCCTCCTTGTGAAGGGCCTCGATCAGGTTGGTGAGGTCGGCCAGCACCGTCGGACAGACATTCGGGCAGTGCGTGAAGCCGAAGCCGACGAGGTAGGGCTTGCCGGCGAGCGTCGCCGAATCGAGCACGCCGCCCTTGGTCGATTGCAGGCGGAACGGGCCGCCGATCACCGACATGGCCGGCGCGCTCGGACCGCCCGGCAGCAGCGCCACCGTGGTGCCGACGATCCCCGCGAGGCCGAGGCCGAGCAGGCCGAAGGTCAGGAGGACGCTGCGGCGCGAGGCCCGGGCGGCCCCCTCAGTGGGCATGTTTGTGCCCGGAATGATCGTCGGCCCCGCCCTCGGCCGGCGCCTTGGCGGCGATGCTCTCCACCGCGAACTCGACCGGCACGGTGCCGGCCTTCTCGAAGATCAGGGTGCCCTTGATCCGCGCGCCCTGCTTCAGCTGGGTCTTCAGGTCCAGGAACATCATGTGGTTGCCGCCGGGCGCCAGCTTGATCGTCTCGCCGGGCGCGATCGCGACGCCGCCCTCGATCGGGGCCATCTTCATCACGTCGCCCTGCATCGACATGCTGTGCAGCTCGGTCCGGCCGGCCTCGCTGAGCGAGCCGCCGACGAGCCGGTCCGGCTCGGTGCCCGTGTTGGTCACGGTGACGTAGCCGCCCGCGACCTTGGCACCGCCCGGCGTCGCCCGGGACCAGGGATGACCGATCTTGAGGCTGCCGGCCGCGTAGTCGTGCGCCGCCGCGAGGCCGGCCGAGCCGAGGAGCACCAGCCCAGCGAGGCCCAGCGCGCCGAGGCGGGAGAGGCGGGCGGCCGGCGGGATGCGGTTCATCGCGAGGTCTCCTGAGGACGTGTCATGGGGCAAGTGGTCGGCTGGGCGCCGGTCGGACAAGCGCGTAGCGCCCCGCGGCGCGGGCTGGAAGCCCCCGGGCAGACGGCGCCGGAGCGACATGATGACTACCCGATATGACGACCCGATGCCCGTCCGTCGAAGCCGGTGCACGGCCCGTCCCTCAGGCCGCCTCGGCGGCGAGCCGCTCCACCTCCGCGCGCAGGGCATCCTCGTTCTCGGCGATGCGGCCCGCGAGCCGCGCGGCGGCGACCGGCAGCGTCCAGGCCCGAATGTCGGCGAGCCCGACCCGCGGACCCGGGCCGCGGCGGTAGCAGAGCGTGTACCAGAAGGCCACGAGGGCGCGCAGCGGCGCCGCGGTGGCGGCCGCGCGCGGACCATCGACCACGCGGCCGAATCGGATGAGCATCGCGGTGCGCGCCGCATCCGCGGCCGGGTGTCCCGCCACCGCCTTCTGCCAGTCCACCACGCGCCAGCCGCCGGGCGTCACCAGGACGTTCTCGGGATGCAGGTCCCCGTGGCAGAGGGCCTCGCCCCCCGGCAGGCGCTCGAGCCGGGCGAGCGCGGCCGTCCGCGCGCCCTCCGAGATTCGGGCGCGCACGATACCCTCGCGCAGGACCGCGCGCTGGTCGGGTAGCCCCGCGCCCGAGCGGGCATGGATGCGCCGCTGCAGGAGAGCGAGGGAGCGGAAGCCCAGCATGACCCGGTCCGGCCGCATGCCGCAATGCCGCAGCAGGCTGCGCCCCTCGACGCGATCGAACAGGATGCCGGTGCGCGCCCCGTGCGCGACGACCGCGTGGGCGCGCGGAGCGGGCAGACCCTGCCCGTGAGCGAGGCGCGCGGCGCGGAACTCCGCCGCGATCGCCTCCGGATCGGATCCCTCGACGAAGAGCTTGAGGACGCGGCCCGGAGCGTCCGCGAAGACCTCGGCGCTGCGGCCGATGCCCAGACGATGGGCGGGATCCGGCGCGAGCGGGATCGACGAGAGAACGTGAGGCGAGGCCTGACCGGGCATGGCTTTCCACCATCGGCACCGGCCCCCTTGGGCTAAGCTATCGGCACGACGGTCCGTCCCGTCAACGGAACCGGAAGCCGGCGGCACCTGTCGGCACGCGCCTGTTGCGCCGGCTCAACAGGTCAGCGGATCCCGGGACGGTGCCCGGCGGCCAGCACTTGCGCCCGGCCCCGCGATCAGCGAGCCGCGCTTGAGTGGAGTCAGGCAGCGTCGACCCGCTGGTCGATCAACATCCGGAGGGTCGCCTCCGCCGGGGCGGGCCGACCGAGGTGGTAGCCCTGCATGAAGACGCAGCCCAGAGCTTCCAGCGTGTCGAGGTCCTCGGCGGTCTCCACGCCCTCGGCGACCACGTCGAGGCCGAGGGCGCGTCCGAGGCCGAGAACCGCCTGGACAAGCCCCCGCTTGTCGTCGGCGGCGGCGAGGCCGGTGACGAGGCTGCGGTCGATCTTGATCCGGTCGGCCCTCAGGGTGCGCAGCGAGGCGAGGGCCGAGTAGCCGACCCCGAAATCGTCGAGCGCGAGGCGGATGCCGGCCTGGGAGAGGGCGACGAGCTTGCTCTGCGTGGCCTCGATGTCGAGCGCCGTTTCCTCGGTGATCTCGATCTCCAGCATCGTGAGCGGCAAACCGAGGGCGCGCAGCCGGCCGAGGACGATCTCGTCCACGGCGATCTGGGCCATCTCGCGGGGCGAGACGTTCATGGCGACGCGCACATCGCCGCGGCCGCTCTCGCGCAGGCTCTGCATCATCGCGCAGACCCGCTCCAGAATGAAGCGCAGGAGCGACTCGGTGAGGCCGGCCGCCGAGGCAGCCGCAACCAGCTCGCCCGGCGGAATCCAGCCGTGCACCGGGTGATGCCAGCGCAGGAGCGCCTCCAGGCTCGCGACCCGCCGCCCCGCCTGGCCGAAGATCGGCTGGAACCACACCGCGAGGCCGCCCTCCGCCAGCGCGCGGGAGAGGTCGCGCTCGCAGGCGCGCCGCATCTCCAGGCGCCGCAGGAGGCCCTCGTCGAAGACGCGAAATCGGTTCCGGCCCGCGGCTTTCGCGGCGTAGAGCGCCTGATCGGCGCAGGTCAGCAGATGGGTCAGGCTGTCGGCCGGGATCTGGCAGATGCCGATGCTCATGCCGAGGCGCCCGATGTCGAAGCCCTCGAAGGGCTCGGCGACGCGCCCGATCAGGCTCTCGGCGAGCGCCTCCGGCGGGCAGCCCGAGGTTTCGGGGTCGTACAGGAGGGCGAACTCGTCGCCGCCGAGGCGGGCGGCGGAGGATCCCGGCGGAAGGCAGGCGGCAACGCGCCGGGCGACCTCGGCGAGCAGGCGGTCTCCCGTGGTGTGGCCGTAGATGTCGTTGACGGACTTGAAGCCGTCGAGATCCAGCAGCATCAGACAGGACTGGCCCGCGAGCCGACCTTCGGCCTGCTGCGCGAAGCCGGCACGGTTCAGGAGGCCGGTCAGCGCGTCGTGGGTCGCACGCACCCGCATCGCCTCGGCTAGCGCGCTGGCGCTCGCGTGGGCCACCTCGTGCGCTTCGGCCAGAGCCGTGGCCTCGTGCTTCAGGCGGCTCGTCTCGCGAAAGCTTGCCTCTGAGGAGAAGGCGCTGCGCGTGAGCGCCGCCAAGTAGAGCAGCACGGTGGCGGCAAGGCAGTTGCGGTCGAAGCCGCCGGCGACGAGCAGGCAAGCCGCGGCCGAGAGGAGCGGCGGGGCGATGAAGCAGACCGGGACCTGTGCGAAGGCCGTGCCGTAGGTGACCGCCCCCGCGGTGATCCCACAGGTGATGGTGAGATAGAACAGCGTCTGGTCGGAGGTGTAGCCCGCGCAGAGCAGCGGCAGGAAGGCCCAGACCGTGCCCGACAGGAGCGCCGCGAGCCAGCAGAGGCGCAGGTGCCGGTCGATCGAGCGCGCCGCGGCGGGCGCCTGCTCCGGTGATGTCGCAGGCGTCAGCGCGAGACCAGGGCACGGCGCCTGGCAGAGGCCGACGCGCAGCAGGTTGACGCCCGTCGAGACCGCGAACCAGATCAGTCCCGCGCGCATCTCGCCCGCATGGGCCGCCACGAGCGTGCCGGCGAGGCCGAGAAGCACGTTGATGGGGATCGCGCCGAGCACGCTGCGGCGGACGGCGTCGAGCTGGTCGCGCCGAATCAGCCAGTCTTGGGGAGGTTCGGCGCTCCGCAGGAGGCGCATGCCAAGTCGCTGTTCCAAGCCGCCCCGGCATTGGGGCTTTCCGGTTCTGTAAGCCGGAACAGGTAACGAAGCGTTGATGAGATCCGCAATGCCCGCGGCCCGGGATCTTGAACGGCGCTCGACAGCCGAAAGGACCGCCCATTGGGCGGTCCTTATGGTCTTTCCCACGGTTTCTGCTTGCGGAGATCTATCCGGGACTTTGTCCTACAGGCCGGCGAGCACGTCGAGAGAGCCCCAGAGCGTGAGACCGAGACCGACCACGAACACACCGATCATGCCGTAGGAGAACGCCTTCATCAACGTCAGCATCCGGAGTCCCTTCAGCAACGGTTGCCGCCCGCGGTCTGACCGTACTGCTTCACTGGGAAGTTCTGCTGGTTGGCGTTCCCCTCAGCGGCCGAGCTCATCCGGCAGTCGGCCGGGTTGCGGCTGCCATGGAAGCCGATCGAGCCCGTCACGTCCGGCTCGTAGGGCAAGAAGCCGGTGTAATGGCCGCGCGACGCCTCGTAACCTGAGGCCAAGGCAGACGAGGCCGGGGCAGCAACCCCGAGCATGAGAGCGGCAACAGTGGCGGCAATGCGAGTATTCATAACTATTTTATCTCCTTCAGTATTACCGGTCGGCGATTTTTTATCCGCATCGACTTGCGTGATCTGTATATAGACGGCGCAGGGACGATGCGACGTGCCGGGACGCACCTTCCATCGGGGAACATCGTCCGGCCTGACGACGTGCTGCGCGAGGCGGGGCGGAAGCGCGGCGATCCCGTAGGCCGGCCTGGGCAGTTCCGAAGCGAGGGATGACAAGCCCGCCGGCCACGGGCATGCCACCGGGCAGGCGTGGGGTGCCGGGACGAGGCCGCGGGCGGCCCAGCTTGCAGGGGCGGGCGCAGGACCGGCGATGATCCGAGTATGATCCCGCCGGCCCCGTGACCGCGGCTTTGAACGATCGCCGCGGAGGCCTGCCCATTCCTCGCCCCGCCCCACGGGGCGAGGGCGCTTGCATAGGGCCGGGAGGCGAGATCGTCCGTCGGCCAACCCGGATGCCGCACGCGGCGCCGGCCCCCTCCTCGGCAGGCGCGATCCGAGGCACGTCGTGATCGCCGTATGCGAAGGCCATCGCCCCGTCCGCGCGGGAGAGTGACGGCGATCCGGATCAATCGAAGACCCTGCAACGCGAGAAGGCGGCGATCGCTCGCCGCCTTCCTCGTACCGAGACCGCTGCGCCTACTGCGCGATCGATCGTCCCGGCAGCCGCGGGAGGCCGTGCTTCAGGACCCAGACGGCGGCCTGGGTTCGATTCTGCACGCTGATCTTCCGCAGGATCCCCTTGACGTGGATCTTCACGGTCGCCTCCGCGATGGCGAAGCGGCGGGCGATCAGCTTGTTCGACTGGCCGTCCGCGAGGCAGGTCAGGATCTCGATCTCCCGGTTCGAGAGCGCGCGGGCGCCGGGCGGCATCTCGGCGCCCGCGTTCTGGACCGAGAGGCGGACGGCCTGTGCACCGTCGCCGCCGAGATGCGGCACCGCGTGCATCGGCATCACGATATTGCCGCGCATCACGACGTTGAGCGACTTGATCAGGGCCTCCGGCCCCGTGACCCGGTCGAGACAAGCCTGTGCGCCCGCCTCGAGCGCGGCGCGGAAGGTCGCGGGATCGCGCATGTCGGTGAGGACGACGATGCGGGCCTGCGGGAACATCGCGCGCAGCAGGCCGATCGTGCCGTCGGCCACCTGTGCGGCCCCGAAATCGCTGAGCAGCACGAGAGCCGGGTCGCAGGTCGGATCGATTTCCGCGAGCGTCTCGAAACCGTCGAGGACCGCGTAGGCGTGCGCGTCGAGGATCCGCACGAGACCGTCCCGGGACAGCCCGGCCGATCCGAGGAGCAGCGTCGCGATCGTCGGCACAAGGGCCGGAGTTCCGGAAAGCTGCCGCGCCGCCAGCGGGGCGCGGGTCGTGCCACGTCCGGTTCCGTACTGGAAATTGATCGTGCCAGGCATCCATCCGCCTCCGAATTGGCGCGCGTCGTCGATGAGACCGTGCGCTCGCTCAGGCGCCCGGCCCCTGATGAAGTCCCCCACTTTGACTGTCCGCTCCGCATCGCAGCGTAACGTAGGCGTACCCTAACCCAGGTTATCTGGATTGCAAGCACCTATAGATGCTACTCGAGCGGGAAATTCAGGATTCCCGCTCCGGGCCTTCTGTAAGCGCTCGGAAGTTCCGGAGATCGCCCGGGCGGAAATACACATACGATAAAGCGTGATCCCCGCGGCGCGTCCGCTCCACTGCGAATCGGCCGCGCCGCGGGACCTGAGCGCCGCGACCTCCAAAATCCGTGCGCGGGATGGCCGCGATCCCTGTCGGGAAAGGACTTGACGTTGGCGGGGCGGAGCGGCGCGAACGCACCGAATACGCGTCGTGCGCTGGGACGCGCCTCCTGAGATCTCGGCGGCGGTCCGCTTTGTCTTAGCCGAACAGGTCGTTCCGCGTCGGCCAGTCCGGGTCGATCAGCGCCTCGGCGTCGGCGGGCATGAAGCTGCGCGACGGGCGCTCCTCCGGCTGGCCGCGGACCAGCGCGTCGGTCTCGCAGCGCTCGCCCGCCCGCAACTGCTCGGCCAGGAGTTGGAGATAGCTCGCCGCCGCCGTCGCGCCGAAGGCCTCGGCGAAGCACTCGTGCGCCACCGTGACCATTGTCTCGACGACCGCTTGTGGCGGCGCGCCGTTGGCGACGGCCGCGTCGAGGGTCGAGCGCCACGCGCGAGACAGCTGCTCGCGGATTTCGGGGGTGTCGTCCAAGGCCGGGCTCATTCGGGACCGGGTTCAGGTAGCCCCCGTTCCCGGCCCGAAGTCAAACCCCGAAGTCAAACACAGAGCCGAACCCGCAGCGGGCTCAGCGGTCGCGCGGCGCGAGCCCGAACGTCTTTTCCAGGGCGACGCGGCCACCCCGCTCCACCCAGAAGCGGGCCGTGAAGGTGCCGGCGGCCCATCCCTCCACAGGACGCTTCCGCCCGACGAAGAGCAGCGACTGCGCCCGCGGACGCTCCAGGGCGGGCTGGACGCTCTGGGCCACGACCGCGCCGCCCGGATCGGTGAGGACGAGGCTCTGCACGTCGCCGGTCTCCAGCCCGATCGCACGCACGTAGGCGACGAGCGCGCCCGAATCCGCTCCGGGCATGCGCAGCGTCGCGGCCTCGACGTCCTCCATACTCACCGCCGCGTCGGCGAAGCCGGCATTGAGGACGCTGCCCGACTGATAACCGAGGGCAGCAGCAGTCTTCGGCTCCCACAGCGTGCCGCCGCGCCCCGGCGCCGCCGGATCGCAGGTATCGGGTGCCCCCTCCGGCGCGAAGGGATCGACGACCTGCCCGTTTTGCCGCAGCGTAAGGTGGAGATGGGGGAACTCGGTCATGCCCGAGAGGCCCACCTGGCCGAGAGTCTGGCCGGCGGCGACCGGGTCACCGGGGCGAACCACGAGGCTGTCCCGCGCCATGTGGCAATACTGGCTCTCCCAGCCGTCCGCGTGGGCGACGACCAGCCCGTTGCCGCATTCCACGCCCTTGATCTCGGCGGCGTCCGCCCCGCGCACGCGCCCGTCCGCCATGTCGGAGCGGACCCGCAGGACACGCCCAGGCGCCACCGCGAGGACGCGCCCCGCCTCCCCCCGCGCCTCCGCGCCGGTCCGCACGCGGAAATCCGTGCCGTCGTGCTTGTCGTAGGTGCGGCTGCCGCAGGCGTAGTCGCGCGCACCCGGCCCCGGGTCGCGATCGACGTAGTGCTGCACGAAGCACGTCCGTCGGGGCTCGCAGGCGAGGGGCAGGTGCAGGCGGATCCCGTCCGCGAGCGCGGGCGGCGCGGCCAGCGCTGCGGCGAGAAGGGTGCGCGGTGCCCGGGGCTTCCGGCGGGCTTGGCGGGTCGTGCGGTCGATCATGCCGCTACTGAGCCGGAGGCCGCCCATCGGCGCCTGCTTGCGAAGCCCCGATGAGGGGCCCTACTTGGCACCGCAGCCGATGCAGATGCCCTTCTGGATCTTGTCGTCGGCCTTCATCTGCGGCGTCCGCTCGAGGCGATCCATTCGCGAGTCGGCCTCGGCGCCGCCCGCTCCGGGCCGCGGCATCACCCGCCCCACCGACGAGGCGTTCGGGGCGGTCACGGTCGAGGTCGGGCCGCCCCCGGTGCCGGTCTGCGCCTGAGCCTGAGCGCCGGTCGGCGCGGCGATCGCGAGGGCGGCCGAGAGCACGGCCGGGACAGTCAGGATCGCGCGCGTCAGTGAGAAGCATGAGTGGATCATCGGGAAGATCCTCCTTTCGCGCCCCCAACGCGGCAGAGCGGCCCCGGTTCGCCGCATCGTTCGCGGCCGGCGTCCTGCGACGCGGGTTCCCGCGCCTCCCGCAGCTGCACGGCCTTTGCAGAACCGCCCCATCACCGTATCAGGACGCGCCGTCCGCGCCCGTGCCATCAGACACCCTCCGGAGCCGCCACCGCGATGCGGGACCCGAACGCGATCGACTTCTGGCGCGGCCTCGCCCTGGTCACGATCTTCATCAACCACGTGCCGGGCAATACGTTCGAGCGCTACACCTACTCGCAGTACGGCATCTCGGACGCGGCGGAGTTGTTCGTGTTCCTGGCCGGCTGGTCGATCGGCATCGCCACCCGCGGCCGCGACGGCCATCCCGAGCCGCGCGGGCGCACCGTCGTGCGCCTCCTGTCGCGCACGATCGAGGTCTACCGCGCGCAGCTCACCGTGATGCTGCTGGCGCTCGCGATCATCGCGGGCACCGCGCTGGTGCTCGACAACCCGCTGATCCTCGAATGGCACAATGCCGGCACCTTCTTCGCCGACCCGATCCAGACCGTCGTCGGCGTCGCGCTGCTCACGCATCAGCTCGGCTTCTTCAACATCCTGCCGCTCTACGTCGTGCTGCTCGGCATCGCGCCGGTCTTCATCCTGATCGCCCGGGAGAGCCGGGCCGCGGCGCTCGTCTTCTCCGGCGGCCTCTATCTCCTCAGCCTGATCGAGGAGTGGAACCTGCCCTCCTGGCCGGGCGAGGGCGACTGGTTCTTCGACCCCCTGTGCTGGCAGTTCCTCCTCGTCCTCGGCTTCGTGCTTCAGGACTGGAGCCGCGAATCGGATACGCTCGCGCGCTGGTCGCGCAGGCTGATGCCGGTCGGCATCGCGCTCGTCCTTCTCGGTATCGCCTCCGCGGTGCTGGAGATTCGGCCCGATCCGTTACGCGTGCCGGAACCGCGGCTGCTGTTCACCTTCGACAAAACTTACCTGACGCCCGCGCGGCTGATACACTTCCTCGGCGTGTTGCTGGCGTTCCGCGCGGTCTACGGGCTCGTCGCGCCCCGGATCGGGCCGGTCGCCGGCTACCTGGCGCGCCTCGGCCGGAATTCCCTGGCCGTGTTCTCGATGGGGTCGCTCCTGAGCCTGGGCGGGCAGCTCCTGCGTTTCTGGACGGGCGGCGGCCTGCTGGTCGACCTCGTCATCCTCTGCCTCGGCCTGCTCGCGATGGGCTACACCGCATGGTTCGTCGAATGGCGCTCCCGCAAACCGCGCCCCCGGGTCTGAGGCCGATCCTCCTCCTGGGCGCGCTGCTCCTCGGGGCAAGTCTCGCCCGGGCCGAGGAACCCGCGCAGTCGCCCGCGCAGCCGATAGCCCCCCGGCCGGTGCCGACCGTCGTCTCGCCTCCGACCACCGCGGAGCCGGGCGATGCCAGTCTCTCGCCGGAATGCCGCGTGCCGGGCTCGCAGCTCTACACCCTGGCAAAGCTCCGGGCCGTGAAGGCGGCCCTGAAGGAGAAGCGGCCGGTGCGGGTGCTCTCCATCGGCGGTATCTCGGCGGGGCTCGGGGCCTCGGCCACCTACCCGGTCAAGCTGGAGACGGCGCTGGAGCGCTCGCTGCCGGACGTCGACGTCGAGGTCGAGGCGCGCGGGCTGCAGGGCGAGATCGCCTCCGGGGCGGCCGAGCGCCTGCGCAGCATGGTGGCGGAACTCGAGCCCGATCTCGTCGTCTGGCAGGTCGGCACCCACGACGCGCTCTCCCGCGTCGAGCTCTCCGCCTTCGCGGACGCCCTCGACGACACCGTGCGCTGGATCAAGTCGCACGACATCGACGTGGTGCTGGTCGATCCGCAATACACCGCGAGCCTCGCCGACGACGTCTACTACAACGACGTGGTACGCACCGTGCGCGAGATCGCCGCCCGCGAGCAGGTGCCGCTGGTGCAGCGCTACGAGGCGATGCGCTACCTCGCGGGCCGCGCCGACAAGGGCGAGGGCCACATGCTCGGGCGCCAGTTCCGCCTGAACGATCTCGGCCTGCGCTGCATGGCCGAGCACGTCACCCGGGCCATCAGCCTCTCGCTGCTCCAGCAGGACGGGGGCACCCGCGAGGCGCCGACACAGCAGGCGGGCCAGCCCGCCGCCCGTTAACGGCCCGCGAACCGCCCCGCCCCCATAGTGGTGGGGGGGACTTGGTGTGGAGCGGGCATGGCCGTCTCGGCTGTTGCTGGCGCGACCTGGCTACGCCTGAGCACGGGCGCGGCCGGAGCCGCGCTGAGCGTTTTCGCGATCCGCGTCTCCGCCGCGGGCCTCGCCTACGGTGCCCAGGTGATCGCCGCCCGGCTGATGGGCTGGGAGGGCTACGGCATCTATGCCAGCCTCTGGGTCTGGGCGGCCATGCTCGGTCACACCCTGACGCTCGGCCTCTCTCAGGGCGCCTGCCGCTTCCTGCCCGTCGATCAGGCGCGGGGCGACATCGACCACGCCCGCGGCTACCTGCTGGCCGGCGCCCTGATCGCTCTGGCGACCTCCGTCGGCGTCGCGCTGCTCGGCCTCGGGGCCCTGGGGTTGGCGCCCGGGCTGCTCACTGACTCGTACCGCACCCCCTTCCTGCTGGCGGCCTGCCTGCTGCCGCTCCTGACCTTCCAGGACTACCTCGAAGGCGTTGCCCGCAGCCAGAACTGGGTCGTGCTGGCGATCCTGCCGACCTACCTGCTGCGCCAGCTCGTGATGGTGTCGGCCCTGACCACCGCCATGCTGGCCGGGGCCCCGCCCCGGGCCGAGGTCGCGATGGCCTGCATGCTGCTGGCGGCGGCGCTCTCGACCGCCCTCCAGGCCCTCGTCCTGTCGGCCCGGCTGCGGCGGGTGCTGCCGGCGGGGCCGCGCCGCTTCCGCGCGCGGCACTGGCTGCGCACCTGCCTGCCCATCGCGCTCGTCGATCTCGCCACCACCGCCTTCGGCTTCGTCGACGTGCTGCTGCTCGGGCTGCTGATGCCGCCCGCCGCGGTCGGCCTCTATTTCGCGGCGACCCGGGTGCAGCAATTCATGGCCTTCGTGCCCTTCGCCGCCACCGCGGCGACCGCCCAGCGCTTCAGCGCCGCCCATGCCCGGCACGACCGAGACGGGCTCGCACGCCTCGTCCGGCTTCAGGGGCGGGCGACCGCCGCGGCCACGCTCGCGGCCGGGCTCGCGGTGCTCGCCGCCGGCCCGCCCCTGCTGGCCCTGTTCGGCGACGGCTTCGCCGCGGGCGTGCCCGTCCTCGCCGTTCTGGTGTTGGGTGGCGTCGCCGCCAGCGTGTTCGGGCCGGGCGAGGATCTGCTGACCATGCTGGGCGGCGAGCGGCTCTGCGCCGCGATCACGCTCGCCGCGCTGCTCCTGGCGGTACTGTTCGGCCTCTGCCTGATCCCGGCGTTCGGCCTCCTGGGCGCGGCGGCATCCATGGCGGCCGCAACCGTCCTGCGGGCAGCCGCCCTGGCCTGGGCCGCCCGCGCCATGCACGGGCTCGCGACCCCGGTCTGGTCGGGCGTCCGGGCGGTGCGGGCGGACGCCGCGCGCTGATGGGCGCGGGGAGCACGAGGAGCGATGTCGCGCTCGTTCCGCTGGCCGGCCTCGACGCGGCCGCCTGGGACGACCTCTTCGCGCGGGCCCGCGCGCCCCATCCGCACTATAGCCGGCACGTGCTCGCGGCGCATCGCGCCGCGGGGCTGGCAGCCGCCGACCTCTCCGTCCTCACGGTCCACCGGGGCCGCCGGCTCGACGCGCTCCTGCCCATCCGGTCGCGTCGCGACATCACCGGACTCGGCCGATCTGTCGCCGTTCCGTTCCGCTCGGCCTTCGTCACGGCCACAGGTCCGCTCGTTGCCGCGGACGCGCCGGACGCCCTCGACGCCCTGGTGCGGGGGCTCGCCGCCGCCGCGCCGGGCCGGGCCTGGCGCTGGCCGCTGCTGCCGCAAGCCTGTGCGGATCCGCTCCGCGCCGCCCTGGATCGGGCTGGCTGGTCGCACGGGGCGGTGGCGGAATTCGCGCGCCCGGTGCTCGACCGGCGCGAGAGCCACGCCGACTTCCTCGCCGCGCATCCGCGAAGCGGCCGGCTGAAGGACCTGCGCCGCCGGGCCCGCCGCCTCGCGGGCGACGGTCTGCTGAGGCTCGAGACGGCGACCGCCGGGTCCGAACTCGCCGCCGCGGTCGAGGCGTTCCTGGATCTGGAGCGGCGTGGCTGGAAGGGTGCGGCCGGCACCGCCATGGCCTGCCGCCCCGAGACGGCGCGGCTCGCCCGCGCCTTGTTCGCCGACGCGGACGGCCCGGTCCGCGCCCGGGCCGACAGCCTGACCCTCGACGGCGTGCCGGTCGCGATCAGCCTTGCGCTCACGGACGGCCGCACCGCCACCCTGCTGAAGACCGCCTACGACGAGGGTCGCCGCGCCCAGGCGCCCGGCCTCGTGCTGGAGGCGGAGATCGTCCGGGCCTTCCATGAGACCCGCTTCGCCGACCGGCTCGATTCCGCGGCCCTGCCCGGATCGGCACTGGAGGACCTCTACCCGGAGCGGGAGAGCGTGATCGAGATTCTGGCCCTTCCAACGGGCGCGCGGGGCCCGTCGCTGGCCGGGCGAATCCGGCTCGCGCGGGCCGAGCACCGCGCCCGCGCCGCGGCCAAGCGCATGCTCGGGCGGCGCTGAGCGCGGAGCGGGCGCGGGAACGCGCGGCACCCGCACCCGTTCTGCCCGCGATGGCCGAGCCGCCCCCCGTCTCCCGTTCCCGACGCGACGCTTCCGGTGCCCCGGCCGGGGAAGCCGGGACCGGTCGCGGCACGGCGGCCCGCTGGACGAGGCTTGCCCGGGCCCTGATTCTGGCGGCGACCCTCGTCGCCGTCGCCTGGGTCGCCTTCCACCTGCGCTGAACCGGTGCGGATGCACCTGTGGCCCGGTCGCGACAGCCGGCCGAATGCGGCGCCGCGCCCTCGCCGCGCGGAGCCCAGTGCCCATGTCTTGATCAGCCGGTTGCGACGACCCGGCGATGCTTCGGTCGGCCGTCCCCCGATCCGGCCGGCCGAAGCCCCTCACCGCACCGGGCAAGCGCCCCGCTTTCTGCCCGAGGGCCCTCAGCCTGCCGGAGCGAGGTCCTATCCGCGCAGCCGTGCGGGATTGCCGACCGCGACGCCGCCCGCCGGCACGTCGCGCGTCACCACGCTGCCCGCCCCGATGATCGCGTCGTCCCCGATCGTGATGCCGGGCAGCAGGATGGCGCCGCCGCCGATCCAGACATTCGCCCCGATCGTGACGGGGCGGCCGAATTCCAGCATCTGCCGCCGCTGGGCCGAGTCGCGCGGGTGGTCGGCGGTCAGGATCTGCACCCCGGGTCCGATCTGCGTCATGTCGCCGATGCTGACCCGGACCACGTCCAAGATGCAGCAACCGTGATTCATGAACACGCCCCGGCCGAGGCTGATGTTGTAGCCGTAGTCGCAGTGGAAGGGCGGCCGGATGTTGCAGCCTGGGCCGACGCTCGCGAACATCTCCTCCAGAAGCGCCTGCCGCTCGGGCTGGCTCAGGGTCTGGGTGGCGTTGTATCGGTCCATCCAGGCCGAGATGCGCCGGTTGTCGGCCGCGAGCTCGGGATCGTCGGCGATGTAGAGATCGCCCGCGAGCATCCGCTGCTTCTGGGAGCGGCCGTCCGGCACATCGGTCATGGATCCTCCTGGCTTCGTGATCGCGCGCCGGTCAGGCCTGACCGACGCGCTCCAGCCACTGCGCCTCGGTCAGCACCGTGACGCCGTGCTTCTCCGCCTCCTTCAGCTTTGAGCCAGCGCCCGGTCCCGCCACCACGAGGTCGGTGTTGCCGGAGACGGAGGAGGCGACCTTCGCGCCGAGCCGCTCGGCGGTCGCCTTGGCCTCGTTGCGGGTCATCCGCTCCAAGCTGCCGGTGAAAACCACGATCTTGCCGGCAAGGTCGCTGGCGCCGGCCGGTGCCGCCGCCTCCGGCCGCTCGGTGCTGACCGCGTCGAGGAGCGCCCGGACGGCGTCGCGGTTGTGCGCCTCCGCGAAGAAATCGATGAGCGCGTCCTTCACCACGTCGCCGACATCGCTCGCCCCTTCGGCGAAGCGCAGATAGGCGTCGCAGGGCCGCTCGCCGGCCGCGCGCAGCAGGGCCGCGTCGAGGGCTTCGCCCTCTCCGAAGGCGGCGACCAGCTTCTCGCGCGCGGCGGCGCCCAGCCCCTTCACGGCACCCGCCGCGAGGATGTCGGGCGGAAGGCCCTGCGCCGACCGCTCCGCGACGCGGTCGAGGAGCGCGTCGCGCACCACCGGGCCGATCCGCTCCACCGCGTCGAGTTCGAGCCACGCGACTCCCGGGCGGCAGGCGCCGGCCGCGTCCACGGCCGCGATCAGGGCCGGCATGTCCGGGAATACCTTGGCGAGTTCCTTCGCGGTCACCTCGCCCACGTTCGGGATGCCGAGCCCGAAGATGAAGCGAGGCAGGGCGACGCTGCGCCGGGCCTTGATCGCCGCGAACAGGTTCTCGATGGCGAGCGCCCGCTCCTCCTTGCGCGCCGCCTTCTTCGGTTGGCGGATTGTCTCGCCGGCCGCGCGCGCCGCCTCCTCCTTCTGCCGGGCGCGAGCGTCGGCGAGCGCCCGGCGGCGCGCGGCGAGCGCGTCCCGCACCGCGTCGAAGTCGAGCCGGAAGATGTCGGCGGGCTGGCGGATCAGCCCGTCCTCGTAGAGCGTCTCGATATAGGTCTCGCCGAAGCCCTCGATGTCGAAGGCGTTGCGCGAGACGAAGTGCTTCAGCCGCTCCAAGCCTTGCGCCGGGCAGATCAGGCCGCCGGTGCAGCGGCGCACCGAATCCGGCTTCTTGGTGCGCGGGTTGAAGGCGCGCACTGCCTTGCTGCCGCAGGCCGGGCAGGTCTCGGGGAAGGCGTAGGGCCGTGAATCCGCGGGCCGCTTGTCGAGCACCACGTCCATCACCTTCGGGATGACGTCGCCCGCCCGCAGCACGATCACGGTGTCGCCGACACGGATGTCGCGGCCCTCGCGGATCGGCTCCCCGTCGCCGCCCACGCCCTTCACGTAGCCCTCGTTGTGGAGCGTCGCGTTCGACACGACCACGCCGCCGACCGTGACCGGCCGGAGCTTGGCCAGCGGGTTGAGCGATCCGGTGCGGCCCACATTGATCACGATGTCCTCGACCACCGTGAACGCTTCCTGGGCGGCGAACTTGTGGGCGAGCGCCCAGCGCGGCGAGCGCGAGACGAAGCCGAGCCGGCGCTGCAGGGCGAGGTCGTCGACCTTGTAGACCACGCCGTCGATGTCGTAGCCGAGATCGGCCCGGTCGGCCTCGATCCGCCGGTAATGGGCGAGCATCGCGTCCGTGTCGGTGCAGCGCAGGGTGAGGGGGTTCACCGGCAGGCCCCAGGCCCGGAAGCGCTCCATCACCCGCGACTGCGTCCCCTCGAAGGCGGGCTCCACCGCGCCCCAGGCATAGGCGAAGAAGCGCAAGGGGCGCGAGGCCGTGATGGCCGGGTCGAGTTGGCGCAGCGATCCGGCGGCGGCGTTGCGCGGGTTGGCGAAGAGCGGCTTGCCCTGCGCCTCCTGGCGCGCGTTGATGCCGGCGAAATCCGCGTGGCTGAGATAGACCTCGCCCCGCACCTCGCAGACCGCCGGGACGCCCGCCCCCGTCAGCCGCTCCGGGATGTCCCGCACGGTGCGGGCGTTGGCGGTCACGTTCTCGCCGACCTCGCCGTCGCCGCGCGTCGCCGCGGTGACGAGCACCCCGTCCTCGTAGCGCAGCGACAGGGAGAGCCCGTCGATCTTCGGCTCGGCCGTGAAGGCCAGCGGCTCGGAATCCGGCCAGTTCAGGAAGCGCCGCACCCGCGCGACGAACTCCTCCACCTCCGTGTCCGCGAAGGCGTTGCCGAGGGAGAGCATCGGCACCGCGTGCCGGACCTTGGCGAACTTCTCCGAGGGCTTCGCGCCGACCGAGGCGCTCGCCACGCCCGTGCCGGCCAGTTCCGGGAAGCGTCCCTCGATGCGCTCCAGCCGGCGGCGCAGGCGGTCGTACTCGGCGTCCGTGATCTCGGGCGCGTCCTCCTGGTAATAGAGGCGGTCGGCCTCGGCGATCCGCTCCGAGAGCCCCGCGTGCTCGGTGCGCGCGGCGGCCTCGGTGCCGGGCAGATCGTCCTCTGCGGTTTTCGCGGTGGCGTTCGCGGCGGAGTTCGGCATGATCGCGGCTGACATGGCTGAGGGCCAGGCGCTTCTACCGCAAGGCGGCGGCCGAAGGCGACCGGCCGCGGCGGCGTCCACGCCATTCCCCACCCCGCGCCCGGGAAGACCACAGTTTATGACGGCCGACCCGAGGGGGACCCGCGCATGACCGGTGATACGGCGGCGGAGTTCGGACCGGTGGTGGGGGCCTGCGTCTGGATCATCGATCTCGCCCTATCGCCGTCGGCGCTCGCGGCCTGCGACGCAGTGCTCTCGGAGGACGAGCGCGTCCGGGCCGGCCGCTTCCTGCGCTCCGAAGATCGCGACCGCTACCGCGCCAGCCACGCAGCCCTGCGGCTGATCCTCGGCCGGGCCCTCGGCATGGATCCGCGCGCCCTGACGTTCTCCGCCGGGCCTGCCGGCAAGCCGGAGCTGGCGGGGCCCGAGCGGGGGGTGCTCGCCTTCAACCTCTCCCATTCCGGCCGGCGCGCCCTGGTGGGTCTCTCGACGCGCGGCTACATCGGCGTCGATGTCGAGGTGATCCGCCCGCTGCCGGACGCGCTCCGCATCGCCCGCGGGCATTTCGCGTCCGATGAGGCGGACGCTCTGGCGCGCCTACCCGAGGAATTCCGCGAGGCCGCCTTCTTCAGCCTCTGGACGCGCAAGGAGGCGGTGGTCAAGGCGCTCGGCGCCGGCCTCGCCCTGCCGCTCGATCGTTTCAGCGTGACGGTCCCTCCTGCCGCGCCGCGGCTCCTGCGGATGGGCGGCGGGCCCGGTGCCTGGACGCTTCACGACCTCGATCCCGGGCCCGGCCACGCCGCTACCGCGGCCGTGATGGCCGCGGGTATCCCACTCGTTCGGCACAGATTTCCGGCAGACTGGCCGAGCCGTCTCTCCTGACCGGAAAGATTCTCGCGCGAGGCCGCTTGCGGCGGAGCGGGGCCGCGGCTATACACCCGCTCGCCGGCGCCGACCGGCCTTCGGAGTGTAGCGCAGTCTGGTAGCGCACCACGTTCGGGACGTGGGGGTCGCAGGTTCAAATCCTGCCACTCCGACCAAAATTCCCGAGATCTTCAAAAAACTTGTGACTTAAGCTCTTGCGGAAGCGCTAAGCCGTGGACCGCTTGGCCGCCTGCGGTTTGCGGGTGATGTTGTCCGCCGCCGCCAGCTGGAAGCCCGGCGTGTGGTACCGGTTGACCCGGATCAGCGTCTCGAACGTCATGCCGAGAAAGTCCGAGGTCTTCTCGACGGCGTTCCGTTCGCGACCAGCCACGTTGCCGCCGCGTGCCGCAGGGCGTGAGGTGTGACGTGGACCAGCTTCGCGTCCCCGCAGGCCTGCGCGAAGGCTTTCTCGACGCCCGTCCCGACAGGCCTGCCGTTCCATCCTACGGCATAGGTCTGGCTGTTCGCCCGCCAGCGGCTCAGGTGCGCGAGCGGACTGTCCGAGATCTGCGCGGGCGGCTGCAGCTTCTTTGACTCGCGCTGGCCGGCCGTGCGGCGTCTAGAAGACGAAGCGATCAAGGTCGATCCAGCCTATGCCCTTCACCCGTTCGAGCGGGCCGAGCGAGATGGCGTCCTCGCGCGTGCCGGTATCGAGAGCGATTGGATGGAGCCGGCCGACAAGCCGGTGCGAGGGGCGGCGTTGCGCGAACATCAACTCGTCCTGCGAGTACCGTCCGCAAGTGATCATGGGATGCGGATGCATGGGCGATGTCGTGTATTTTCGCAGATTGCAGCCATAGGTTGCAATCTGCGAAGTGAGCGATTTCTGCCCAGATTTTTAGTTCAACATTAATGTCGTTGCCATCATTAAGAACGCAGTGTTGTTCCAGATGGCATGCCATGAAGACCGGTATCCGTTCGCGCCTGTACGCCGGCTTTGGAAGCCTCATGGTGATCGCTGTCGGTGTCGGCGGCTTTTCCTACTATGAAACGCAAAATATATCTCAATTATATGAGAAGCGTGGATACTTGGAGTCGCTCGCCCGGGATATTTTCACCGTCAATGGGCTGGCGACGAAGCTGAATGCCCAGGCGGAGGAATACCGTGCCACGCCTCAGCCAGATAAGCTGACAGCATTGAGCGAGACGCGTCAGACGATCGAAGCGATGGGTGAGCGCCTCATCGCTGCAGCCATCTCGGAGGATCGGCGGCAGATCTACATCAAGCTCCGGGATACGAGCAAGGATCTCAAGAACGAGATTCAACGGCTCGGAGCCGCCGGGGCGACGATTGCCGAGACGAAGGACAGGCTGTTCAAGGGCGGTGACGAACTCACGCGCTCGACGAATGTGCTGCTTGCCGAGATGCGCGCTCGCGGCACTGATGCTCAAGTTGCCCAAGCCGCGGCCACCGAGAGCGCCGTACTCCTGGTTCGTGTCGCCAACTGGCGCTTCCTGGCCACTCTGGATCCCAAAGGCCCCGCGACGTTCGCGACCAATACCGGAAAGGCTGAAGGCGCTCTGAAGACGCTGCGCGCGCTCGATCCAGCGGGAGGTTTCGCGCAGCCGATCAAGACCCTCGAGCAGGCCCTGGCCACCTACGCGGCGGCATTCCACGCCAACAATGCCGCCATGGAGGCAAGCCAGAACGCCTTCGACGTCGGAATCAAGCCGCGGACGGCCGCGATCTTGGAGGCCGGCGATACCGTCCGATCCAAGATCCAGACTGCGGTCAACGGCATCGCGGTCGAGACCGCCTCCCAGGTCAGCACGGCGCGATCCGTGCAGATGGCTATGCTGGTCTTCGCACTGGGCCTCGGCGCGATCCTCGCTTTCCTGATCGCTCGCAGCATCATCCAGCCCGTTGCGGGTATGACGGCCGCGATGAAGCGCCTCGCATCTGGCGACAATGCCGTCGACGTGCCCTCGCGCGACGCAGTCGACGAGATGGGCGAGATGGCAAAGGCCGTCGACGTGTTCCGGCAGAACGCCATCGCGCGCGTCGAACTGGAGGCTGCCCAGGTCATCGAGCAATCCGCGCGCCAGCGCCGGGCCGATCTCGTCGACCACCTTGTCCGCAGCTTCCAGCAGAAGGTCGCCGGCTCGCTGGAGATCGTCACCTCGGCCGCGACCGAACTCGATGCGACGGCCCGCTCCATGACCAAGGTCGCCGACGCGACAAACGGCCAAGCCGCAGCATCGAGCGCGGCGGCGCAGCAGACATCGGCCAACGTCCAGACGGTCGCCGCGGCCGCCGAGGAGATGGTGTCCTCTCTTCAGGAGATCCAGCGGCAGGTGGTGCGCTCCAACGAGGTCGCCACCCACGCCGCCAGCGAGGCCGAGGCGAGTGGCGCGGCCATGTCGGCCTTGAGCACGGCAGCAGATCAGATCGGGGCAGCCGTGACCACGATCTCGCAGATTGCCAGCCAGACGAACCTGCTGGCCCTCAATGCGACGATCGAGGCGGCACGGGCCGGCGATGCGGGCCGCGGCTTCGCGGTGGTCGCCGCGGAGGTGAAGGAACTGGCCAATCAGACGAGCCGGGCGACGGACGAGATCGGGGGGCAGATCGGACAGATCCAGACGGCGACCGCCCAGGCCGCGCAGGCGATCCGGCAGATCGGACGGACGATCGCTGCAATGAACGAGATCAGCGGCACGATTGCCGCGACCGTGACGGAGCAGACGGCTGCGACCAGCGAAATCTCGCGCAACGCGAACCAAGCGGCCCGGGGCACGGAGCACGTCTCGGCGAACGTTGCGCGGGTGCTCGCCACCTCGGGGGAAACCGGCAGTGCGGCGACCCAGGTGCTCACAGCCGCAGCCGAACTCGCCACACAGTCACTGAGCGTCAAGCAGGAGGTCGATAGCTTCCTGCGCAACATCCAGGCCGCCTGATACCGGCTGGCATCTCGCTTCTACTCAGCAGGTCGGGGACCGTCCTCCTAGGTGAGGGCGGTCCTCTCCGCATGGGCGGACTGCTGCCGGTGTCGTGTCGTGTCGTGTCGTGGGATCCGTGCCTGGGCTTTCCCACGATCGCGGAAGCGATCTCGCTCGACCAGTGGCAGCGGGCGGCCGCCAACGTCCTCGCGCGACGGTCGCCCGCGGAGCCTAAAATGGTCGATGTGCAGGCTGCGTGAGCAGTTCAGCTTGTCGCGCGTCGATTGAGGAACGGCGGACATCGACGGTTGCTGTCGGACCAGCCGACTCCATGCCGCGCCGAAACATCGGGGAGCCTTCGCCGGCTCTTCAGATGCTCGATCATGCGTCGGATCGCAGCCACCACCGCGATCCAGCCGTTCCTCAAGGTGTCCATCGGTGGCTGCCCCATCCCTCGGGGAACTCGGACGGCTTGGCATGGTGGGGCTGGGCAGCCTGATCTTCGGCCTCGGCCTCGCAGTAGTGCAGGGCAAGGTGGGGCGCAGGCGCGGATCGCCGGGATGGCCCGGCCGGCACGCACGTCTACCTCATGCTCAACAGCGCGCCCTCCATCCCGCCCGCCTCGGCACCGATGCGGGTTTCTTTCTTCGTGCATCGTCACCCGCAGAGGTTGTGCGCTCATCATCGGTCGGTAGGATGCCGGCACCCGATCGCGTGACGCTGATCGGCCCTGGAACTCCCCCCGCCCGGTTCGCCGTGGCGGGTTTTTTCTGTCTCACACGCGATGACATAGGCCGCCTTCGCGGGTCGTTTCGAATTGAAGGCGCGGCGTCCCATCTGCGCCAGAGTCGCGAAATAGACCGCAGGTTGCGGGCAAGCTGTGCTGTTGCGAACGCCAGAGAGCAACAGTCCCCACGGAAATCTGATCGTGTCATGACAGGCCAGCCGTGAGAGTCAGACTATGGCGGGCGGTACAGGCAGCGTTTCGACCTTCACTGAGACGCGGGGACAAAGCCATTTGGCTTGAGCTTGGCAGATGAGGGCGCACGCGAGCATGGTGACGGCGAGCCAGGCCCGGATGCGCTCCACGCTTCACCGATAGCGACCGAGCCGTTAGCGGCTCTCGATGCCGCGCCGACCTGGGCGCTCGTCCGGCGCCGTATCGAGCGTGGCGGCCAGCTCACGGCGTCGTGACAGTTGGCCCCGTGAGCCTCAGGCCAAGCGACGTGCCGTGTGCGTCCAGGACGAGGTGGCGCGTCTGATCCGGCTTGCCCCGGCCCGTCGGGTTCGAGCCCGTGGCCGTGCGCCTCATTGGCGGGCAGGCAGGTGCTGGCGAGAGCGGCCCGCGACCAGGCGAGCGCGTCGGCATTCTGAAGCCGCTCCGCCGCACGCGGTGAAGCACCACCCGGCCGCCTTTCGGCTTCTCGGGCTCGGGTGGCAGGAGCGCCTCGATCGTCGCCCGAGGTCAGGTCAGGGGCCGCCGTCGAGACGCCAGTTATCCAGCGCTTCGTCTGCCCGCTCGACGTACCGGCCGCCTCAAGCGCGTCCAGGGCTTCGCATAGGAGGGTGTGACGCGACGGCTTGAGCATGGCGGCAGGATGGATGGTCAACCCTTGAAAGCTCGGATCAGCCCGATGGGCAGGAACCGCCGAGGGCGGAGGGCGCAATCTGTCCCTCTACCGGGGAGCTGCCGTTCCGCATCCGACCCAAGGTGACCGCCGGGGTTGCCGTTGGTCTTGCTCCGAAGCGACCGTAGGTCTGACGTCCGGGAACGTTGGTTCAGGCTGGAAAGCCGTCATTTCGCCTGATCCTCGAAGGATCTGCTTTCCGGGAACATCCCAAGCTCCGTTCCTGATCTCGCCAGCATCGGCAAGGCCCCGATACCGACTGAGGTCACTCCAAGAGGCGCTGCATCGCGGCGATGCCGTCGCGCTGTGCTCGCTGCTCGGTGCGGAAGGAGCGCTCGGCACGCTGATAAGGGCGGCCATCCCGACAGATCAACCAAGTGTACCACCCGGTCGGGCGGAAGGCCGCCGAGATCGTCAGGGTGATGAGGCCGTGATTGGTGTTCTGGGAGATCTCCCGCATCGTACGCGCTGCATCGGAAATATCATTCGGAGAAGGTGCGGCCCGAGCTGAGCCCGCTGGACCGGAGCGTGCCCTCAGGTCGCTGAGGCGATCCGTTGCTCCACCCGTCGCACCTGCGCGGGATACCAGCGATCGCCGCGCGCGCTCGGCACACCCAGTTCGTTCAGGGCATGCGCAACCTGCTCGAACGTAGTGGCTCCCGCAGCGCGGATCTCCGCCAGGACCGGGGCGACGCTGAGCGCCCGCTCCATCGTTCGGGGCCTGCAGACCGGATCAGGCCGAACGCGGTCGTCGCTGGGCTCTTCGTGTGCCTGTCGCTTCCGGCCCCCCAGGCGGGCCAGGAAGTCGCGCCTGCGCAGGGCGCGCTCACTATTCTCGTTTGGCACCGCGTAGGCTTCGAGGGCAGCCAGGATCCCGATCGTGCTCTCGTTCGCCTCGGGCGTGCGCGTCACCGCGAGGAGAACGCCGAGGCGGGTGAGGTCGCGGCGCAAGTCCGTGAGGAAGGCCGGATCGCGCGTCAGTTGATCAAGCCCTGGGACAAGAAGCACGGCGCCGTGCTGCCGGCATAGGGCGAGGGCCCTGCGCAGCGCTGGACGTGAACCGTAGGCGTCGGCGCGTCGGATCTCCCGCACCTCCGCGATAAGATGGCCGCCGCATTCCGACAGATGGGTAGCGATGGCCGCGCGCTGGGCGGCCATCGCGAGGCTGGGACCCGTGCTCTCGCGAGCCTCGGCGGACAGATAGGAGACGAAGTTCACTGGAAGCATACGCGCTGCATCACATCACGGGCCGGCCCCTCCCGCCGCTACGCGTCGAGCTTGCCGCCCCCTCCTGGGCCTGCGAAGTTCGTTTTTAATGACAGTTGCGAGGCCATCAATATGAAGCCATCTGCCGAAGAGCCCGCGATACGGGTGGCGCTGAGCCTTGGCGGTACCCTCAACCTCGGTCCCGCCACCCTCGACGTTTCCGGCTTGGTCATTGCCCTGGAGGCGATCGAGCGCACGGGCACCGTTCAGGGGCTCGCCGACGCCCTCGGCCTGTCATACCGCACTGCCTGGGCTCGCCTGCAGGCCTTCGAGACGGCGCTTGGGCAGCCGCTGGTGCGCAAGGTCCGCGGCCATGGCAGCGCCCTGACAGAAGCGGGGCAGGCGCTGGCCGGGGCGCTCGTCGAGGCGCGTGCCAGCCTGGACGCGGTCTTAGGACGCGAGGCCCGCGCTCTGGAGCACCGCCTGACGCGCTTGGTGAGCGGCACGCAGGGCCTCCTGCGGATCGTGGGTAGCCACGATCCGCTGCTGGTCGAGGCGGTTTCGGAGCGGTCCGACTGCGAGTTGAGCGTGCTCGGCAGCAGCGAGGCCGTGCGGCAACTCCTCCTCGGTCAGGCCGACGTAGCGGGCTTCCATTGCGGGGCGCTCGCTCCCGCAACGGCTGGGATGCCCTTCTCGGCAATCCAGGCCAGCGAGGGCCTGACCCTGCGCGCGGCCTTCAAGCGTGAACAAGGCTTGATGTTGGCGCCCGGCAATCCGATGAAGGTCCGCAGCGTCTCTGACTTGGCGGGCACGCGGGCGCGGTACGTGAACCGGCAGAAGGGCTCGGGAACGCGGATCTGGTTCGACCGCCTGCTCGAGGCTGCCGCGATCCCGCCCGCGGCGATCCGGGGCTACGGCGTCGAGGAGTTCACCCATCAGGCGGTGGCGGCGGTGATCGCCTGCGGCGAGGCGGATGCGGGGCTGGGTGCGCGGGCCGCGGCCGAACGGCTCGGCCTCGCATTCGTGCCGGTAGGCTGGGAGGTCTACTACCTGGCGGCAAGCCGGTCCCTCGGCCCGACCGTTCTCGACGAACTCGTCGCCGATCTCGCCGAGCGCGCGAGCCGCCAGTCCGGGTACCGGCCGGGGCACGATGCGTCCGCCGCCGCGGTGCCCTAGCTGCGATGCGCCGGATCACCCCGTGGTCACCCGCCGCCTCTCGGAAGGGTGGGTGCCGCGAATCCATGCCGCGCCAGGATGTTCTGACCTTCGGGCGACAGGATGAACAGGGCGAGGCGGTAGGCACCCTCGGAGGCGCCGTTGATCACCGTAAGGCCGTAATCGGCGCCGACCGCAACGGCCTCCGGCAGGTCGATGACACCGGCCCCCGCGACTTCAAGCGCCGCGACGCGCGCGTTCGTGCAGTACGTCAGGAACAGGTCTGCCTCGCCGCGCTCGATGATGGCGCCGTAGACGCTGCGCCCGGTTGGCGGCCGCGGGCTCGCCGGACCGCCCGTCAGGCGAAGCGCCTTGTCGTCGAGCGCCGCGAAGCTGCCGGGACGCGCGACGTCGATCCGGCGAAAGACCTCCTGGGCGTAGTCACCGGACGGATCAGCGCGCGGCGTCGAGGTTGCCAGCCTGATCCCTGGATCGAGCATTCGGTCGACGAGGGTCGCGCCGGTCACCGTCAGGCCGGGTCGGACGAGTGCGCAGAGCTGGTTGCGTGCGAACAGCACCACCGGAGAGCCGCGCCCGGCCGCCGCAAGGGAGCGCGGGTGGTCCATGTTGGCGGAGGCGAAGATCTCGGCTCCTGCTCCCGCGACGATCGCGTCCCGAAGCAGGCCGGATGCGCCGAATTCGCTGGCGACCGGCGGGCCACCGGCAGCCTCGAAGGCGTGGGCGGCCTCGGTGAGGGCCGCGCGCAGGCTGCCTGCCGCGTGGAGGCGAACGGCGTCGGCCGCGTGACCGGGTGCAGGAAGGAGCGCCATAAGGCCGATGAGGAAGGCCAGAACCTGCCGCATCACGGTGTTCCGTTCGTCCCTGCATTCGGGAAGAAGAGCTGCTCGCCTTCGATCTTGTAGTCCGCGATGGCAGCCTGACCCACCGGCGAGACCAGCCAGTCGATGAATGCCTGACCCGCCTTCACCTTCACCTGCGGGTGCTTGTCAGGATTCACCAGCATCACGCCGTACTGGTTGAACAGGCGCCGGTCACCCTGGACCAGGACGGCGAGGTCGCCCCGGTTCTTGAACGACAGCCAGGTGCCGCGGTCGCTCAGCACGTACGCATTCATGGCCGATGCTGTGTTGAGGGCCGGCCCCATGCCCTGACCGATCTCCTTGTACCAGTCGCTGCGCGTGGCCGCGACGTCGATACCTGCATCCTTCCAGTACCGCAGCTCCGCCGCGTGCGTGCCGGAACGGTCACCGCGCGAGACGAAGGGGGCCTGGGCGGCGGCGATCCTCCTGAAGGCCGCGGTCACATCCTGGCCTTGCGCGCCGGCGGGATCCGTTTTCGGGCCCACGACGATGAAGTCGTTGTACATCACCTCGCGGCGCCCCACGCCGGCGCCCTCGGCCACGAACTTCTCCTCCGCGGCCTTGTCGTGGACGAAGACAACGTCCGCGTCGCCGCGGCGTCCGACATCCAGCGCTTGGCCCGTGCCGAGCGCCACGACCTTGACCCCGATCCCCGTTGCTGCGGTGAACTTCGGCAGCAGAACCTTGAACAAGCCCGACTGCTCCGTGGAGGTCGTCGAGGCGACGGTGATCGTGTCCGGCGGTTCGGCGGTGGCCGGCCCGGCCACAAGGATCGTGAGCGCGAGGCTCAGAAGGCTGCGGCGTAGGATGTCCATGGCAGTTCTCGCTTGATGTAGGCGCGGGCTTCCGGGGTGCGCGGTGCGGAAAGCACCTGCTGGGTTGGGCCGTGCTCGACGGCGCGCCCCTGCGATAGGACGATCACGTCGTCGGCGAGGCGGCCGACCTGACCGAGATTGTGCGAGACGAGGAGCACTTTGGTGCCCCGCCCTGCCGCCTCGACGACGAGGGCCTCGATCTCCTCCGTGGCGGTCGGGTCGAGGCTGGCGGTGGGCTCGTCGAGCAGCAAGATCTGCGGCTCCGCTGCAAGGGCGCGGGCGAGCGCGAGGCGCTGCTGCTCGCCGCCCGAGAGCTTGGTCGCTGGATCGTCGGCCCGAGCCAGCAGATCCACCCGCGCGAGAGCGGCTCGAACGCGGTCGCGGCGCTCCCGACCGGTCAGGTCGAGCGTCCTCAAGCCAAGAGCGACGTTGTAGGCGGCGCTCGCCCGGATCATCGCCGGACGCTGGAACACGAAGGCGCGGCGCACCGGCGTCCGGTCCGTGCCGATGCGAATTGCGCCAGCCTCGGGAGCGAGAAGGCCGTCGATCAAACGCAGGGTGACGCTCTTGCCGGCGCCGTTTGGGCCGATCAGCGCCGTGATGCCCGGCGTGGTGATCGTTGCATCGAGCCGATCGATGATTGTCTTCACGCCTACCCTGTAGACGAGCCCTTCGAGGCGAACAGGCAGTGGGGAACTCATTCGATCCGGACAGGCGCCGCCAGGGGCAGGAAGGCGGTCCGACACGACACTTCCTGTGCTGCCGGGGCAATATGAAATCGAATTCATATACGACCAAATCCGCTGGGCGCTTGCGTTGTCCCGCCAGAGCGCGGCCTCGGCGCTACCGAATTCGGAGCGCACCAAAGTGCTGCCGGACCTAGCGCTGGGTGTTGCACCAAGCCGAGGCGATCCTCGGGGCGGACGGTTTCCCGAGCCAGGGCTTGGGCGTGGGATTCGCCGTGACCGCGCGGCGCGACGATGTCTGCCGACGCTCGCCGGACACGCATCGTCGGTCCGATGACGCGAGGGCGAGCCACAGGTGCGACAGGCCAATGCGCAGGCTCGTTCGATAAGCTTGGCTGCCCTGCTCGCCTTGCTCCGGCGAAGGGCGCCGTCGGACCGGCCATGAGGGCTCCCGCGCACCCGCTCTGCACTGCGTTTACGCTGCGGTCGCACTGTTTCGACAGGCGTACGGGGGTGGATCTCCCCGTCCGGTCGAGGATATCCGAGGCTGCGTCTCAGGTCAGTCGCGGCGGACGGCGGATGCGGCGCCAAGCAGGCGGATGCGGACGAGCGAGACGGTCACCCCGTCCTCACGGGTGATCATGCGCTTCCTCCGCCGCCCCCAGCCCAGCGCGGAAGGCGGCGAGCGGCGCCTCGATGGCGAACACGTGGCCCGTGGGTGGATAGGAGAGTTCGACCTCGCCTCCGACCTGCCCGGCGAGACCCCGCTCGATCAGTCGCGTGCCGAACCCCTTCCGCGCCGGTGGTGTGACCGGCGGGCCGCCGCGCTCGGTCCAGGTCAAGCGCAACCTCGCCCCGGCGCCAGCTTCCCGAACCTGCCACACGACCGCGACCCGGCCCGCGGCGTTCGAGAGGGCGCCATACTTGGCTGCGTTCGTCGCCAGCTCATGCAGCATCAGCGACAGCGATAGGGCAACCTGGCCGCCGACGAGGACCTCGGGCCCCGAGATGTCGAAGCGTCCCGTCGCATCGACGTGCAAGGGCAGGGCGCGGGTCACCACGTCGTGGATGGAGCCTGCTCCCATTTCACCGTCGAGGAGCAGATCGTGCGACTGGCCCAGCGCGGCCAGCCGGCCCGCCAGCACCTCGCTTGCGGCGGCAACGGTGTCGGCCGAGCGCAGGGTCTGCGTGGCGACGGCCTGAACCATCGCCAGGATGTTCTTCAAGCGGTGGCCGACCTCCTGGGTGCGGAGTTGCCGCTGCTCCTCGGCCGCGATCCGCGCCAGAGCCAGGCGTGCCCGCTCGGCCAGGGCCTGCGCGAAGGCGACTGCGTCGGCCGTCCAAGCCCGCGGTGCGGCGTCGTGCAAGCAGAGGACCCCGATGAGGCGCCCCTCCGCCATCGCCGGCACGTTGACGAGGGCGCCGATGTCGAGCCGCCCGGGCGCCTCATGCGTCGCTGCGGTGCGCGGGTCGGTCCGCACGTCGGAGACGACGACGGTCTCGCCCCGGCGCAGGTCGTCAACGTAGCTGCCGTAATCCGCGTAGCGGTGATGGCCGACCAAGCTGCGCTGGCCTGGCCGCGTCCACTCCCGCTCGAAGGAGATGCCGTTCCCCGAGGGGTCGACGGCACCGAAGGCCGCCCGCGACAGGCCAAGCGCCTGCCCGGCCGTCTCGGTGACGATCGCCTGCACCGCGTGGGCGTCCGCGAGATCCCGGAGGCGGTCGCCGAGGCTCGTGAGGGCGGCCTGCCGCTCTGCTGCGAGCCGCTCCTGCGTCCGGTCGCGCGACACGGCCAGCAGACGGTCCGGCTTGCCATCCGCACCGCGTATGGCGGTGACCGACACGTCCCAGAACTTCAGGACACCGCGCAGGGTGCTTGCCCAGCCCTCGAAGTGCCCGGTACCCCCGCGGCGCGCAGTCGCGAGCGCTGCGCGGGCCTTGGTCTGGCCGGCACCCGGCCAGAACGCCTGCCAGTAGCTGCCCGCGATGTCCGCGAACGCATCCACATCCATGGCGCGCAGGCCGGGTCCGTTCATGGACGAGAGCCTGCCGTCGAGGTCGAGCACCTTGATGCAGTCGGGCGAGGCAGCCAGCACGCTGTGGAGAAACGCCTCGCTCGCCCTGAGCTTCGCCGCCTCTGCCTCCCTTGCGAGCAGGGCGCGCCGGGCCTCGAACAGCGCCATGACCTGCTCGGCCAGCGTGCCGAGTATGCCCGACTGGGCGGCAATAAGGCCCTCCGCGCGCGGCTCGCGGTCGATGATGCACAGCGTGCCGAGTCCGTGGCCGCACGGGCTGCGCAGCTGGGCGCCCGCGTAGAAGCGGAACGCCGACGGAAAGGAAGCTGAGAGGTTTGATACCTACGTTCAGGCTCGAGTTCAGTGCTATCGGGGTTCGAAGTGCATCATTTATTTGAAGTTGGCATTTGAAACTTGCAACCGCTCACGGCTGCCGGTCGGCGGGTGAAAGCGCCTATGTCGTGTCCGGGTCCGGTGCCTTCCCGTGGCTTGCCGCTCCCGTCCCGACCTCGCCGGCCCGCGCCGCCTCGATGGAGGCGCCGAGGGCCAGAACGTCGCCCCGCGCGCCGAGGATCGGTCGCTTGCGGCGAGACAGGTTCGGCCTTGCTGCGGTGGCCCTCACGGCGAACGAACACGGCGTCGCGCGCCGGGCCTGCGGCCGGCTTCGTATCGACCGCGCGTCGGACCTCCGCGTTCATGACGTTGGCGGCAATCCGAGTGTTTTGCAGAATGACCGTCGCGGTCCCGCCGAGAATGTCCCTGATGCGGCCGACCGCGAGCTCGGACTCGTCGATGACGCGAGACCCGACGACAGGCGTCCATTCGCGATCCGGAAACCCGGCCCACCGCCCTCGGTGCGGCTGCTCTTCCCTGCCTCGGATCAGAAGAGCGAGGCGGAGCGCAAGGTCGCGCAGCGCGCGGCCGACCGGCACGGCACCGAGGCGGTGCTCGTCGTCGACGACCGCCCGGACGTGGCGGCGACTGCGGGCACGATCCTGGAGGATTTCGGCTACAAGGTCACGGTCGTCGACGGGCCGTTGGCTGCCCTCGAAGCGCTCGACGGCGAGGGCCGGATCGACCTCCTGTTCACCGACCTGATCATGCCGGGCGGATGAACGGGGTGATGCTGGCCCGCGCCGCCCGCGAGCGCCAGCCCCGGATCAAGGTGCTGCTGACCACGGGCTACGCAGAGGCCTCCCTGGAGCGCACCGACGCGGGCGGCGCCGAGTTCGAGATTATCAACAAGCCCTACAAGCGGATGGAACTCGCCCGGCGGGTGCGCCGCGCGCTCGACGGGCCGACGGGCGTCGGCTAGCGCGCGCCGCGGGCGCAGAGAACGGCCGGGATCGTCGCCAGCAGGATGTAGAGGTCGAGCCAGAGCGACCAGTTGCGGATGTAATAGCCGTCCTGGCTGCGCTGCACGTCGAGGTCGCCATCGCTGCGGGCCGAGATCTGCCAGAGGCCTGTCAGCCCCGGCGGCACGCTGGTGCGCAGGGCCCGGAAGGCCGGCTCGAACCCGTCCATGTGATAGGCCGGGAAGGGTCGGGGACCGACGAGGCTCATGTCGCCCCGCAGGACGTTCCAGAGCTGGGGCAATTCGTCGAGGCTGGTGCGGCGCAGGAAACGACCGATGCCGGGCAGCACCCGCGGATCGTCGCGCAGCTTGAAGAAGCGCGCCCACTCGGCGGCGGCTGCCGGATCGGCCGCGAGGTGCCCGGTAAGGCGCGCGTCGGCGTCGCGGTACATGGTGCGCAGCTTCCAGACGCGGATCGGGCGCCCGTCCCGGCCGACCCGGACCTGGGCGTAGAACGGGCTGCCCGGGTCGATCCGGCGGACCGCCCCGGCGAGCGCGGCGATCAGCGGCCAGAGCAGCAGCAGGCCGATGCCGGCGAGCACCCCGTCGAGCAGGCGCTTCAGAAGGAGATTGCGCGGGCGGTAGAGCTCGCGCCGGATCTCCAGGCCGATGGCATCGCCCAGCGGCCGCACCTGCATCCACATGTTCTGCAGATCCTGGATCTGCTGAGCGAGCACGATACGGCCGAACGGCAGCCGGCCGAGCCGGCCCTCGTGCTGCGCGAGATCGGCGCAGTTCGCGAAGACCGCCACCTCGGCGGCGGCCCCGGCGGCGCCGTCGAGGCGGCCGAGATGGGGCAGGTCGGGGTGAGCGGTCGAGGCGGGCTCGTGCGGTCGTGCGGGGTCGGTGAGGTAGCCGACCGGACGCAGGCCGAGTTCCGGCCGGGCGAGCAGTGTGCGGGCCAGCGCGTGGGCGTGGGCGTCGGTGCCGACGATCACGGCGGGCGCCCCCCAGGCGGCGCGCCGGATCAGGAGGCCGCGCAGGGCCGCCTCGCCGTAGAAGCCGACGAGGACGAGGAGGAACGCCGCCGCAGCGACCTGCCCGAGAAGGGCCAAGCCCGGCAGCTCACCCGTCGCCAGGAGGCAACCGAGCGCGTAGATCGCGACGCCGAAGGCCCGCAGCCGCAGCCGCTCGGGCGGACTCGGCCCGTAGACCGCGTAGAGGCCGAGCGCCGCGAAGATCGGAAGCACGCAGAGCGTCGGCAGGGGCAGGGGACCGGCGAGAAGCGGCCCCGCGCCGCGCTGCCCGGCCGCCAGGGCGAGGGCCGAGCCGGTGGTGAGGGCCGCCGCGGCGTCTCCCAGGATCAGGGTTGCGGCCACGCGGGTGGCCCGGCTCCGCGCCCGCTGGGCCGCACGGTCGGGCGGGACGCGCCCAGTCAGCTCGATCGCGGTGGCGACGGTCTCGGTCGTGTCCATGACGGGCCCTCGGAACGCGAACTGTCGCGGTCATGCTGTCCCGGTCCCCGGGACCGGTGCGGACGGCGCCTCAGCCCCGCGCCGCCCGCTGCGCCGAGCCCCCAGCGGGTCCGGTGAGCGCACGTCTGGCGAGCTGGAGGCCCGCCAGGACGAGGAAGCGTGGCACGATGCTGGCGTAGCGGCGGGCGAGCCGGCGTGGCTCGGTCGCGAGCCGGAACAGCCATTCGAGCCCGCTTCGCTGCATCCAGCGCGGCGCCTGCCGCTTGGTGCCCGCCAGGAAATCGAAGGCGGCCCCGACGCCGATCATCACGGGCGCGTCGATCCGCCCGAGATGGGCGGCCATCCAGCGCTCCTGCTTCGGCGTGCTGAGCCCCACCCAGACGATGTCGGGCTTGGCCGCGTTGATCTCGGCCACGACGGCCGCGTCCTCCGCGTCGGTGAGCGGCCGGAAGGGCGGGCAGTGCGTGCCCACCACCACGATGCCGGCGTAGCGCTGCCGCAGGACCTCGGCGAGGCTCTCGGCGACGCCTGGCGCCCCGCCGTAGAGGAAGTGCCGGTAACCGCGGACGGGCGAGTCCCGGCAGACCGCCCGCATCAGGTCGGGCCCGTAGACCCGCTCGACGGGGCCGTAGCCCAGCCGGTTGGCCATCCAGACGAGCGGCATCCCGTCCGGCGTCACGAGGGCGGCCGCCTCGTGGATCGCCCGGAGATGCGGGTCGGACCGGCTCTCGATCACGCCGTGCACGCCCGTGATGCAGACGTAGTGCGGCCGGCGGGCGCGCACGAAGGCGTCGAGCGCGTCGAGCGCGTCCCGGAAGGTGATCGCGCTGACGCCGAGGCCGAGGACCGGGGCCCGCGGCCCGAGCCAGCGCTGGGAGCCCTGCGCGCTCATGCGGGGATCGTCCGCCGGTCCTGCTCGAGCGGCAGGACGGATCCGCGTGAGCGCGCCAGCAGCGCGTCGAAATACGCGATGGTGCGGGCGAGCCCGGTGTCGAGATCGACCCGGGGCGACCAGTGAAGTGCCGCGCGGGCGCGCGCGATGTCGGGGCAGCGCCGCCGCGGATCGTCCTGGGGCAGGGGCAGGCAGGTGATGGTCGAGGGCGAGTTGCAGAGCTCGACCACCCGCTGGGCGAGCGCCAGCACGGTCGTCTCGACCGGATTGCCGAGATTGACCACGTCGCCCGGATGCGCGTCGACCGCCATCAGCCGCATCAGGCCCTCGACGAGGTCGTCCACGTAGCAGAAGGAGCGCGTCTGCGAGCCGTCGCCGTAAATGGTGATCGGCTCGCCCTTCAGCGCCTGGATGATGAAGTTCGAGACAACGCGCCCGTCCTGCGGATGCATGTTCGGGCCGTAGGTGTTGAAGATCCGCGCGACACGCACCTGCATGCCGTGCTGGCGTCGGTAATCGTGGAACAGCGTCTCGGCGCAGCGCTTGCCCTCGTCGTAGCAGGCGCGGGGCCCCGCGATGTTGACCGAGCCGCAGTAGGATTCGGGCTGCGGGTGCACGTCCGGATCGCCGTAGACCTCCGAGGTCGAGGCCTGGAGCACGCGGACCTTCAGGCGCTTGGCGAGCCCCAGCACGTTGATCGCGCCCATGACGCTGGTCTTCGTGGTCTGGACCGGGTCGCGCTGGTAGTGGACCGGCGAGGCCGGACAGGCGAGATTGTAGATCTCGTCGACCTCGACGTAGAGCGGGAAGGTCACGTCGTGGCGCATCAGCTCGAAGCGCGGGTTGCCGAGCATCGGCTCGCAATTCGCCCGCGAGCCGGTGAAGAAGTTGTCGACGCAGAGCACCTCGTGCCCCTGTCCCAGGAGCCGTTCGCACAGGTGCGAGCCGATGAAGCCGGCCCCGCCCGTCACCAAGATCCGCTTCATGCCGGATACCCCTCGTCCGAATGTCGGGTTCACCCCTCCGGCGGCGCGGCGCGGCCTGTCCGGATGTGCGGGAACAATGGAGCGGCGCGCTGCACCGCGACAACGGAGCATCCGGCGGAGCCCGCAGGGATGCGGGCAGCTTCGGCGGTAATACTGACGAAGGGCCTATTCTTTACGGAAATCTTGGAACGGTATTCCGATTTCGCTGCGGCTCGACTGAGCAGGCGCGGGAGGTAATCCGATCGAGACCGTTTCCTCGTCCGAAGGGCGCGGGCACCGCCAGAGGAGCGCCGACTAGGATCCGCCTCGGCTCGGACCTGCCGGGCCCGGCCCGTCGCCCAGCCCGTCGCGACGGCGGGCCGTAGCCGCGGGCCAGGAGAGCTGAGGCGCATGATCCGCACGGCCAGCCGACACCGTTCCATCTCGCCCAGGCGCCGCGCACGGGTGGGGCTCGCGCTCCTCCTCGCCCTCGGGCTGGGGCTGCCCGCCGCCGCGCAGGACGCGAGCTACCGGCTCGGGCCGGGGGACCGGATCAACTTCTCGGTCTACGGGCAGACGGAGCTGACGGGCGATTACACGGTGGGCGGCGGCGGCAACCTCTTCCTACCGCTGATCGGCGAGGTCGCGGTGGGCGGCCTGACCCTGCCGGAGGCGCAGGGACGGGTGGTCGCGCGGCTGGCCGACGGCTTCCTGCAGCAGCCCGTCGTGACCCTGCGGGTCAGCGAGATGCGGCCCTTCTACGTGCTCGGCGACGTGCGCGCGCCGGGCAGCTTCCCGTTCCGCTACGGCGCCTCGGTGCTGAGCGGCATCGCACTGGCGGGCGGCTTCGCCGAGCCGCAGCAGGTGCAGCTCGGCCAGCGCACCGATTTCCTGGCCGCCGACGAGCGGGTGCGGGTGCTGGAGGCCAACCGCCGGCTTCTCACCGTGCGCCGCGCCCGCCTGGAGGCGCAGCGCCGCGACAAGGACGCGTTCGAGCCCCCGCCCGGCACGGACACCGATCCGCGGATGGCCGCCGCGCTCGCGGAGGAGCGCGAGATCCTGAAGGGCCAGCGCGCCGCGCTCGATCAGTCGCTCGACCTCCTGCGCGCGCAGAAGCCGCGGCTCGAGAGCGAGATCACCGGCGTCCAGGCCCAGCGCGCCTCCGAGGAGACGCAGCTGCGCCTGATCCAGGCGCATATGGAGGATTACGAGAAGCTGATGGCGAGTGGACTGGCCCGGCGCTACCAGGGCATCGAGTTCGCCCGCGAGGAGGCGCGCAACAAAGCCGCCATCGCGCGTCTCGGCGCCGACCTCGCCCGGCTCGACCTCGCCATCGGCGACCTCGCGCTGCGCATCCAAGAGACGGTCGAGGCCTATCGCCGCCGGGTCATGTCCGACCTGCAGGACGTGACCACCCGGCTCAACGAGATCGAGACCCAGTTGCCGAGCGCCCGGGAGATCCGCGAGGCGCGGCTCCAGGCCGGCGGCGCGCTCGGCACCCAGGCGCAGGGCAGCCTCGCCCGCAAGGTCTTCATCACCCGCGGCCGGGACGGCACCCCGGAGACCTTCGAAGCCGACGAGCGCGCAGCATTGATGCCGGGCGACATCGTCGAGGTGCGGCGCGAGCTGCCGGCCCGCGCGGGCCAGGCGGGTCTGGAGCCCGCCGGCCAGGTCGCCGCCGCCGAGACGCGCTGAGACGCGCTGAGACGCGCCGAAGCGCACCGAGCCTCAGGCGTGATCCGCACCCAGGGGCGAGACCCAACGCATCATCGAACACCAGGGATCATCGGAGAGGCACCATGACCGAGATCAGGCCGCTCATCCTCTGCGGCGGCAACGGCACCCGGCTCTGGCCGGTCTCGCGCGCGGCGCTGCCGAAGCAGTTCGCCGTGCTGATCGGCGAGCGCTCGACCTTCCAGCAGTGCGTGCTGCGGGTGGCGCGGCCGGGCTACACGCTGCGCCCGCTCGTCGTCACGAACGCGCTGCACCGCTACCTCGTAGAGGAGCAGCTCGCCGAAATCGGCGTCGAGGCCGACATCCTGATCGAGCCGGAGGGGCGGGATTCCGGGCCCGCGATCCTGGCCGGCGCCCACGAGATCGCCCGCGAGGATCCGGACATGCCGGTCCTCGTGCTCGCCTCCGACCAGGCGATCCAGGGCGACGCCCTGTTCCACGAGGCGGTGCGGCAGGGGCTCGCGGCCGTGGAGGCCGGGCACCTCGTGACCTTCGGGGTGATGCCGACGCACCCGGCCACCGCCTACGGCTACATCCAGGGCGGCCCCGAGATCGCTGGGGGCGCCCGCTCCGTCCTGCGCTTCGCCGAGAAGCCCGAGGGCATGCTCGCCGCCCGCTACGTCCGGGAGGGCTACCTCTGGAACGCCGGCAACTTCCTGTTCCGCGCGGGCGCCCTGATCGGCGAGTACGAGCGGCACGATCCGGCGACCTGTGCGGCGGTCGCGGCGGCGGTCGCGGAGGCTCGGCGCGAGATCGGTACGACGACCCTGGAGCCCGAATCATTCGGGCGCGCCCGCGCGCAGTCCATCGACTACGCGGTCTTCGAGCACACGCGGCTCGCCGCGGTGGTGCCGCTTCCCTGCGGCTGGTCGGATGTCGGAAGCTGGGAGGCGCTCTGGAGCCTCGGCGAGAGCGATCCGGACGGCAACGTCGCCCGGGGCCCGACCGAGCTGCACGACGCCCGCGGCTGCTACGTGGCGAGCGACGGCCCGCTCACCGCGGTGCTGGGGCTTCAGGACGTGGTTGTGGTGTCGAGTGGCGACGCGATCCTGGTGGCCGACAGGCGCCGCACCGGCGAGGTCAAGGAGATCGTCGCCTCCCTGCGCGGCCGCGGGCGGGCGGAGGCGGAGCAGCACCCGCGCGTCAACCGGCCCTGGGGCTGGTACGAGGTGATCGAGGCGGGCGCGAGCTTCCAGGTCAAGCGCATCTGTGTGCGCCCGAGCGGTCGCCTCTCGCTCCAGAAGCACCGGCACCGGGCCGAGCACTGGGTCGTGGTGGCGGGCCACGCCCGCGTCACGGTCGGCGACGCGGTGCACGAACTCGGGCCGAACCAGCACGCCCACATCCCCCTGGGGGCCGTCCACCGTCTCGAGAACTTCGGCAACACCCCGGTCGAGATCATCGAGGTGCAGCACGGCAGCTATCTCGGCGAGGACGACATCGTGCGCATCGAGGACGTCTACGCGCGGGTGTGAGGAGCCCTCCGCGAACGCCCCGGACGGGATTCGCACGATCAGGTCGGCGGGCGCGGTTCCGCCTCTCCCAGCCCGCGGGGAGAGGCGGAACCGCACCCGCCGAATGCCCAAGTAACGACCTCCAACACGAGGAAACACCCGATGATCCGCGTCCTCTCGGCGATCGTGGTGCCGCCGCACATGTCTGTCAGCGGGGGAGCCCGGGCGGGGGAGATGCTGAGCGCGGCGCTCCACGCACATTGCCGGATCGACGTCGCCAGCATGATGGGGAGTCCGGAGGATCCCGGTCCCTGCGGGCGCCTCGCCGTCCGCACGCATCTGCCGCCGGGCCTGCCCTGGTCGCGCCTGCCCAACCGCTACCGCTCCCTGTTCTACCGCTCGGACATTCCCGGGCGGGTGCGCGGCTACGATCTGGTGCACCTGCACAACCCGATGCCGTCGCTCGAGATGGCCCGCATCGCCCGCGCGGCCCGCAGGGCCGGCGTGCCCTACGTCATCTCGACCCACGGCTTCAACGAGGTCGCCAACGGCGGCAGCATCTACGGGTTCGGGCCGGCGCGGCGGGCGCTGTGGCGCGGCCTCGTCCACGGACCGGTCGCCGAGGCCGTGCGGGGCGCCGCCGGGATCCTCGCCCTGTCGCCGGCCGATTTCGACATCGTGCGCGCCATGGGGTTCCGCGACGGCCTCATGGAGGTGGTGCCGAACGGCGTCGCGGTGCCGGAGCCCGCTGATCCCGGCGAGGACGCGATTCTGCTCGCCCGCTTCGCCCTGCCGGCACCGGACCCGGCGGGGCCCCTGACCCTGATGTTCCTGGCCAACCATACGCCCAACAAGGGTCTGCCGGTGCTGCTCAGGAGCCTGCAGGCTCTCAGGCGGCCGGTCCAGCTCATCGTCGGCGGCGAGACGCGGCCCGAGATCGACTACGCGGGCCTGCTCGGGGCGCTCGCCCCGGACCAGCGCGTCGTCGTGACCGGCCGGCTCTCGGACGCGGAGGTGGGAGCGCTGATGCGCCGGGCGGACCTCTTCGTCTTCCCGACACTCGCCGACACCCTGCCGCTGGTGGTGTTCGAGGCGATGGCGCAGGGGGTGCCGGTCCTCGCCTCGGCGGTCGGCGGGATCCCCTACCAGATCGATCCGAGCTGCGGGCAGCTCGTGCCGCCGGGCGATCCCGCCGCGCTCGCCGCGGCGGTCGAGCGCCTCGGGCAGGACCGCTCACGGCTGCGCCGGATGGGCCTTGAGGCCCGCGCGCGAGTGGCCACCGGCTTCACCTGGGCGGCGGCGGCGTCCAAGGCCCACGAGGCCTATGGCCGCGTCCTTGCCGCATCCGAGCGGGCGACGGAACACCAAGTGCCGCCGATCGCGCCGGCCCGAAGCACGGCGGCCGGCCGCTAGAGCGCGCAGGATCGGGGCCCGGGCGGCTCCCAGCTACGTCCTGATGCGTATCCGCGCCTCGCGGACAAGGTCGCGCGATCCCGTGTTTCGCGTCCTTCTGAAGATAGTGGACTAATCCGTACGTATGGATCTTTTTTAGATGCAAAGGTGCGCGACGACATGAGATGCTTTCACATCCATTCGACCGAATGCTCGATTGTTGTGCATTCGGCTCGCATCTGACCTGGAGGGCCGACGATGAACACGCCGACCTTGCCCACGCAGGCGCCCGCCGTGCAGAATCGGCTTCTGCGCGCCCTGCCCGGCGAGGTGTTGACCCTGATGCTCCCGCAACTGGAGGAGGTCCCGCTCGCGACCGGCGAGCGGGTCGTCACCGCGGGCGAGCCGATCCCCTACGCGTGGTTCTTCGAGGGCGGGCTCGCCTCGGTGATGCTGCACACGACCGAGCGCGGCTCCTACGAGACGCTGGTGGTCGGACGCGACGGGATGGTGAGCACGGCCCTGGTGCTCGGCGTCGAGCACATGCCGGTCGATGTCGAGGTGCGCGTGCCCGGCACCGCCCTGCGGATGGGGGCGGGGGCGCTGCGGCAGATGATGGCCCAGAGCGGGGTCCTGCGCGAGGTCCTGATGCGCTACGTTCAGGTGGCGATGCTCTGGATGGGCCAGATGGCCCTCTCGAACCGGCGCCACCGCATCGAGGAGCGCCTCGCCCATTGGCTGCTTCTGGCGACGGACCGCATCGACGGCAACGAGATCGTGATGACCCACGAGGCGCTGGCCCAGGTGCTCGGCACCCACCGGCCCGGCATCACGGTGGCGCTGCACGAGCTGGAACGAGCCGAGATGATCGCGACGCGCCGCGGCCAGATCACGGTCATCGACCGGACACGGCTGATCCGGGCGGCCGGCGAGAGCTACGGCCTCGCCGAGGCCGAGTACAAACGCCTAATTGGGCCGTTCGCCTGAAGCGCGCCGCTCTTTCGGCGTAGTTCGCAAGCCGAATGGAAAGTACATCGGAGATCATGCCAGTAATTACCTGCCTTCGTCACAGGTAAGGACTGACCAAGATGATCCCCGTCCTCGTAACTGGAGCCGGCGGCTTTATCGGCCACCATCTCGTGAAGTATCTCGTCGGCCGGGGCTACTGGGTCCGCGGCGCGGATCTCAAGCTCCCCGAATACGAGCCCACCGCCGCCCACGAGTTCCTGCAATGCGACCTGCGCCTGCACGACGCCTGCCAGCGGGCGAGCCAGGGCATGGAGCAGGTCTACCATCTCGCCGCAGACATGGGCGGCATCGGCTTCATCAGCGGGTCGCACGCCGAGATCACGCTGAACAACACCCTGATCAGCGCGCACATGGCCAAGGCCGCGGCCGACAACAGGGTGAAGCGCTTCCTGTTCTCGTCCTCGGCCTGCGTCTACCCGATGCACCTCCAGACCTCGCCGGACGTCACACCGCTCTCCGAGGACGTCGCTTGGCCGGCCCAGCCCGAGGAGGGCTACGGGCTGGAGAAGATCTACATGGAGAAGCTGTGCCAGTACATGACCGAGGATTGGGGCCTCTCGACCCGGGTCGTGCGCTTCCACAACGTCTACGGGCCGCTCGGCACCTATGACGGCGGCCGCGAGAAAGCGCCGGCCGCGATCTGCCGCAAGGTCGCGCTCTGCCCGGACGGCGGCACGATCGAGGTCTGGGGCGACGGTCTCCAAACCCGCTCGTTCATGTATGTCGACGACTGCGTCGAAGGCCTCTACCGGCTGATGCAGTCCGACTACACGGCGCCGCTCAACCTCGGCACCGACGAGATGATCAGCATCAACGATCTGGTCGACATCACCGCCGCGGTGGCGGGCAAGCGGATAGCCAAGCGCCACGACGTCTCGAAGCCGCAAGGGGTGCGGGGCCGCAACAGCGACAACGCGCTGATCCGGCAGGTGCTGGGCTGGGAGCCCGCCACCACGATCCGCGCCGGGCTTGAGCCGACCTACCGCTGGATCGAGGCCGAACTCGCCGCCGGACGCGGTGACCGCCTGCCGGACGCCGCCGAGTAGGGCGCGCCGCCTCAGCCCTTCCCCCGCGCGGGGGAGGGGATCCCTCCAGCGACCGAGCGTGCGATGACCGATCAGACCGGGGTGCTGCCGCGCCTCGACATCCGCCACCTCGTGGTCGAGGAGGCCGAGCAGTCCCGGATGAACGGCGTGCATCTCGTGGCGAACCGGCTCGCCCGCGAGCAGATGCGCCTCGGCCAGACGGTGCGCGTCGTCGTGCTTCACCCGCCGGGCAAGGCCGTCGACCAAGCGGTCTGGGACGCCCCCGTCCAGGCGCTGCCGCTGGAGGGCCGCGGCCTCTTCGGCCACCTCGTGCAGCCGGGACCGCGCCTCGTCGCCGGACTCGTCGCCGGAGCGGGGCCGAACACGCTGGTGCACGTGCACTGCGCCCGCCGGCCGCTGCTGCTCGCGATCGGGCGGGAACTCGCGCGCCGCGGCATCCGCTACGTGGTCACGGTCCACGGCCGCTACGCCCACGTCGCCGACGCGGAGATGCGCCGGGCGCACCGCTCGACCAGCCTCTACCTCGCGATGTTCGAGCGCCGGATCCTGGAGCGGGCCTGGTTCGTCCACGCGCTGACGGAGCAGGAGGCGGACGCGATCCGGCAGATCGCGCCCCGCGCGCGCATCGCGATCGTGGCAAACGCGGCCTACTCGAGCGCCTTCGACGTGAGCCCGCCTCCGCCGGACCGGGCCTTTCCCTCGCCGGACTTCCCCCTCTTCGGGTTCTGCGGTCGCTACGCTGCCCACCACAAGGGGCTCGACCTGGCGGTCGAGGGCCTCGCGGCCCATCGGGCAATGGGCGGGCGCGGACGCCTCGCGCTCGTCGGCAACGGGGCGACGGGGGAGGAGGGCGCCGCCCTGCGGGCGCTCGCGGCCCGCGCCGGCATCGGGTCCGCGGTCTCGGTGGGCGGCCCCGTCTTCGGCTCCGAGAAGGACCGAGCCTTACGCGGCTGGGACTTCTTCGTGCAGGTCTCGCGCTTCGACGGGTTGCCGATCGGCGTCGTGGAGGCGGCACTCCTCGGCCTGCCGCTGATCGTCTCGACAGCGACCGGGCTCGGCGACCTCGTCGAGCGCCACGGCGCCGGCTTCGTCGTGCGCGACCTCTCGCCCGCCGGCGTCGCGCAGGCGCTCGGCCGGGCGGCGGATCTCGCGCCCGATGCCTGGGTGCGGATGTCGCGCGCCGCCCACGCGATGGCGCTGGTCACGGGTGATTGGGCCCGCTCGGCCGACGCGCTCCAGCACCTCTACGCGGCCGGCGAGGCCGATCTCAGGCTCGCGGGCTGATCCGGCCGGGGAGGATGCCATGCAGGCGCGCGCCGTCACCATGCCCGCGGCAGCGCGGGACCCGAACGACCTCTACCTGCGGTGCCTCGCCTGCGCGCTCGTCGGCTACGCGGTCTTCGGCAAGGGCTTCGCGGTGCTGGGCGTCGCGCCGCTCTACGTCGGCGAGTTGACCCTCGGCCTCGGCCTCCTCGCGCTGATGCGGACGCGCTGCTGGTTCGCGATGCTGGCCACGCCCACGAGCCTGCTGCTAGCCGTGCTGATCGTCTGGGTGCTGGTCCGGACGGTGCCGTTCATCGGCGCCTACGGCGTGGACGCGGTGCGCGACAGCGTGATCGTCGTCTACGGGCTGTTCGCCTTCGTGGTGGTCGCGCTGCTGCTCGAGAAGCCCGCGCGCCTCGGCTGGATCCTAAGGGCGTATGCGGGTTTCGCCTTCCTGTACGGGCTGATCGGCGGGTTCCTGTTCGCCACCACGGTCACGATGGCCGACAGCCTCCGCATCCCCGGCACGCAGATCCAGTTGCCCTACGTGCGGGCGGGCGAGGCGGCGTTCCACCTCGGCGGTGCGGCTGTCTTCGTGCTGCTCGGCCTCCGCCGCGTGAACGCGCTCTGGTGCTTCGTCCTGTGCATCAACATGGCCGTGGTGACGGTGAGCCGGGCCGCGACGCTCGCCTGCCTCGTGCCGATCCTGCTCGGGGTCGTGCTGGGACGGCAATTCCGGCGCTTCGCGCCGGCCGCCCTGATCGGGCTCTCGCTCCTGGCGGGGGCCGCGCTGGCGGACCTGCGCGTGATGATGCCGGGCGACCGGGAGGTCGGCGCCATGCAGATCGTCGAGGGCATCAGCAGCGTCTTCGGCGCCAGCGAGGCGGCTAATTTCGAGGGCACCAAGGAGTTCCGCCTGCGCTGGTGGCGCACGATCCGGGACTACACCCTGCACGGCCCCTATTTCTGGAGCGGCAAGGGCTTCGGGGTGAACCTCGCGATGGAGGACGGCTACCATCACTTCGTCACCCAGGAGGCGACGCTGCGCAGCCCTCACAACGGCCACATGACGGTGCTGGCGCGGGCGGGTGTGCCGGGCCTCGCGCTCTGGATCGCGCTGCTCGGCGCGTGGTTCGGCATGCTCCTGCACAGCCTGCTGCTGGCGCGGCAAGCCGGCCACGGACGCTGGGCTGCGGTCTTCGTCTGGATCACCTGCTACGGCGCCGGTATCCTGGTGAACGCCTCTTTCGACGTGGCGCTGGAAGGACCGATGTCGGGGATCTGGTTCTGGTCCGTGGTCGGACTCGGGATCGGGGCCAGCATGATCTACCGGGCGGGCCTCGTGGACGCGATCGGCGATCCGGCCTGACGGTCTCGCCGGGGGCAGGCCCTCGCGTGTTCAATTCAGACGAACACGCGTCGACGCCAGCTTTCCCCCCCTTTGCGGGCAGGCCCGTCGCGTATGGCGATTGGGCAGGATCGTCGATCGGGCAACGCGGATCCCGCACGGGGCGCGGGTCCCCTCTCTTGTAGGGAGAGGGCGGGGTGAGGTGTCTGACGTAACCGAGAAGGGTTGGCGCTGAGCGCGCCTCGATGGCGTGCTCAATCCTGCACCGTCTGTGCCCCCATCCCAGCCCCGCTCTGTATGGACAGAGGGCGCCGTGCGGTTCGGCGCTGGTCCATAACCGTTGGCTGTCAGCGGCGACCGCCCCGCCTCCGCTGGCGGAGGCCCGGGACAGCTTTGTGAATGCCTCGGATCGGCCTCACTCCGCCGCCACCGGCCTCGGCGGGTCGGCGGCGATGAGGCGGCGCAGCAGGAGTTGGGAAAGGAGTAGCCGCACGAGGCTCGCAAGGACCAGGGCCGCGCAGGCGCCATTGAGCCCGAGCCACAGCGTGAGCGGCGCGGCGGCGGCGAAGGTCGCGAGGGTGCCGGCGGCGTTCACCACGAGGGCTTGGCGCGCGGCCTCCACGCCGTGAAAGTAGGAGCACACCATGTCGGTGGCGTAGGCGGCGATCGCGGCGATCGCCAGCAGACGCACCGGCCCGGCCAATCCGAGATACGGCGAGGCCGGCCCGTAGACGAGGCGCAGCACCGGCTCCGGCGCCGCGAACAGCACGCAGAAGAACAGGAGGGCCACCGGCGCGCCGGAGAGCGCGAAGGGCCGGGCCGCGCGCCAAGCCTCCTCCTTGCCCCGGGCATGGGCCCGCGCGGCGGTCTGCGGGATGATGTTGCACAGCCCGATCACCAGCGGGTTCATCAGGTTCACGAGGTTATGGCTCGCCTGGAGCTGGGCCGTCAGTGCCGCACCCGAGAGCGCGGCGAGTAGCCAGAACAGCACCTGGCCGCGGAGCGTGCCCAGCATGTTGTTGGCGAGGGACCAGCTGCCCAGGCGCCAGAAATCGCCGAGGATCGCGTGCAGGCGCGGCGCGGGCCCCGTGCGTGATCCGAGCCCGGCGTGCCCGGCCTGGAGCAGGGCGCCGAGCCCGGAGGTGAGCGCCATCGCGCAGAGCGCGCTGGCGAGCGTCAGATGCCCGCTCCACCCGAGCCAAAGCACGAGCGCCACCTGTCCCAGATAGCTCACCGCGTCGCCGGGAATCGCCGCGGCGAAGCGCAGCTCGGCGAAGAGGTAGCGCCGGAATGCCTCCTGGATCTGCCAGAGCAGGAAATAAGCGAGGGCGGGCAGGGCCAGATCGGCCCGGCCGGCGGCGAGCGCCGCGAGCGCGAGCAGCGCCCCGGCCGGCAGGAAGAGCAGGCCGAGGAGGTCGAGGCTCGCCCGCATCAGGCCGGCGCTCTCCTGCGGCCCGACCGCGCCGGCCCGGACCGAGAGCGGGTAGAACACCAGCGAGGACGTGACCATGTGCAGGATCATCAGCCCGCCGAGCAACAGGGCGAAAATCCCGTACTCCGCGGGCGGGAGCGCGCGCGCCAGCAGAATCGTCAGCCCGAAGGTGCCGACGCTGGCGATGCCCTGGTCGATCAGCGGCAGGGCGAGGCGCGCGGCATGGCCGCCGATCCGGCGCCCGAGGGCGCCTCCGTCCCGAGGCGCCGCGGCTGAGCCTGGCTTCCACGACCACCGCATGGTCTCGTCCTGAAGGTTCGGTAGGGCTGGATCCCGGGGGCCACGTGGCATCGGGGATGACGATTCCGGTCATACGGGTCGAAAGAGCACGCGCTCCCCCTCTCCCCGCCAGGCGGGGGGAGGGCTCCGGCGACCTCGTCATCGCCGGAGCGAGCCGGCAGGCGAGGGTGAGGGCGCTTGAACAGAGAAGCCTCTTTCCGAGCCGCCCCCTCACCCTCGCTAACGCTCGGCTCGCCCCCGACGAGGGGGGCCTCGCCCCTCTCCCCGCGTGCGGGGAGAGGGGGATGCACGGTCTCGGCGGTGATCGGCCGGACGCCGCCCGCGTGCGTCAGCGCGCGTCCGCGACCGGCGTTCCCACCGGCGCGGCGGGCGGCGCGGAGGTTCCCCGCGCGCGCCGGGCGGCCCGCACGAGGTCGGCATAGGCCCAGACGAGGTAGGGCTTCGTCTCGCGCATCCCGTCCGCGAAGGCGAAGCGCGGCGCGTAGCCGAGCATCCGGCGCGCCTTGCCGATCTCGGCGGTCGCCCGCGTGGTGTAGAGGGCGGCCTTCTGCGGGTCCGGCACGATGAGCGCGCCGAAGACCGGGCCGCCGCCGCCGAAATAGTAGCGGTCGACCAGCGCCCGCAGGGGCTTCGGCAGGGCGTCGAGGCCCGCCTGGAGGGCCGAGCGGGCCGGGGGCCAGCGCACGATGATCTGGACGATGCGCTTGGGGTTGCGCAGGACGAGCTTCACGTCGCGCACGAAGCCCTGGTTCTGCTTCGAGACCTCGGCCAGCGGCCACGATGTCGGACCTGGCACGCCGAGCGCGCGGGCGAACTCGCCGAAGAACGTGCCCCAGCTCACCGTGTCGGGTCCCGACAGGATGAAGCGCTCGCCGACCGCCGCGTCCCGCGTGGCGGCGAGCAGCATGCCGTCCACGAGGTCGTCCACGAACACCGCGCTGCAGCGGCCTGCGCCGCCGTCCGGCAGCACCACCTCGCCATGGATCAGCTCCTCGGCCGGGGCGTTCGTCCAGGGCTTGCAGAAGGGGCCGTAGACGATGGTCGGCTGCACCACGGTCGCGGGAACGCGCCCATCGCGGGCCGCGGCGAGCATCTGGCCCTCGATGTCGAGCTTGTCCTTCACGTAGATCCAGGCGCGATCGCCGTCGCGTGTCTCCTCGGTGAGCGGCGTCGGCGGGAAGGGCTCGTAGACCGAGAAGGTGCTGACATGGACGAGCCGGCGCACCTTGGCCTCGGCGGCGGCCTCGATGAGCACGCGCGCGCCCTCGAGATTCTGCCGCCGCGAGCGCGGATCGTAGGCGCAGTGGAACACCGTGTCGGCGCCGGCAAGCGCCGCGCCGATCGCGGCGGGGTCGGTCAGATCCGCCTTGACCAGCCGTACGGGCAGGCGGGCGAGGCGCGTGGCGCTGCCGATCTCGCGGATGATGCAGGTGACGTCGACCCCGGCCCGCAGCAGCCACTCGACCAGCCGGCCGCCGATGAAGCCGCTGGCCCCCGTCACCACCGCGCGGGCACCGGGCGGCAGACCGTCGGCGAGCGCCGCGTGGGCGGCGTCCCAGGGCTGCTCCAGCGGCTCGCGCAGGGCGTAGCAGCGCTCGATCCGCCGCACCGAGGCGAGGCCCTCGGCCCCGCCGACCGCCGGGGGGCGGCCCTGCGCGACCGCGTCGCGGAAATCGCGCATCTCGGCGTCGAAGAGGGCGGGGAAGAGCTGCGGCTTCATCGTGGTCCCGCTCACGCCCGCATGGGTGAAGGCCAGCGCGTTGGGAGAACCCGCCACCACCTCGTTGCGGTAGAGCGCGACCTCGACATGGCCGTGCGTTCCCTCGATCCGGGCGGTGTTGGCGAGGTTGCGGGTCCGGCTCAGCTCGACCCGGACCTCGCCGCCGCCGTCGAGCGCGAACTCGGCCACGCAATCGGCCTCGACGCCGCTGGCGCCGTCGTCGCGGTAGCGCACCGGCTCCATCGTGCCGAGCCAGTGGCCCAGGATGTCGAGGGTGTGGGCGCCCGTGTCCATCAGCACGCCGCCGCCCGAGAGGTCGCGGCGGAGCAGCGCGTCCGAACTCGTGGCCCAGTTGAAGACGAAGCCCTCGCGTGCGTCGACCCGCCGGATCGTGCCGATCGTGCCGGACGCGATGAGCGCCCTGGTCCAGTCCGCGATCGCGAGGTTGCGCCGCAGCAGGCCGACCGCGAGGACGAGGCCCAGCCGCCCGGCGGCCGCGATCATCGCCTCGCCCTCCGCGCCGGTCGTGGCGAGCGGCTTCTCCATGAAGACGTGCTTGCCGGCCTCCAGCAGGGCCAGCCCGATCGGGCCGTGGGTGGTGTGCGGCGTCGCCACCAGCGCTGCGTCGAAGCGGTCGGCGACGTCCCGCCAGTCGGCGGCCGTGACGATGTCGGCTCGGCGCCGCCCGGCGCGGCCCGCCAGCAGGGCGAGCCGCTCGGGCGAGCGGTCAATCAGGACGCTCGGAGCCCAGCCCTGGCGCTTCAGCGCGGGCAGGAGGTGATGGTCCACCACGGCGCCGCAGCCGATGATGGCGAGGCGGGCACCGGGGTTGGCGACGGGCGTGGAAAAAGGCGTGGACATGGTCGTTCTGGACCTTCCGGTGTCGTCGGGGAGAGGGAATCCGCGGGGTGTCGCTCAGGAGGCGGGCCGCAGCATCTCGGCGGGCGGGCTCACCTCCGCGGAGCGGGGCGCCGGGGCGGGCCGGTACTTCGCGGTCAGGTGGTGCGGCAGATCGGGCCGCTCCCAGAGGTCGGCGAGCGCGGTGTCGATCGTGTGCCGGGGACGCCAGCCGAATAGCTCGCGGATGCGCCCGATGTCGGCGGCGAGCACCGGCCGGTCGACGGCGCGCAGCCGGGCCGGGTCTGTCTCGACCGTGAAATCCGCCCCGCCAATCCGGCGCAGGCGCGCCAGGATCTCACCCACCGCGTAGGCCTGGCCCGTGCCGAGATTGACCGTGACGGTCTCGCCGGGGGCCACCGCGCCCGCGAGCGCCGCCGCCCGGAAGCCGCGGGCCGCGTCGTCCACGTGGATGTAGTCCCGCCGCGCCGTGAGGTTGCCGAGGCTGATCCGCCTGTGGCCCGCGAGGAGCTGTGCCAGAATCTCGGGCAGGAGGTGCGGGTTCGTCTCCCCCGGCCCGATCACGTTGAACAGCCGCACCACCACCGCCGCAAGGCCGCGCTGGCGCGCCATGTGGCGGACGTAGTGCTCGCCGTGGAGCTTGGTGAAGCCGTAGATGTCGCTGGGCTGGATCGGGGAGGTGTCCTCCCGGTGGGCCCGAGCCTCCGGCGCGTAGACCGCGCCGCTGCTCGCGAAGACGAAGCGGCAGCCGGGCGGGCAGGCGGCGAGGAGGTTCACCGTGCCGGCGACGTTGGTGCGCGCGGCAAGCACCGGATCCTGGTCGCATTCCGGGATATAGTGGATCGCCGCCAGGTGGATCACCGCCTCCGGCACGAAGGTCCGCATCACCGCCTCGACCTGCTTGGGATCGGTGATGTCGGCCTGGATCATGAGGAGGCGGGCGAGTTCCTCCGGCGGAAAGCGCGGCGGCCCGTAGCGCATCGCGTCGAGCACGCAGACCTCGTGCCCGTCCGCGAGCATCCGCGTCAGCGGCCGGCCGACGAATCCGTTGCCGCCGATCACCATGATCCTCATCGGGGTCGCTCCTTGGGTTGCGGAAGGTCAGCCGCGCTGGGCCGGGCTCAGGGCGCGGGGGCGGGCGCGGCGGGCTTGGGATCAAGCGACCTCGGCTCGGCGCGCTCGGTGGCGCCGGGATCGGCCTCGGCGGATCCGGGCTCGCCGGGGCGCGGCAGCCCGGCTCGCGCCGCCGCCGCGCCCGCCGGAGACTCGGCCGCGCGCGCAGCGCCCGCGCTCTCGAAGAAGCTCCGATACCGGTGGTAGTGAGAGCACGCGTCGGCGAAGGGCTCGTGCCGGTGCTGATCGAGATCGACCCGGGTCAGCACGAGGCCCCGCACCCGCACCGAGAGATCCTGGAGCCGCTGCAGGGTCGCCAGCACCGTCTTGCGCGGGGTCGAGGCCCAGCGCACCGCCAGGATCGCCGCGTCGGCGACGTGCGCGAGCGGCACGAAGTCGAGCACCAGCATCGCGGGCGGCGCCTCGATCAGCACGAGGTCGAAGGACGCGCGCGCGCCCTCCATGAAGGTCTCGAAGGCGGGCGAGAGGTAGAAGTCCTGCGCGGTCGCCCGGCCCCGCCCGTGCAGCAGTGTGACGGCGCGGTCCTGTGCGCGCGCCAGGAAGGCCGCCTGGTCGCCGAGCACGACGTCCTCCAGCGCCGGCATCCGGCTCGCCGGGCTGGCCGGCCGCGCGCCGGTCGCGTCGATCACGAGGATGCGGGTGCCGCGAGCTGCGAGCAGCTTGGCAAGGGCCATGCAGAGCAGCGACTTGCCCTCGTCCGGCACCGATGAGGTGACGAGCAGGACCCGCGGCGCGCCGGCGGCCCGGGGCCAGCCGAGCGAGGCGGCCACCATGCGGATCGCCTCGTCGAACATCCGCACCTCGCCCGCGCCCGAGGCGGTCGAGATGTCCGGCACCATGCCGAGGCAGCGCAGGGCCGTGTCCTCGGCAAGCTCGCCGCCGGAGCGGAACCCGGTGTCGCGCCGCCCCATCAGCAGGGCGTAGCCGACGCCGAGCGCCCCGGCGCCCGCCACCGCGAGGCCGATATAGAGGGCGCGCAGCGGGCCCGAGGGCGCGACCGGGCTCTGCGCCCGCATCACCACCTGGGCGGTCGAGGACTTCATCGCCGCGAGCGCCAGCGCCTGGGCGTGGGCGTCGCCGAGGGTCTTCAGGCGCTCGCGGATCGCGGTCGCGTTGGCCTGGAGTCCGCGCAGGCGCGCCTCCGCACCCATCGCCTCGATCACCTCGGCCTTCAGCCCCGCCACACGGGCGGCGACGGCCTCCTCCTCGCCTGCGGCCGTGCGGACCTCGCTCTTCAGATTGTCGACCGCTCGGTCGACCTCCTCGCGCAGGCGCTGCTCGGCATCTTCCAGCGCGGCCTTGGCCTGGAGGTAGCGCGGGTGGCGCGGCCCGGTGAGGAGCTGCGCGGCGACCTCGCGCTTGGCCGCCTCGACGTTCTCCAGCATGCGCTGGATCACCGGCGCGCCGGCCAGATCCTGGGCCGAGGGCACGCCGCCGGAGCGGAAGATCTCCTGCGCCCGGCCGAGGCGCGTCTCGGCGGCCGTGCGGGCCTGTCCCGCCGCGGCGAGCTGCACGCTGGCATCGCGCAGGGCCTGCTGGGGCAGGCTCACGCTCGCCGTGCCGCCCTCGACCAGGCCGGTGCGCTGCCGGAATCCCTCGATGGCCTTCTCGGCCGCCTCCAGGTCCGCGCGGCTCGCCGTGATCTGCCCGTCGAGCCAGGTGCCGGCGCGTTCGGCGTTGGCGACGCCCATCTCCAGGCGGTTGCTCAGGTAGGCGTCGACGAAGGCGTTCGCGATCCGGGCCGCGCGGGCGGGGTCGGTCGCCGTGTAGCCGACGGTGATCAGGTAGGACCGGCTGTCGTTGGTGACGGTGAGGCCGGAGGCGAGCGCCAAGGCGGCGCGCTCGGCGGCGGCGGGATCCGGACCGGCCGGCGCGTGGGCCCGCCAGAAGGCGAGGCGGTCGAGGAGGGCGCCGCCCCGGGATCCGAGCTCGTCCGCGAGGCCGAGATCCGCAACGACCCGGCGGGCGACCGCGCGCGAGCGGATCACCCGGGCCTCGCTCTCGACGATCGCGCCGGTATCGGGGGCGGCGGTCTGGCCGGCCTGGCCGACCGGCACCGAGACCGGGCGCCCGAGATCGACCTGCAGGATGGCCTCGGCGGTGTAGCGGTCGCGCAGGGTCAGGCAGACGGCGCCGGCCCCCACGAAGGCGAGGGCCAGCAGGATCCCGATCGCGCGGCGGCGCCGCCAGATCGCCGTGAGGATGCCGAGGTTGCGGGCCTCGTAATGCGCCTGCAGCGACAGGCTCCCGTTCCTGTTCGGCTGCTCCGGAACCCAGTTCATCCCGACCTCGCGCGCACGCCCGGCGCAGGGTCGGGTTCTGCCCGAGCGCTGCGCCGTCCGGCCCCAGATGCGGGGCCGGACGACGCGATAGGACCGTGCGCGAGCCGGTTTTGGGAGTTCCAATCCGGGATTAGCCCGATCGTACCGCAGTGCGGCGAGGAAGCTCGCGCCTCAGGCGAGGCGCCGCGCCCCCGCCGCGCAGGCCGCCACCGCGGCCGCGACGAGCGGCATCAGCGGGTCGATCGCCTCGCCGAGCACGAGCGCGGCGAGCGCCATCCCCAGGAAGGGCTGCAGCAGCTGCAGCTGGCCCGTCACCGCGATCCCGCCCCGCGCCAGAGCCCGGTACCAGAACACGAAGCCGACGAGCGAGCTGAGTGCCGCCACGTAGGCGAGCCCGGCCAGCGCGGCGGGCGTCACGGCTCGCGCATGCTCGGGGATCAGCCAGAGCGCAGCGGGCAGCGTCGCGGGCAGGGCCAGAACGGTCGCCCAGGCCACGACCTGCCAGCCGCCGAGGCGCCGGGCGAGGCGCGCGCCCTCGGCGTAGCCGAGACCGCAGACGAGGATCGCGGCGAGCATCAGCCCGTCGCCGAGGAGCGAGCCCGGCCCAGCCCCGCGCGCCGCGAAGGCGGCCGTGACCGCGCTGCCGAGGCCCGAGAGCAGCCAGAAGGCCCGGGACGGCCGCTCGCCCGCCCGCAACGCGCCGAAGATGGAAGTGGCGAGCGGCAAGAGGCCCACGAACACGCTCGCCCGCCCGGCCCCGATCTGGCCGAGCGCGAAGGCCGTGAAGAGCGGGAAGCCCAGCACCACGCCGAAGCTGACGACGGCGAGCGCCGCGAGGTCGGCACGGCGTGGGGTCGGCTGGCGGAGCGCGGCCAGCACCGCACCGGCCGCGAGCCCGGCCAGCGCCGCCCGGATGAGGGTGAGGGCGACCGGCTCGAAGGAGGCGAGCGCAAGGCGGGTCGCCGTGAGCGTCCCGCCGAAGATCGCGACGCCCACGAGCCCGTCGCGCAGTGCTCCGGCGGCCGGCACGGGCCGCGCCGAGACCGGCGCGGCGAGGATCGGGTTCGCCATGGCTCAGCCGAGCGGCCAGATCAGCGGCAGGGCGAGCCCGATCCCGCCGGCCACCAGCATCGCCAGATCCAGGAACTGCCGGCCGATCCGCTGGGCGTCGTGCCGGTCTCCGCTCGTCGCTCCCATCCTGTCCTCCTCGGGTTCAAAATCCTCGCCTTCGAGGGCTGGATGCAGCGATTCCGGGTTCCGCGACAGGGACGGGTTCGGTACGATCCGTCCAAACTGTCCGGTACGGCGGGCAGTACGATCGAGGATCGGGATGGCGTACGGAGCCCTGGAACCGGATCTCGCGCCGGGTCTCACCCGGGTCGAGGCCGTGATGGCGGCGATCGAGGCCCGCATCGGCGGGCGCCATCTCGCGCCGGGAGCCCGGCTGCCCTCCGTGCGCGCCTTCGCGGAGAGCCTGGGCGTCTCGAAATCGACCGTGGTCGAGGCCTACGACCGGTTGGCGGCGCAGGGCGCCATCGTCTCGCGGCCGGGCTCGGGCTTCTACGTGGCGGGGCGGCCCGAGCCCTTCTGCCTCGCCTCCGCGGGTCCCCGCCTCGACCGGGCGGTCGATCCGCTCTGGATCAGCCGGCAATCCTTCGAGACCTATCCGGACGTGCTGAAGCCCGGCTGCGGCTGGCTTCCGCCGGACTGGCTGCCCGAGGAGGCGCTGCGCCGGGCCCTACGCCGCGTCGCGCGCGAGGGCGGACCGGCGCTGACGGGGTACGACCAGCCGCACGGCCTGACGCCCCTGCGCGAGCACATCGCCCGCCGGATGGGGGAGCGCGGCATCGCGGCCCACCCGGACCAGATCGTCCTCACCGACTCGGCGACGCAGTCCCTCGACCTGCTCTGCCGCCTCCTGATCGAGCCGGGCGACACCGTGCTGGTGGACGATCCCTGCTACTTCAACTTCCAGGCCCTGCTGCGCGCGCAGCGGGTCAAGATGGTCGGCGTGCCCTTCGGGCCGCAGGGGCCGGACCTCGCGGCCTTCGAGGCGGCGCTCCGCACGCACCGACCGCGCTTCTACCTGACCAACTCGACGCTCCATAACCCGACGGGCGCCTCGCTCGGACCCGCGATCGTGCACCGGCTGCTGCGCTTGGCGGAGGCGCACGACACGCTGGTGGTGGAGGACGACATCTACGCCGATTTCGAGGTCGAGCCGGCCGCGCGGCTGGCGGGCTTCGACGGGCTGGAGCGGGTGATCCAGATCGGCGGCTTCTCGAAGACGCTCTCCTCCGCCAGCCGCATCGGCTACGTCGCGCTCCGGCAGGATTGGGTTGAGCGCTTCCTCGATCTGAAGACCGCCTTGACCCTCGGCAACCCGCACCTCGCCTCCACGATCGTGCACCGGGCGGTCACCGATGCCCGCTACCGCCACGACCTCGAGGCGATGCGCGCGCGGCTGGCGCAGGCGCGCGGGCGCGCGATCCGGCGGCTCGCCGCGCTCGGGATCACCGTGCCGTTCGTGCCGGGGGCCGGCATGTTCGTCTGGGCGCGCCTGCCGGACGGGCTCGACGCGGCCGAGGTCTCGCGCCGGGCGCTGGCCGAGCGGGTGGTGCTGGCACCCGGCAACGTCTTCAGCGTCGGCCAGGGCGCGAAGGACTATCTCCGCTTCAACGTCGCCCAGTGCACGGACCCGCGGGTGTTCGCGGTGCTGGAGCGGGCTATGGCGCGGTGAGATGTTGAGTTCAGTCTCCCGGAGGCGGAGTTCAGTGCGCTGAAGACGCCGCCCTTTCTCGGAGGGAGTGTCAGAGAAAGGGTGGCGCTTCATTGGTCGTGGTCAGAGCCGCGGGCGAGGCGGCGCGACAGCCCGCCCCGGCCTACGGCGCCGGCTCGACCACGTGATGGCCGTCGAGGGCGACGTCGGCGCTCGGCCGGGTCTCGGCCACGGCCTCGGCCCGGCGGATGTCGGGCGCGGTCGCCTCGTCCACGAAGGCGGCCACGGCCTCGGCGAGCGGCAGGGTCTTCGTGCCCTGGCTGCCGAGCCGGCGAATCGAGACGGTGCGCTCCTCGGCCTCGCGGCGGCCCAGCGCCAGGATGACCGGCACCTTGGCGAGCGAGTGCTCGCGGACCTTGTAGTTGATCTTCTCGTTGCGCAGGTCGGCCTCGACCCGGAGCCCCGCGCGCTCCAGCGTTCGCACGACCTCGCGGGCGTAGTCGTCCGCATCGCCGGTGATCGTCGCCACCACGATCTGGGTCGGGGCGAGCCAGAGCGGGAAGTGGCCGGCGAAGTGCTCGATCAGGATGCCGGTGAAGCGCTCCATCGAGCCGCAGATCGCGCGGTGGACCATCACCGGGGGCTTCTTCTGGCTGTCGGCGTCGACGTAGAAGGCGCCGAAGCGCTCGGGCAGGTTGAAGTCCACCTGCGTCGTGCCGCACTGCCAGTCGCGGCCGATCGCGTCGCGCAGCACGTACTCGAATTTCGGCCCGTAGAAGGCGCCCTCGCCGGGGTTGACCGCGGTCTTGATCCGGCCGCCCGACTGCTCCTCGATCTGGGCCAGCACGCGCGTCATCACGGATTCCGCGTGGTCCCAGAGCGCGTCGGAGCCGACGCGCTTCTCGGGACGCGTGGAGAGCTTCACCAGGATCTCGTCGAAGCCGAAATCCGCGTAGGTCGAGAGGATCAGGTCGTTGATCTTCAGGCACTCGGCGGCGAGCTGGTCCTCGGTGCAGAAGATGTGCGCGTCGTCCTGGGTGAAGCCGCGCACGCGCATCAACCCGTGCATGGCGCCCGACGGCTCGTAGCGGTGGACCACGCCGAACTCGGCCATGCGCAGCGGCAGGTCGCGGTAGGATTTGAGCCCGTGCTTGAAGATCTGCACATGGCCCGGGCAGTTCATGGGTTTCAGAGCGAACCAGCGCTTGTCCTCGGCCTCCTCGCCCGCGCTCTGGGCCGCGAACATGTTCTCGCGGTACCAGCCCCAGTGGCCCGAGGTCTCCCAGAGCGCCTTGTCGAGGATCTGGGGCGCGTTCACCTCGGCATAGTCGCCCTTGAGGCGGCGGCGCATGTAGGCGATCAATTCCTGGAAGATCGTCCAGCCCTTGGCGTGCCAGAAGACGACGCCCGGCCCCTCCTCCTGGAAGTGGAACAGGTCCATCTCGCGGCCCAGGCGCCGGTGGTCGCGGCGCTCGGCCTCCTCCAGCCGGTGCAGGTAGGCGTCGAGATCGGCCTGGGAGGCCCAGGCGGTGCCGTAGATGCGCGTCAGCATCGGGTTGTTGGCGTCGCCTCGCCAATAGGCACCCGCGACCTTCATCAGCTTGAAGGCGGTGCCGACCTTGCCGGTCGAGGTCATGTGCGGGCCGCGGCAGAGGTCGAACCACTGGCCCTGGCGGTAGATCTTCAGATCCTCGCCGGCCGGGATCGCGTCGACCAGCTCGACCTTGTAGCCCTCGCCCTTGTCGGCGAAGAGCCGGCGCACGTCGTCGCGGGTCCAGATCTCCTTGGTGAAGGGCGCGTCGCGCGCGATGATCTCGCGCATCTTGGCCTCGATCTTCGGGAAGTCCTCCGGCGTGAAGGGCTCGTCCCGGGCGAAGTCGTAGTAGAACCCGTTCTCGATGACCGGACCGATCGTCACCTGCGTGCCGGGCCAGAGTTCCTGCACGGCCTCGGCCAGAACGTGGGCGCAATCGTGCCGGATAAGCTCCAGGGCGCGGGGATCGGTGCGGTCGAGGAACTCGATCCGGACGTCACGGTCGATCGTGTCGTCGAGGTCTGCCACCACGCCGTCGAGCGCCATCGCGACGGTGCGCTTGGCCAGCGACTTGGCGATGCCCTCCACGACCGCGCGGCCGGTCACGGCCGCGTCGTAGGCGCGCGTGTTGCCGTCGGGGAATGTCAGCGTGGGCATCGCATGTCGCTCCGGGCTCACTCCTGCGAACGCGGCAGGTAAGCGGGGGATTGGGGTGGCTCCCGCGCCGCGGCGCGGGAGCGGCCGTTTAGACCGATTTTCGCCGGGATGAAACGGGCGCGGGTCACGTCCGGCGGGTGAGCCGGCTCACGAAGAAGCCGTCGAGCCCGCCGCGCGCGTCCGTGCCGCCCCCGAGATGGCAGGGCAGGGTGCGCAGGTCGCCGTTGGGGTCGATGATCTCGGCGAGGCCGCCGACCTCATCGGGCCCTACGGGCACGCGCGCGAAATCCGCGTTCCGGTCCAGGAAGGCCGCGATCTGGGCCTCGCCCTCTTCCGGTTCCAGCGAGCAGGTGCAGTAGACGAGGCGCCCGCCCGGCCGCAGCAGCGTCGCGGCGTGGTCGAGCAGCCGCGCCTGCAGGCCGGCGAGGCGGGCGATATCGTCCGGCCGCTTGGTCCAGGCCACGTCCGGATGGCGGCGGATCGTGCCGGTGGCCGAGCACGGCGCGTCGAGGAGCACCGCGTCGAAGCTCCCCGGCCGGTCGAGCGCCAGCGCGTCGCCGACCACCACCTCCGCGGCGAGGCCGAGACGTTCCAGGTTGCGGCGCAGGCGCTCCAGGCGCGGGGCGGAGCGGTCGATGGCGCTGACGGCGGCGCCCGCGGCGGCGAGTTGCGCGGTCTTGCCGCCGGGCGCGGCGCAGAGATCGGCGATCCGCTCGCCGGCCCTGGCGCCGAGGAGCTTTGCGGGGAGTGCGGCGGCGGCGTCCTGCACCCACCACGCGCCCGCCTCGAAGCCGTCGAGCGCGCCGATCGGGCCCGATCCCGCGGCCAGCCGCAGCGATCCGGTCGGCAGCGAAACGGCACCGAGACGTCCGGCCCAACCTTCGGGATCCGCCTTCACGGTGATGTCGACGGTGGCGCCCGCCAGATGCGCTCTGCCGATCGCCTCCGCCCGGTCCGGCCCGTAGGCGGCGCGCCAGCGGGCGGCGAGCCAGTCCGGCGCGCCGTCGCCGAGCGGGTCGCCGCCAGCCAGGATCGCGTCGCGCTCGCGGGCGACCCGGCGCAGCACGGCGTTCACGAGGCCGCCGAGATGCTGGGTCCGCCGGTCCGCCTTGGCGAGGCGCACCGCGAGATCGACCGCGGCGTGGTCGGGCACCGCGAGGTCGAGGATCTGCGCGGCGCCGGTCGCGAGCAGCGCCAGGAGCAGGGGCTGGTCCTCTGGCAGGCCCTGGTCGAGACGGCCGCGCAAGGCCTCGCGGATCAGGCCGAACCGGCGAAAGGTGGCGGTGGCGATGGCCCGCGCCAGAGCGGCCTCGGCGGGCTCCAGGCCGCGGGCGGCCTGGGCCAGGGCGTCCTCCAGGGCGAGCGCCCGGTTCTGCCCGATCAGCTCGGCCACCGCCCGTTGGGCGGCGGCGCGCGCGCCGAGCCCAGCGACCTCCGGCGGCGCCTCGGCGGGCGCGCCATCCTGCTGTGCCGGCCCGGATGCGCTGCGGCCGCCTCGTCCGTTGCGCGGTGTCTGCCGTGATGCCACTTGTCTCGTCATCCCGAACCTGCCGGCTTGGTGCCGGTGCGCTGCCCTTCCATCCGAGCGAGCCCGATGCAAGACGAAACGCCGTTACCCGCCGAATCGAACCCACGCACGCTGAGCCCCGCGGCCGAGCGCGCGCTCGCGGAGGCAGCCGCGCGCCGCGCCGCGATCGATGCCCGGGCGGCCGAGATCGCGGCCAAGCCCGAGCGCCAGGGCCGCGGCGGCCTCGAACCGGTGCGCTACGAGGATTGGGAAGTGAAGGGCCTCGCCGTCGATTTCTGACGCGGCGCACGGTCGGCGTTCCGGACGCGGGCCCTGCTTCTCCCGCAGGCGTGAGATCCTCTCGGCATTCCTTCGGGAATCCCGATGTCACGCCCCCTTGGCCACCACCTCGATGTCGCGGTCCATGCCGCTCTCGACCTTGAACTCGCGGGTGTAGACCTGCCCGTCGTGGCGGGCGATCAGCACGTAGTCGCCCTCCGCCAGCGTCACCTGCGGGAAGGCGCCGATCGCCTCGCGGATCGTGTCGCCGCCGGGCGTCAGCACCGAGAAGGCCGTGCCCGCGAAGGCCTCGGCCCCGGGCGCGGCCACGAGCTTCAGCGTCACGGTCGCGGCCCGGTGGTTGAGCGTCGCGTCGGTGATCTTGCCGTTCTCGACCTTGAGGTCGGCGCGCTGGATCGCGTTCGATTCCCCGTAGGTCGAAACCACGTGATAGGTCCCCTCGGGCAGCCGGATCAGCTCCCCGGCCTTGACGCCGCTGCGCACCAGCCGTCCCTCCGAGTTGGTCCCCACCGGCACGAAGACCGAGAAGGCGAGCTGCGCGGGCGCGATCCGCTGGTCGCCGACCGCGCCCGAGAGCTTCAGCGCCCCCGCGCTCACCCGCAGCGTGTCGGTCTGCTGCTGGCCCGCCATGGTGATGCGCTTCGAGGCGCTGGCGAACCCGTAGGTCACGGTGGCGACGTAGGCGCCGGGCGCGAGGCGGAAACTCGGCGCAGGGTCGGTCGAGCGGGCCACGATGCTCGGCCGGTTGCCGTCGCCGCGATCGTCGTAGATGCGCCACGCGAGCCCCGCCCGCAGCGGCTCGCCGATGCCGGCGAGGATCGCGCTGAGCGAAAGGCTCGCCTCCGCCTCTGCCGGGCCCGGCGGGAAGGAGGGGGCCGTGATGGAGGGCGACGGCACGCCGGAGCCGAGGCGGTTCGGGAACGCGTCCTGCGCCGCCGCCGCTGCGGGCGCGAGCGCCGCCAGCAGGCAGACGCTGCGCAAACCTGCCCCGCGCAAACCTGCACCGATCCGCGCGCGCATCCTCAGCCTCTCCTGCCCGAGCCGTCGTCGTGACCCGCTCTCTGGCGCGGGACCGTGGCGGCGGCAAGGCGTCGCCCGCCGCTTCCCTCCGGCCGGCGCGCATGCCAAGTCCCGGATCGGACAGCCCACGGGACGCGCCCCATGAACGCCACCCTCGATCTTCTCCGCACCCGCCGCTCCGTGCCGCCGCCGCGCCTCGAGGCGCCCGGCCCGAGCCGCGAGGAACTCGACGCGATCCTGGCGGCCGCCTCCCGGGTGCCGGACCACGGCAAGCTCGCGCCCTGGCGCTTCATCGTGATCGAGGGCGAGGCCCGCCACCGGGTGGGCGAGACGCTGGCAGCGATCCACGCCGCCGACAACCCGAACGCGGATGCCGGCCGGCTGGAGCAGGAGCGCAAGCGCCTCGCCCACGCGCCGGTGGTGGTCGGGGTCGTCTCCCGCGCCGGGCCGCACGTGAAGATCCCGGAGTGGGAGCAGGTGCTCTCGGCGGGCGCGGCGGCGATGAACCTCATCGTCGCGGCCAACGCCGCGGGCTTCGCGACCTCCTGGCTGACCGAGTGGTTCGCCTACGACCGCCGCGCCCTCGACGCGCTCGGCCTCGCGCCGAGCGAGCGCATGGCGGGCTTCATCCATATCGGCCGACCGGCCGAGATCCCGAGCGACCGGCCGCGGCCGGATCTGGCCGAGATCGTCACGCGGCTCTGAGGTTTCTCCGATGGACTACGATTCCGAGAACCGCACCCTGCCGCACAACCCGCTCAAGGCGATCATCGCGCCCCGCCCGATCGGCTGGATCAGCGCGATGGACCGCGACGGGCGGCTCAACCTCGCGCCCTACTCGTTCTTCAACGCGGTCGGGGACGACATGGTGGCGTTCTCCTCCACAGGCCGTAAGGACGCCTTGACCTTCGCGGAATCGGGCGGCGACTTCGTCTGCAACCTCGCGAGCCACGGCCTTCGCGAGGCGATGAACGCCTCCTCGGCGCCGCTGCCCCGGGGCGAGAGCGAGTTCGATTTCGCGGGGCTCGCCACCGCCCCGTCCCGGAAGGTGCGCTCCCCCCGCGTCGCGGAGGCCGCCGCGGCGATCGAGTGCCGCTGGCTCCAGACCGTACCGCTGCGCCCGCTCGACGGGTCCGAACCCGCCAACTTTCTGGTGATCGGGCAGGTGGTCTCGATCTACATCGACGACCGCTTCGTGGCGGACGGCCGCGTGGACACGGCCGCGATGGAGCCGATCCTGCGCGGCGGCTACTTCGACTATTTCCGGATCACCCCCGAGAACCGGTTCGAGATGAACCGGCCGAAGGGCGGCGGGGATTTCAGGCGCCCCTGAGCGCGCCCGCCGCGTCGCTGACGAGAGCGACGAGCGGCACGCCCGCCGCCGCCGCGGCCAGCGCCAGCATGGTCCGCGCCCCGGCGCGCTCCGCAGGCCCCAGCACCTGGTCCAGGGCGGCCGCGTCGAGGCCGAGCGCCGCGAGGCGCGGGCCGGCCTCTGCGAAGCTCGCCGCCTGCAGCACGCCGCGCGCCGTCGTCAGGACAGGAACGATCCGGAGCGTCCCGTGGGTGAGGCCGGTCTCCGCCTCGTGCACGGCGAGCAGCGCGCCGAGCCGCACCACGTCGCGCCCGTGCTCGGCGCCGGTCAGCAGGACGCCCGCGGGCGTCGGGTCCAGAGCCTCCCCGAGATCGCGGGGCGTCCGGTCGAGCACGGCGTAGGAGCGGGGATCGTCGTCCGGCCGGAGGGAGAGCGTGCAGCGCATCGCCGCCCGAGGGTTAGGGATTGGGGACCGCACTTCAAGCTTTCTTTACCATGACGGCAACAGGATCCCGGACGGGAACGGCGGCGCGCCGTCCCGGCGCCAGCGGCTTCCCGGACCGGCGCGAATCCTCTCGCGGCGGGCCCGATGTTCCTGTTCACCACGCCCTCCAGCCCCCCCGAGCCCGCCCCGGCGGCGCCGCGGGGCGCCAATCCGGGCGTCAATCCAGGTGTCCTGCAGGCGATCCGCGAGGGTGCGCGGGCGAGCGGGGCGGGCTTCGACTACCTGCTCGCCACCGCCCAGCGCGAATCCGCGCTCGACCCCGGGGCCCGCGCCGGCACGTCGAGCGCCACCGGCCTGTTCCAGTTCATCGAGCAGACCTGGCTCGGCGTGATGAAGAATGCCGGGCCCCGCCTCGGCCTCGCCGCCTACGCCGACGCCATCACCGCCCGGGCCGACGGCGGCTACACGGTCGAGGACCCGGCCCAGCGCCAGCAGATCCTGGATCTGCGGCGCGATCCGAAGATCTCGGCGACGCTGGCGGGCGCGCTGACCCAGAAGAACGGCGAGGCGCTCGCCGCCGCGCTCGGGCGCGATCCGACCCCGGGCGATCTCTACGTCGCCCACGTTCTGGGCGCGCGGGGCGCCGCCGCGCTGATCGGCGCCGCCCGGGACACGCCGGACCGGGCCGCCGCCCTCGACATGCCGGAGGCGGCCGCCGCCAACCGGGCCCTGTTCTACGACCGCGCAGGCCGCCCGCGCAGCGTCTCCGAGCTCTATGCCAACCTCTCGGCCGCCGCGCGGGGCGTGGCCGACCTCGGCATCCAGGCCCAGGCCAGCGGCCTGCCGCAGGCCACCACCTCCTACGCGGCCTCGGCCTACGCCGCGGGTGCTGACCTGCGCAGCCTGTTCCAGACCGACCGCCGCACCGGCCCGGTGGCGCAAGGGCTCGGCCGGCTCTGGCAGGGCCGGGCCGAGGGCGCGGGGACCGAGCCGGCGCGACCTGCCCCGAGCTACTTCCCGCGCTCCGACCCGCGCGAGGACGTGGTCCGGGTCGAGGCGAGCGCGGAGACCGTCGCGACCACCGGCGCGATCGCCGCCCTGCCGCCGGCTGGCGCCGTCATCCGCAACCCGCCGCTGCCGCCGCGGCGCCCGGCCGCGCTCGCGGCCGCGCAGGCCCCCCTCCAGACCTCGCTCTTCGTCACCCGGAGCGGTCCATGATCATCCGACAGTTCCTGGCCTCCACGCAGCACACGTCCGCCGGCCAGCGGGCCGAGGCCGCCTCGGCGCTCGCCCGGGCCTTCCTCTACGGCAATCTCGGGCCGGAGGCGGCCTGGGAGGCCAAGACCGCGATCCTGGCGCTCCTCGACGACCCGGCCCCGATCGTGCGGCGCGCGCTCGCCGAGGCCTGCGCCGCCTCCGCGCGGGCGCCGCGCCCGCTCATCGTGGCGCTGGCGGGCGACCAGACGGAGGTCGCCTGCCTCGTGCTCGCCCGCTCGCCGGTCCTCACCGACGCGGACCTCGTCGATGCCGCCGCGATGGGCTGCGAGAGCGTGCGCGCCGCGATCGCCGCCCGCCATCACCTCTCCCACGCGGTCGCCGGGGCGCTCGCCGAGATCGCCGGGCCGGAGACGCTGGCGGTGCTCGCCCGCAACCCGACCGCCCGCATCACCACCGGGCGGATGCTGCGCATGGTCGAGCGCCAGGGCGCGGAGCCCGCGGTCCGAGAAGCCCTGCTGGCCCGGTCTGACCTGCCGATCGAGGTGCGCCACGCGGTCGGCGCGCGGCTCGCCCGCGACCTGGAGCACTTCGTCACCGGCTGCGGCTGGCTGACCCCCGAGCGCGGCGCCCGGATGAGCCGGGAGGCCGGCGAGCGCGCCGTGCTCGACCTTTGCGCCGGGGCCGGCCCCGCCGCGACCGCGCGCGTCGTGCGGCACCTGCGCGCCACCGGCCAGCTCAACGCCGGCCTGATCCTGCGGGCGATCCTCTCCGGCGCGGTCGCATTCGCGGAGGCCGCCTTCGCGGATCTCACCGCGCTCGAACCGGCCCGGGTCGCGACCCTGATGCGCGAGCCCCGCGGCGTCGCCGAGCTGCACCGCCGCGCCGGCCTCGCCGAGGCGCTTCTGCCCGCCATCGCCGCCGCGCTCGGCGCGTGGCGCGAGGCGCAGGACGGCGCGACCGCGGCGCACGGGGCCGGCCTGTCGCGCCGGATGATCGAGCGGGCGCTCACCGCCTGCGAGGACATGCCCTTCGGCGAGATGCAGGCCGTGATGGCGCTGCTCACCCGCTTCGAGGCGGAAGCCGCCCGCGACGAGGCCCGCGAGGTCGCCCGCGCCATCGCCGACGCGGCGCTCGCCCGCGAGGCCGCCCGCCGCGCGAGCCGCGACGAGGGCGCGGCGTGGGAGGCGGCCCAGGCCGCCGCACGGACGGCGGCGCGGACAGCGCCGGCACCCGTCCCGGTCGCGACTCTTCCGGAGCCTGTGCCGGGTGCGATGCTGGCATCCGTGCCGCACGCCCCGGAGACGGCCGCTTCCCCTTCCATCGACGCCCTCGACGCGGTGCTGGACGCGCTGCCGGGCGCGATCCTGGCGAGCTTTCGCGAGGAGCAGGAGCGCCTGCGCGAGGAGGCCGCCCGCGCGGACGCCCCGGCCGAGACCGAGATTCGGGAACGGCTCGCGGCCTGAGCAGCGGGACCCGCCGCTTTCCTCCCACGTCCGCGGGCTGCTGGCCGGACGACGTTGGCCGGCAGTTGCCGTGAGGGGATGAGCCGCCTTCCGCACGGCTCGCCCCGATCAAGGCCGGCTCGCCGTCTTTTCCGAACCTTGTGGTGCCGAGCCCGATGCGGCAAAGCGGGCGCGTCATCGCCCGAGCCAGCCCATGCACGACATCCGCGCCATCCGCGAGAACCCGGACGCCTTCGACCGCGACCTCGAGCGCCGCGGCCTCGCGCCCCTCTCGGCCGAGCTGATAGCCCTCGACGACGCCCGCAAGGGCGCGACCGCGGCGGCGCAGGCAAACCAGGAGCGCCGCAACGCGCTGGCCAAGGAGATCGGCGGCGCCAAGAAGGCGAAGGACGAGGCCCGCGCGGCCGAGCTGATGGCCGAGGTCGCCCGCCTCAAGGAGGAGGGGCCGGCGCTGGAGGCTGCGCAGAACGAGGCCGGCAAGGTCCTGGACGAGCGCCTCGCGGCGATCCCGAACCGCCCGAAGCCGGACGTGCCCGAGGGCGCCGACGAGCACGGCAACGTCGAGTACCGCCGCCACGAGGCCGGCCGAGAGCGCCTCACCGCCGGACGCCAGCACTTCGAGATCGGCGAGGCCATGCGGCTGATGGATTTCGAGGCGGCGGCGAAGATCTCCGGCTCGCGCTTCGTCGTGCTGAAGGGTCAGCTCGCCCGGATGGAGCGGGCACTCGGGCAGTTCATGATGGACCTGCACACGAGCGAGCACGGCTACACGGAGGTGGCGCCGCCGGTGCTGGTGCGCGACGAGGCGATGTTCGGCACGGCGCAGCTGCCGAAGTTCCGCGATGACCAATTCGCGGCGGGTGACGATTTCTGGTTGATCCCGACGGCCGAGGTCCCGCTGACCAACCTCGTGCGCGAGTCGATCCTGGCCGAGGACGAGCTGCCGCTGCGCTTCACCGCACTGACCCCCTGCTTCCGCGCGGAAGCCGGCGCGGCCGGCCGCGACACCCGCGGCATGCTGCGCCAGCACCAGTTCAACAAGGTCGAACTCGTCTCGATCACCGCGCCGGAAAAGTCGGCGGAGGAGCACGAGCGCATGCTCGCCTGCGCGGAGGCGGTGCTGAAGAAGCTCGATCTCACCTACCGGGTGATGACGCTCTGCACGGGCGACATGGGCTTTGCGAGCCAGAAGACCTACGACATCGAGGTCTGGGTACCGGGCCAGGAGACCTATCGGGAGATCTCCTCCTGCTCGGTCTGCGGCGACTTCCAGGCGCGGCGGATGAACGCGCGCTACCGCCCGAGCGGGCAGAAGGGCGTTCAGTTCCTGCACACGCTCAACGGCTCGGGCGTCGCGGTCGGCCGCGCGCTCATCGCCGTGATGGAGAACTACCAGAATCCGGACGGCAGCGTCACGGTGCCGTCCTGCCTGCAGCCCTATATGGGCGGCCTCACCCGGATCGAGGGACCCGCGAACTGATGCGCATTCTCGTCACCAACGACGACGGCATCCACGCGCCGGGCCTCGCCACGCTGGAAGCGATCGCCCGCGAGATCTCCGACGACGTCTGGGTGGTGGCGCCCGAGACCGACCAGTCGGGCGTGTCGCACTCGCTCTCGCTCAACGATCCCTTACGCCTGCGGCAGGTCTCGGAGCAGCGCTTCGCCATCAAGGGCACGCCCTCCGACTGCGTGATCATGGGCGTGCGCCACATCCTCGGCGACCATCCGCCGGACCTCGTCCTGTCGGGGGTCAACCGCGGCCAGAACGTCGCCGAGGACGTGACCTATTCGGGCACGATCGCCGCCGCGATGGAGGGCACGATCCTGGGCATCAAGTCGATCGCGCTCAGCCAAGCCTACGGTCCGGGCGGGCGCGGCGCGCTGAAATGGGACTGCGCCCGGACGCACGGGCCCCGGGTGATCGCTAAGATCCTCGACGCCGGCATCGAGCCCGGCATCCTCGTCAACGTGAACTTCCCTGATTGCGAGCCCGACGCCGTCCAGGGCATCGCGGTGGCCGCGCAGGGCCAGCGCAACCAGGCGCTGCTGGCGATCGACGCCCGCACGGACGGCCGCGGCAACCCCTACTTCTGGCTCACCTTCGCCAAGGCGCGGTTCGAGCCGGGCAACGGCTCCGATCTCAAGGCCATTGCCGAGCATCGTATCTCGGTGACGCCTCTGCGCCTCGACCTCACCGACGAGCCGACGCTGACCCGCTTCGCCCAGGCGTTTGCCGAGTAGCGCGGGTGGGGCCCGACAGCGGCGCCGAACCCGGCCTCACGGGCGGTCCGGCCGAGGAGGCGATCGGCAATGCCGCCTTCGTGCTGGCCCTGCGCGCGCGGGGCCTGCGCGACCGGGCGGTGCTGCGCGCGATGGAGCGGGTGCCGCGCGCCCGCTTCGCGCCGCCCGAGCACGCCGACCTCGCCCGGCGCGACCTCGCCCTGCCGCTGCCCTGCGGAGCCGTGATGACGGCGCCCGGCACCGTCGCCCGGATGCTGGCGCTGCTGAGTGTCGAGCCCGGCCAGCGCGTGCTGGAGATCGGCACCGGCTCCGGCTACGTCACGGCGCTGCTCGCCGAACTCGGCGCCGCGGTGACGAGCCTGGAGCGCTACGCCGCGCTGGCAGAGGCGGCACGCGGGCGGATTAGCCCGGATGCGCCGGTCGCCGTCCGCCAAGCGGACGGCCTCGCCGAGGCGGGGGAGGGCCCCTACGACCGGGTGCTGGTGAACGGCGCGGTCGGCGCGCTCAACCCGGGCTGGATCGCGGCGCTGGCGCCGGCCGGGCGCCTCGTGGCGGGTCTCGGCGCCCCGGGCGGCTGCCGGCTGACGCTCTACCGCCACGCCCCGGAGGGCTGCGAGACCGGCCCGCCGGCCCGCCTCGCGGGGCTGGTGCCGGGACGGGCGCTGGCGCTTTAGAACGCTCCCGGTCGGTCACGCCGGACACCGCTGGATCCCCTCTCCCCGCCGCGCGGGGAGAGGGTAACCCGCCCCACCCGGGTCAAGACCTCGGAAAGCTCTGAACCGTCGCCCGGCATGGTTTACGGGAACGGTTGCTTAACCTGAATCCGGTTTGAATGGCCGCATCAAGTTGCGTCAGGCAAACGGGTGCGTCGATGCGGGTTCGCGTGGCTGGACGGGGGATGCGGACGCTGTCGCGCGTCGCCCTCATCGGAATCATCGGCGGGGGTGCCGCCGCCTGCTCGTCGGACACGATGCGGCTCGGCGATCCCTTCACCAATCCCTTCGCGTCGAACCGGACGAGCGAGCCCTCCGCGACCGGCAGCCTGCCGGACAACGACCTCGCGCCGGCGCCCGCCATCCGCACGGGCCGGATCCAGTCGGAGGCGCTCGGCGCCCCCTCCGCCCCGATCACGCCCCGTGCCCTGCCGGCGCCCACCCCGGTCGCGATGAAGCCCGCTGCCGCGGCGCCCGCCACCCGCGTCGCCTCGACGGGCGCGGCCGGCTGGTCGGCCTCGGGCGGCACCACCATCACGGTCTCGCAGAACGACAGCCTCAATCAGATGTCGACCCGCTTCGGCGTGCCGGCCTCGGCGATCCTCTCGGCCAACGGCCTCACCAGCGCCAGCCAGGTCACCCCCGGCCGCCAGATCGTCATCCCGGTCTACAACGCGTCCGGCATGAACCCGGCCGCCACCCCCGCCATGAGCGCCCGCGCCGTGCCGGCGGCGCCTGCCGAGCGCCTGAAGGCCGCCGAGGCCAAGCGCCAGGACGAGCAGAAGCGCGTCGCCGAGACCAAGCGCGAGGCCGCCGCCCGCGAGGCCGCCGCCAAGGCCGAGGCGTCGCGGGAAGCCGCCAAGGAGGCCTCGAAGAAACTCGCCGAGGCCAAGGCCGCCAAGGAGGCCGCCCAGAAGGCCGCGGCGCTCGAGGCCGAGAAGAAGAAGCACGTCCGCCCCGGCCAGACCGCCAAGGTCGAGCCGAAGGACGCGAAGGCCGATCCGAAGGCCGAGGCCGCCCGCAAGGCCGAGGCCGAGGCCAAGCTCGCCAAGGCGGAGGCCGCCAAGGAGGCGGCCAAGAAGCTCGCCGAGGCGAAGTCGGCCAAGGACGCCGCCAAGGACGCCGCGAAGGCCGCGGCCGACAAGGCCGCCGCCGAGAAGCTGGCCGCCGACAAGGCCGCCGCGGCGGAGAAGAAGGTCGCGGCCAAGCCCGCCGAGAAGGCGGAGCCCGCCAGCACCGGCTCGGTCGCCCAGGCGCCCGCCGCCCCGGCGGGGCCGGACCAGAATTTCCGCTGGCCCGCCAAGGGCCGGGTGATCTCGGGCTACGGGACGTCCGGCAACGAGGGCATCAACATCGCGGTCCCGGAGGGCACCGCCGTGAAGGCCGCCGAGGACGGCACGGTCGCCTATGCGGGCTCGGACGTGAAGGGCTACGGCAAGCTCGTGCTGGTGCGCCACCAGAACGGCTACGTCTCGGCCTACGCCCATAACGGCGAGCTCGACGTGAAGCCGGGCGAGAAGGTGAAGCGGGGCCAGACGATCGCCAAGTCCGGCGCCTCGGGCAACGTCACCTCGCCCCAGCTGCACTTCGAGATCCGCAAGGGCGGCGCACCGATCGACCCGATGACGCACCTCGCCAGCAACTGATTGTTCTGGACCTCGGGAAGGACGGCGGCCGGAGACGGCCGCCGTTCGCGTTTCAGCCGAGCCGCTGCCCGAGCCGGCCGGCGAGATCCTGGATGAACTGGAAGGCCGTGCGGCCCGAGCGCGAGCCGCGGGTGGTCGACCATTCGAGCGCCTCGGCCCGCAGCCGGTCGGGCTCCACGCTCAGGCCGTAATGGTCCACGTAGGCGCGGATCATCGCCAGGTACTCGTCCTGGCTGCACTTGTGGAAGCCGAGCCAGAGCCCGAACCGGTCGGAGAGCGAGACCTTCTCCTCAACCGCCTCGCCCGGGTTGATCGCGGTGGAGCGCTCGTTCTCGACCATCTCGCGGGCCAGCAGATGCCGCCGGTTCGAGGTGGCGTAGAACAGCACGTTCCCGGGCCGGCCCTCGATGCCGCCGTCGAGCGCGGTCTTGAGCGACTTGTAGGAGGTGTCGTCGGCGTCGAACGAGAGGTCGTCGCAGAACACGATCCAGCGGTGCGGGTCCGGCCGCAGCAGGGCCATCAGGTCGGGCAGCGCCTCGATGTCCTCGCGGTGGATCTCCACGAGCTTCATCGGCAGGTCGCCCGCCGCGCGCCCCGCGTTCACCTCGGCCTGCACCGCCTTGACCAGCGAGGACTTGCCCATGCCCCGCGCGCCCCAGAGCAGCGCATTGTTGGCCGGAAGCCCCTTGGCGAAGCGCGCGGTGTTGTCGGCCAGGATGTCGCGGTTGCGGTCGATGCCGGTGAGCAGCCCCATCTCGACGCGGTTGACCTGGGGCACGGGTTGCAGCCGGCGGTCCGACCCCCAGACGAAGGCGTCGGCCTGGGTCACGTCGGTCGGCACGCGCTGCGGCGGGGCCGCACGCTCCAGGGCTGTGGCGATCCGCTCCAGGAGCGGCATCAGGTCGTCGAGGGTCGTTGTCATCGAAGAACGCATCCAGGGGTGGCAAAGCCCCCGGCGCATACACCCGAGCGCGCCCCGCGATCCACCGCGGACATCCTCGAACCGTGGCGGAAGGTCCGCCGGGCGCCGTTGCTTTCGGGTCGGCGGCGGCTATAGTCCGCGCGCTTTTGGAGGGGGCCCGCGTACCGGCCCCTCAATCGTTTTGTGAGGAGACGCGCTTGATCACCCCCGCCTTCGCGCAAGGATCCGCCCCGGCCGGAGGCGCGGAGATCGCCTTGCAGGTGGTCCCGTTCATCCTCATCTTCGTGATCATGTACTTCCTGATCCTGCGACCCCAGCAAAAGCGGGTCAAGGAGCATCAGGCTCTGATCAAGAACGTGCGCCGCGACGACACGATCGTGACCACGGGCGGCCTCGTCGGCCGCGTCACCAAGGTGCTGGACGACGCCTCCGAGATCGAGGTCGAGATCGCGCCGAACGTGCGGGTGAAGATCGTCCGGACGATGATCTCCGAGGTCCGCGTCAAGGGCGGCCCGGTCAAGGCCGCCTGAGGCACACCCTGCGCGACGCCCGCCCTCGCGGCGGGCCTTGAGAACACAAGAGACGACGGCGGATGTTGCGCTTTTCCCGTTCGAAGATCATCGCGACGCTCGCCGTCATCCTGATCGGTCTGAGCTTGGCCGTGCCGAGCTTCTTCCCGGCCGACAGCCGGAAGGCCTTCATGGCCTCACTGCCGAGCTGGTTCCCGACCTGGATCGTCCCGACCCGCGCCATCGTGCTCGGCCTCGACCTGCAGGGCGGCTCGCAGCTCCTGCTCGAGGTCGACCAGAACGACCTCGTCGCTTCTCAGGCCAAGGGCCTGCGCGACGACGTGCGCCGCATCCTTCAGCAGGAGGGCGTGCGCGCCGACGGCGGCATCGGGCTCCAGCCGCGCGGCGTGCAGGTCCGCATCGCGGATGCCGCGGCCCGCGCCAAGGTGATGCCGAAGCTGCGCGAACTCGCCCAGCCGATCTCCAACGCGCTGGTCGGCCAGACCGGCGCCCGCACCCTCGACATCACCGAGCAGCCGGACGGCCTGATCCGCCTGACTCTGACCGATGCGGGCATCACCGACCGAACCCGCCGCGCGGTGAGCCAGGGTATCGAGGTCATCCGCCGCCGCCTCGACTCGACGGGCACCACCGAGCCCTCGATCCAGCAGCAGGGCGCCGACCGCATCCTGATCCAGGTGCCGGGCGAGCAAAATCCCGAGCGGCTGGAGAAGCTCCTGGGCTCCACCGCCAAGCTCGAATTCCGGATGCTCGCCGACTCGCCCTCCGGCGACGTCGACATGCTGCCGTCCCGCGACGAGAAGGGCGCCCGCGTCCCTGTCGAGCGCCGCATCATGGCCGACGGCGGCGACCTCACCGACGCCCAGCCCTCGTTCGATCAGCAGTCGCGCGAGCCGATGGTGAGCTTCAAGTTCAACCTCAAGGGCGCGCAGCGCTTCGGTCAGGCCACCGCCGAGAACGTCGGACGCCGCATGGCGATCGTGCTCGACAACGAGGTGGTCTCCGCCCCCGTGATCCGCACCGCCATAACCGGCGGCTCGGGCCAGATCACCGGCAACTTCACGGTGCAGCAGGCCAACGACCTCTCGGTGCTGCTGCGCGCCGGCGCGCTGCCGGCGAAGTTCACTGTGGTGGAGCGCCGCGTGGTCGGCCCCGGTCTGGGCCGCGACTCGATCGAGGCCGGCAAGATGGCGACGCTGGTCGCCGCCGCCCTCGTGGTCGCCTTCATGTTCGCGACCTACGGCACCTTCGGCTTCATCGCCAACATCGCGCTGATCGTCCATGTCGGCCTGATCCTCGGCCTGATGTCGGTGCTGGAGGCCACGATGACCCTGCCCGGCATCGCCGGCATCGTGCTCACCATCGGCACGGCGGTGGATTCCAACGTGCTAATCTACGAGCGCATGCGCGAGGAGGCCCGCGCCGGTCGCTCGCTGATCTCGGCGCTCCAGGCCGGCTTCGACCGGGCGTTCGCCACCATCATCGACTCGAACTCGACCATGGCGATCGCCGCGCTGATTCTGTTCTTCCTCGGCTCCGGCCCCGTGAAGGGCTTCGCGGTCGTGTTCATCCTCGGCATCCTCACCACGGTCATCACCGCCGTGACGCTGACCCGCATGATGATCGCCGTCTGGTACAACACCCTCCGGCCCAAGGCCCTGCCGTTCTGAACCCTTTGACTGGGGAGCCTGCATAAGACCTTCCCGAGCACGAGACCGATCATGCGCCTGCTTCGCCTCTGGCCCGACGAGTCGCACTTCGACTTCATGCGCTTCCGGCGCTTCACCTTCCCGCTCTCGGCGCTCCTGTCGGTGGCGACGGTGGTTCTGTTCGTCACCGTCGGCCTGAACTTCGGCATCGACTTCAAGGGCGGCACGTTGGTCGAGCTGCAGGCGAAGTCCGGCAAGGCGGACGTGGCGGCGGTGCGCCACACCGCCAACAGCTTCGGCTTCGGCGAGTCGGAGGTGCAGGAACTGGGCGGCGAGGGCCAGATCCTCGTGCGCTTCCCGCTCCAGGCCGGCGAGCAGGGCCAGACCGCGGTGATGAACAAGGCGCACGCCGCCTTCGACGCGGATTACGATTTCCGCCGGACCGAGACGGTGGGCCCGCGCGTCTCGGGCGAACTCGTGCAGTCCGGCACGCTCGGCGTCGTGCTCTCGGTCGTGGCCGTGCTGCTCTACCTCTGGTTCCGCTTCGAGCGGGAGCTGGCGCTCGGCGCCATCGTGGGCACGCTGCACGACATCGTGCTGACGGTCGGAATCTTCATCATCACCCGCATCGAGTTCAACATGACCTCGATCGCCGCGATCCTGACGATCGTCGGCTACTCGCTGAACGAGACCGTGGTGGTGTTCGACCGCACCCGGGAGCTGATGCGCCGCTACAAGACGATACCGACCGTCGAGCTGCTCAACCTCTCGATCAACTCCACCATGTCGCGCACCGTGATGACCTCGATCTCGACCGCGCTGTCGCTGCTGGCGCTGGTGCTGTTCGGCGGCGAGGCGATCAAGGGCTTCGCGGTGGTGATGCTCTGCGGCGTGGTGATCTGCACCTACTCGGCAATCTTCGTCTCGACCCCGGTGCTGATCTATCTCGGCCTGATGCTTTCTGGCGTGAAGCGCGCCTCGGAGAGCCGGGGCGGCGTGCCCCAGGCGGCGGAGTAGCGGCTTGGCAGCCTTCGACGCGGGCTTCCTGCCGGGACGCTTCCCGATCGACGCCTACGGCAACGGCGGCTTCCGCTTCGGCGACATGTCGCATCGCGGATCGATCCTCGTTCTGCCCATCGGCATCCGTGCCTGGGACGTCGCGGATCCGCGCCGCATCGACCGCACGGCGCTCCGCCCGGTCCAGGCCGAGGCGGAGTCGATCGAGCTCCTGCTCGTCGGCACGGGCGCCGACATCGTGCCGCTGCCCCCCGACCTGCGCGGCTGGCTCAAGGACATGAAGATCGGGCTCGACGTGATGCAGACGGGCGCGGCGGCGCGCACCTACAACATCCTGGCGGGCGAGAACCGCAAGGTCGCCGCCGCCCTGATCGCGGTGGCGTGAGGCGCCGGATGGCCGACCCGTTGAGCGAGAACGCGGCGGCGAACGGGGAGGGGGGCGGCCTCGACTTCGCCTTCCGTCACTGCGAGGCCCTGGTGCGCGCGGGCGACCCGGACCGCTACTTCGCAACCCTCTTCGCCCCGGCCGCGGCGCGGCCCCATCTCTTCGCCCTCTTCGCCTTCAGCCTCACGATCGCTCGCGTGCGCGAGGCCGCCACCAACCCGATGGCCGGCGAGATCCGCCTGCAATGGTGGCGCGACGCGCTGCAGGGCGAGGCCCGCGGCGACGTGCGGGCCAACCCCGTCGCGGCGGCGCTCGAGGACGCGATCGTCGCGCGCCGGCTCGGGCGCCAGCCCTTCGTCGATCTGATCGACGCCCGCGTCTTCGACCTCTACGACGACCCGATGCCCCGCCTGAACGACCTGGAGGGCTATTGCGGCGAGACAGCCTCCAGCCTGTTCCGGCTGGCCAGCCTGATCGTCGCGGACGGGACGGATCCGGGCGGCGCGACGGCCGCGGGCCACGCGGGCGTGGCCTACGGTATCACGGGCCTGCTGCGGGCGCTGCCCTGGCACGCCCGCTCGGGCCACGTCTACCTGCCGGCCGACATCCTGGGCCGGCACGGCGTCACCCGCGAGGATATCGTGACGGGCCGCGGCGGCCCGGGCCTCAAGGGCGCCTGCGCGGACCTCCGCGACGTGGCGCGGCGCCATCTCGAAGCCGCCCACGCCCGGGACGCCGCCCTGGCGCCGGCCGTGCGTCTCGCCTTCCTGCCGCTCGCGCTGACCGAAGACTATTTGGCGGCGATGGAGCGGGTCACCTACGACCCGCTCAACACGCCGGTGGAGATCCCGCGCTGGCGCCGGCTCTGGCGGTTGTGGCGCGCGGCGCGGGCCGCGCGATGAGGCCCGAATCTTCGGCCGATCCTGTACGGGCCCAGCCCGACGGGCGAACCGGATCCCCCTGAACCGTCAAGCCACCTCCTTCATCGGCGCGCTCATCCCGTGCGCGCCGGGCGCGGCGAGCAGGGCCGTCAGCTCAGCCCGCGGCATCGGGGCGCCGAAGAGGTAGCCCTGGCCGTAATCGCAGCCCTGGCCCGAGAGCCAGTCCACGCTCGCATCCGTCTCGATGCCCTCCGCGGTGGTGACGAGGCCGAGGCTCGCCGAGAGCTTGATGATCGCGTCCACGAGCTTGGCCCGCTCGTCGCTCATCGTGATGGTGTCGACGTAGGAGCGGTCGATCTTCAGCTTGTCGAACTTCAGCTCGCGCAGGTGGTAGAGGCTCGAATAGCCGGTGCCAAAATCGTCGAGCGCGATGCGGACGCCGAGGTTCTGCAGCGAGGTCAGGGTGGTGCGGGCGGCCTCCAGGTCCTGCACCAGGGCGCTCTCGGTGATCTCCACCTCCAGGCGCGAGGGCGGGAAGCCCGTCTCCGTCAGGATCGACAGGATGCGCTCGCACAACCAGCGGTCCTGGAACTGCTGGGGCGAGATGTTGACCGCGAGCAGGAGGTGGGAGGGCCAGTCGCGCGCATCGAGACAGGCTTGGCGCAGCAGGCGGTAGCAGAGGTCGGCGATCATGCCGGTCTCCTCCGCGATCCCGATGAAGTGGCCGGGCGTGAGCAGGCCCCGCACCGGGTGGCGCCAGCGCGCCAGCACCTCGACGCCGATCAGCGTCTTCTCCGGCAGCGCCACGACGGGCTGGTAGAAGGGCTCGATCTCGCCGCGCTGGATCGCGTCGCGCAGCTCGCTCTCGAGCTGGGCGCGGGCGCGCAGCTCGAGATCCATCGCGCTCTTGAAGACCCGGTAGGTGCCGCGCCCGTCCTTCTTGCCCTGGTACATCGCGAGGTCGGCCGCGTGCAGCACCGCGTCGGCATCCGCCATCTCGGTCTCGACCAGCGCGATGCCGACGGTGCCGCCGACCTTCAGCGCGTTGCCGCACCAGAGGACCGGCTCGCCGATCGCCGCGATCATCGCCTGGGCGAGGCGCACGAGGCCGTCGCTGCCGCTTTCGAGCGGCACCAGCACGGCGAACTCGTCGCCGCCGAGGCGCGCCGCGACGCCGCCCGCCGGGATCAGCCGGCGCAGACGCTCGGCGACCGCGCAGAGCACCGCGTTGCCGGCCGCGTGGCCGTAGATGTCGTTGACCGGCTTGAAGCGGTCGAGATCGAGCAGCAGAACGGCGTGGCTCGGCACCGGCCCGGCGCCCGCGCGCTGCGCCTTGACGGCTTCGAGGAAGAGACGGCGGTTGGCGAGACCCGTCAGCACATCGTGCCGGGCGATGGCCTCGGCCTCTCGGGCCGCCGCATCCCGCTCGCGCAGCGCGTCGCGCAGCAGCAGCGACTTGCGCACGCTGGCACCGAACATCGCGAGCCCCATCAGGGCGACCAGCATGAAGAGGTCCGAGACGCCGTGACGCGCCACGAAGGCGTTCAGGCTCTCGAAGGCGTGGAACTGCGCGCCGATGATCCAGAGGCACGCCCCGATCATCAGGAGACAGAGTGCCTCGTAGAGCTCACCCTCACCCCAGCTGCCGCGTTTCGACATCGCTCACCTCTCCTGTCGGAGCAGGAAGCCATCGCGGTGGTTTCGTGCGGGCTAAGGACGGAGGCGGAGAGCGGGGCTGAGCGGCTCCAAGGTGAATCGGGGGTTAAGCGGACGGATGCGGTGCCGGGTGCCGGCCTCCGGCACGCCCAGGGTCCCGGCGTTGAGCCACAAGCAAGGCTCTGTTAGAGGCCGAGCAACGGGACCGTCCAAGAGACGGCTCGATCGGAGGATACGCCCCCCGTGACAACCTGGAACCAAGTCTACGACCCGTTCGGGAACGCGTGGCTATCGACGTTTGCCGCCTCGCTTCCTGTGATTGCCCTGCTTGGCATGATCGCCAGCGGCAAAGTGCAGGCGCATATCGCCGCCGTACTATCGCTCATCATCGCCTTTCTGGTGGCGACGTTCCTGTTCACCATGCCGATGGATCTGGCGTTCCGCGCCTCCGTGCTCGGCATGGTCACCGGCTTCTTCCCGATCGGCTGGATCATCCTCAACGTGATCTTCCTCTACCGGCTCACGGTGGAGAAGGGCTGGTTCGCGACCCTCCAGCAATCGGTCGCCGGCATCACGGCGGACCGGCGCATCCAGCTTCTCCTCGTGGCCTTCGCCTTCGGCGCCTTCTTCGAGGGCGCGGGCGGCTTCGGCACCCCGGTGGCGGTAACGGGCGCGATCCTGATCGGCCTCGGCTTCTCGCCGCTCGCGGCCTCGGGCCTCTCGCTCATCGCCAATACGGCGCCCGTCGCCTACGGCGCGCTCGGCGCCCCGATCCAGGGCCTGGCCTCGGTGACGGGCTACGACCCCTACGTGCTCGGCGCGATGATCGGCCGGCAGCTGCCCTTCTTCTCGGTGATCGTGCCGTTCTGGCTGATCTGGGTCTTCGCGGGCTTCCGCGGCATGATCAAGATCTGGCCGCCGATCCTCGTCTGCGGCGCCTCCTTCGCGGCCGCGCAGTTCCTGATCTCGAACTACGTCAACCCGTGGATCGTCGATATCGGCGCCTCGCTGGTCTCGATGGGCGCGCTCGTCCTGTTCCTGAAGTTCTGGCAGCCCCGGGAGATCTGGACCTCGCCGGCGCTTCGCGGCAACGACCCGTCGATCGGTTACGGTACCCCGCGCCCCGCCTCGCTCGGCGCCGCGGTGCCTGGCGACCTGCCCAAGGTCGAGCTCGGCGGCCGCACCGCCTCGTCCCGCGAGATCATGATGGCGTGGGTGCCGTGGATCATCCTCTCGGTCGTGGTCGCGATCTGGGGCACGGGCTGGTTCAAGGGCATCGTCAACCCGCTCTTCACCTGGAAATACGAGGTGCCGGGGCTGCACAACGTGATCATGAAGGTGCCGCCGGTCGAGGCGCATCCGAAGGCCGAGCCCGCGATCTTCGCCTTCACCTACATGTCCTACACCGGGACCGGCGTGCTCTTCGCGGCGCTGATCTCCGGCCTGATCATGCGCTTCTCGCCGCTGCGCCTCGTCACCGCCTACATCGAGACGATCTGGGTGCTGCGCTACTCGCTCATCACCATCGCGGCGATGCTGGCGCTGGGGGTGCTCACCCGCTACGCGGGCGTCGACGCCACGCTCGGCCTCGCGTTCGCCGGCACGGGCATCCTCTACCCGTTCTTCGGCACGCTGCTCGGCTGGCTCGGCGTGGCGCTGACGGGCTCCGACACCGCCTCCAACGTGCTCTTCGGCGGCCTGCAGAAGATCACCTCGGAGCAGCTCGGTCTGTCGGGCATCCTGATGGCCTCGGCGAACTCGTCAGGCGGCGTGATGGGCAAGATGATCGACGCCCAGTCGATCGTCGTAGCCTCGACCGCGACCGGCTATTTCGGCCAGGAGGGCAAGATTCTGCGCTTCGTGTTCTGGCACTCGATCGTGCTGGCCTGCCTCGTGGGCGGCCTCGTGATGCTGCAGGCCTACGTGCACCCGTTCAGCGCCATGGTGATCCACCCGCCCGCGCCCTGAGAGCACCGGACCTGAGCCAGCCGCCCTGAGCGACCCGTCCCGGACGTCCGGGGCGGGTTTTTTCATGGGCGAGCGGGATTAAGCCGCTTCCGGCAACCGTGCCTTCCCGGCGCCCGCGCGCGCACCAGATCCTGCGGGATGTTCCTCCGCCGCTTCCGACAGGACACGCTCACCGATCTGCCCGGCCTGACGACCGAGCGGCTCGCCATCGCGGGGCTCGCGCCCGGCGACGCGGAGGCGATGCGCCGCCTCACCGACGATCCGGCGATCACCGGCGCCGTCGACTTCCTGCCCGATCCGTTCACGCTGGAGGACGCGCGGGCCATGATCGCGGGCGGCGCGCGCGGGCGCGACCGCTTCCTCGGCGCCTGGACCCGGGCCGACCGCGGCCTCGTCGGCGTCGTCGGCGCCCACCTGCGGGGCGAGGGGGCGGTCGAGATCGGATACTGGATCGGCGGAGCCGCGCGCGGGCGCGGCTTCGGGGCCGAGGCGGTCTCGGGGATCGTCGGGCTGCTGAAGGGGCGCTTCCCCCGCCGCACGATCGTGGCGGAGTGCCGGCCCACCAACACGGCCTCATGGGGGCTGCTGACGAAGCTCGGATTTCGCGATACGGGCGACGACGGCCATCGGCCAGGCCGGCGGGTGATGGTCTGGGGTCAGACGATCTAGCGGGGCCGTGTGCCGCGAGGGCCGCGCTTCTTCGCGCGCCATCGATCGGCTACGGTTGCCCGCCCGATGACCGGTGATCCCTCGACATGAACGCCCGCACGAACGCCCGAGCGGCCCTCCGGCCCGGCCTCGCGGCCTCGCTCCTCCTCGCCGTGCTCACGGTCGCCGGTGGCGCGCCGGCCCGCGCGGGCGGAGCCGAACCCTGGCCGGTCTCGGGCAAGCTCTACGGAGAGCCGGACCAGAACCGTCCCGAGGACACCGCCGCGAGCGACAAGGCCGACGACGTCAGCGGCATCGCCTGCGCGACCGATTCGGGCTTCCCACGCGTCTGCCTCGTGGCGGACGACGAATCCCAGGGTGCGCAGATCGTGATCCTGCGCGACGGTGCCCTGCGGGCCGGCAGCTTCATCCGCCTGATCGATGCCGCCCATGAGGGGGTGCCGCTCGAACTCGACGCGGAGGGCGTGGCCTACGCGGACGGTGCCTTCTACGTGATCGGGTCACACGGTCGCCCGCGGCGCGCCGCGGGCAAGCCGGAGGCCGGCACGGTGGCCCGGGCCGAGGCGACGCGGCAGCTGTTCCGGATCCGCTTCGACCCCGCCGCCGTCGATCCCGAGACCGGCGTGCTCAAGGGCAATCCCGAGATCACCGGCACGCGGGCGCTTGCGCGGCTGATCCGGGAGGATCCCGTGCTGAAGCCCTTCCACGACCGCCCGCTCGAGGAGGGCGGCGTGACGGTCGAGGGGGTCGCCGTGCGCGACGGCCAACTCCACGCGGGCTTCCGCGGGCCGGTCCTCGAAGGCGGCGACGCCGTGGTCATCTCGGTGCCTCTGACGAACCTGTTCGAGGGGGAGCCAAGCCCCGCGCAGGTCAGCCGGATCGCGCTCGGGCGCGACACCACCGGACAGGCGCGCGGAGTGCGCGATCTCGTCGCCGTGCCGGAGGGCTTCCTGATCCTGGCCGGTCCGATGCTGGACCCGAAGGGCGACGGCGTCGAGGCCGGGGACTACGCGGTCTATCGCTGGAACGGCACCGACGCCCCCGTTCAGGCGCTCGCCCTCGACGGCTACGGCCGGAAGGTCAAGCCCGAGGCGCTCCTGCCGCTGGACCGGACGACGGAGCGCCAGCGCGCCCTGGTGCTATTCGACGGGCCCAAGGAAGGCGCGCCGCGGGTGGTGGAGATCCCGCTGCGCTGATGCGCTTCGGGGCGTCGCCCTGAGAACCCGCCGCTGGGTATCGCCCCCTTCGGGGTCCCAGTCGGGCCGACCTATTCCGCCGCCGCGCGCGGCGCGTCGCCGCCGATCCAGGCCGCGAGGTCCGCCCGTGCCCGATCGGTCAGCGCACGCTTCTTCAGCGCCGCCTTCTCGGGGCCGCGCAGGCGTCGGCCGGTCTCGTTGCGGGGCATCCGGTCAAGCGGCGGGAACAGGCCGAAATTGACGTTCATCGGTTGGAAGGAGCGCGGCGCGCCCTCGTCCTGCGCCTCCACATGCCCCCCTGTGATGTGGGCGATGAGCGCGCCGAGCGCCGTCGTCTGCGGCAGGGGCGCGAGCGGCCTGCCCTCGGCCTCCGCCACCGCGAAACGGCCCGCCATCAGGCCGACGGCGGCGCTCTCGACGTAGCCCTCGCAGCCGGTGATCTGGCCTGCGAAGCGCAAGGCGGGCCTCGCCTTCAGCCGGAGCGTGGCGTCGAGGAGCCGCGGGCTGTCCAGATAGGTGTTGCGGTGCAGCCCCCCGAGGCGGGCGAACTCGGCGTTCTCCAGGCCCGGGATCGTGCGGAAGATCCGCACCTGCTCGGCGTGGCGCAGCTTCGTCTGGAAGCCGACCATGTTGTAGAGGGTGCCCAGCGCGTTGTCCTGGCGCAGCTGCACGATGGCGCAGGCCTTCACGGTCGGGTTGTGCGGGTTGGTGAGGCCAACGGGCTTCATCGGGCCGTGCCGCAGGGTCTCGGGACCGCGCTCGGCCATCACCTCGATTGGCAGGCAGCCGTCGAAATAGGGGGTCGAGGCCTCCCACTCCTTGAAGCCGGTCTTCTCGCCCGCGATCAGGGCAGCGATGAAGGCGTCGTACTGCTCGCGGTCCAGCGGACAGTTGATGTAGTCGGCACCCGTGCCGCCCGGCCCCGCCTTGTCGTAGCGGGACTGGAACCACGCCTTGCCCATGTCGATGGAATCGCGGTGCACGATCGGCGCGATGGCGTCGAAGAAGGCCAGCGATTCGGCACCGGTGAGCGTCCGGATCGCCTCGGCGAGGCCGGGCGCGGTGAGCGGGCCGGTCGCCACGATGGTCGGGCCCCAGCTCTCGGGCGGCAGGTCGTCGATCGCCTCGCGCCGGATCTCGACGTTCGGGTGCGCCGCGAGCGCGGCGGTGACGGCCTCGGAGAAACCGTCGCGGTCGACCGCCAGCGCGCCGCCGGCCGGCACCTGATGCGCGTCGCCGGCCCGCATGATCAGCGAGCCGAGGGTGCGCATCTCTTGGTGCAGCAGGCCGACGGCATTGCCGTTCGGGTCGTCGGAGCGGAAGGAGTTCGAGCAGACGAGCTCGGCCAGACCTTCGGTCTGGTGCGCCTCGGTGCGACGGACGGGCCGCATCTCGTGGATCACGGCCCGGTGGCCGGCCTCGGCGATCTGCCAGGCGGCCTCGGAGCCGGCGAGCCCGCCGCCGACGATGTGGATGATGCTAGCCTCGGTCATGCGCCGGCATAGCGGAGGCGGGGGCCCTCAATCAACGGGCCCGCCGGGTGCGGAAGGCGGGCGCGGTCAGTGGCGCGCGAGGCCGCGGATCTCGTGACGGCTGATGCCGAGATCGGCGAGTTCGCGGTCGCTCAGGCGGGAGAGCTGCGTGACGGTGTCCCGGTAGCGCAGGTAGGCGCGGACACGGTTCAGAACGCTGCGGGCGGCGGCCATGGAAAAACGGAACCTCTGCTGACGGCGAGGCCGCCCATTGCGTGGGCAGCTCCGCCTGTGATTGGTGCAACGCATATATGGCTCGCCGCACCGCAGCAGGAGTCGGTGCGGCGAGCGGCTGATATGCAGCAAGAGCATGTTCCGCTTAAGGTTTCGGCAATCCACCGGGGTGACCGATCTCGCGCCAGGACGAGCTTGGAAAGCTTCTCCCGAACCTGCCCGCCCGGCAGGCCTGCAAAGGAAAAAGGCACCTCGCGGTGCGAGGTGCCTTCCTGGTTCTTCGGCCGATGAGCCTACCAGCGCGGGCCATAGACGCCGTAGGGCCGGTAGGGGCGCGGATAGGGTCGGCCGTACGGTCCCCAGCCGATCGGACGGCGATAGTAGGGTCGCGGGCCCCAATAGGGGCGGGGGCCCCAGTTCGGGCGGCAGACGCCCCAGGGATTCGGGTGGAAGCCGGGACCGCAACCGCCCGCGACCGTCTGGACCGTCGCCTCGCCCGAGAGGGGGGCCGGGGCGAGCGGTGCGGCGCTGGCCGGCCCTGCGAGAGCGAGGCCGCCCGCGACGAGGGCGGCCAGACCGAGCACGCGCGTGCGCGGCGCGTTCACATGCGTCATGACGGATCTCCTTGATATCCGGGCCGGAGGCTCCGGACGGCGCAGGGGAAGCTGCACCCGTGCGGATGAACCGGCGCTGATAGGCGAAGCTAGCCTTCGGTCAGGAAAAGCCTCGCGGGATGCTCAACGCGAGACTGCGGGCGAGGGTTCTGCGCCGCACCGACAGCGCCGGACGGCTCAGTGCAGCGGCGGGCTGATCAGGAAGCGCTCGCGGTCGCCGGAGACCACCGTGAGCTTCAGCGTGCGCCCGTCGCGCCGCACGGTCAGCGGCACGCGCACGCCCGCCTCGCCCAGCGCCCAGACGCTGCGGAAGAGATCCGCGAGATCGGCGACCGGCTCGCCCGCCACGGCCTCGATCAGGTCGCCGATCCGCAGGTCGGCGCTCTCGGCCGGGCCGTTGTCGGCGAGCCCCATCACCACAAGGCCCTCGTCGCTCTCCGTCGCGTAGAGGCCGAGCCACGGCCGGGGCGGCCGGTTCGGCCGGCCGCGCGCGATGATGTCGTCGAGGATCGGGGGCAGGAGCTCGATCGGTACCACCATGTTGATCGCGCGGGCACTGCCCCCGCCCTGCTGCAACTGCAGCGAGCCGATGCCCAGAAGTTCGCCCTCCGGCCCGATCAGGGCGGTCCCGCCCCAGTGCGGGTGGGACGGCGCGGTGAAGAGCGCCTCGTCCAGGACGTATTCCCAGTAGCCGGCGAATTCCTGCCGGGCGACGAGTTCGACGGAGACGGCCCGGGAGCGCCCGCCCGCACCGGCAACCACCGCGCGGTCGCCGACCTTGAGGGTACGGGAATCGCCGAGCCGCAGGACCGGAACGTCGAGCCGCCCGAGCGCCTGCACGAGACCGAACCCGGTGGCGGCGTCGAACCCCATCACGTGGCCGGGCACCGAGCGGCCGTCATGGGTGGTCAGCCACACGGTCTCGGCCTCGGTGACGAGGTAGCCGATGGTGAGGACGAGGCCGTCATCGCGGATCACCACGCCGTTGCCGGCCCGCTCGGTGCCCAGCACCTCCGCGGTGAAGGCGGTCTCCGGGATGCGGGTCGACAGTGCCACGACGGCAGAGACCGCCCGTTCGAGGTCGTAGTGGTAGTCGGCGGCCTTTGGCTGGACGGATGCCGGGATCTTCCAGTCGCCCTGGCTACTCATGCCGCTCACCCGCCGCTCGCGTCTCCGGCCCTGCCGGGAAGGTCCCGGCCTGGGGATCCGCGCTGAGATAGGACACCGCCGCGCCGCCGACAGCCGTTTCGGCCGATCGGATTCGACGCCGGACGAAAAATGAGAAAGCCGCCCGGCGATAACCGGGCGGCTCTTCCGAAGCGCGATGGACGGGCGCCCGAAGGCGCCCGAACCGGCGATCAGTACTTGCGCACCAGCGGAGCCGGGGCGATCGGGGCAGCCGGGGCCGCCGCGGTGTAGAGCGGGGCGATGATGCGGAACCAGCCGTCGGTCGAGTAGTTGTCGCGGGTCCGGCCGAGGGCGTCCAGGTAGCGGGCGCCGGTGGCGACGTCGCGGGCGACGTAGAGCTGGGCGGTGAAGGGTCCGAAATCGTAGCCGATGAGGCCGCCGAGGGCGAACCGGCCGCGGTTGCCGGCAGCGGCCGACAGCGGGCCGATGTCGAAGTTGAACGTGCCGTAACCGACGGCGCCGATCTCGAGCTTGCCGAACTTCTTCGTCGCGGTGAGGTCGATGTTCAGCGCGTCGGAGATGTTGATCGGGCCGATCAGGCCGCCGACGCGGCCGGGGAAGCGGCCGGGCGAGTCGTAGATGTTGGCCGTCAGGTTGGCGGTGATGTTCCAGCCGTCGGCGGTGTAGCTGCCGGCGACGCCGAAGCGGTAGGTGTTCGACGAGAGCTGCGGCAGCACCGGGGTGCAGAGGGGGGTCAGAGCAGCGGGGTTGCAGAGCGAGCCGCGGTCGCCGTTCAGGTCGTTCAGGTACACGCCGCCGAGCAGGGCGGTGCTGAAGCCGCCGCCGAGGTCCCAAGCCAGCTGGGCGGACACGAAGGTGCCGACGTTGATCGAGATGTCGCGGTTGGCGACGCCGGCCGGGTTGCGCGTGAAGGCGAAGACCGTCGGCGCGGCGACGAGGAACCGGAGGTTCGCATCGAGCGGACGCCAGGGGGTCGACCAGACCAGCAGCGGGATGTTGACCGCCGTGTCGGCGGAGCCGGACAGCGCCGAGGAGGGCGCATCAGGACGGCGGTAGGTGAAGGTGTTGATCGCGTAGATACCCTCCGGGAGCGGCGCGGCGGCCGCGAGGCCGACCTGCTCACCGGGCACCGTGGTCGTCTGAGCGAGCGCCGGCGTCGCCGTCGCGCCGGCCGTGAGCGCGAGCGCGCCGGCTGCGAGCCACTTCTTCATCATGTTATCGTTCCTTCCCAAGGATCCCTGGCCTCCGTCCCGCAGCCCCGGCACTTCGGTTCCGGTCCGCTGCCGTGCAGCCCCCGAATCGCCCGGTGCCGGGTGCCCCCTTACGGCGCCACCCCAAGTCTCAACGATTGGGACTATTCTACACGAAGCCTCGGAAGGACAGTGGAATGCCTGCCCGGCGGGCAGAAGCGCTCGCAGCGTTGCGCAAAAGCCGCATTCCTGCCGCAGCGCCGAAGGACCTGTTCTTGTCTGATCTGCCACCGCCGCGGCGGACGACCCGGCAAAATAACTCAGAATGGTCAAGCTGTTGCGCGGGGCGGCCGCCCGGGAGAATCCGGCAAGGAAGGCCGGGAGGGTCGCCACCGCCGCCCCGGTGCGGGAGCGGGCGCTGCCCGCTCGTGGAGCAGGTTCGTGCCGCTTCGGCACGCGGACAGTCCGCGCGCCGCTCCGAATCGAGCCGGCAGCCCGGAGAATCACCCCCCCGCGGGAGGCGCGAGTCTGCTACTCGGCCGCGTCGCGCCGCGCCGCGGGCGGCTGGCGCTCCGGCACCTTGGCCGCGAGCGGGCGGCGCTCCAGCACCTCGCGCAGGAACCGGCCGGTATGGCTGCCGCCTACCCGGGCGATCTGCTCGGGCGTGCCCTGGGCGACGACCTGTCCGCCGCCGCTGCCGCCCTCGGGCCCCATGTCGATCACCCAGTCAGCCGTCTTGATGACCTCCAGGTTGTGCTCGATCACCACGACGGTGTTGCCCTGGTTCACGAGTTCGTGGAGCACCTCCATCAGCTTGGCCACGTCGTGGAAGTGCAGGCCCGTGGTCGGCTCGTCCAGGATATAGAGTGTTCGTCCCGTGGCGCGCTTCGAGAGCTCCTTGGAGAGCTTCACGCGCTGCGCCTCGCCGCCGGACAGCGTCGTCGCCTGCTGGCCGACCCGGACGTAGTGCAGGCCGACGCGCTTCAGGGTCTCCATCTTGTCGCGGATCGAGGGCACCGCCTTGAACAGCTCGGCCGCCTCCTCGACCGTCATGTCGAGGACGTCGGAGATGGAGCGCTCGCGGTACTTCACCTCCAGCGTCTCGCGGTCGTAGCGCTTGCCCTTGCAGACGTCGCAGGTGACGTAGACGTCGGGCAGGAAGTGCATCTCGATCTTGATCACGCCGTCGCCCGAGCAGGCCTCGCAGCGCCCGCCCTTCACGTTGAAGGAGAAGCGCCCGGCCTGGTAGCCGCGGGCCTTGGCCTCGGGCAGGCCAGCGAACCAATCGCGGATCGGCGTGAAGGCGCCGATATAGGTGGCGGGGTTCGAGCGCGGCGTGCGCCCGATCGGCGACTGGTCGATGTCGATGACCTTGTCGAGGTGTTCCAGCCCCTCCAGCCGCCCGTAGGGGGCCGGGTGCTCCAGGGCGCCGTTCAGCTTCTTCGCCACCGCCTTGTAGAGCGTGTCGATGATGAGGGTCGACTTGCCGCCGCCCGAGACGCCCGTGATGCAGGTGAAGGTGCCGAGCGGGATCTCGACGTCGACGTCCCGCAGATTGTTGCCGCGCGCGCCGTAGAGGGCGAGCTTGCCCTTGCGGCCCTTCCGGCGCGTGGCGGGCGTGCGCACCGAGAGCGCGCCGGTCAGGTATTTGGCGGTCAGTGAATCGGGGTGCGCCAGCACCTCCTGCGGCGTGCCCTGCGCGATGATGCGTCCGCCGTGGATGCCGGCGCCCGGGCCGACATCGACCACGTAGTCGGCCTGCAGGATCGCGTCCTCGTCGTGCTCGACCACGATCACCGAGTTGCCGAGATCGCGCAGGCGCTTCAGCGTGCCGAGCAAGCGCTCGTTGTCGCGCTGGTGCAGGCCGATCGAGGGCTCGTCCAGCACGTAGAGCACGCCGGTCAGCCCCGAGCCGATCTGCGAGGCGAGGCGGATGCGCTGGCTCTCGCCACCCGACAGCGAGCCGGAGCCGCGCGCGAGCGTCAGGTATTCGAGACCGACATCGACCAGGAAGGTCAGGCGGTCGCGGATCTCCTTCAGGATGCGGACGGCGATCTCGTTCTGCTTCGCGGTGAGCTTCTTGGGCAGGTCTGAGAACCAGCGATGCGCGTCCGAGACCGAGAGCGCCGTCACCGCGGCGATGTCCTGCATGTCGATCTTCACCGCGAGCGCCTCGGGCTTCAGACGCTTGCCGGCGCAGGCCGCGCAGGGCGTCTCGCTCATGAAGCGGCCGATCTCCTCGCGGGCGGCGTCGCTGTCGGTCTCCTTGTAGCGGCGCTCGAGGTTGGGGATCACGCCCTCGAAGGGCTTCGTGACCCCGTAGGCGCGCGTGCCGTCGTCGTAGGCGAAGCGCACCGCCTGCTCGCCCGTGCCGTAGAGGACCACGGCGCGGGCCGAGGCCGCCAACTCGTCCCAGGGGGTCGTGGTCTTGAAGCCGAAATGCTTGGCGAGCGCGTCGAGCGTCTGGCCGTAATAGGGCGAGGTGGACTTCGCCCAGGGCGCGACCGCGCCGCGCTTCAGGCTCAGCGCCCCGTCCGAGATCACGAGTTCGGGGTCGATGCGCATCTCGTGCCCGATGCCGCCGCAGGTCGGGCAGGCGCCGAACGGGTTGTTGAACGAGAACAGCCGGGGCTCGATCTCGGGAATCGTGAAGCCGGAGACCGGACAGGCGAAGCGCGACGAGAAGGTGATCTTGCGTGGCGCCTCGCCCTCGGGCGCGTCGGCGAACTCGATGTCGGCGATGCCGTCGGCGAGATCCAGCGCCGTCTCGAACGACTCGGCGAGCCGCGAGCCGATATCGTCGCGCACCACGATCCGGTCCACCACGACGTCGATATCGTGCTTCAGCTTCTTGTCGAGCTTGGGCACGTCGTCGATGGCGTAGTACTCGCCGTCGATGCGCAGGCGCTGGAAGCCCTTCTTCTGGTACTCGGCGATCTCCTTGCGGTACTCCCCCTTGCGCCCGCGCACCACGGGCGCCAGCAGGTAGAGCCGAGTCTTCTCCGGCAGGGCCAGGACGCGATCGACCATCTGGCTGACCGTCTGGCTCTCGATCGGCAGGCCGGTGGCCGGCGAGTAGGGAATGCCGACCCGCGCCCAGAGCAGGCGCATGTAGTCGTAGATCTCCGTGACGGTGCCGACCGTCGAGCGCGGGTTCTTCGAGGTGGTCTTCTGCTCGATGGAGATGGCCGGCGAGAGACCGTCGATCTGATCGACATCGGGCTTGGCCATCATCTCCAGGAACTGGCGCGCGTAGGCCGAGAGCGACTCGACGTAGCGGCGCTGCCCCTCGGCATAGATCGTGTCGAAGGCCAGCGACGACTTGCCGGAGCCGGACAGGCCCGTGAACACCACCAGCTTGTCACGCGGGATCGTCAGGTCGACGTTCTTGAGATTGTGCTCGCGCGCGCCGCGCACCGCGATTACGCGCCGATCGCCGGGTGCGGCGCCCTCGAACAGCCGGTCGAACCGGTCCTCGGCCTCGGCCACCCTGGAGGCCGGCGCTGCGACCCGCGCCTTCGTAGCCGCCTTTGTAGCCGTTTTGATCGCGTCGGCCGTCTCGGCCGCGGCACTGCCCGCCTTGCGGGTCACCTTGCCGGCGCCGGACTTGCTGGTACCGGACTTGCCGGCCGAGTTCTTCGCGGCGACGTTGGCTTTGGCCATGGGCGGGCGGTCTTTCGGGGCGTCTTCGTGCGGCGGCGTTCGGGCGGGGCGGCCTGCGCCCTGCCGCTCATGTCGGACGCGCCGCGCCGGTGACAAGGCGGGGCGACGCGCAAGCCTCAGCCGAATCGTCGGGCCTCCTTAGAACGAAAAGGGTACAGCCACAATCCCGCGCACGGGATCGTGGGCAGGGGACAGATGCCGCCCCGCTTCGACGCCAGGGACCGGCCAAGCTGTAATGGGAGCGCACGTATAGCCGCAGAATCATCGGACGCGAGATTGGATATGCGATGGATTGGACCAAACGGGATGCAAGATGCACTTAAGTTGAGCATCACCCACCGCTGCAAGGATTCCTTCATGCCGGAAGCTGCAGAGCTTAGCGAAAGAGGAAAGCGAAAAAAGGCGAAAGGGCCATGACTGGGGGTTTTCTGGCGTCTCTGCGCGGGCGCATCGTCGCGGTGGCGCTCGCGCCCTGCCTCGCCTTCGGGGCTGTGACGGCGATCACGGTGTCCGAGCGGGCGGAGCAGCGGACCGAGATGGCGCGGATCGCGGATCTGGCCGGGCTCGCGACCCGCATCAGCGCCTTCGTGCACGAGGCGCAGCGGGAGCGGGGTGCGTCCAGCCTGTTCGTCGGCTCGAAGGGCGCGCAGTTCGGCGCGGAACTCGCCGCCCAGCGCGCGCGGACCGACGCGGCCCTGACCGGGCTCGCCGAGGCGGCGAACGACCCGATCCTCGGCGGGCGGGGCGCGCGCTTCGCGCAATCGCTCGGCGGGATCGCGGCCCATCGGCGGAGCGTGGACGGGCTCGGGCTCTCCCCGCCGCAGGCCGTCGCCTTCTACACCGGTGCGATCAGCGAGGGGCTCGGGATCGTGCGCGGGATGGCGGGCCTCGTGAGCGAGGCGAGCATCGCCGGCCGCGCGGCGGCCTACGCGGCCTTCCTCATCCTCAAGGAGAATGCCGGCCAGGAGCGGGCGGCGGCCTCCGCCGCCTTCGCGGCCGGGCGGCTCGACCAGGCGGGGCTGGTGCGCCTCGCCGCGCTCGGCGCCGGCCAGACGGGGGCCGAGGCCCAGTTCCGGGCCGGCGCGACGCCCGAGCAGGCGGCCCTCCTCGACGCCGTGGAGGCGACCGCGCCGGCGCGCGAGGTGGTGCGCCTGCGCCGGCTCGCCCTCGACACGGCGCCGGGCGAGGCCCTGGCCTTCCGCGACGCGCCGCACTGGTTCGGTCTGTCGACGCAGCGCATCGACGGGCTCAAGGGCGTCGAGGACCGCCTGAGCGCCGAACTCGTCGCGGCAGCGGACGCGATCCGGGCCGGGGCCGACCAGGCGCTCGCCCTCTGGCTCGCAGCCGGGCTCGCCACCCTAGCGCTCTCCGCCGGGCTCGCGCTCGGCCTCGGCAGCGCCATCGCCCGGCCGCTGACCCGGATGGCGACGGTGCTCGGCGCGATCGGGCGCGGCGAGGAGGACGTGACGATCCCGCAGGGCGGCCCGCGCGAGGTCCGCGCCCTCTCGCTGGCCGCCGAGGCGTTCCGAGCGAGCGTGGCCGAGGGCCGCGCCCACCGAGCGGAGCGGGAGCGGAGCGCGGCGGAGACCGCGGCGGCGCAGCGGCGGGCCGTGCTCGACATCGCCGACGGCTTCGAGGCACAGGTCGGCGGCATCGTCGGGGCCGTGTCGGAGGCCGCGGGCCAGTTGCAGACCGCCGCCACCGCGATGGCGCAGGCCGCTCAGGAGACAACCGCGCTGAGCCGCCAGGTCGCCAGCGCCTCGCAGGAGGCGGCGCTGTCGGCCGACACCGTCGCGGCCGCGACCGAGGAGCTGTCCGCCTCCGTGCGCGAGATCGCCGCCCAGGCCTCCACCTCGGCGGGCCTCTCGGCCGAGGCCGAGCGCGACGCCGCCGCGATGTCCGGCGAGGTCCAGCGCCTCGCGCACGCCGCGGGCAGCATCGGCCAGATCGTCGGCCTGATCTCGGAGATCGCCGACCAGACCAACCTGCTGGCGCTCAACGCGACGATCGAGGCGGCGCGCGCGGGCGAGGCCGGTCGCGGCTTCGCGGTGGTGGCGGCCGAGGTGAAGAACCTCGCGGGCCAGACCGCGCGGGCGACCGCCGAGATCGGCGCGAAGGTCTCGGAGATCACCAGTTCCACGGACGCCTCGGTCGCGGCGATCGGCGGCATCAACGGGGTCATTCATCGCCTCTCGCGGATCGGCGGCGACATCGCGGCGGCCGTCGAGGAGCAGGGGGCCGCGACCGTCGAGATCGCCCGCACCACCGCGCAGGCCTCGCAGGGGAGCCGCACCGTCTCCTCCCATATCGCCGGCGTCAGCGAGACGGCGGCGACCGCGAGCGCAGGCTCGGCCCAGGTGCTCGCCGCCTCCGCCGAACTCTCCCGGCAGGCGAGCGACCTGCGGGCAGCGGTCGGCGGGTTTCTGGCGACCGTGCGGGCGGCCTGAGCCGTTCTTCAGAAGTCCGATAAGGTCCGAGGTCGGCGCGCGCCTACTCGGCGGCCTGGAAGCCGCTGAGGGGGGCGGCGACCCGGCAGGCCAGCCCCTCGGGCGCGTAGTCGAGGCTCACCGCGCCGCCGACCGCGCCGGCGAGCCCCCGCTCGATCAGCCGCGAGCCGAAACCGCGATGCGCGGGTGGAACGACGGGCGGTCCGCCCCGCTCCGTCCAGGCGAGATTGACGGTTGCGTCCGCCCCGTCCGGCACGACCGACCACGCGACCGCGATCCGGCCGTCGGGCAGGGACAGGGCGCCGTACTTCGCCGCGTTGGTGGCGAGCTCGTGGATCATCAGCGCGAGCGACAGGGCGGCCCGCGGCCCGACCGCCACCGGCGGCCCGCTCAGCGCGAAACGTCCGGGCCGACCGTCATCGTGGAGCGCGAGCGCGCCCGCGATCACCGCCGCCATCGCGGCACCCTCGGAATCGCCCGTGAGCAGGATGTCGTGCGCCTTACCGAGCGCGACGAGGCGGGCGGCCAGGGCCTCCTTGGCCACCTCGAGATCCTGCACGTCGCGCAGGGTCTGCGAGACGATGGCCTGCACCATCGCCAGGGTGTTCTTGAGCCGGTGGCTGAGCTCCCGGTTGCGCAGGGATTGCTGGTCCTCGGCCTGCATGCGGCCGAGCCCGTCGCGGACGCGCTCGGCAACCTCGCGCACGAAGTCGATCTCGTCGGGCGTCCAGGTGCGGGGCGCCGCCTCATGGACGCCGAGCACGCTGACGACACGCCCGTGCGCGCCCACCGGCACCAGGATCGCCGCGCGGGTGCCGAGCGCCGCGAAGGCCGGCGCGTCGTCCGCCACCCGCGGATCGTGCGCGATGTCGGCCACCGCGAGGCGCGCGCCCACGCGCAGGAGCGCGACGGCGGCGGGGCAGCGGAGCCCGGCGCCGAGGACCCCGGGGTGGGCCTCCCCCGGCCGGTGCCAGAGCGCCTCGGCCGGCGCGAGGCCCGCCGCCCCGTCGAGGCTGCTGAAGCCGGCCCAGCGCGCCTGAAGGGCCCGACCGATCACCGAGACCGCCGCCGCCAGCACAGCCCCGCGCCCGCGCGCCGCGCGCAGGGCATCGCCGATCTCGACCAGCGCCTGCCGGCGCGCCGCGTCCAGGCGCTCCTGCGTGATGTCCTCAATCATCGCGGTGGTCAGGATATCGTCGCCGAACACCTGCGAGACGAGGTTGACCCGCGCCCAGATGATCCGCCCGTCCGCCCGCCGGTAGCGCTTCTCCAGGGTCTCCTGCAGGATCTCGCCCCCGGCGAGGCGGCGATGCAGCCGGTCCCGGGCCTCGGCATCCTCCTCAGGGGTCCAGACCGCGACGGAGCGGCCGACGATCGCCTCGGCGGGCGCCCCCCAGAGCGCGCAGAGCTTCGGGTTGACCCGCAGCACCGTGAGGCTGCGGGGATCGAGCTGGACGATGCCGAGATTGGCGCCCTCGAAGATCGCGCGGAACTGCGCCTCGCTCCGGTTGCGCTCGGTCACGTCGAGCATCGCGCCGATGATGCGCAGCGGGCGCCCCTCGGCGTCCCGGACCATGTAGCCGCGGTCGAGCACCTCCGCGCAGGACCCGTCCCCGCGCCGGAAGCGGTACTCGTGGCGCCACTCGGCGGCGCTCCCGGCGATCACGGCGCGGATGTCCTCCTCCACCCGGTCGCGGTCGGCCGGGTGGATCTGGGCGAGCCACCAGGCGCCGGTCGGCTCGACCCGGTGCGGCTCCCAGCCGTAGGCGCTGGTCAGCGCCTCGTTCCACTCGACCACGTCGGTAGCGAGATTCCAGTCCCAGATCGCGTCGTTGGTGGCGCGGGTGACGAGCCGGTAGCGCTCGCGCACAGCCTCCTCGGCGCGCGCGGCCCGCATGCGGCGGGAGATGTCGCGCACCGTGCCGACGATTTGGGTCGTGCGGCCGCCCGCGACCACGTGCCGGCCCCGGACCGCCAGCCAGCGCTGCACGTCCTCCGACCCTCCGGCGCCCGGGGGGCGGACGCGGCACTCGACGTCGAGCAGGCCCGGCCCGTCCGGTCGCAGAGCCTGCCGGAACGCGGCGTCCACGGCGTCGCGGTCCTGCGGATGCAGGAGCGGCAGGAAGGTGCCCGCGTGGCTCGGCGGCTCGTCCGGGCCGAGTCCGAACAGGGCGCGGGTCCGCCCGTCCCATTCGAGCCGGTCCGCCACGGGATCATAGGCCCAGATCCCGATATCGCCGGCATCGAGGGCGAGGCGCATGAGGAGCGCGCTCTCGCCCAGGCGCACGAGGCGCGGGTCCGGGCTGTCGAGGCGCCCGGTCTCGCGGGCATCGTCGGCTGGGCGGTCGGTCATCGGTCCGGTCGGGACGGCGGGTCCTCGTCCCGCGCGATGTCGCGGGAGCCGGACTGGCCGCGATGCCTTAACGGGCGCAACCGTCCGGTCAAGGGGCGGGTTCGCGGACGCGGCATCACCGTCAGCGCGCGAAACCCGGCAGGATTCCCCCAAGCACCGCCTCGTAGTGCTGGCGCACCACCGCGTGGCACTCGCAGGCGCCGGCCTCCATCTCGGGGCGGCCGAGCACCTGGATGCGCCCGCGCCCCACCCGGATCAGCCCCTGTGCCTGCAGCGCACTGAGCACCCGGGTCAGGTATGTGCGCTGCACGCCGAGCATCGCGGCCAGCACCTCGTGCGTGACCGGCAACTCGTCGGTACCGAGCCGGTCCTGGAGGGTGAGGAGCCAGCGCAGGCAGCGCTGCTCGATCGGATGCAGGGCGTTGCAGGCGACGGATTGTAGGACCTGGGCGAGCAGGCAGTCGCCGTAGCGGCTCAGGAGGTCGCGCAGGGTGGCGGAGCGGCGCTTGGCATCCTGAAGGCGCACGGAATCGATCCGCAGGATGCGTCCGCCGATCTGGACCACCGCCTGGGTCGAGGCCGGGATGCGGCCGTTGCTGACGATACCGCCGACCGCGCCCTCGCGCCCGATCGTGGCGGTCTCGGCGCGACGTCCGTCCTGCATGGTTATCAGGAGCGAGACCACCGTCTGCTCGCATGGGAAGATGATCGTCTGGACCTCGCTTCCGGCCTCGAAGAGAATCTCGCCTCGCCCGACCGTCACGGTCTCCAGATGTGGTACGACGAGACCGCGGTCCGCATCGCTCAGCGCCTTGAGAAGGTGATTGCCCTCGAACGAGGAAACGGGCGCTGCCGGCATAGCTTATGTCTGGTGGGAGAGTGCCGACTCTCCTACAACATCGATTGCGCGAAATCTGTCTGCTTCTAGACAGACCGTGAACACATCCCGAGTTTTCTTTCCCGCATCGTCATTTGTCGTTGCAGGCGGTGTTCGGGCGAGCCACCCGAGCCCACTCACTTTCCCGAGCAGAGCCCCTGCGAGGACAGGCGGTGATGGTCGCGCGGGTCGCAATCCGTCGAGAGGAACGAGGCCCATTCCGCCTGAGTGCCGTAGAAAGCGTTGCGATCCACGTCGCCGCGCACGCCCGGAACCCGGCCCGTCGAGGTGAACTGCCAGAGCATCCAGCGGCGGTTGGCGAAGCGCTGCTCGGGCTCCGCGGCGGTCGAGCGCAGCCAGTGCGGGTAATCCGGCAACTCGCCTTCCAGCACATCCTTGTGGAAGGTGATGTCGGTGTAGATGATCGGGCGCTTGCCGGTGTAGCGCTCCATCTCCTCCAGCATGTAGCGGGTCATCGCCAGCGCCTGCTCCTTCGGGAGCTTCTTCGGGCAGGTCTGCGAGTGGCCGTTCCACTCGACGTCGAGCACCGGCGGCAGGGCGGTCGGGTCGTTCGGCACGTTGCGCTTGAACCAGTCCATCTGGTCCTTGGCCGAGCGGCACCAGAACACGAAGTGGTAGGCGCCCCGCGGCACCCCGGCGCGGCCCGCGCCCTCCCAATTCTCGCGGAAACGCTCATCGACGTGGTCGCCGCCCTCTGTCGCCTTGATGAAGGCGAACTGGGTGCCCGCGGCGCGCACCGAGGCCCAGTCGATCGGGCCCTGCCACTTGGAGATGTCGATACCCTGGATCGGGTGGCGCTTGGCCCGCGCCACGCCCGGGTGGGGCTTCACGTCGCCCTTGGTCGGGTAGAAGTCGCTGTTCTGGGCGCAGGCGGCGAGGCCGGCGAGCGCCGCCACGGCGATGGCCCGGCGGGCGAGACCGGCGATGCGGCCGCGCGCAAGCCGGGGCGACGTCAGGAGAGATCCAATCCTCAGCGACATCGATGCCCCGCACCCGCCTCATGCGCCAATCAGAGGGGTATTCGATGCCCTTCTGGCGGTTAACAGAACTTTGCGGGCAATGCGGCGGAATTCCGGAACGCGTGGCGGGCCGGGCACATAGACGCCGCCGTGACGCTTTGCGCGACGCGCTCCGTCGCCCTAAGTACCTTGCCCGCAACGCCTCTTCGGATCGCTCGCTTGGGTAAGACTCTGTTCACCATAGGCTACGAAGGCCTCGATCCCGAGCGCCTCACCGCGGCTCTGCGCGACGCCGGCGTGGGGCTGCTCGCCGACGTGCGGGCGGTGGCGAACTCGCGCAAGCGCGGCTTCTCGAAGTTCGCCCTCAAGGCCGGCGTCGAGGAGAAGGGGATCGGCTACGCGCATCTGCGCCCGCTCGGCACGCCGAAGGCCGGCCGCGAGGCGGCGCGCGCCCACGATGCGGGGCTGATGCGCCGGATCTACTGCGAGGCGGTGCTCGACACCGCTGATGGCGGCCTTGCCCTCGACGCGCTCGCCGAGATGGCGGCGGGCGCGCCGACCTGCCTGCTCTGCTTCGAGCGCGATCCGGAGCGCTGCCACCGCCGCGTGCTGGCCGAGCGCTTGGCGGCGCGCGGCTTCACGACGGTGGACCTTTTTGGCTGAGGGACAGGCAGAAGAGGCTGGCCGCGCCGCCTCTGGCCCTGGAGGAAAACGGATCTCGACGGCGCGTACCGGACGGCAGCGCACCGTTCGAGGAGCCGGAATCAGCCCCCCTGCACGAAACCCAGGCGGAAGCGTGGGCGCGGAGCGGAGCGCTGCCGGCCGGAGAGGAGTGCGGGCAGCCCGGCGAGGCGTCTGCGCCAGACCGACGCCAGGGTGAGGGCCTGAGCCCGCCAGGGCGCGACGAGCTGGACGAGGCGCGCGGGCGGCCGGATCGCCTCGGCCCGGCGCAAGGGTGCGGCCGGCGCGGGCGCGGACACCGGCACGTAGAGGGCTTCGAAGAACGAGACGTCGAACAGGCTCGCGCCGCCATCGACGGTCACGGCCAGCTCGGCGTTGAGCAGCCGCGGCTCGCCCCCGTGATCGGCCACCAGCCGGCGGACGATGATGCGCGCGAGGTCGCGCGCCTCGGCCTCGTCCTCCACCCACTGTCCGGTGCGCTCCGGCAGGTAGGCATCGTCGAGCCGGATATTGAAGAATACGCGGATCATGATCAGGCGCTCCCTGTTCATGCCGGCGGGACGCGACTCCGCACCCGCCCTGCGGGGTGGGTGAAGGGTCAGGCGGCCTGCGGCGTCTCGGCGGGCTCGCCCGACTGGGGCTGGGACTGCGTTTGCAGGTGAGCCTGCACGGGGCGCGGGTGGAAGGCGTCGGCCAGGAGGTTGAGGCGGTGGGCCATGTCGCGCACCTCGTTGAGCGCGATCGACTTCTGGCCTTCCTTGACCGCGCGGGTGATGTCGCTGATCTGCGCGGTGGCGATGCGCTTCAGCTCGGCGGCGAGCTGGTCCTTCGTCATCATGCTCGGATCCCGGAGGGTACTGGACAGATCCACACCCTCGCGCGCTCACCGTTACCAGAGCGTTTCGTCCCCTCTCGCCGGGCTGTGCCGCGCCCGGCGGGCGCCGGACCGCTCAGCGCCCGGTGCCCGTCTCCTCGGAGGCCGCGTCGCCGGACAGCTGGTGTCCGATCCGGCCGAGCAGCGCCTCCAGCGGCTCGCGGATCTCCGCCGGCCCCTCGCGGGCGACGATGCCGTGCGCCTCGATGCAGATCTCGGCGAGGCGGCGCAGGGCCGCCAGCGTGTCCGGATCCGCGAGGGCGACCGGGTCAGGGCCCAACGGAAGGGCGTCGATGTCGGACTGGAGCTTGCGCATGGAGTCTCTCCCGGATCGGTTCTTCAGCTCGCGAGGCGCAGCGGGCGGCCGGGCCGCGCGCTGAGGACGGTGGCGTCGTCGCCGCGGGTCGCGCGCAGGCGGGCCAAGGTGCGCTCGTCGAAGGCAGCGCTCACCGCGACCGTCTCCTCGCCGGCGATCGGGCGGGGCAGGCCGAGCGGCGTCACCCGGAAATGGAGCTGCACGAGGCGCAGCAGCCAGAGCGGGTTCATCTCGATGACGATGGCGTCCACGCCGGATTCGAGGCCCCACTCGACGATACCGGTGAGCAGGGCGCTGCCCACGGGGCTGAGGATGCGGCCCCGGTCACGGTGCCCGCGCTCGACGGCGTAGCGGGTCCATTCCCAGACATGGGGGCTGCGCGGCGGCTCGACCTCGCAGAGTTCGGAGAGCACCTCGGTGAGGAGGTAAGGACGGGTGGTCGGCAGCATGCGCTGGTAGCCGACGACGGTGCCCGCCTCGATCGCCAGCATGTGGAGGGCGTGGGCGTCGTCGAAGCCGTCGATCTCACGCCCGTCGGGCCGCGCGAGGTCGGACCAGCCCTTCTCCTCGACGAAGACCCGGTGACGCAGGCGCCAAGCCTGCTCCAGGGCCTCCGCGTAGCGCGGCGCGTTCTCGGCCGTGACGATGTGGATCATGACGATCTCCGCGATGGATGATCGCCGTTATCCGCAACCTGGAAGAAACCTTACAGTCCGCGATCGCGTACCATTCCGCCGCCGCTGGGTACCTGATCCTAAACGGAGAACACGGCCAGCGCGCGGCGCGGCGTTGCGCTGACGTCGGCACAGAGGATAACTCTAGGTTATCAAACCCCGCCGCAGCGCCTCGGCGACGGCCTGCGTGCGGCTGCCGGCGCCGAGCTTGCGGTGAACCGAGCGCAGGTGCTTCTCGGCCCCGTGCTCAGAGATCGACATCAGGGCGCCGATCTCCCACTCGCTCTTGCCCGCGGCGGCCCATTGCAGGGCCTCGCGCTCGCGCGGCGTCAGGCGGACGGCCGCACGGTCATCCTGGACTGGCGTATGGCTGAGGATCAGCGAGCGGCCGAAGACGTAGGATGCGATCAGGTGCAGCATCCCGCGCAACTCCGGCGAGAGATCGAGCCGCTCGGCGCCGAAGCTGAAGCCCGCGACCCGACCGTCGAGGGTGACGAGGGGCACGGTGAAACCCTGCCGCAGCCGGAAATCGCCGGCCTCGTCCATCACCCGGCGCGCGGCCGGATCCTCCCGGTAGAGCGGCTCGATCTCAGACCAGAGAAACGGCGTAGCTTCCGTGGTGAGGCGCCGGATCGTCGGATCCCGGTCGAGGTGACCGGCCCGGAAATAGCGCTCGCTCCATCCCGGCGGCGTCCGGTCGATCAGGACGTGGGCGGCCTGCGCGCTGCGGCCGGAGCCGGGCAGCGGGATGACGCCCGCGAAGGTGCTCTCGACGCCGAAGCGCCCCACCGCCCGCAGGAGGCAGGCGTTCAGATCCTCCACGCTGCCCGCCCGGTCGAAGGTGCGGAACAGGTCGTAGGTGTGATCGATGAGCTTGGGCAGCATGCCGGACCGCGCGAGGTTCAGGACACGAAGTCCCCGACCGACAAATCTATAGGACGAGAATTCGCGTTTCCGCTATAGCCAGCGGCCCGGTGGCAATGGTGAGAGGGGACTGCGCGTGGAACACGTCTCGGAAGGCGATCCGCAGGCGGGCCCCGCATTCGGACGCACGGCGTCACTTCTGGCCGAGATCGCGGTGATCCTGCGGGTCGATCCGGTAATCTTCTTCGACGGCGAGATCCGGAAGCGCGTGGACCAGGACCTTGCCGTCGACGAACTCGCCGACCTGCTCGCACTGCTCCGCTCCGTGGATGGACCTGACCTGCGCGCGGCGGCGCGCGACCTGATCCGGGCCTTGAAGCGGAACGAGGCGGACGAGGACTGAGTTCGGCCGCGACCGATCCCCGCGGCAGCGCTCGAAACCTTGCACGATGCGCCGCACATGCCCTAATGACGTGGGAAAATATCCCACACTGGCGCGGACACGATGGCTCGGTTCTTCATCGACCTGCACGACGGCGCAAACTTCGTGCGCGACGGCGTCGGCTTCGACCTCGCGGACGAAGCGGACGTCAGGGCCAAGCTGGTCCGGATCATGGCGAAAATTGCCCAGGGCCTCATGCCCGGTCCGGATCGCCAGGACTATCTGGCGGTGGTTCGGAACGACCGGCGCGAGGTGATCCTGCGGGCGCATCTCTCACTCGACATCGAGCGCGTCGAGACGCCCTGAGCCTCCGGCCTACCAGCAGACCCGCGGCAGACGGCGTTTCCAGCGCTCGCCGAGCGGCAGAACCTTCTCGGACCGCCGGATGGTTCGCCGGGCGGGCTCCGCGGGATCGGCCGACTTCGGCTTGGCCGGCGCCGGCAGGGTTGAGACGCGTTCGGCGTGCGCCGGGTCGGCTTGCATCGCGGAGGACTCGGCGCGCGCCGGTGCCGCGGCGGCGCGCGGAAGCTTGACCCGGCGCACCCGCGGCAGCCGCGCCTCGCGCGCTGCCGGCTCGGCCTCTTCCTCCAGCACGGGAGCGGGCGGCTCGATCAGACTCGGCAGGATGCGGCGCGGCGCCGGCCGGCCGGCTGGCGCCGCGCCGTCCTCGACCCGCTTGGCGGGCTCCCCGCCGAAGAGCGCGGCGGCCTCAAGGCTCGGGAAGGCGATGGAGGGCTGCTCGAGCAGCGGCGCACGCACGGGGAGGATCGCGGGCGCCTGGCGGCCGCGTGCTTTCGTCTCGACGGTAAAGGACCGCCGCACGCGATTGCGTGACATCTTGGGGATTTGTCTCTCAAGAATCGATGTTGCGCGACACGCGCATCCGAAGAGATGGAGCAGCGCGGCCGTTTTGTCGAGGCTTCGCCGACCGGATCCTTCGGATACGCAGGTCTCCGAGCCCGCTAGTGCCGAATGTCGTCGTTCAGCGGAGGCAGGGTTACGGCCTCGGCGAAGGGAAATTCCAGCACGGTCTCGCCGGCCTCGTCGGTGACGACGAGGCTCGCCGTCATCAACCGAGCCTGGTTCGCCCGGTCGCGGCCCATCAGGGTGCGGGCCGTGGCCCGGGCGGTCTCCCAGGCCTCATCCGGATCGCAAAGCTCGACGCCGTCCGAGTCTGTGACCCGGTCCGCGCCGATCTGAGTGTGGAAGAAGTAGCGGGGCATCGGCCGCGCGCGTGACGCTCACTGCGCCTGAGGCTGGCCATTCTGCGCAGGCTGCCGGCCCTTCTTGCCAGCCTCGTGGTGGCCGATTGCGCAGCCGGCCGCGGCACCCGCCTTACCGTGGCCAGCCGCGTAGCCGGCGACGCCGCCCACCACAGCGCCCTTCAGGCAGCCTTTGGCCTCCGCGGCGGTCGCTCCGAAGCCCAGTGCCATCCCGACGGCGAGGAGGGGGAGAAATGCGGTTCTGGTCTGCATCATCGAGAACACTCCTTCGGCGGGACAACCGGCATCGGCGGGCGGCCGTTCCGCCGACCGCGCCCCCGCGCGTTCGAAGGTCACCGCGTCGCGGATCGCAGCCTCAGCCGCCCATGGGCGTCGTAGATCTCGTTGAACGGAATCTGCCACAACTCCCGACCGGCCTCGTCACGGATTTCGAAGGCGAGATCGCGGGCGTGCTCGCCTTCGCGCTGCAGATCCACGAGCATTCCCGGGATCGCCTTGCAAGCTTCGAGATATGCGGCCTCGACGCTGCCGAATTCAGAGCCGATGTCGTCCGGCTCGACACCCCGCGGCGTGCGCACATCGAAGAAGAAAAGCGGCAAACCTGCTCTCCATGCCTGTTCCCGAGAAGACACGTTGTTCGAATATTGCGCGCCGGGCAACCGAGGTTACCCTTCACGATCCCGTGTCCGGCGGGAACCCGCGGGCGTTCGAGCAGGCCGCGACGGGGTCGCACGGGAGGAGGGGTGAAACCGACCCAGCGGCGGCTGGCTCGCAGCCGCGTCATGGATGCCCGCAGTACAGGGGCAGGCCTCCCCCTCGAGGCCTCATACGAGGATCCTGCCTTCGATACGAGATCGATACGAGATCAGGCCGGGGGTCAGGCCAGATCTCGACACAAACATTCAATCATCGGATAAGTAACCTTCAGAGAGATTTAGCCTGTTATGAAATCATTCTGGTCGAATTTTGAAAACTTCAAGAACTTATTCGCAGCAATGCAACTCGCCTGGTCCAAACAGACCATACTGATTATCTCGTAGCGCAATCCGTTGCGCGGATTGTCCATTCTGACCAAGCTAACCGGATCGGCTGAGGGCTATGTCGGCCCGGGCCGGCTTACCCTCGCCGCGGTGGGCGGATCGCTGTGCACGCGTATGTGCTACCCAGCGCGCCCACCGCCAACGCGATCATCACGGTGTTCGCCGACATCCGCATCGGCGAGGCCGAGCATCTGATGTTGACGACGGATGCGGAGCAGGCCGCAGCCGAGAAGGCGATCGCAGAAGCCCAGGTTAAGTTTCAACAGCTGAAAAGCCACCACTCGGCGATGATCAAGCGCAATAAATCCGATCAAATCACGATCTTAGGCACAATCTTATCAAGAAAACGGATATTCTACGCTGGAAAAATAGCCATATTACACCGTTTTTCAAAAATAATTCGGCCGACATTGGAAAACATAGGCGCGGCTTTGCACGGGCGCGACAATAGTACAGAATTCTGATGTGTAAATTACCCATCATATTTACAAAAACCAACAACAATAAGAAATATAATGAAATTAAAGTCTGAAACGCGCCTCTAACCAGCTGCGCCACCCTAATAATGCGGCATTCCAGCATACCCCTCCTGCCGATCTTGTTCGACTCGGGTATCTTCGCCCTGCTCTGGGTCAGCCGCTCGATCTGCCGGCTGACCATCGTGATGAACCAGGTGGCACGCGGCAACGACGATGCCGAAAGCCCCTGCACCGACCGCACCAACGAGGTCGGTGCGATGGCGCGCGCCTTCCGCGACCAGTGCGAGATGCGCCGCCGGCTCGCCGCCCAGCACGCCCGTGCTGCGGAGCCCGCCCAGAAGCGCCACATGCTGATGGTCGGCCTCGCCAACGATTTCGAGACGGCTGTCGGCGGCATCGCGACGGCACTCGCCGCATCGGCCACCGGGATACAGCCCACCGCGCCGACGCTGACCGTCTCCGCCAGCCAGACTGCCGGACAATCGACGGCGGTCGCCGCGGCCGCGGAGAGGGCGGCGACCGACGTGTTCTCCGGCTCGGGCGCGGCCGAGGAACGCGGCGTCTCGGTGGAGGAGATCCGCCGGCAGGTCCCTCACTCGTCCGATCTGGTCCAGAACGCCGTGACGGAGGCCGGCACGGCCTCCGCCGTCGTCTCCGCCCTCTCCGCAGCGGCGGTGCGGATCGGCGACGTCGTGCAGATGATCTCGACGATCGCCTCGCAGATCACCCTGCTGGCCCTCAGTGCGACGATCGGGGCGGCGCGGGCCGGCGATGCCGGCCACGGCTTCGCGGTGGCCGCCGCCGAGGTCGGGAAACCCGCCGGCCAGACCACCCAGGCGACCGACGGCCAGATCGCGACGATCGAGGGCACGATGCAGGCGGCGGTCGAGGCCATCGCCGCGATCAGCACGATCCAGGTGATCAACGAGGCTGCGGGCAGCATCGCCGGGGCCGCCGAACAGCAGGGAGCGGCGACCCGCGAGATCGTTACCGCTGTCTCCCAGACCTCGGCGGGGACCAGAGCGGTGACCGCCAAAAGGCAGGGTTTGCCGGTTCTTGCTCGCTTTCCGTGGATCGGGCGGCAGGAATCATGCGGCGCGTCAGGACATCAGGCCCTGCCTGTCCGAAGCATCGGCGTTCGATGAGCTTGAGCAGACCGACCCGCCCGACAGCCCTCGGTTGCCGGCAGGCAGCACCGCCGCTCCGCTGACCAGAACCATCGTCCAGTCGTCAGACCGCAAAAGAAGAAGGAGCCGGCGCGCCCGCCAACTCCTTCGCACCGTTCGGCAAATTCGATGGTACCACCGCCCCGGCTCGAACGGGGGACCCCCAGATCCACAATCTGGTGCTCTAACCAACTGAGCTACGGCGGCACTGGCTGCGATCTATCCCGTGCGGCGGGGCTTTTCAAGCGGGTTGTCGGGAGCGGCAGCGGGATTGTTGCGCGAACCGCGGCGGCCCTGTGGATCGGTCCGCGCCGACGCCCTAGGAAGGGAGGCGTGAGCCAGCGCAGCACCCGCAGACGCGCGCCGGCCGCCGGCGCCGAGGCTCCGGCGCGGCCGGCTCCCCCCGCGAAGGCGCCGCGCGGCGGTGAAGGCCGCCGCGTCGGCCGTGCCTGGATCCAGGCACCGGAACGCCTGCGCGCCTTCGTTCGGCGCAGCGAGGCCGGCCTCGTTCTGCTCGCGGCGGCGACCGGCTGCGTCAGCGGCCTCGCGGTCTCCGGCATGAGCGTCGTCACGCAGCGCCTGCGCGAGCTGCTCTACCGGCTGCCGGCCGGGACGCGTCTCAGCGCGAGCGACGGGATCGATCCGCTGGCGCTCCTGCTCGCGCCCTGCCTCGGCGGCGCGGCGCTCGGCCTCCTGGTCCTCCTGGTCGGCAGGGCGCGCGCGATGCGGCGGGCGGCGGTCGACCCGATCGAGGCCAACGCCCTCCACGGCGGCCGGATGTCGCTGCGCGACAGCCTCTGGGTCGCCCTGCAGAACGTGATCTCGAACGGCTCGGGCGCCTCGGTCGGGCTGGAGGCCGGCTACACCCAGATCTGCGCCGGGATCAGCTCGCGCCTCGGGATCAGCTTCGAGATGCGGCGCGCGGACCTGCGCACCCTGGTCGGCTGCGGGGCGGCGGCCGCCATCGCGGCGGCGTTCGGGGCGCCGCTGACCGGCGCCTTCTACGCCTTCGAGCTGATCATCGGCACCTACGCCATCGCGACGCTGACGCCCGTCGTGGTGGCCGCGCTCTGCGGCAGCCTCGTCGCGCAGGCGCTCGTGCCGGCCGAGCCGCTCGTCGCCTTCGACAACATGCAGGCGGTGGTCACCTCCCGGGTCACCAGCGCGGAGATCCTGCCGAGCCTCGCCCTCGGCCTCGCCTGCGCGGGCCTCGGCATCCTGATCATGCGGGGCGTCACCCTGGTGGAGCGGCTGGTCCAGGCGAGCCGGATCCCGCAGGCGGCGGCGCCCGCGCTCGGCGGCCTCTGCGTCGGCGCGCTGGCGCTCGCGGCCTCGCCGCAGGTGCTCTCCGGCGGCCACGGGGCGCTGCACCAGCACTTCGCCGATGCCGGACAGGGCTACGACGCCGGGGCGCTCGCGATCCTGTTCCTGGCCAAGGCCGTCGCCTCAGCGATCTCGATCGGCGCAGGGTTCCGCGGCGGCCTGTTCTTCGCCTCGCTCTTCCTCGGGGCGCTCGCCGGCAAGCTCTTCGCGATCCTGGCGCCGATGCTGGTGCCCCCGCTCGCCGCCTTCGGCCTCACACCGCTCGCCTACGCGGTGATCGGCATGAGCGCGCTCGCTGTCGCGGTGATCGGCGGCCCGCTCACCATGACGTTCCTGGCGCTGGAAGCCACGGGCTCACTGCCGATCACCGGCCTCGTGCTCGCCGCGGTGCTGGCCTCCTCGCTCACGGTGCGCAAGACCTTCGGCTACTCCTTCGCCACTTGGCGCTTCCACCTGCGCGGCGAGAGCATCCGCAGCGCCCACGACGTCGGCTGGATCCGCAATCTCACGGTCGGGCGCCTGATGCGGCGCGACGTCCGGCCCGTCGCCCTCGACACGCCGCTGGCGAGCTTCCTGCGGGCGCACCCGATCGGCTCGCCCTCGCGGGTGATCGTGGTGGACGGCGCGGACCGCTATGCCGGGATCGTGCTGGTCCCCGAGGCCCACGCAGCCCTGCGCGACGCGGACGGGCGCGGCGTGACGCTGAAGGACGTGCTGCGCCACCCCGACGAGTTCCTGACCCCCGAGATGAACGCCAAGGAGGCGGCGGCGGCCTTCGACGCCAGCGAGAGCGAGGCGCTCGCGGTCGTCGAGGGCGGCGACCGGCGCCGGGTGATCGGCCTGCTCACCGAGAGCCACACGCTGAAGCGCTACAGCGACGAGTTGGAGCGCCAGCGCCGCACGATCGCCGGGGAACCCGGTTGATTGTCAGCGCGGCTTGCCGCGCGCCCGTTGACCGGCGCGCCGCGCAGGCTAATGCGGGCGCAACCAGAAGCTTTGGAGGACGGCATGGGCAGCGCACGCAAGCACCGCATCGCGGTGATCCCGGGTGACGGCATCGGCAAGGAAGTCGTGCCCGAAGGTGTCCGCGTGCTCGAAGCCGCCGCCAAGCGCCACGGCTTCGCGCTGCAGCTCGACTGGTTCGACTTCGCCTCCTGCGACTACTACGAGCGTCACGGGCGGATGATGCCCGAGGATTGGAAGGCGCAGATCGGCTCGCACGACGCGATCTTCTTCGGCGCGGTCGGCATGCCCGAGCGCGTCCCCGACCACATCTCGCTCTGGGGCTCGCTGATCCTGTTCCGGCGCGAGTTCGACCAGTACGTGAACCTGCGCCCCGTGCGCCTGATGCCGGGCGTGCCGAGCCCGCTCGCGAACCGCAAGCCCGGCGACATCGACTTCTGGGTGGTGCGCGAGAACACGGAGGGCGAGTACTCGAACGCGGGCGGGCGGATGTTCGCCGGCACGGAGCGCGAGTTCGCCGTGCAGGAATCGGTCTTCACCCGGCACGGCACCGACCGGGTCCTGCGCTTCGCCTTCGAGCTGGCGCAGTCGCGGCCGAACAAGCACCTGACCTCGGCCACGAAGTCGAACGGCATCTCGATCACGATGCCGTACTGGGACGAGCGGGTCCGCGCCGTGGCCGAGTCCTACCCGGACGTGCGCTGGGACCAGTACCACATCGACATCCTCACCGCGCATTTCGTGCTGAACCCGGACCGGTTCGACGTGGTGGTGGCCTCCAACCTCTTCGGCGACATCCTCTCCGATCTCGGCCCCGCCTGCACCGGCACGATCGGCATCGCGCCGTCGGGCAACATCAACCCGGAGCGGCTCTTCCCCTCGGTGTTCGAGCCGGTCCACGGCTCAGCCCCCGACATCGCCGGCCAGGGCATCGCCAACCCGATCGGCCAGATCTGGTCGGGCGCGATGATGCTGGAGCATCTGGGCGAGCGGGACGCGGCCGCCGAGATCGTGTCCGGGATCGAGCGGGTGCTGGCCGAGCGGACGCTGCGCACCCGCGACCTCGGCGGAAACGCCGGCACGCAGGCCTGCGGCGAGGCGGTCGAGCAGGCCCTGGGATAGGGCGCCAGCCCGGGCCCTCGCGGCCTATCCGGGTGCGCGCAGCAGCGCGTCGAGCCTCTCGGCCAGCGCCTGGGCGTCGCCGCTCAGCTGCAGCACCTTCTGGCGCCCGGTCGCACCGGACAGGATCCGCACGTCCGATCGGCGCAAACCGAGCGCCTCGGCCAGGAACCGCACGAGCGCGGCGTTGGCCGCTCCGTCCACCGGGGGCGCCGCCAGCCGCACGGCGAGGGAGGGGCGCCCCTCGGCGTTGCGGACGAGCCCCCCGATGGCCGCGCGCCCGCCCCGGGGCGTCACCCGTACGGCGAGGCGCAGGCCCTGCCCATCCGCCGCGTAGGGTAGGTCGCGCCCGGCCGGTCCGCCGCTCATCCGTTCTCCTCACGCGGACCCGCCCCGCGACCGGACCGTTTACACGGGTTCCCCGCTCCGGCATCAAGCGCCCATCCCGGCGACCCGGGCGGCGAGTCCGGAGACGGCATGAACGCGCGTGATGCCCTCCTCGACGCTCCGCGGCTGGTGCCGCCGCGGCGGGAACCGGCCGCGCGCCCGCTGCGGCTGATCCCCTACATCCAGTCGCTGCGCTCCAATGCCCTGCTCGCCTGGCCGCGCGCAGCCTACGAGGAGCCGGTCACGCGGCGCCGGGTGCTCGGCCGCAACACGTTCACGGTCAGCGACCCGGACGCGATCCGGCACATCCTCGTCGACAACCAGGCGAACTACCTGCGCACCTCCGGCTCGGTACGCATCCTGCGCCCCATCCTGGGGGACGGCCTGCTGATCAGCGAGGGCGCGGCCTGGCGCCACCAGCGCCGGGCGCTCGCTCCTGCCTTCACCCCGCGGGCGATCGACCGCCTCGCCCCTCACATCACCTCCGCGGTGGACGACGCGATGGTCGAGCTGGAGGCGGAGGCCGCCCGCGGCCCGGTCGAGCTCTTCGCGTTCCTGCACAGGCTGGCCCTGGAGATCGCCGGGCGCAGCATGTTCTCGGTGGCGATGGAGCGGCACGGGCCGGAGCTCCGGCGCTTCATCGCCGCGTACTCGGTGCGGATCGGGCGCCCGCACCTCCTCGACATCCTGATCCCGCTCGGCTGGCCCGCGCCCCTCGACCTGCCCCGCGCCCTGTTCCGGCGCCGCTGGACGCCCTTCCTCGACACGATCATCGCGGCCCGCGCCTCGGAAGCCGCCCCGCGCGAGGCGCGCGATCTGCTCGACCTGCTGATGGCCGTGCGCAACCCCGATACCGGCGAGGCCTTCAGCTACGGCGAGTTGCGCGACCAGGTCGCCACCATGATCCTGGCGGGGCACGAGACGACGGCCGTCGCCCTGTTCTGGGCCCTCTACATGCTGGCGCTGGCGCCCGAGCTCCAGGAGCGGATCGCGGAGGAGGCGCGAGGCGCCGACCTCGCCGATGCGGCGGGCTGCGCCAGCGACGGACGCCTGCCGCTGACCCGCGCGGTGGTGGACGAGACCCTGCGGCTCTACCCGCCCGCCTTTCTGATCGTGCGCCGCGCGGTCGAGGCCGATCGGATCGGCGAGCAGGCGATCGCGCCGGGCGACGTCGTGGCGATCCCGCCCTGGGTGCTGCACCGGCACCGCCGCTTCTGGCGCGACCCGGACGCGTTCGATCCGGCACGCTTCCTGCCGGGCGCCCCTTCGGTGCCGCGCTACGCCTACCTGCCCTTCGGCGTGGGCCCGCGGGTCTGCATCGGCGCGCAATTCGCATTGACCGAGGCGGTGCTGGCGCTCGCCCGCATCGTCGGGCGCTTCCGGATCAGCCCGGTCGATCCGCGGCCGATCCTGCCGGCTGCGGTGGTGACGACCCAGCCCGAGCGCACGCCGCCGTTCCGGCTGGAAGCGCGGTAGAGGCTCAGGGGCGTTCAGAGTGTCCCAGCATCTTCAGGGCTCGCCGGAACTCGGCCTCCGGGAAGATTGAAAACGGGGTTCCTTTTCCGGACGCCCAGAGCGTCAGGGGAGAGTGAGCCGCGAAAGAGAATGGGTGTCTGGAAAACGGACCCTCGATCTGTACACGGGCACAAAAAAACCCGCGGATCGTGTCGATCCGCGGGCGTCAGGCCGTCCCCCGACAAGCCATTCAGGCGGCCTTCTTCTCCTTCTCCGCCGCGAATTTCGCGGAGGAGTTGAGCGGTAGCTCGATGTCCACGCCGAGGGTGGAGACACCCTCGCCGCGGTCGAGGGTGATCTTCACCTTGTCGCGCTCCACAGCGACGTGCTTGGCGATCACCGCGAGGATCTCCTCGCGGAGCGTGATCACGAGGTCCGGGCGCCCGCTCTCGGCGCGCTCGTGCGCCAGGATCAGCTGCAGCCGCTCGCGGGCGACCGTGCTCGATGTCCGCTGCTTGAAGATGCCCCGCAGGTTCATGCCGCCCTCCGCATCAGGAGCTTGTCGAGGAAGGACTTGCGCTCGGTCGGCATCGTCATCGGGATGCTCTCGCCGTTCAGGCGCTTGGCGGCGTCCGCGTAGGCGCGGGCCGGGGCGCAGAGCGGGTTGTTGAGCGTCACCGGGCAGCCGACGTTCGAGGCCTTCAGGACCTCCTGGCTCTCCGGGATGATGGCGAGCAGCGGGATCGAGAGGATCTCCAGCACGTCCTCGGTCTTCAGCATGTCGCCGCGGTCGGCCCGGCTGGGGTCGTAGCGGGTGAGGATCAGGTGCTTGTCGATGGTCTCGCCCCGCTCGGCGCGCGCCGTCTTCGAGTCGAGCAGGCCGATGATCCGGTCGGAATCGCGCACCGAGGAGACCTCGGGGTTCGTCACCACGACCGCCACGTCCGCGTGCCGCATGGCGAGCTGCGCGCCGCGCTCGATGCCGGCCGGGCTGTCGCAGATCACCCAGTCGAACTTCTCGCGCAGCTCCTCCATCACCCGGGAGACACCCTCGTCGGTGAGCGCGTCCTTGTCCCGGGTCTGGGAGGCCGGCAGCAGGTGGAGCGTCTCGAGGCGCTTGTCCTTGATCAGCGCCTGCGGGAGCTTGGCGTCGCCGTTGACCACGTTGATGAGGTCGTAGACGACGCGCCGCTCGGCGCCCATCACGAGGTCGAGGTTGCGCAGGCCGACGTCGAAGTCGACGACGCAGACGCTCTTGCCCGACTGCGCCAGGGCGGCGCCGAGGGCCGCGGTGGTCGTCGTCTTGCCGACGCCACCCTTACCGGATGTAACGACGAGAACCTTTGCCATTCTCGTTCCTCCTCAATCCAAGCTTGCCATTCGGATAGCGCCGCCATCGAGCCAGATCTGGGCGGGACGACCCCGCAGATGGGACCCCATGTCCTCGGCCGTGCGGACGAGGCGGTCGATCCCGAGCAGCTCGGGCTCGAACTTGCGGCAGCAGATGCGGGCGCGGGGATTGCGGGCGGCGCCGGCGATGGCGCGCCCCCGCAGGGCGCCGTAGATGTGGATGGAGCCGCCGGCCAGGATCTCGGCCCCGGAGGAGACCGAGCCCATCACCGTCACGTCCCCGGTGCGGTGGACGATCGACTGACCGGAGCGCACAGAGCCCTCGATGGTCAGCGAGGTCGTCTCGGGCTCCGCCGGCGGCAGCGCCGGCAGGTCGAGATTCTGGGTGGGCCGGCCGTTCAAAAGCAGCGGCGGCAGGCCGTCGTCACCCGGATCGACCCCTTCGAGGCCGAGGATCCGGATGCGGCGCTGGCGCAGATCCGAGAGGATCGTGCGGAGCGCCTCCGGCTCCGGTTGGAGCGCGGCGAGGTCGAGGATCACGGCGCGGCCGTCGAACAGGGTCGGCGACCGCCGGAGCGCCGCGTCGAGACCCGCGAACCAGTCGGCGAGCGGCATCTCGGGCGTCAGCGCCAGCGCCTTGAAGGCGCGCCCGCGGAAGGCGGGGGGGCGGGGTGAGGGAGATTCCGGAAGGGTCTGGCTGGTCACGGCTCAACGATTCCTTACCGGATCATTGACGGCCGACATGGTTACCGAAGCGTTAAGGTCCGGGATCCTGTGCGCATTTCATGCGGGGATCCTTGGATGAGCCGATAACCCGAAAGAGGATCGACGGCCGAGCGAAGCATCGCGCCGAGACGATCGAAGAGGAGCGGTGAGCCTCTCCCGCCGACGGCACAGCCGGATCGGCTCACCCCCGTTCGAGCAGCGCCAGCCGGATCGCGTCCTCGACCAGTCGAACCTCGACCGGCTGCGCGCGAAAGGCCGGGTCGAGGTCGTCGGCCGCCTTGTAGAGCCCGTCGATCGCGACGAGTTCGGGCTCGAACTTGCGGCACCAGATCCGGGCGCCGGCTTGGCCCGCGGCGCCCGCGATGGCGCGTCCGCGCAAGGGGCCGTAGACATGGATCGAGCCGCCGGCGATTACTTCGGCGCCGGAGGCGACGGCGCCGAGCACGATCACGTCGCCTTCGAGATGCAGGATCGTCTGGCCTGAGCGCACCGGCTGATCGAGGATCAGCGAGCGGGCGGGCGGCGGCGCGGCGGGGGCCGCAGACGCGGCCGGGGCGGCGTCGGACGCGTCGGCCTCCGGGGGCACGACCTCACCCGCCGGCCGGCCGCCGGAGAGAGCGGGTGGCAGGCCCGGCCCCAGAACGCCGGTCGGGGCGCCCTCGATGCCGAGAATCGCGATGTCGCGCGCGGCGAGATCCGCGACCAACTCCGCGAGGTCCGCCTGTGTCAGGCGCAGCCCCGTCAGGTCGAGGATCACCGGGCGCCCCGCGAAGAAGGCGGGGGCCCGGCGCCCGAGCGCGTCCAACTCGGCGAGCCAGTCGGCGACCGGGGGCAGGGGGGCAAGCACGGTCGCCATGAAGGAGCGGCCGCGGAAGCGGATCGGCGGACGGGCCGGGACGGTGCTGGCGGGGGAGCTGCTCTGGGTCACGGGGCGTCGCGCCGCTCGGACGCGCCTCTGGGCTGGATCTGCTCTCCCCCGTGTCATGCGGCGGGCGGCGGGGCCAGGGCAATCCCGGCCCGCGCGGCGGATACTCTATCCGGCGCGCCGTCCACCGCTCGCGGCCCCCCTCAGGCTGCCGCGTCCGCGGGCTCCGGAACACCGGCTGAGATCTCCCGCAGCAGCATCGGCACCCGTGCCCAGGGCTCGGTGGCGCTCGCGCGTCCCGCGCGTACCCCAGACCCGCAGCGCCCCGCCGCGACGATCTCCGGCCAGCACCGCACGAACGCCGCGACGCAGGCCGGATCGAAATGGCGCCCGCTCTCGGCCTGGATCAGGTCGAGCGCATCCTCGAACGGCACCGCCTTCTTGTAGGGGCGCTCGCTCGTCAGCGCGTCGAACACGTCGGCCACGGCCACGATCCGGGCCGCGAGCGGGATCGCCTGTCCGGCCAAACCCCGCGGATAGCCGCTGCCGTCCCACTTCTCGTGGTGCGCGCCCGCGATCTCGGCCGCGAGCTGGATCAACTCGGACTCGCTGTCGCCCAGGATGCGGCGGCCGATCTCGGCGTGGGTCTGGATTAGCGCGAACTCCTCCGGGTCGAGCTTGCCCCGCTTCAGCAGGACGCCGTCCGGGACCGCCACCTTGCCGACGTCGTGCAGCGGCGCGGCGAGGTAGAGACGGCGGCAAGCATCCGGGGGAAGACCCAGCGCCTCGGCCATCAGTTCACTGTAGCGAGCGACCCGCCAAGTATGGTCGCCAGTGTCGTTGTCCCGGTACTCGACGGCGAGCGATAGGCGGAAGATGATCTCTTCCTCGCGCTCGTGCATGTGCCGCATGGCGGCTTCGGCCGCGCCGTCGAGGAGCGCCGCCTGCTCGGCGAGGCGGCGGACCGCGGCGGCCAGCCGCACGAAATTGCGCAAGCGAGCGCGCAACTCCACGCCCGTGGTGCGCTTGGCCAGGAAGTCAGTGGCCCCGGCCTCGACGGCGGCGAGGCGCACCGCATCGCAGACGTCGCTGGTGATCATCACCACCGGCACCTGCGCGTAGTGCGGGATGGTGCGGATCCGCTCGATGAATGCGAGGCCGCTCATCTCCGGCATGTGGTAGTCGACCAGGATGAGATCGAAGGCCCGCATCTGCGCCTCGATCAGGGCCGCGGCCGGGTTGGCATGCGCGTTGACCGCGACGCCCGGCTCAGCCGCGAGCATCTCGCGCAGGCGCATGCGGCTGGTCGAGCTGTCGTCGACGAGAAGTGCATCCATGGCTCGGTCCTGCCCCGGCCGATCAGCGCGGGAACCCGGCGCGCGGGCCGGAACCGAATGGAGTCCGCGACATCTCTTTACGCGCGTAGGTTGTCACCGAACCCGCACTCCTCTGCCGGCGAGACCCGCTGAGGGGGTCAGCCGCCGCCGTCCACGCCGGTGTGGGAGGAAATTCCCGCAATCGCGGACGCAATCTAAGATGCAACCTGCTTCTTTCTTCCTTTCTCGGACGTTAACTGCGCCGCACAAAGGTGCCTATGCATCATGGTGCCGCTCTCGTCGGCCGGAGGACGGGACCAGTAGCGCAATCTTCAATTGAATTGGATGGGAGACCGGCCTCTCCGAACGTGCAAGAGGTCTGCTCGTCCGCGGCGCCCGAAACAGGCGCACGTTCGGTCGGATCATTCCATCCCCCTCAATTGCGGTTGCGAAGACTTTCCGTAGTCGCGCCGATGAGCGCAGCAAGTCGTCGCAAGCGTATTTGGAACGATTCCGAAACATAGCAGTTGCGTGAGCCGTGACGGGCTTGTTAGCTCGCCCCATGTCGTCCTCCCACCACGTCCACTTTTCCCGGCAGCGCGCGTCGGAGCAGGCCTCGTGAGCCTGCGCACGGGCCCGACCTCGGTCTATCGCGCGGCCGTTCTCGGCCGGATCCTGCTCGCGGCATTCGGCGGCTACGCGGTGGCGGCGCTGGCGACGGGTCTGCTCGCCCTCGTCCTGCCGATGTCCCGCTCGGAGGCCGTGACCACGGCGACGCTGCTGAGCTTTGCCGTGATGGTCGCCGTGGTGGTGGCGGTGTTCGCGGTACGGTCCGTAGGGCGGGCCGCCGCGCTGGTCATCGGGCTCGCCACCCCGCTCGCGGGCGGGCTCTGGCTCGCCGGCGCCTTCACCGGCTGAGGCGGCGATGCGGCAGGGTTTCCGGCCATCGATGGCGTGGCTGCACGCCTGGTCCGGCCTCGTGGTCGGCTGGGTGCTGTTCGCGGTCTTCGTCACCGGAACGGCGAGCTTCTACAAGACCGAGATCTCGCGCTGGATGCGGCCGGAACTCGTCGCGACCGAGACAGATCCGGGCCGCGCGGCCGAGCTCGGCGCCGGCTTCCTGGCGCGCCAGATGCCCGACGCGCTGGGCTGGTACATCGAGCTGCCGAGCCCCGAGAAGCCCGCGATCTCGGTAAACTGGTGGAAGAGCATGGACGGGCCGTTCCACCAGGCGCTACTCGATCCCGTGACCGGCGCGCCGAGCGCCGCGCGCGCGACGCGGGGCGGGGACTTTCTCTACCGCTTCCACTACGAGCTGAGCATGCCGCCGACGCTCGGGCGCTACGTCGTCGGGGCCTGCACCCTTGTGATGCTGGTGGCGCTCATCTCCGGCATCGTCACGCACCGGCGGATCTTCGCCGACTTCTTCACCTTCCGGCGGGACCGCTCGGCCCAGCGCGGCTGGCTCGACGCCCACAACGTCGCGGGCGTCCTCGGCCTGCCTTTCCACCTGATGATCGCCTATACGGGCCTGACCCTGCTGGCGACGCTCTACATGCCCTGGGGCGTGCGCACGGCCTACAAGGGCGACGAGATCCGTTACTTCGTCGAGGCCGGCCTGATGCCGGAGTTGCGCTGGGCAACCGGAAAGCCCGGCACGCTGACGCCGCTCGGCCCGGTCGTCGCGGCCTCGGTCGCGCGCGGCGGCGAGGCACCCGAGGGGCTGTCGGTGTGGAACCCGGGCGACGCGGCCGCAACGGTGGTCGCGATCTTCGAGGAGCCTCACGGCCTGTCCCACCACCACCCGCAGATCGCCTTCGACGGGCAGACCGGTGCGGTGCTCGGCCAGACCGGCGCGGTCGGTGCCGCGACCGGGACCGGCACCGTGATGGCGGGGCTCCACATGGGCCACTTCGCGGGCCCAGCCCTGAGGGTCCTGCTCTTCCTCTGCGGCCTGATGGGCGCGGCGACGGTGGCGACCGGTCTCGTGCTCTGGGCGGTGGCGCGAGCGCCGAAGGGGGCTGCGCCCACGGGCTTCGGCCTGCGGCTGGTGCGCGCGCTCAACCTCGGCACGATCGCCGGCCTGCCGGCGGGCATCGCCGCCTACTTCCTGGCGAACCGCCTGCTGCCGGTCGGCTTGGCCGAGCGGGCCTCCTGGGAGATCGGCGCCTTCTTCGGGGCCTGGGCGCTCGTCGCCCTGCACGGGGCCCTGCGGCCGGGGCCGCGGGCTTGGCCGCACGCGCTCGGAATCGTCGGCGCGCTCTACATCGCGGTGCCACCGGTCTCCGCCCTGACCGTAGGGCTGACGCTGTCCGGAGGCGCGCTCCGCTTCCCGGGCTTCGATCTCACGATGCTGCTCCTCGGGCTCGGCTTCGTTCTGGCGGCCCGCAAGGCCGCCGCCCGCGCGGGTACGCCGCTCCGTCACCCGGCCCGCGGCATGACCGGTGAGGAGGCTCTCCGCGCATGACGCCGCTCGTCGTCGCCCTCAACCTCGCCCTGTGCTTCGCCGGATTCGCGGCGCTGGCGCTGAGCCTCGACCGCCACCACCGCGACGCGCTCGCGGGCCGCGTCCCGCCCGGCCGCGTCCTGCCGATGCGGCTCGCGGGCTGGGGCCTACTCGCCCTCTCGCTCGCCGGAGCGGTGGCCTGGGAGGGCTGGAATTTCGGGCCGGTGCAGTGGATCGGCGCGCTCACCGGTGCCGCGCTCCTCGTGGTGCTGGTGCTGAGCTACCGCCCGGCCTGGCTGCGCCCGGCCGCCCTCCTGGCGCTGCCGCTCGGCCTCGCGCTGGTCCCGGCGATCCTGCTCGGCTGAGACCGACGGGATCGCCGGCAAGCGCGCGCAGGTTGTGCGGCCCGCGCCGCCCGCACTTGCCGGACGCGTCCGCACCTTCTATTGCAACGCGGAAAGCCCTGAATCCGCCACCACACCCGGCGGGACGGCCACCTGCGGCCGGCCCCGTGGCGGGTTCTTCACGCTTCGGACATCCTTATGAAGCTGCGCAACATCGCCATCATCGCCCACGTCGACCACGGCAAGACCACGCTCGTCGACAAGCTGCTCCAGCAGTCCGGCACCTTCCGCGAGAACCAGCGGGTCGAGGAGCGAGCGATGGACTCGAACGACCTCGAGAAGGAGCGCGGCATCACCATCCTGGCCAAAGCGACCTCGGTCGTCTGGAAGGACACCCGCATCAACATCGTGGACACCCCCGGTCACGCCGATTTCGGCGGCGAGGTCGAGCGCATCCTCTCGATGGTCGACGGTGTGATCGTGCTGGTCGACGCCGCCGAGGGTCCGATGCCGCAGACCAAGTTCGTGGTCGGCAAGGCGCTCAAGATCGGCCTGCGCCCGATCGTGGCGATCAACAAGGTCGACCGTCCGGACGCGCGCATCAACGAGGTGGTCAACGAGGTCTTCGATCTGTTCGCCGCCCTCGATGCTACCGACGAGCAGCTCGACTTCCCGATCCTCTACGGCTCGGGCCGGTCCGGCTGGATGGCGACCGCGCCGGACGGCGACCAGAGCGAGGGCCTGAGCCCGCTCTTCGATCTCGTCCTCCAGCACGTGCCGCCGGCGCGTACCGAGGAGGGGCCGTTCCGGATGCTCGGCACACTGCTCGAGGCCAACCCCTTCCTCGGCCGCATCATCACGGGCCGCATCGCCGCTGGTACGGTCAAGCCCAACCAGTCGATCAAGGTGCTCGATCGCGAGGGCAAGGTCGTGGAGACCGGCCGCGTCTCGAAGATCCTGGCCTTCCGCGGCCTCGAGCGCGCCCCGATCGAGGTCGGCGAGGCGGGCGACATCGTCTCGATCGCGGGCCTCGTGAAGGGCACGGTGGCCGACACATTCTGCGACCCGCAGGTCGACACCCCGATCCAGGCCCAGCCGATCGACCCGCCGACCGTGACGATGTCGTTCATCGTCAACGACTCACCCCTCGCGGGCACCGAGGGCGACAAGGTCACGAGCCGCATGATCCGCGACCGCCTATTCAAGGAGGCCGAGGGCAACGTCACGCTCAAGATCGAGGAGGCGGCCGATAAGGATAGCTTCTACGTCTCGGGCCGCGGCGAGCTTCAGCTCTCGATTTTGATCGAGACCATGCGCCGCGAGGGCTTCGAGATCGCCGTCTCGCGTCCCCGCGTGGTCTACGAGAAGGACGAGTCGGGCCAGATCCTCGAGCCCGTCGAGGAAGTCGTGATCGACGTGGACGAGGAGCACTCGGGCGTCGTCGTGCAGAAGATGTCCGAGCGCAAGGCCGAGATGCTGGAGATGCGTCCCTCCGGCGGCGACCGCCTGCGCCTCGTCTTCCACGCCCCCACCCGCGGCCTGATCGGCTACCAGGGCGAGCTGCTGACCGACACCCGCGGCACCGCGATCATGAACCGGCTGTTCAAGGCCTACGAACCCTACAAGGGCGAGATGCCGGGCCGGCGCAACGGCGTGCTGATCTCGAACGACAAGGGCGAGGCCGTGGCCTACGCCATGTGGAACCTCGAGGACCGCGGTCCGATGATGATCGAGCCCGGCTGGAAGGTCTACCAGGGCATGATCGTCGGCGAGCACAACCGCGAGAACGACCTCGAGGTGAACGTGCTCAAGGGCAAGAAGCTCACCAACATCCGCACCACCTCGAAGGACGAGGCCGTGCGCCTGACGCCGCCGATCAAGATGACGCTGGAGCGCTCGCTGGCCTGGATCCAGGACGACGAGCTGGTCGAGGTCACGCCGAAGTCGATCCGCCTGCGCAAGGCCGTGCTCGACCCGAACGACCGCAAGCGCGCCGAGCGCGCGAAGGAAGCGCTGGCCTAGAGCCAACGTCCCGCCGCGACCTTCGAAGGCCCGGAGCGCCCGCCGCTCCGGGCCTTCCTCGTTTCTCCGCGAGGTGCAGGGCGTCGCGAATCGCGGCCGGTGTCAGGCCTTCCGGGCGCGACCCTCCCGACGAGCCTCGCATCCGGTCGCCGGCTCGGCGACAAGGAGGCGTCCCCTTCGGAGACCCGACCCACGATGCGCGCCCTCCTCGCCCTCGCCCTCATCGTCTCACCGCTCGCGGCTCGGGCCGCGGAGAGGCTGCCGACGATTCCGCCGAACCAGTACACGCCCGAGCAGAAGCAGGCCGCCGAAGCCTTCGAGGCGGCGCGCAAGACGCCCGTCTTCGGCCCCTTCGAGCCGCTGATGTACTCGCCCGAGGTGATGACGCTCGCCCGCTCGATGGGCGATTATCTGCGCTACAAGCCGAAGATCGGCACCACGCTGTCGGAACTCGTCATCCTGATCACGGCGCGGCGCTGGACGCAGGACTACGAGTGGTACGTCCACGCGCCGATCGCCAGGAAAGCCGGCATCGCCGATCCGGTGATCGCGGCGATCCGGGATGGGCGGCGCCCGGACGGCATGAGCGCCGACGAGACGCTGGTCTACGACTTCACCAGCGAGCTGCAGGAGAACAAGCGCGTCTCGGACGCAACCTTCGCCAGGGCGGAGCAGCGCTTCGGCAAGGCCGGCGTCGTCGATCTCGCGGCCATCAGCGGCTACTACACCTTCCTGGCGATGGAGCTGAACACGGCCCGCTATCCTCTCCCGAAGGACGGCACCCCGCTCCCTCGCCTGCCGGAATGACGGACCGCCCGCGTTCCTCAGCTCCCCGGCTTCCACACCGCGTCCGACACGGTGATCGGCTTCGGCAGGAGCTTCAACTTGTGGAACGTGTCGGCGACGCGCTGCTGGTCGGCGATGGCAGCAGCGTCGAGGGGGGCGACGCCGTAGGATTGCCGCCGCAGCGCCACCGCCAAGATCGGCGCCGGGATGCCGACGCTGGGCGCCAATTCGGCCGCTACGGCATCGGTGTTGTCCTTGGCCCAGGCGTCGATCTCGGCGACCGCCGCGATCAGCGCGTCGATCGCCTTGCGGTTCTGGTCGGCGAAGTCGCGGCGCGACAGGTAGAACTGCCGGTTCGGGGCCAGCCCCTCGCCGTTCGCCAGCGTGCGCGCACCCGTCGAGCGCTCGCCCGAGGCCTGGTAGGGGTCCCAGATCACCCAGGCATCGACGGCGCCGCGGGCGAAGGCGGCGGCACCGTCGGCCGGCGTCAGAAAGGCGGTCTTCACCTCCTCGTAGGGCACGCCCGCCTCTTCGAGGGCCCGCACCAGCAGGAAGTGCACGTTCGAGCCCTTGTTGAGGGCGACCGTGCGGCCGCGCAGGTCCGCGACCGTCTTGATCGGGGAATCCGGCTTCACCAGGATCGCCTCGCCCTTGGGTGCCGGCGGCTCGGCCGCGACGTAGACGAGGTTCGGGCTCGCGGCCTGGGCGAAGATCGGGGGCGCCTCGCCGGCCGAGCCGAAATCGACGGCGCCGGCATTGAGCGATTCGAGGAGCTGTGGTCCTGCCGGGAACTCGGCCCACTGCACCCTGTAGCCCAGCGGCGCGAGCTTCTTCTCCAGCAGCCCCTTGCCCTTGAGGAGCACGAGGGTGCCGTACTTCTGGTAACCCACGCGAAACACCTTGTCCTCGGCGCGGGCGGTGAGCGCCGTCAGCAGGATCAGGGCGAGGGCGGTGAAGAGCGTCCAGGTGTGGTGAAGGGGTGCGCGCGCGGCGAGGCGTGCGGCTCGGGCCTGCATGGGATAATCTCCTCGGGTCGGGAAATGGATCGAGTGAGGGGCGCGAGGCGCCGCGGTTCCACCCCGCTGGGGGGAGGGGGAGCGACGGGAGCGCCTCAGTGCGCGCTCACCCGGCGCAGCGGCACGATGTCGTTGGCCATGACCTCGCCGACCGGGCCGCGGTCGCGCGTCGCCGGCCCGGTGGTCGCCCGCAGGGGCAGCTTCGGAAAGACCAGCTCGGCGAAGCGGTAGGCCTCCTCCAGGTGCGGGTAGCCGGAGAGAATGAACCGGTCGATGCCGAGTTCGATGTATGCCTTCATGCGGTCGGCGACCTGATCGGCCGAGCCGACCAGAGCGGTCCCGGCGCCGCCCCGCACCAGCCCGACCCCGGCCCAGAGATTCGGCGAGACCACGAGCTTGTCGCGCGAGCCACCGTGGAGCGCCATCATGCGGTTCTGGCCGACCGAGTCCTGGCGCTTCAGGGTCTCCTGCGCGCGGGCGATCGTGGCGTCGTCGAGCCGCGAGATCAGGCGCTCGGCCGCCTCCCAGGCTTCCGATACCGTCTCGCGCACGATGACGTGGAGCCGAATGCCGTACGAGAAGGTCTTGCCCCGTCGCTCCGCGGCCGTGCGGGCTGCCGCGATCTTCTCCGCGACGGCCTCCGGCGGCTCGCCCCAGGTCAGGTAGACGTCGCAGTGCTCCGCCGCGACCTCGATGCCGGCCGGCGACGAGCCGCCGAAGTAGAGCGGCGGGTAGGGCGCCTGCACGGGCGGATAGATCAGCCGGCCGTTCTCGGCGCGCAGGTGGCGGCCCTCGAAGCTCACCGTGTCGCCGCGCATCAGGCCGCGCCAAATCGAGAGGAACTCGTCGGTGACGGCGTAGCGCTGGTCGTGATCGAGGAAGACGCCGTCGCCGCGCAACTCCACCGGGTCGCCGCCCGTGACCACGTTGATCAGCAGGCGTCCGTCCGAGATCCGATCGAGGGTGGAAGCCATGCGGGCAGCGGCGGAAGGCTCCATCAGGCCGGGCCGCACCGCCACGAGGTAGCGCAGGCGCTTCGTCAGGGGCACCAGCGCCGAGGCGACGATCCAGGAATCCTCGCAGGAGCGGCCGGTCGGCAGGAGCACGCCGTAATAGCCGAGATCGTCCGCACCTTGAGCGATCTGCCGGAGGTAATCGAGCGTGACGTCGCGCGCGCCCTCCTCGGAGCCGAGATAGCGCCCGTCGCCGTGGGTCGGCAGGAACCAGAGGACGTCGGTGCGCCCATCGGTCGATTGGGTCATGGGGATACTCCAGTCACTCAGGCGGCCGGGCTCTCGCCCAGCAGGTGTTCGAGGATGCGGCCTTCGAGCGCCGCGAGATCCGGGTCGCCGCGGCGCCGCGGCCGGGGCACGTCGACCCGCACGTCGAGGGCGACGCGGCCGGCATCGACCACGAGGATGCGGTCGGCGAGCGCCACCGCCTCCGCGACGTCGTGGGTGACGAGGAGCGCGGTGAAGCCCTGCTGCTGCCAGATCCGCTCGATCAGACCCTGCATGCCGATGCGGGTGAGCGCGTCGAGCGCACCCAGCGGCTCGTCGAGCGCGAGCAGGCCCGGCCCGCTGACCAGGGCGCGGGCCAGCGCCACGCGCTGGCGCTGACCGCCGGAGAGGGTGGCCGGCCACTGCCCGGCCTTGTCGGCGAGCCCGACCTCGGCGAGGGCGGCGAGCGCCCGCTCCCGCCGCTCCTTGCGCGAGCCGAGCCCGGTGAGCCCGACCGCTACGTTGTCGACGACGCGCGCCCAGGGCAGCAGGCGCGGATCCTGGAACATGATGCGCTTCGGGGGCGCGTTGCGGCGGGTGGCGCCCGCAGGGTCCGCCAGATCGATGCGCCCGCCGCTGGGCGTCTCCAGCCCCAGGATGAGCCGCAGCAGGGTGCTCTTGCCGCAGCCCGAGCGGCCGACCACCGCCGTGAACTGGCCGGCGGGAATGTGCAGGTCGAGATCCTCGATGACGGTGTGGCCATCGAAGGCCTTGCGCAGGTCGCGCACCGTCACGGCGATGCCGCGGCCGGACGGCGCCGGCCGGTTCGCCGTGACGCGGGGCGCCTCGCTGGCGGATGCGGCGTCGCGTGTGGACCCGCGGCGAGGGGACGCGAACGCGTCGGGTCGGGAAACGTCGAGCAGCATCAGGCGGTCCTGTAGGCGGGGTTCCAGGCGAGGGTGGCGCGCTCCAGCTGGCGGGTCAGGGCGTCGGCGAGCTTGCCGAGCAGCGCGTAGATCAGGATCGCCAGCACCACGACGTCGACCAGCATGAACTCGCGCGCCTGCATGGCCATGTAGCCGAGGCCGGAGGAGGCGGAGATCGTCTCGGCGACGATCAGCGTCAGCCACATGATGCCGAGTCCGTAGCGCAGACCGACGAAGATCGACGGCAGGGCACCGGGCAGCACGACGCGCCGGAATAATTCTGCCCGCGACATGCCGTAGACACGGCCCATCTCGATGAGGCCGGGATCGACCGAGCGGATGCCGTGGAGCGTGTTGGCGTAGATCGGGAAGAACACCCCGAGCGCCACGAGGAAGAGCTTGGCCTCCTCCCCGATGCCGAACCAGAGGATCACCAGCGGGATCAGCGAGAGATGGGGCACGTTGCGCACCATCTGCACGCTGGTGTCGGTGAGCCGCTCGGAGAGGCGCGACAGCCCGTTGGCGAGGCCGAGCGCGAAGCCGATGCCACCGCCGATGGCGAAACCGGCGAGCGCGCGGAGCGCGCTCACGCCGAGATTGGTCCAGAGCTCGCCGGTGCTCGCCGCCGCGAGGCCGGCTCGGGCGACGTCGAGGGGGGCGGGCATGAAGCGGTTGGAGACGAGGCCGGCCGAGACCGCGGCCTGCCAGCCGGTCAGCGCCAGCGCCGGCAGCAGCCAGGGCGCGGCGCGGCGGCCGAGATCGCTCAGAAGGGTGGAGGTCATGATGGGTCGGATCAGCCGTTGCGGGTCGGAGGCGTCCAGACCGCGTCGGCGACGCGGATGGGTTTGGGGATGAGCCGGATCGCGTGGAAGCGGTCGGCGATGCGCTGCTGCTCGGCGACCACGCCGGGGTTCATCGGGCCGATGCGGTAATCGGCGCGTTCGACGGCGCGGCGGGTGGCGGCGAGCGGCACGCCGGTGCCCTTCGAGAGGATCGCCGCCACCTCGCCACGATTGGCCTCGGCCCAGCGAGCGACCCCGTCGAGGGCCGCGATCGTCTCGGCCACGACCGGGCCGGCGCGCTCGGCGAATCCGCGATTGGCCAGGAAGAAGGTGTTGGGCCGGGCGACGTCGGTCGCGTAGGTCAGCACCCGCACCCCGTCGCCCGCCTCAGCGATGGCGAAGTAGGGGTCCCAGATCGTCCAGGCATCGACGCTGCCCCGGGCGAAGGCCGCCGCGGCGTCGGCGGGCGCAAGCGTCACCGGCTCGATGTCGGTGTAGGCGAGCCCCGCCTTCTCCAGGGCCGCGACCGTGAAGTTGTGGGCGCTCGACGCCTTGGCGAAGGCGACGCGCTTCCCCTTGAGGTCACCGAGCGTCCGGATCGCCGAGCCCTTCGGCAGCAGGATGCCGGCGCCCGAGCCGGCGGCCTCTTGCGCTGCGGCGTAGACGAGGTTTCCGCCGGCCGCCTGGGCGAAGATCGGCGGCGCGTCGCCCGTCTGGCCGAAATCGATCCCGTCGAGGCTCAGCGCCTCGAGGAGCGGGGGTCCGAACGAGAACTCGACCCACTTGACCGTGTGGCCGAGCGGCTTCAGCCGCTCCTCCAACACGCCCTGCTGCCGGGCGATGACCAGGATGCCGTTCTTCTGGTAGCCGATGCGCAGGACGCCGGGCTCGCCCGCCCGGGCGGGGCGGGCGACGGCCGGGAGCGCGGCGGCCAGCACACCCGCGAGGAGCGTGCGGCGCGCGATCATCGGGCCACCGCCGCGACGCGGGCCTGGGGCTCGATCCGCACGCCCGGCAGGGTGCCGCGGGTGGCGAGCGCCGCGAGCTCGGCGCCGGCCTGGGCGGCGCGCGCCCGCACGGCCTCGTCGGTGAGTTGGTAGTCGGTGAAGTCGGGGTCCGAGCCGTAGACGGTGGTCGGGATCTGCAGGGCGTTGAAGAAGCCGAAGAGCGGGCGGAAGGCGTGCTCGACCACCAGGGCGTGGCGGGCGCCGCCGCCGGTGGCCACGAGCGCCACCGGCTTGTTGGCGAGCGCGGTCGGCGGGATTAGGTCGAACAGGTGCTTGAACAGGCCCGTGAAGCTACCCTTGTAGACGGGCGAGCCGACCACGAGGACGTCGGCCTCCTCGATCGCCTCGATCACCCGGCGGGCGGGCAGCGACAGGGCGTCCCGGCTCCAGGCCGCGCCGAGCCCGGTGCCGGCATCGACCAGATCGTAGTGGCGCACGTCGAGGGGCACGCGCGCGGCGGCCTCCTCGGCGACGGCCTCGACCAGCACGCGGGTCTTGGAGGGGCGCTGCAGGTTGGCGCTGAAGCCGACGAGTCTCGGTCGTGTCATGCGTCTTATCCGTCCGGTGGCTGGCCGCGAGAGGGCGGCGCACCGCCCTGTTCCGATATTTCAAAGGCTGAGGGACGGAGGGTCTTCGGTCAATGAAACGTTCTTATAAATGAACACGGCAGCAGAGATGATCGTGTTCCGACCGTCGCCAGGGGGAGAAAATTACCGTTCCTTCCCGAAATTGCACTGCGTTACCGGCGATTTTCGGAACCAGTACGATGCGCAGCGTTCGATTTACGGAACGACTCGCGGCGCCGGCCACAGTTGCACACGATACTGGTCGCCACGGGTCGCCTGGGCCCGGATCCGGGCAACCGGGGACGAACGTGTCGCTCGGCGCCGGCCACAGGGGAACGATGTCTTAGGATCGGCTGAAAGAAAGCACAAACCTGCCTTTGACGCGCAGCATCGAGACCTGAATACTTCGTCTCGCACAATCGAGACAGCAATGACGGCTTCTTGCCCCTGCGAGGGGCGGGGACCGTCGGAGATGCGACCGGAGGAGAATCGCCATGGCCGTCAGCACGCGCGGGTCCGAGCCGATCCGTTTCGCCTACTGGGTCCCGAACGTCTCGGGCGGCCTGGTGATCAGCAAGATTCCCCAGCGAACGAGCTGGGACGCGGACTACAACCGGCGCCTCGCCCAGATCGCCGAGGCGGCGGGCTTCGACTACGCGCTGACGCAGATCCGCTTCACGGCGGGCTACGGCGCCGAGTACCAGCACGAATCGGTCGCCTTCAGCCACGCGCTGCTCGCCGCGACGAGCCGGCTCAAGGTCATCGCCGCGCTGCTGCCCGGCCCCTGGAACCCGACGCTGGCCGCCAAGCAGGTGGCGACGATCGCCGAGCTGACGGGCGGGCGCATCGCCGTCAACATCGTGTCGGGCTGGTTCTCGGGCGAGTTCCGGGCGATCGGCGAGCCCTGGCTCGACCACGACGAGCGCTACCGCCGCTCCGAGGAGTTCATCCGGAGCCTGAAGGGGATCTGGACGCAGGACAATTTCAGCTTCCGCGGCGACTTCTACCGCTACGCGGACTACACGCTGAAGCCGAAGCCGAGCGCGGGCCTGCCCGAGATCTTCCAGGGCGGCTCGTCCCGCGCGGCGCGCGACATGGCCGCCCGGGTCTCGGACTGGTACTTCACCAACGGCAACACGCCGGAGAACATCCGGGCGCAGGTGGAGGACGTGCAGGCCAAGGCCCGCGAGAACGGGCACGCGGTCAGGATCGGCGTGAACGCCTTCGTGATCGCGCGCGACACGGAAGCGGAGGCCCGCGCCGTCCTGCAGGAGATCATCGACCACGCCGACCCGGAGGCGGTGAAGGCCTTCGGCCACGAGGTGAAGAATGCCGGCAAGGCGAGCCCCGAGGGCGAGGGCAACTGGGCGAAATCGAGCTTCGAGGATCTCGTCCAGTACAACGACGGCTTCAAGACGAACCTCATCGGCACGCCGGACCAGATCGCCGAGCGCATCGTGGCGCTGAAGGATGTCGGCGTCGATCTCGCCCTGCTCGGCTTCCTGCACTTCCAGGAAGACGTCCAGTATTTCGGCGCGCACGTGATCCCGCGGGTGCGGGCGCTCGAGGCCGCCCGCGAGCGGCGCGCCGAGGCGGCCTGACAGGATCGGAGGCAGCCCATGAACATCGCCGTCAATGCCGGAACTCTGGCCGGCACGCTCGCCGAGACCCCGCGGCCGGTGCCGGGCCGTCCGCGCCCGGCCGAGCCCGCCCACGTCATCCGCGACGACGCGGAGGCGATCCGGGTCGCCGAAAACCTCGCCGACGCCTTCCGGGCCGGCGCCTCCGAGCGCGACCGCACCGGCGCGCGCCCGGCCGAGGAGCTCGACGCCTTCTCGCAGAGCGGGCTCTGGTCGATCAACGTGCCGCGGGCCCATGGCGGGCCGGGCGTGTCCTACGCGACGCTGGCGCGGGTGGTTGCCATCGTCTCGGCGGCCGACCCGTCGATCGGCCAGATCGCCCAGAACCATCTCGGCATCGTGGCAGCGATCGACACGGTCTCCGACCCCGAGCAGAAGGCGCTGCTTTTCGGCGAGGTTCTGCGCGGCAGCCGCTTCGGCAACGCCTTCTCGGAGCGCGGCACCAAGCGGGCCGCCGATTTCGAGACGCGCTTCACCGACGCGGGCGACCACGTCGTGGTGCGGGGGCAGAAATTCTACTGCACGGGCGCGCTGCTCGCCCATCTCGTGCCGATCGTCGCGACCGACCCGGAGGGCCGCGCCTGGTACGCCATCGCCGAGCGGGACGCACCCGGCCTCTCGGTCATCGACGATTGGTCGGCCTTCGGGCAGCGCGGAACCGCGAGCGGTACGGTGCTGATCGAGGACGTGCGCGTGCCGAAGACCCATCTGGTTCCGGCCTGGAAGGGCTACGAGCGGCCCACCGCCGACGGGGCGATCTTCCAGATCATCCAGGCGGCGGTCGATGCGGGCATCGCCCGGGCGGCCCTCGACGACACGATCGACTTCGTGCGGACGAAGGCACGGCCCTGGATCGACAGCGGGCAGGAGCGGGCCTCGGACGATCCCTACACGGTCCAGGCGGTGGGCGAGCTGACCATACGCCTCCACGCCGCAGAGGCCCTGCTGGAGCGGGCGGGGCGCGCCATCGACGCGGCGGTGGCGACGCCCGAGGCTGAGAGCGTCGCGGCGGCCCAGCTCGCCACCGCGGAAGCGAAGGTGCTCACCACCGAGGTGGCGCTCGCGGCTTCCAACAAGCTGTTCGAGCTTGCCGGCACCCGCTCGACGCTGGCCGAGCACAACCTCGACCGACACTGGCGCAACGCCCGCACCCACACCCTGCACGACCCGGTGCGCTGGAAATACGCCATCGTCGGCAACCACGCGCTGAACGGCGTGAACCCGCCCTTCCACGCCTGGAGCTGACGAGCGGGGCTCCGCCCCACATCCCACTGACGGGCCTGAGGCCCTTCGGAATCGCCGAACTTCAGAGACGCCGTCCGCCTTCCGGCTCGATCACCACCGTGGGCGGGACCTCCGTCGGGCGCAGGACGCCCGGCAGCGGGCCGGTCGCGGGCTCGGGCGGTGCGGCCTCGCGCTCGGCCCGCACCGTCGCCACCGCGTCGTGCGCGATCAGGCCGAGGCCGGCCGCGTGTTCGGCCATCGCCACGCTGTCGGGCGCCAGCACGAAGCTCGCTCCGGCCGCCGTCACGCCCGCCGCGATGCGCTCGATCTCGGCGATGCGCGCGGCATCCGCCGAGACGTTGCGGATGTAGACGGCCCGCACCCGGCCCGGATGCGCGGCCACCACCTCGGCGTACACCTCCGGGTCGTGCTGGCCGCTGTCGCCGATCAGCACGAAGGGCAGGTCGCGGTAGAGCGCCAGCATGTTGCCGATCAGGATGCGCTTGTGGTCCTCGGCCCGGCGCGGCAGCGGGTGGGTCCAGGACAGGCCCCATTCCCGCAGGAAGAGCACCGGCCCGGCGGGGATCGCGTGGCGGGCGAAGAACTCGCTCAGCACGTCGTAGAGACCCCAGGGAGCCCGCGAGACGTAGAGCATCGGGTTCTGCTCGCCGTCCGCGCCGTCGTGCAGGGCCCGGTAGAGCGTGGCGACGCCCGGGAAGGCGGTGCGGCTCTCCGCATCCTCCACGAACAGGCGCCAGAGCATCACCAGCTTGTTGGCCACGCCCGTGTGCATCACCGTGTCGTCGATGTCGCTGACCACCGCGAAGCGCGCGTGGGCCGGCGGCACGTAGACCTCCGCCCGCGCCTCGACCGGGGGCTCGGCGTCGAGCGTCAGGCCGACCGCGCGCCAGGGGTCCGCGCAATCCGGCATCGCACGGGGCTTCAGGTGGATGCGGAAATAGCCGTCCCGGTCGGTCGCGACGCGCTGCTCGGTGCCTCCGAACCGGGCGGTGACGGCCGCCCCACGGACCGCGCGCCGGGCGATCCGGCGGCCGACGTCGCGCCAGAGGTCGCGCAGCGAATCGCGGTCGGCGTCGGGGGCGGGCCGGGATTGCCGGAAGACGCGGCCGATCAGGAAGATCTCGTCGCAGGAGCCGTAGCCGCGATAGGGCTCCAGCACGATCCCGCCCCGGCCCTGCGCCCGCCGCACCGGGCGCGACAGCAGCCGCAGCGTGCCCCGGGTAACCTTGTAGAGCCTCGACCGCACCATCCCGCTCTCCTCGACGGAATCATATGATCCGAGAGGCCGGAAAGTTCGCGCGCGGCACGAAGACCGGGGCAGCAGACGGGATCAGGCCTCCAGGTGCCGCGCCCGCACGAGGCGCCAGGCGAGGCCGCCCTGCGGACCGGCGACCAAGGAGACGGCGTAGAGGGCGCCCGCCGCCAGCACGATGGCCGGGCCGCTCGGCAGGTCGAAGCGATAGGAGAGGGCGAGGCCGATCACGCTCGACAGGGCGCCTACCAGCATCGAGACCGGGATCAGGCCGCTCAGGCCGCGCGCCCAGAACCGGGCGGCGATGGCCGGCAGCAGCATCAGCCCGACGGCGAGCAGCGTGCCGAGCGCCTGGAAGCCGGCCACGAGGTTGACCACCACGAGCCCCAGGAAGGCGTAGTGCGCCGGCCCGCCGGCCCGGCTCACGGTCCGCAGGAAGAGCGGATCGACGCACTCCATCACCAGCGGCCGGTAGAGCAGGGCGAGCGCGAAGAGCGTGAGCGTGCTGATCCCGCCGAGAAGCCACAGGGCGGGATCGTCGAGGGCCAGCACCGTGCCGAACAGGATGTGCAGGAGATCGATCTGCGAGCCGCGCAGCGACACGAGGAGGACGCCGGCCGCCAGCGAGATCAGGTAGAAGGCTGCCAGACTCGCGTCCTCGCGCAGCACCGTCGAGCGCGTGACGAACCCGGCGAGTAGCGCCACCGCCAGGCCCGCCACGAGGCCCCCGAGCGTCATCGCGGGCAGCGACAGGCCGGCCACGAGGAAGCCGACTGCCGCCCCGGGCAGGATCGCGTGGCTCATCGCCTCGCTCATCAGGCTCATGCGCCGCAGCATCAGGAAGACGCCCAGCGGCGGCGCCGAGAGCGAGAGCGCGAGGCAGCCGACCAGGGCCCGGCGCATGAAGCCGAACTCGATGAAGGGGGCGAGAAGGTCGCTCACGCCGCGCTCCCGTGCCGGTGTCCGGCATGCGCGTGGCCCTCGTGCGCGTGACCCTGGTCGTGGGCGTGCCCATGATCATGGCCATGATCGTGCCCATGCACGGTCTCCTGCACGGTCCCCTGCACGGTCGCGGGCTCCGCCGGGGCGTGATCGTGGCCCCGCGCGCACACGGCGGCGGCCTCGTCCCAGGCCTCGGAGAGGCGGGCGGCCCGGGCGAGGTTCTGCGGCGTCAGCACCGTCTCGGTCGGCCCCCAGGCCACGGGCTCGCGGGCGATGAGCAGGGTGCGGGGGAAATGCGCCCGCACCTGCGCGAAATCGTGCAGCGCCGCCACGACCGTGCGTCCCTGCGCGTGCCAGCGCCCGATCAGCCCGACGAGGTCGTCGACGGTGCGCGCGTCGATGCCGGTGAAGGGCTCGTCCAGGAGGATCACGGCCGCGTCCTGCAGGATCAGCCGGGCGAAGAGCACGCGCTGGAACTGCCCACCCGACAGCGTGCCGATGGCCCGCCCCTCGAAGCCCGAGAGGCCGACCGCGCCCAGCGCGTCGAGCACCGCGCCGCGGCTCCGGCCGAGGCTGCGCCACGCGCCGGCCCGCCGCCACAGCCCCATGCTGGCGAGGTCGAGCACGCTCAGCGGGAAGCTGCGGTCGATCTCGTCGGCCTGCGGCAGGTAGGCGACGGCCTCGCGGGGCACGCCGCGCAGGATCGCGCCGTCGAGGCACGGGATCTCGCCGACGAGGCCCTTCAGGAGGGTCGATTTGCCGGCCCCGTTGGGGCCCACCACCGCCAGCATGTCGCCCGCGGGGATCGTACCGTCGAGGTGGTGCACCGCCGGGTGCCGGTCGTAGCCGAGGGTGAGCCCGGCGAGCCGGATCGCGCCCGGCGGGGCTTGAAGGCCCGGTGAGGCCCGGAGCGGCGCGCTCACGCGGTCGCCCACAGGATGGCGAGCCAGAGCGGCAGGACGACGCCCGCCGCGAGGGCGAGGCGGAAGCCCAGGCCGCTGCGGAACAGCGAGGCGTGGCGGAGGGGCGTCTGATTCGGGGACAAGGATGCCGTCACGTGTGGGAAAGCCGGCCCAGGGGCGCGGCGGCGCGTGCGACCGCGCGCGGTTTGCCGCAGGATCGGGGGCCGCCTATATGGACGGCTGATACACTGTAACACGCGGCGCGTTCAATGCGGGCCCCTCCGGTGCCCGTTCCACCCGCGCGTCTTCTCCGGGGATCGCCATGCACGGGCACGAGCACGGTGCCGGCCACCACCACGCGCACGGCTTCGACGTCGTCGCGCGCGCCGAGGAGATCTGCCGGGCGCGCGACCTTCAGTTCACACGCCTGCGCCGCGACGTGCTGGAGACGGTGGCGGCGGCGCAGGGGCCGCTCGGGGCCTACGACATCGCCGAGCGGCTGAGCGTGCCGGGCCGGCGGGTCGCCGCGGTCTCGGTCTACCGCGCGCTCGACTTCCTGACGGATCTGAACCTCGTCCACCGGATCGCCAGCCGCAACGCCTTCGTCTCCTGCGCGCACGAGCACGGGGCCGGGGAGGGGCTGGTCTTCCTGATCTGCCGCACCTGCGGCGGCATCGGCGAGACCACGGCGCCGGAGATCGAGGCGGGGCTCGACCGGGCCCTCGACCGGGCCGGCTTCAAGCCGGCGAGCCGGATCGTCGAGGTGGAGGGCGAGTGCGGGGCCTGCCGGGAGCGGCAGGGGTAGGGCAGTTCACCGCCCTCCGGATAGGGCGCTCCCGTGCACGGGACGCGTGCGGACAACCCTGCGCGCGCTCCCTTCCCCCTCTGCGGGGGAGGGTGGCCGTTGCGTCAGCGAGAGTCGGGAGGGGGCTGAACGGGGCAGAATGAGGCTCAGCCCTGCATGCAGGCCGCGCCTCTTCCGGAAGCTGGGTTCCCCTCTCCCGTCCCGCTTTGCGGGCCACCCTCCCCCGCAGAGGGGGGGAGGGAGAGCGCGGCGGGGTCTGCACGAGACGTCTGACCGCGCCGCAGCAGTCGCCTCACTCTTCCGGCGGGTAGGGATGTTCCCGCCCCTGCGGGTCCGTCACCCGCGTGCCCTGCGGCCCCTCCCGCAGGTAGCCCGGTCCGACTGGGACCTTGCCGTGGCCGCCCGGAATGTCGAGCACGTAGGTCGGCTGGGCGAGGCCCGAGAGGCGGCCGCGCAGCGCCCGCATCAGCGCCTGCCCCTCGGCGATCTCCGTGCGCAGGTGGCCGGTGCCGGGGGCGAGGTCGCCGTGGTGCAGGTAGTAGGGCTTCACCCGGTTCTCCACGAAGATGCGCATCAGCGCCTCCAGGCTCGCCGGATCGTCGTTGACGCCCCGCAGCAGCACCGACTGGCTCACCATCGGGATTCCGGCATCGACGAGCCGCGCCACCGCCGCGCACGCCGCGTCGGTGAACTCGCGGGCGTGGTTGGCGTGGAGCGCCACGAACACCGCCCGGCCGAATGTCTTGAGAGCGTGGATGAATTCGTCCGTGACCGTCGCCGGGCTCACCACCGGCACGCGGGTGTGCACCCGCATCACCCGCACGTGCTCGATCCGCCCGAGCCGCCCGGCGATCATGCCGAGGCGGCGCGGCGAGAGCGCGAAGGGGTCGCCGCCCGTCAGCACAACCTCCCAGATCGCCGGATGCGCGGCGATGTAGGCGAGCGCGCGATCGAGTTCCGCCTCGCTGAGCGTGCCCAGTCCGTCCGGCCCCACCATCTCGCGGCGGAAGCAGAAGCGGCAGTAGACCGGACAGACATGGAGCGGCTTCAGGAGCACCCGGTCGGGGTAGCGGTGCACGATCCCGGGAACGGGGGCGTGCGCCCCGTCGCCGATCGGGTCGGCGCGCTCCTCCGGAGCCGTCACCGCCTCCTCGGCGCGCGGCACGAACTGTCGGGCGATCGGGTCGGCCGGGTCGGCGCGGTCGATCAGCTCTGCCGTGTCGGGCGTGAGCGAGACGGCGTAGCGCTGGGCCACCGCGGCGAGGCCGGGCAGGTCGTCGGCCGCCACGAGGCCCGCGGCGGCGAGATCGTCGAGGCTGCGCAGTGGCCGGGTCATCCGGCGACCGGGGTCCAGAGCACGTCCTCGATCCGCCGCGCGCCGACCGCCAGCATCACCAGCCGGTCGAGGCCGAGTGCGCTGCCGGAAGCCTCGGGCATGGCGGCGAGCGCTGCCAGAAACTCCTCGTCGATCGGGTAGGTCTCGCCGTAGACCGCCTGCTTCACCGCCATCTCGGCCGAGAAGCGGCGGCGCTGCTCCTCCGGGTCGGTCAGCTCGCCGAAGGCGTTCGCCAGCTCGACGCCGCAGCAATACAGCTCGAACCGCTCGGTCACCCGCGGGTCGGCCGGGCTCGGGCGGGCGAGCGCGGCCTCGCTGATCGGGTACTCGCAGAGGATCGTCGGACGACCGAGGCCGAGTTCCGGCTCGATCTTCGCCACGAGGACCCGGCTGAACAGATCGGCCCAGGAATCGTCCGCCGCGACCCGCAGGCCGGCGCGGGCCACCGCGGCCGCGAGGCCGTCCCGGTCGGTCTCGCCGGTGGCTGAGACCGTCGCGAGCAGATCGATGCCGGCATGGCGGTCGAAGGCCGCAGCGAGGCTCAGCCGTTCCGGCTCGGCGAAGGGGTCGGCCTCGCGCCCGCGCCAGGTGAACCGGGCCGCGCCGCCCGTCTCGGCGGCGAGCCGCAGCAGGTCGGCGCAATCGTCCATCAGCGCCGTGTAGGGCTCACCGGCCCGGTACCATTCCAGCATGGTGAATTCGGGATGGTGCAGCGGCCCGCGCTCGCGGTTGCGGAAGACCCGGGCGAGGCTGAACAGGCGCGGCTCGCCCGCCGCCAGCAGCTTCTTGCAGGCGAATTCCGGCGAGGTGTGCAGGTAGAGGGGTGCCCGCGCTCCGTCCGCGCCGATGGCCTCCGTGCCGAAGGCCGAGAGATGCGCCTCGTTGCCGGGCGAGACCTGCAGGCAGGCGGTCTCCACCTCCACGAAATCGCGCACGGCGAAGTGCGCGCGCAGGGCGGCCGTGATCCGGTTGCGCGTGAGGAGCACCGGGCGGCGGTCGGCGTGGCGCGCGGGCGCCCACCAGGGAGACTCGAGGGCTGTCGGCACGGTTCGGGCCCGGCGGCTGGCGACGCGGCGGCTGGCAAGCCGGCTGCGGATAGGATAGTGCCGGGGCCAGCCGTGGCCCCGGCGGGCGAACGCCCCGCGCTTGGCGCGCGCGTCCCGCCTTGTCAAATCTAGGACCAGTCCCGTGAAGGTGATCGCCTCAACGCTCCGCAAGGGCAACGTCGTCGAGAAGGACGGCAAGCTCTACGTCATCCTCTTCGCCGAGAACATCCACCCCGGCAAGGGCACGCCGGTGACGCAGCTCGACATGCGCCGCATCACCGACGGCGTGAAGGTCTCGGAGCGCTACCGCACCACCGAGCAGGTCGAGCGCGCCTTCGTGGAGGACCGCGAGCACACCTTCCTGTACCAGGACGGCGAGGGGTTCCACTTCATGAACCCCGAGAACTACGAGCAGGTCGCGGTGCCGGAGGACGTGGTGGGCGATGCCGCCCCCTACCTGCAGGAAGGCATGGCCGTGATGCTCTCGATCCACAACAGCACCCCGCTGACGATCGAGCTGCCCCAGCGCGTGATCCTGGAGGTCGCCGAGACCGAGCCGGTGCTCAAGGGCCAGACCGCCTCCTCGTCCTACAAGCCGGCGACGCTCTCGAACGGCGTCCGCACCACCGTTCCGCCCCACATCGCCGCCGGCACCCGCGTGGTGGTGATGACCGCCGACGGCTCCTACGTCGAGCGCGCCAAGGACTGAAGTCGAGCCACGGACCTTCCCGGGCCGGCACCCGCCCGGGAGGGCCGGCACCTCAGGGTGCGCCCCGCGTGCCCTCAGCGGCCTCGTAGCAGGCCTGCGACAGCGCCTGCGCCCGCAGGCGCTCCTCGCCCGTGAACGCCCGGTCCTGCGCGAGCCAGAGCGTCTCGCGCCGGAGCGCGGCCACGGTGCAGCGGGCCGCGATCCGGCAGGCCCGGGCCTCGCCGCCGGTCCGGGTGCAATGCGCCGCGTAATCGGCCCGGAAGGCCCGCTCGCCAGCCCGCGGATGCGGGCCGGTGAGCGCCGCCACACTCGTCAGGGCGCCGAGCAGCAGAGGCTGGTGCACGAGATAGATCGCGAGGCTGTGCCGCCCGGCGAAGCCGGCCGCGCGACCGATCCGCCCGGCCGGGCGCCAAGCGCCCAGTGGCGAGCGGGCGAGGCGCGGCAGCCCCAGGCGCCCGAGCGCGATGCCCGCGAGCACGATCCCGAACCAGGGGAAGAGCGGCACGTAGTCGTTCGTGCGCGGAAGGCCCTGCCCGAGCCCGAGAAAGAACAGGGCGGGCGCGTCGAGGAACTCCGCCCGCACGAGATGCGGCGCCGCGACGACCAGCGCGGCCGCGAGCCCGGTGACCCAGACCGGCACGAACAGGAACGGCAGCCCGAGCAGGCTCGACACGGCGATGCAGTGCAGGACGCCGAAGAACACGAAGCTGTCCGGGAAGGCGAGCCAGGTCGCCAGGGTGACCGCCAGCGCCGAGAGCCCGATGCGGGAGACCCGCAGCAGCGTCGGGCGGGGGCGGAAGCGCTCGCCATTCATCAGCACCATGCCGACGCCGACGAGCAGCAGGAAGCTGCCGGCGATGAGGTGGGCGGCGACCCGGCCCGCGGGGCTGAGCGCCAGGTTCTCCGGCGTGAGCCGGAGGTAACCGAGGTCCCAGGTCGCGTGGTAGGCCGCCATCGCGGCGAGCGCGGCGCCGCGCAGGGCATCGATGACAGCGAGGCGCCCGCGCGTCGGGTCGGGGGCGGGCGCTGGGGACGGGGTCTGCATGGCGCGGCCATAGCAACCCCGCGCCCGGTTTCGCACCCCGCGGCGATGCGGAGGCCTCTCGCAAAATCGTGATGCCGGACCCGGCGCGCTCACGCGGGGCGCGTCCCCAGGACAGCCGCAAGCCCGGATTTCAGCGGTGCGGCACGGGCCTGCACCCTGTCGGAGCCCGCCGGAACTGCATGTTGCAGCCCTGCCGATACGGCCAAGATTGCATCCCCGGCGGGCGGCCTGCCGGTCAAATGGGCTTCCGCAGAATCAGGACTTCGTTAATCCTGTCCTCGAACCGCGTTGTGCGATTCGGTGTGGGTAGCGCGTGATGTCTGACGATTTCGGATTTGGGTCGGGGGACCCCAGGACCGTAGGGGACATCGAGGGCGCGGCCCGGCGCGAGGCACCCGAACAACCGCTCGACCTCGTGGAGATCGCCGGCCGCATCAAGTGGTTCGACGTGTCCAAGGGCTTCGGCTTCATCGTGCCGGACGACGGCTCGCCGGACGTCCTGCTGCACGTCACCTGCCTGCGCCGCGACGGCCACCAGACGGCCAACGAGGGCGCCCGCATCGTGGTGGAGGCCGTGCAGCGCCCCCGCGGCTGGCAGGCCTTCCGGGTGGTCTCGCTCGATGCGTCGAGCGCGCTGCACCCTTCCGAGTTGCCGATGCCGCGCACCCACGTCACCGTGGTGCCAACGAGCGGCCTGGAGCCGGCGGTGGTGAAGTGGTTCAACCGCCTGCGCGGCTTCGGCTTCGTCTCGCGCGGGGACGGCACGCCCGACATCTTCGTGCACATGGAGACCCTGCGGCGCTACGGCATCGCCGAGCTGAAGCCCGGCGAGACGGTGCTGGTGCGCTACGGCGACGGTTCCAAGGGAGCCATGGCGGCCGAAGTGCGGTTGTTGGACGCCACGCTTCCCGCCTCCCACTGAAGGTTCGCTCTGTGCTGCGTATCCTCCGGGCGCTCGCGCTCGTCGCCCTGCCGCTCGCGGCGGCCCCCGTCCTGCGTCCCGCCGCCGTCCACGCCCAGGACGCGGCCCGCACCGAGCCCCTGACGATCGCGACCCGCGCCGGCCCGCAGCGCTTCGATGTCGAGGTCATGCGCAACGACGCCGACCGGGCACGCGGCCTGATGTTCCGGCGCAGCATGGCGCCGAACCACGGCATGCTGTTCGACTTCGAGCGGGTCGAGCCGGTCGCGATGTGGATGAAGAACACCTACCTGCCGCTCGACATGCTGTTCATCCGGGCCGACGGCACGGTGGCGCGCGTCGCCGCTGATACCGAGCCGCTCTCGACCGCGACCATCCTGTCGGGCGAGCCGGTGCTGGCCGTGCTCGAACTCAACGCCGGCACTGCGGCGCGCCTCGGGATCCGGCCCGGCGACCGGGTCGAGCACCCGCTCTTCCGCAAGGGGCGCTGAGGGCGCGACGCCGTCCCGCCGGATGTGAACGCAAAGGGAACGCGGCGCTTGACGCCTGTGTCGTTCCGGGCCAGTGTTCCTCGAATGTTCCAGCTGGCGCGGTGACGACGATCCACCCCGCGCGCAAGAACAACCGGGGAAGCAGCCATGAACAACGCCGGCGCGGCCGTGACCTTCCGCAACGACGACTGGTCGCTGTCCGAGGACGGTCTGGAGCACGCCAGCGGCTACTTCATCGGCCGCTCCGTCCTCGGCGCGCGGCGCGAGGAAGGGCTCTGGGACTGGCCCCTGCAGATGGCCGAGAAGCGCTGGTGCCGGCCGAGCCTGTTCCGCGAGGCTTTCCTGGCCGCCCTCGACCGCTTCGGCCTGGAGCGCGACGCCGCGCTCGGCCGCTCCTTCGCGCTGGGCTTCGGCATCCGGGCGGGGCAGGGCGGCGCGGACGGGTTCGTGACGCTCGGCGCCCTGCTGCGCCCGGCCGCTCCGACGGCCAGGCCGACACCGGCGCGTCGTCCCGCCCGCGCCGCGGTCAGCGCCTGAGGGAACATCCCTTCGGCACGGTGCCCAGCCTCTGACGGTCTGGCGCCCATGCGGCGGACCGGCGGCCGGCCCTGATCGGGATCGCACACTCCGCCCAAGCTTCCTCAGGTGGGTCGCCGACGGGCGGAGCCTGCCTGTTCGGCGCGCGGCGAACGGTAGCGGGTGTCGACCCAGATCGCTGCCGCGAGGCCCGATGCCCTCTCGCGAAGCCCGGTCGCTCTCGCGGAAAAAGGAGAAGGGCGGCTGCCGTCACCGGCAACCGCCCTCATCGAGAGCTCGTCCGAGCCGGGTCGAACCCGGCCGGAGATCGGTATCAGTAGCTGCCGAACTTGTAGTTGAAGCCGGCGCGAATCAGCTGGCCCTCGGTGTTGAAGCGCGAGGTGTAGGAGCCGTTCGCGGTCGGCACGAACTGGCCGCCAGTCGTCGGGTTGATGCTGCTGACCAGGACGTTACGGCTGCCGAGATCGTAGCGCAGGTACTCGGCCTTCAGGGTCACGTCGGCCTTGAGGCCGAGGTAGCGACCGACGCTGAAGAAGTTCAGGAAGCTGTCGGTCGGGATCGCCCACTCGACGCCGCCGCCGTAGACGTAGCCGGTCTCGAGGTCGTCGTAGCGGCCCGCATAGGCCAGCGGGAAGCCGGCGGCCGCGTTGTTCGAGCGGAATTGCGCGTCGTAGAACACGTTGCCGTAGGCGAAGCCGCCGGTCCCGTAGACGAGGAACCGGTCGAAGGCGTAGCCGACGCGACCCGTCACGGTGCCGAGCCAGTCGAGGCTCTGGCGGTAGGTGCTCACGTCGTTCAGGCCGCTGACGAAGGAGCGGCCGCGGGTGAGGTCGGTCCAGGTCCAGGAGGCCTCGACGCCGACGACGAAGCCGGAGCCCGGCGTGAACTGGTAGTTGTAGCCGATGCCGCCGCCGATCTTGCCGATCTTGTCGGTCTCAGTGCTGAAGGAGGCCGGACGACGGCCGCCCGCGACGTTGCCGACGGTGTCGGTGAAGTTCGGGGCCAGCAGCGTGCCGGTGGCGGCGCTGTTGTTGCCCAGCGTGCGGATGTTACCGTTCTCGGTGATGCCGTACGAGGTGTGCGTGCCGGCGTAGAAGCCCGTCCAGGTGAAGACCGGCACCGGCGTGAAGATCGGCGGCGGGGCGGCGCGGCGGGGCAGGTCGGCGGCGCTCGCGGCACCGGCCACGAGGGCCGAGGCGGCGCTCGCCAGGAGGAGCTTCTTCATCATGGGGTGAAGACCTGAAGGTTTCGGTGATCCTGAAACCACCGGTATAGCGACCGGCAAAGCTTCACTATGCCCGCCGCGCCACACCGGGCGAAAACCGCTCAGCTTCAGCACTCGACAATTTTGTTCGGGTCAAACGCTGAGGCACGATTCGGGAGGAGGCGCATCCCGGGCCGGGTCAGGCGCCAAGTCGCCCTCTATCGGCCGGCCCTTGATCAAAGGACGGGTTCCCTCTAAGCGATCCGCGCTTTTCGCCGGCCCCAGGCTCGCGCGGGCGGCGACGATCGGCCCGGCCGATCGCCAGAACCGGCGCCCGTGCGCCGCGGCCCTTCTCGGTAGGATTCAGGACGCTATGGGCAAGGAAAAGTTCAGCCGTACGAAGCCGCACTGCAACATCGGCACGATCGGCCACGTGGACCACGGCAAGACCTCGCTGACGGCGGCGATCACGAAGGTCCTGGCCGAGTCGGGCGGCGCGACGTTCACGGCCTACGACCAGATCGACAAGGCTCCCGAGGAGAAGGCGCGCGGCATCACGATCTCGACCGCCCACGTCGAGTACGAGACCACGAACCGCCACTACGCCCACGTCGACTGCCCCGGCCACGCCGACTACGTGAAGAACATGATCACGGGCGCCGCCCAGATGGACGGCGCGATCCTGGTGGTCTCGGCCGCCGACGGCCCGATGCCGCAGACCCGCGAGCACATCCTGCTCGCCCGCCAGGTCGGCGTGCCGGCGCTGGTGGTGTTCCTCAACAAGGTCGACATGGTCGATGACGAGGAGCTCCTCGAGCTCGTCGAGCTGGAGGTGCGCGAGCTCCTCTCGAAGTACGACTTCCCCGGCGACGACATCCCGATCACCAAGGGCTCGGCCCTGATGGCGCTCGAGGACAAGGAGCCCAAGATCGGCCGCGACGCCGTGCTCAAGCTGATGGAGACGGTCGACGCCTACATCCCGCAGCCGGAGCGCCCGATCGACCTGCCGTTCCTGATGCCGATCGAGGACGTGTTCTCGATCTCGGGCCGCGGCACGGTGGTGACGGGTCGCGTCGAGCGCGGCATCGTGAAGGTGGGTGAGACGGTCGAGATCGTCGGCATCCGGGCGACCACGACGACGACGGTGACGGGCGTCGAGATGTTCCGCAAGCTGCTCGACCAGGGCCAGGCGGGCGACAACGTGGGCGTGCTGCTGCGCGGCACGAAGCGCGAGGACGTGGAGCGCGGCCAGGTCGTGTGCAAGCCGGGTTCGGTGAAGCCGCACACCAAGTTCAAGGCCGAGGCCTACATCCTGACGAAGGAGGAGGGCGGGCGCCACACGCCGTTCTTCACCAACTACCGGCCGCAATTCTACTTCCGCACCACCGACGTGACGGGCGTGTGCACCCTGCCGGAGGGCACCGAGATGGTGATGCCGGGCGACAACGTGACCATGGACGTCGCGCTGATCGTGCCGGTCGCCATGGAGGAGAAGCTGCGCTTCGCCATCCGCGAGGGCGGCCGCACCGTCGGCGCCGGCGTCGTCGCCGCCATCACCGAGTAATATTTGGGACCGGGCGCGCGGCTTAGATCGCGCGCCTCACCGTCGCGACTGACAGGGGTCGGCCTTCTGGCCGGCCCTTTTCTTGTCGGGCCCAGGGGAATCGGCGCCCTCGCGTCACGATACCCTTGCATCCCGGCCCGGCTTGCGGCATGAGCAGGCCGCGCGCCGCGAGGCGCCGCGCAGGAGTGTAGCTCAACTGGTCAGAGCGCCGGTCTCCAAAACCGGAGGTTGCGGGTTCGAGTCCCTCCACTCCTGCCAGTTCGATTTTCCTGCCTTCCCTTCTCCGCTAGCCCGCCCGAAGCCGCACTGTCGACAAGGCGTTCGACTTGCGCTAGAGCGGGCGCACTCCGAGATCCTGAGAGGCCGTCGGTGCGGGCTGGGCACGAGCCCCCGGCACCCGATGGCCCGTTCCCGGAGGCGGTGTCCGGGCGGGCTCGATCACCGTCGTCAAGAACCAAGACCCTGGCGCCATGGCATCGAACGAAGCGAGCAAGAAGGTGGATACGGCCCGCGCCGCGGCGCGAGGCACGGGCACGCCTGCGCCCTCCCGTCAGGTGCCGCCGCAGCGTCCGGCGCCCAAGCGCGTCGGCCCGGTCGAGTTCCTGTCCCAGGTCCGCGACGAGGGCCGCAAGGTCACGTGGCCGTCCCGGCGCGAGACCACGGTGACCACCATCATGGTCTTCGTGATGGTGATCCTGGCGAGCGTGTTCTTCACGGTCGTCGATCAGGCCCTGCGCTACGGGGTCGGGCTGATCCTCGGCCTGTGAGATGAGCGGGGCCCTCGGGGTCCCCGGATTGGTCCGGAGTTGAACTGAACCGTGTCGAAGCGCTGGTACATCGTCCACGCCTACTCGAACTTCGAGAACAAGGTCGCCCAGTCCATCAAGGATCAGGCGGCCCAGCGCGGGCTGACCGACCTCTTCGACGAGGTGATGGTGCCGACCGAAAAGGTCACCGAGGTGCGTCGCGGCCGCAAGGTCGATGCCGAGCGCAAGTTCTTCCCCGGCTACGTGCTGGTGAAGTGCGACCTCACCGACGAGGTCTACCACCTCATCAAGAACACCCCGAAGGTCACGGGCTTCCTCGGTGCCGACAAGTCGAAGCCGGTTCCGATCCCGGATGCCGAGGCCGAGCGCATCAAGGGCCAGGTCGCCGAGGGCGTCGACCGCCCGAAGCCCTCGATCTCCTTCGAGGTCGGCGAGACGGTGCGCGTCTCGGACGGCCCCTTCGCCAGCTTCAACGGCACGGTGGAGGAGGTGGACGAGACCCGCTCCCGCCTCAAGGTCGCCGTGTCGATCTTCGGCCGCGCCACCCCGGTGGAGCTGGAATACGGCCAGGTCGAGAAGGTCTGATTTTTCGTCGTCTCCGATCGGTCGTCACGGACCTGATCGTCGCTTTTCCCGGCGAGGCCTCGGCCGCGCCGTGAAACGCCGTTGCGGGCACGAGCCCCCTCGGCATCATTCGCGGGAGGCCCGCCCGGATCGCCGCCGGGAGCCCCGGTCCGCACCGCGACCTGCAATCGCCCGTCCGCCCGCGCCTAGGCAGTGCGGCGACGCGCAATTCTTGGGAGTTGTCCCATGGCGAAGAAGATCACGGGCTACGTGAAGCTTCAGGTCCCGGCCGGCGCCGCCAACCCGTCGCCGCCGATCGGCCCCGCGCTCGGTCAGCGCGGCCTCAACATCATGGAATTCTGCAAGGCCTTCAACGCGAAGACCGCGCAGATGGAGAAGGGCACCCCGATCCCGGTGATCATCACCGCGTATCAGGACCGCTCCTTCACCTTCGAGATGAAGCAGCCCCCGGTCACCTTCTTCCTGAAGAAGGCCGTCGGCCTGAAGATCGGCAAGAAGCCGGCCTCCGGCTCGAAGACCCCCGGCAAGGGCCCGACCGTCGGCAAGATCACCGAGGCGCAGCTTCGCGAGATCGCCGAGAAGAAGATGCCCGACCTGAACTGCGACTCGGTCGATTCGGCCGTCGCGATGATCCGTGGCTCCGCGCGGGCCATGGGCCTCGAGATCGTGGCCTGAGGGAGGGCAGCATGGCTAAGGAAGGCAAGCGTATCCGCGCAGCCCGCGAGGGCATCGACCCGACCAAGCTCTACGGCCTGGACGAGGCGATCGCGCTGGTGAAGTCGAAGGCGAACGCCAAGTTCGACGAGACCGTCGAGATCTCGATGAACCTCGGCGTCGACCCGCGCCACGCCGACCAGATGGTCCGCGGCGTCTGCAACCTGCCGAACGGCTCGGGCCGCACGGTCCGCGTGGCGGTCTTCGCCCGCGGCGCCAAGGCGGACGACGCCCGCGCGGCCGGTGCCGACATCGTGGGCGCCGAGGATCTCCTTGAGATCGTCCAGGGCGGCAAGATCGAGTTCGACCGCTGCATCGCGACCCCGGACATGATGCCGCTCGTCGGCCGCCTCGGTAAGGTGCTGGGCCCGCGCGGCCTGATGCCGAACCCGAAGGTCGGCACCGTCACGATGGACGTGAAGGGTGCGGTGGGTGCCGCCAAGGGCGGCGCCGTCGAGTTCCGCGTCGAGAAGGCGGGCATCGTCCACGCCGGCATCGGCAAGGTCTCGTTCGACCAGCAGAAGCTCGTCGAGAACATCAAGGCCTTCGCCGACTCCGTCGCCAAGGCGAAGCCGGCCGGCGCCAAGGGCACCTACATCCAGCGCATCGCCGTCACCTCGACGATGGGCCCGGGTGTAAAGGTCGAGCCGGCCACGGTTCTGACCGCCTGAGGCGCGGCCTCGAGCCACGCAAGATCGGAGCGCCCGGCCGGAGACGGCCGGGCGTTTCTCGTTTCAAGGGTGCGACCTCGTGTTCCGCCTCACCGCAATCTCAACAACGAGGGGGCGCCAAGCTCTTGGGCTGTGCTAGATAGCGCCCCATGCGATGCTCCCTTCCGGTCTCCTCCAAGCGACGCATCCTGTGCGTCTTCCCCGCCTACACGCCGTCCTTCGGCACCTTCTCGCATGCCTACCCACTGATGGGCGGCGTGAAGGCCTTTATGCCGCCGCAGGGGCTGCTGCTGATCGCGGCCTACATGCCGGAGGCCTGGGAATGCCGCTTCATCGATGAGAATATCCGCCGGGCGGCCCCCGCGGACTTCGCCTGGGCGGACGCGGTCTTTGTCTCCGGCATGCACATCCAGGAGCCGCAGATCCACGACATCCGCGAGCGCGCGCACGCGGCCGGCACGGTCGCGGTGCTGGGCGGCCCCTCGGTGTCGGGCGCGCCCGAGAAATACGCCGATTTCGACTACCTGCATCTCGGCGAGATCGGCGACGCCACGGACCGGCTCGTCGAGATCCTCGACCGCGACGTGTCCCGCCCGGCCGCCCAGGTGAGGCTGGAGACCGCCGACCGCCTCGCGCTCGCCGACTTCCCGGCGCCCGCCTACGAGCACGCGCCGCTCAAGCGCTACCTGATCGGCTCGCTGCAATTCTCCTCGGGCTGCCCCTATCGCTGCGAGTTCTGCGACATCCCGCAGCTCTACGGACGCCAGCCGCGGCTCAAGAGCCCCGAGCAGATGTGCGCCGAGCTCGACGCCATCATCAGCCAGCCCGGCCACCCGGCGGTGGTCTACTTCGTGGACGACAACTTCATCGCCAACCGCAAGGCCACGCGGGAGATGCTGCCCCACCTCGTGGCGTGGCAGAAGCGGAACAACTATCCGCTCCAGTTCGCCTGCGAGGCGACGCTCAACATGGCCAAGCAGCCCGAGATCCTCGAGCTGATGCGCCAGGCGAACTTCATGACCGTCTTCGTCGGCATCGAGACGCCGGAGGCCGACGCGCTCAAGGGCATCGACAAGACCCACAACGCCGCCGTGCCGATGTACGAGGCGATCGAGACGCTCAACGCCTACGGCCTGGAGGTCACCTCCGGCATCATCCTCGGGCTCGATTCGGATACCGACAAGTCCGAGCAGAACCTGATCGACTTCATCGACCGCTCGGCGATTCCCGTGCTGACGATCAACCTGCTGCAGGCCCTGCCCAAGACCCCGCTCTGGGACCGGCTGGAGCGGGAGGGCCGCCTCCTCCACGACGCGAGCCTCGAATCGAACGTGCTGTTCAAGCGTCCGCACGACACGGTGGTGAGCTCCTGGCGGCGCGCCATCGCGCATGCCTACACCCCCGAGAAGATCTTCGAGCGCTTCAAGCACCAGTGCGCGGTCACCTACCCGCACCGGATCAAGACGCCCACCAAGGGCAAGCTCACCCGCACCAACCTGCGCCGCGGCCTGATCCTCGGCTTCAACATCGTCACGCGGGTGGGCATCTTCTCCGACTACCGCCGGCCCTTCTGGCAGGCGGCGGGCTATGCCCTGAAGCGGGGGCAGATCGAGGCGGTGTTCAACATGGGCTTCGTCGCCCATCACCTGATCCGCTTCACCCGCGAGGCCCTGCGCGGCGAGCACAACGCCTCGTTCTACGCCGCCAAGGCCGCCGAGGCGAAGGCGGCGCGCGAGCGGAGCTGGTGGGAGAACGCCCGCCGCCGCATCGTCCCGGAGCGCGAGGCGGCCTGAGCTGCGGAGCGGATCGCCTCCTTGCCTGCGGCGTAAAAGTCGCGTTCCGCCCCTTGGCAAGGTGCTTGCAGGCCTCTATACACCCGCTCACGCAATCACATGATCCCATGGAACGGAGCCGTATGGCTGCGCTCCATCATGAGATCCGCTCGGGCGACCGAGCGGGATGGCCGGACGGCGACGCGGGGCGAAAGCCCTTCGGAGCCTCTTCCGGCCATGTCCTGTCCGAGACTGCAGGTGCCGGCACCCGGCTTAATCCACCCGGCCTGCACAGACGGGGATGACCGAATTCAACACCCTCGCCACGGCCTCGTCGGGCCGCGGGGAGGCATCGGTTTGAACCCACTCGCCCTGGAGGCGGCCCGGAGACGGGCAGCATCCGGGAACAGGGCCGCGAAGCGTCGCACGAGGACGTTCCCGGTCTTCCCCGACCGCGTCCGTTCCCGGCGGCATATGCAACCGGCGGACCCCTCCCGGGTTCCGCCAACCGGAGAGAGCCCCAGTGGACCGGACAGCAAAAGCTGATCTCGTCTCGACGCTCAACGGCGTGTTCACGAACAACGCCGTCGTCGTCGTGGCCCACTACAAGGGCCTCACGGTCGCCGACATGCAGAAGCTGCGCTCGCAGATGAAGCAGGCCGGCGCCACCGTGAAGGTCGCAAAGAACACCCTTGCGAGCCTCGCTCTCGATGGCACTGACGTCGCCTCCATCAAGCCCCTCCTGAAGGGCCCGACCCTGCTCGCCTACTCGGGCGACCCGGTCGCCGCCGCCAAGGTCGCGGTGGACTTCGCCAAGACGAACGACAAGCTCGTGATTCTCGGCGGCGCGATGGGAACGACTGCCCTGAACCCGGACGGCGTGAAGGCCCTGGCCTCGCTCCCGTCCCTGGACGAACTGCGCGGCAAGCTCGTGGGCCTCATCCAGGCGCCCGCGACCAAGCTCGCCCAGCTCACCAACGCGCCGGCGGCCAAGCTCGCCCGCGTGTTCGGGGCCTATGCCAAGAAGGACGAGGCGGCCTGAGGCCGTTCGCCCCTTTAAAACCCTTTCGTTCAAACCGATATCAAGGACATTGAATCATGGCTGATCTCGCCAAGCTCGTCGACGACCTCTCGTCGCTGACCGTTCTCGAGGCCGCCGACCTCGCCAAGATGCTCGAGGAGAAGTGGGGCGTCTCGGCCGCCGCTGCCGTCGCCGTTGCCGCCGGCCCGGCCGCCGGTGGTGGCGCCGCTGCCGCCGCCGAGGAGCAGACCGAGTTCACGGTCGTGCTCGCCTCCGCCGGCGACAAGAAGATCGAGGTCATCAAGGAGGTCCGCGCGATCACCGGCCTCGGCCTCAAGGAGGCCAAGGACCTCGTCGAGGGCGCGCCGAAGCCCGTCAAGGAGGGCGTCGCCAAGGACGAGGCCGAGAAGCTCAAGGCCCAGCTCGAGAAGGCCGGCGCCAAGGTCGAGCTCAAGTAAGACCCCGGTGGGCCGCACCCGGCCCATCACTCCACGGCGGCTCATCCACAGCCGATCGTGACCGGAGCCCGCGGGTGTCGCCACCCGCGGGCTAAGGTCGCTTAAAGCGGCCGGCGGACCCTGGAACGGGCCCGGACAGGATTTCGAGACGGGTGGCGCGGTCCGGCGGGGCGCGCGTCACGGGCCCGGCGCGGGAACGACGGTTTCCCCGGGCCACCAGGACGCGGGTAGGAGCGAGGTCACATGGCCAACACGCTGGTCGGTCGCAAGCGCATTCGGAAGTTCTTCGGCAAGATCAAGGAAGTCGCCGAGATGCCGAACCTCATCGAGGTTCAGAAGGCGTCCTACGACCAGTTCCTGATGGTGGACGAGCCCGAGGGCGGCCGCGGCGACGAGGGCCTCCAGAGCGTGTTCAAGTCGGTGTTCCCGATCTCGGACTTCGCCTCGACCTCGCTGCTCGAGTTCGTGCGCTACACCTTCGAGCCGCCGAAGTACGACGTCGACGAGTGCCGCCAGCGCGGCATCACCTTCGCGGCCCCGCTGAAGGTGACGCTGCGCCTCATCGTGTTCGACGTCGATCCGGACACCCAGGCGAAGTCGGTCAAGGACATCAAGGAGCAGGACGTCTACATGGGCGACATGCCCCTGATGACGGAGAACGGCACCTTCATCGTCAACGGCACTGAGCGCGTCATCGTCTCGCAGATGCACCGCTCCCCGGGCGTGTTCTTCGACCACGACAAGGGCAAGACGCACTCGAGCGGAAAGCTGCTGTTTGCCGCCCGCATCATCCCGTACCGCGGCTCCTGGCTCGACGTCGAGTTCGACGCCAAGGACATCGTGCACGTCCGCATCGACCGGAAGCGCAAGCTCCCCGTCACCTCGCTGCTGTTCGCCCTCGGGCTCGACGGCGAGGAGATTCTGTCGACCTTCTACAACAAGGTGATCTACGACCGCGACGGCGCCGACTGGCGCGTGCCGTTCGACGCCGAGCGCCTGAAGGGCTTCAAGGCCTCCGTCGACCTGATCGACGCCGATTCGGGCGAGGTGGTGCTCGAGGCGGGCAAGAAGCTCAACGCCCGCAACGCCCGCCAGATCACCGAGAAGGGCACCAAGTTCCTCAAGGCGACCGACGAGGACCTGATCGGCCAGTACGTGGCCGAGGACCTCGTCAACATGCAGACGGGCGAGATCTGGGCCGAGGCCGGCGAGGAGATCACCGAGAAGCTGCTGAAGGCGCTCGACGAGGTCGGCATCACCGAGATGCCGGTGCTCGACATCGACCACGTCAATGTCGGTCCCTACATCCGCAACACGCTCGCGGTGGACAAGAACTCGGGCCGCGAGGGCGCGCTGTTCGACATCTACCGGGTCATGCGCCCGGGCGAGCCGCCGACGCTCGACACCGCCGAGGCGATGTTCCACTCGCTGTTCTTCGACGCCGAGCGCTACGACCTGTCCGCGGTCGGCCGCGTGAAGATGAACATGCGCCTCGACCTCGACGCCGCCGACACCGTGCGCACGCTCCGCAAGGAGGACATGCTGGCGGTCGTCAAGGCGCTCGTGGAGCTGCGCGACGGCAAGGGCGAGATCGACGACATCGACCACCTCGGCAACCGCCGCGTCCGCTCTGTCGGCGAGCTGATGGAGAACCAGTACCGTCTGGGTCTGCTGCGCATGGAGCGCGCCATCCGCGAGCGCATGAGCCAGGTCGATATCGACACGGTGATGCCGCAGGACCTGATCAACGCGAAGCCGGCCGCCGCCGCCGTGCGCGAGTTCTTCGGCTCCAGCCAGCTCTCGCAGTTCATGGACCAGA